>CAMAUX010000008.1 GCA_945861435.1 Chthoniobacter flavus | reverse complement strand
ACTGCAGGGTGCCGCCGCGCACGGTGGTGGCGCCGGTGTAGGTGCTGGCGTTGGTGAGGGTGGTGGTGGTGTTACCGGCGCGGGTGAGAGCGACGGCACCGCTGATCACTCCGGAGAACGTGCCGGTGCCGACGGTGGTGAGTGTGGCGGCGTTGGTGCTCTGGATGGTGCCGGACATGCCCGGGAGCGTGTTGGTGGAGGAGAGAACGCCGATGGTCTGGTTTTGTCCCATCAGATCGAGGACAGAGCCGATGCCGTTGATGGTGACGGCGCCGACGGTGGGAGCGCCTGCGCCGGGGACGACGAGGAGGGTGTTGGCTGCGCCGGAGTTGAGCTGAAGCGTGCCGCCGTTGAGGACGGTGGTGCCGGTGAAGTAGGCGGGCTTGGTGAGATTGAGGACGCCGTCGCCCGCCTTAAGGATGCCGGCGGTGCCGTTGGTGGCGAGTGCGGCGTTGAGGTTGAGGGTGGCGCCGTTGAGGACGTGGAGGAAGGGGGTGGTGGCGGCGGTGGTGGCCTGGTAGGCGCCGAGGTTGATGGAGGCGGTGGCGTTGGCCAGAACGAGGGTGGCCGTGGCATTGGAGAGCGACATGGTCAGCAGACCGCCCGCGGCGTTGAAGTCGCCAAAGGTGGTGGTGTTGAGGCCGGACCCGAGGCTCGCGGTGCCGCTGATGGTGAGGGTGTTGGCGGCGGTGGCGGCGGCGATGGTCTGCGCGGAGGAGAGGCCGGCGTTCTGTGTGCCGGCCCATGTGGACACGGTGGAGTTGAGTTCGCTCGCAGCCAGGGCGCGGTAGTTGTTGGTGACCGAGTCTTTGGTGAGGAAGCCTGTGCCGTAGCCGGAGACGCTGGAATCGCCGAGGATGTCGTGGCGCACGGACATGGTGGTGGTGCTGTTGGCTCCCCCACCCTGCGTGCCGAGGATGTTCGGCGTGGTGATGGTGACGTTGGCCACACCGGCGCCGGAAGCGGCTCCGGTGATGCCGCCGATGACGAGCGAACCCGTGCCGTTGGCGGAGTTGAGCGTGGTGATGGCGAGGGTGAGAGCGCTTGCGGCGTTGGGGGTGAGCTCGATGCGACCGCCGCCGTTGACCACGTTGAAGGTGGTGATGGACTCGGTGGTGGCGGAGGCGGAAGAGCCGCTGATGGCGAGTTTGCCGCCCTGGATGTTCAGCGTCCCGACAGCGCCCATGCCGAGGCGGTTGTTGAGGTTTGCGGCGGTGTTATCGAGCGAGAGAGTGCCGCCGGAGTTGACGGTGAAGATGGTCGAAAACGCGGGGGTGGAGGTGCCTGTGAACCATCCGCCAGAGCCGTCGAAGGCGAGAGTACCACCGCTGATCGTGATGGTGCCTGTGGAGGCGCTGGAGGCGGATTGGGCGGCGGTGAGACGCAGGGTGCCGGTGCCGATCTTGGTGAAGGCTGTGGGATTGAGGGTGGAGTCGTTGTAGCGGGCGAACTGGCCGGAGAAGACGGTGGAGGTGTTGTCGAAACCGGCGCTGAGAGTGGCGGCGGTTGTCGTGCTGTTGAAGACCGTGCCGGAGCCTGCGAGGGAGCCCCATGTGGTGTTGAGGCCGGCGAGGTCGAGACGGGTGCCGGAGTTCAGCGTGAGCGCGGAGTAGCGTGAACCTGCGTTGGTGACGCCCGTTTTGATGGAGCCAGCGGAGACGGTGAAGGGGCCGGTGAAGGACTCTTGGGCGGCGAGTTCGAGGACGCCGGCGCCGGTCTTGGTGATGCCGCCGGAGGAGCCGATGATGCCGCGCAACTGGAGGCCGCGCTGGAACGGGGAGACATCGGTGGCGCCGTTCACGTTGATGGAATCGACGTTGATGGTGTTTGCGCTGGAGCCGAAATCCAGGAGGCCTTCGACGGTGGAGACACCGCTCGTGTAGACGTTCGAGGAGGTGGCGGTGATGCCGGAGGAACCGATGGTGAGGACGCCCATCGAACCCGCGCCGGTGACGCTGGCGGTGGAGTAGGTGTTGACGGTGGGACTGTTGATGCCGCCGTTGTTGTTGAAGACGAGGCCTTCGAGAGTGTTGTTGCCGAAGAGGTTGAGGACGGATGCGCCGCCGTTGAGGGTGACGATGTTGCCGGAGGCGATGGCGCCCGCAGCGTTGAGGGTGACGGTGGCGTTGTTGATGACAAGGCCGTTGGCGGGTGTTGCAGCGAGGGGGATCAAGCCCGTGGAAGCAACGTTGAGGACGCCCTGACTGACGACGGTTCCGCCGGTGTAGGTGTTGGTGGCGGTAACGGTGCCGGTGTTTGCACCGGTCTTGATCAGGCTGACGGCGCCGGCGGCGTTGTCCTTGATGACCGCATTGATCGTCGGAGTGGCTGCACCGCCAGTCTGGACGTAGAAGAAGAGTTCAGGGCCGCCGCTGGTGAGGAAGCCTTGGTTGACCGCTGCGCCCAGATTCCATGTGGACCCCGTGAAGCTCAGAAGGCCGCCGGTGCCGATGGTGAGGGTCTTGCCCGCAGCGATGGAGACGGTGCCGACCGCCACGTTGCTGGTGGCCACGCTGTTGACGGTGGTGTCCAGGGTGATGGTGGAGGTGCCGGTGCCGAGCTTGATGTTATCGGTGGCCAGCGAGGCGTTGGAGATCGTGGTGGCGGTGGCGTAGGAGGGGCCGCCCACGGTGCCGAGCGGGGCGATGCCGAGGCCCGGGATGTAGGTGGCGAAATCGCTGAGGCCGACGGTGGCCCAGCCGCCAATGATGTTGTTCGTAAGACCGCCGCCAGCGGTGGCGGTGGAGGTGCCGTTGATGGAATTGATCAGGATCCGGGAACTGCTGCCGATGAGGCCGCCGGTGGCCGCGGTGAAGTTGACGGCGCCGCCGCCGACCGCGCGGTTGAGGCTGGTGAAGGTGAGGTCGGTGGAGTTGATGCCTGTGCCGCCGACGACGGAGGTGATCAAGGAGAGGCCTTGGGAAAGGGTGACCGCGCCGAGGGTTTCACTGGAGGCGTTCTGGGCGCGACCGTTGAAATTGAGGGTGGCTCCGCGCAGGAAGACGGGGGCGGAGTCGTTGATGCGGTTGGTGGAACTGGTGAGGCCTACGGCGTTGTCGAGGGTGAGGGTGGCGTAGTTGATGTCGATGCGCGAAGTGCCGGAGAGGGCGCCCTGATCCCTGAGGGTGGTGATGTTGCCGTTGAGGAGGGTGGTGCCGGTGTAGGGCTGGTTGCTGTAGACGGAGAAAGTCTGCAGGCCGGCGCGGGTGAGGTTGATGGAACCACTGATAGACCCCGCCCAGTCGCGGGTGTTGTTGTCCTGATTGATGATCAGGTTGCCCGTGCCCGTGGAGGAGGTGACGGAGCCGAGGGCGCCCGCGGAAGTTTCCGGAACGAAGGAGTTGGTAAAGAAGCCCTGTAAGAACTGGGTGTAGCCGGCGAGGTCGAACGTGGCACCCGGGCCGACGCGCAGGAAGGAGTTTTGGGCAAGGGCGTTGGAGGCGCCCAGTTTCAAGGTTCCGCCGAGCGCGTCGATCGTTCCGGAGAAGAGGTAATTGGCGGTGGTGTTCGAGAGGCCGAGGGCATTGGCCGGAGCGTTGATAACGAGGGTGCCGCCGTCGGCTTTCACCAGGCCGCCCGAACCGCTGAGGGTGCTGCTGAGATTGAGCGTGGAGCCGGAGTTGACGTGGAAGACGGCCTGGGTGGTGCCGAAGGCGAGGATGGGAACGCTGAGGGTGTTGGTGCCGCCGGTGGCGGCGACAGCGCCGGCCGTGAGTGTCAGGGTGTTGAGGGAGGCGCCGCCCACGCTCAGTCCGGTGCCCGTGAACTTGAGGGCGTTGAGGGTCTTGCTGGCGGTGAGGGAGGCGGTGGTCATGCCGGAATCGACATTGACCGTGTCGGTGGCGGCGGCGGAGTTGATGTTGGTGGCGCTGGTGGCGTTGTACGCGGCAAAGGCTTGGAGGCCGTTGGTGTTGGCGGCGGAACCGGTGTGGTTGTAGGAGACGAAGTCGAAGGCGCCGCCCGTGGTGTAGATTCCGCGCCCGAGGATGCCGGTGGTGGCGGGAGTGGTGGTGGGGGCGGTTGTGAAGAGGATCTTATTGGAGGCGGAGCCCAGGCCCGTGCCCGCAAGGGTGAAGGCGGTGTCGGCGTTCTGGGTGAAGCTCGCGAAGGTGAGCGCGACCGTGCCGGCCCCGGTGGGGTTGGAGGTGATGACGGAGGCGCCGTTGGAGAGCGAGAGCCCCCCCGCGGTTTCCGCAGAGTTTGCCGCGTTGCCGGTGTAGGTGAAGTTACCGCCATTGAGGCTGACGGCAGCGGTGGCGAGACGACTGGCGACGATGCTGGCGGAGTCGTCGACATTGAGCAGCGCGCCCGGGTAGACGAGGATGCCGTTGGAGGGGGCGACGCCGAGCGCGCCGGACTGGCTGAGGGAGAAGGTGCCCGCGTTGACCCGGACACCGGATGTGGAGTTGGTGCTGAGGGATTGCGTCTGAGCGGTGGTGAAGTTCACCGTGCCCGCGCCGAACTTGTTGAACTGGTAGACGCCCGCATTGGCGATGGCGCTGGAGATATTGACGGTGCCCGCGCCCAGAATGCCGAGCTGACGAGTGCCGGTGTTGTCGATGCCACCGGTGATGTTGAGGGTGGATCCGGAATCGGCACCGATCAAGGCATCGAAGGTGGTGGTGATGAGGCCGCTGTAGGTGTTGGTGCCGGAGACGCTTTGAAGATGTCCCCCGCTTTGCAGGCCGCCGCGGGAGGTCTCGTTGCTGACGTTGTTGAGGACCAGCGGATTGGCGATGGAGACGCCGCCGGAGAGCTGGAGAGCCGCACCGATGGCGGCGTTGACGACGAGCTTGTTGGTGGAGAGACCGGCGGCGCTGCTGTTGCTGAGCCGCACGGCGCCCGCGTTGATGAGGATGCCGCCACCGGTGACCGACCAGTTGGTGGCGGAGTTGCTGGCGGCGATTTCGAGGACGCCGTTGTCGTTTTTGTTGAGGATGTTGGTGGTGGCCGAAAGGGTGAAGGGCGAGGTGATGGTGAACACGCTTCCGGCGGTGGCCTCGATGACGTTGTTGGTCTGCGCGAGGCGGAAGGTGCGGCTGGTGGAGAAGGTGTTCGTGGCACGGAAACCAGCGCCGGTGCTCGCGTCGATATTGAGGATGACGGAGTTGTTGGAATTACCGAGGGCGCCGTCGGAGCCTGCGGCGACGACACCGCCGATGATGTCGATGGTGGAACCGGAACCGCCGAAGGTGTTGGAAGCGGAGCCGAGGACGAGTGCGCCGGCGCCGGACTTCATCATGCCGAAGCCGGTGCCTGTGATCTGGCCGGTGAGCGTGAGGCCCTGATTGACGTTGGACGCGGTGGCGGTGGCGACGGCGAAGTGAGCCGGGCCGGTCATGGTGGTGGCGCCGGTGAACTCGAGGCCGTAGCCGTTGGAATTGGTGACGCTGAGAATGTTTCCGGGAAGCGTGAGGGCCGCCTTCTGGAGGACTTTGTTGCGGGCGTTGGGGGCCGAGCCGGAGCGGTTGACGGAGACGGAGGTGTCGCCGGTGAGGGTGAGGTTGCCGCCGAGAGAGATGCTCTGCTGGGTGCCGAGCGTGTTGCCATCGCTGGTGAATGCGAGGCCGCCGGTGGCTTGGATGGTACCTGCGTAGTTGCCGACGGTGAGGGTGCCGAGTCCGTACTTGTTGATGATATCGGTGGAGACGGCGTTGCTGGCGTCGCCGATGGCGACGGTCATCTGGGGCGCGGCGACCGTGGCATTCCACGTGGAGGGCAGCGTGGTGATGCCGTTGAGGGTGAGGTTGTTGGTGCCGGCGAAGGTGGTGTCACCAAGGAACGTGAAGTTGTTCGCGACCGTGAAAGCGCCGGAGGCGAGGAGGCTGGTGCCCGCGGCCATGGTGACCGAGCCGGTGCCCAGCGGGCCGGAGGTGACGGTGTCGTAGAGGTTCGAGGGCGTGCTGCTGGCGCCGATGATGAGGCCGCCCGCGCTGATGGTGAGGCCGTTGCTGAAGGTGCTGGCACCGGAGAGTTGGAGAACGCCGTTACCGGTCTTGGTGATGGTGCCGGAATTCTGGACGGCCGCGCTGATGTGCAAGGTCGCCTGCCACGGGGCGAGGACCTTGGTGGTGGAGGTGACCGGGTCGGTGAACTGGATGGGGGCGACGGAGACGGTGGGCGTGTTGCCGCCGAAATCCACGGTGCCGCTGAGGGTGGAGGTGGTGCCGACGTTGCTGGAAGTGGCGCTGATGCTGGATCCTCCGGGCAGGGTGAGCACTCCGCCGGTGGCGACGGTGGGGGTGGCGACGCCGCCGGAGTTGTTGAACGCGAGGCTGGTGAGGGTGTTGTTGCCGACGAGAGTCAGAATGCTGCCGCCGTTGAGGGTGGCGGCCTGTGAGGCGATGACGCCGCCGCTTGTCTGGGTGAAGGTGGCGTTGTTGAGGATCACGCCGCCCGCGGGGATCGTGCCGGTGGCGCCGAGGGTGAGGGTTTCGTTACTGACCACGGTGCCGCCGGTATAGGTGTTGGTTCCCTGGAGGGTGACGTTGCTCGCAGGGTAGTTGCCGCCGGTCACGACGAGGCGCACGGGAGTGGAGCCGTTGTCCTCGATCACGGAGTTGACGGTGAGGACGTTGGCAGCGGTGCTGTTCTGGTAGAAGAGGAAGAGATCGTTGGAGCCGGCCCCGTTGGAGAAGGCGGAAGTCAGGCGACCGGAGTTGGCGGAGGCGCCGAGGGAGGCGGTGCCGGAGGTGGTGTTGACGTTCTGCACGAGGAGGCCGCCGCTCGTGAACACGAGCTTGTCGGTTGCGGCGGTGAAGGTGAGCACGTTGTTGGTGCTCGCGGCGGTATTGAGGAAGTTGAGGGAGTTGAGGGTGGTGGTGCCGGAGGGGGCGGCGGTGCTCGCACTGACGCGGATGTTTTGGGTGGCCGTGGCGCCGGCGAGAGAAATGCCGTCGTAGCCGGGGAAGCCCGCGGTGTTGAGTGCGCCGACGCCGAGGGTCGGGATGTAGCTGGCGAATTCGATGACGCCGGTGTTGAAGAAGCCCGTACCCGCGAACGCCCAGCCGCCCATGAGCTGGTTGGTGAGCGACGGAGCGGAGGTGATGATGATGTTTTTGGCGTTGAAGGTGTTGCTGGCCCCCAACTGCCCAAGGAGTGCGCTGCTGCCGCCCTGATAGTTCTGGGCGAAGAAGGCGGTGGCACCGGCAGCCGCATTGCGCGAGACGCTTGCGATCGTGAGCCTTGCTGTATTGGGGGCGATGCCGTTTTGAACGCTTTCCGCCGCTGAGAGAACCGAGACGCCTTGGTTGAAGGAGACCGCGCCGATGGACTCGCTGCTGGAGGCGTTGAGACGACCGAAGATGTTGATGCTACCGCCGTTGAGGGTGACGGGCGCGGAATCGTTGAGGCGATCCGTCGCATTGATCATCCCGTTGTAATTGTTCAGGTTGATCGAGGAGAAGTTGACGGTGAGGGAGGAGGTGTTGGGGAGGCTGCCGCTGTCAGAGAGGGTGAGCCCGATGAGCGTGGGGGCGCCGCTTGTGCCGGTGGTCAGGCCGCCGCCGTTGATGAGGGTGGGTCCGCTGTAGGTGAGTGGGTTGAGGACGTTGAAGCTGCCGGAGGCGCCCGAACGCACGAAGCCGACGCCGGTGCTGCCGCTCGTTCCGGAGAGGGAACCGGAGAAGTTGGAGGCGGCGCTGTTGATGACCAGCATGCCGAGGCCCGTGGAGGACGTGATGGTGCCGCCGGTGGCGCCCGCACCGATGGAGGCTCCCTGGCTGGAGAGCGTGCCGACGTACTGGATCCCGCCATTCAGATCGAGTGTGGCGCCGGTGTTGACGGTGAGGGCGTTGTTGAAGAGGAGCGTGTTGGTGGCGCCGCTGACGAGTTTCACGGTGCCGGCGTTGATGGTCGTGGTGCCGCTCACGAACTGCGCGGAGTTGAGGTTGAGCGTGCCGGGCAGCGTCTTGGTGAAGCCGGCGGTGCCGGTGAAGGCGCTGGAGGCATCGAGGGCCTGGCCGCTTGCGACATGCACCATGGCCTCCACCGCACCGACCGCGACCACGGGGACGGAGAGGGTGGATCCGCTGCCGGTGCCGTTGGCGAGGATGCCGCCGCTGGTGAGGGTGAGCGTGGTGGCGGTGACGCCGGAGAGGCCGCCGACGTTCACGGAGCCGCCGCCACTGGTGAGGGTGAGGCCGTTGATGGTCTGGCTGACGGTGAGCGAGTTGGAGGTGGTGGAGAGCGCCTTGAAGGTCTGCGTGGTGCCGGCGATGAGGATGTTGGTGGCGGAGGAATAGCCGGTGAACGGGGTGACGCCGGTGGTGCCGTTGTAGGTGGCGAACTCGTTTCCGTTGGTGGTCATCCTCGCGAAGATGCCCGTGGTTGCAGGAACCAGCGTGGGTGCGGTGGTGAAGAGGACCTTGTTAGTGGAGGTGCCCACGGCGCCCGAGACGTCGAGCGAGTTGCCAGCGGCGCTGGCGGTAAGGCTCGTGAAAGTGAGCGTGGAGGCTTGTGAGCCGGAGTTGGCGACCGCAATCGCGCTTCCGCCGGAACTCATGGTGAGGACGCCCATGGTCTCGGTGGAGGAGGCCGCGGCGTTGACGCTGTAATTGAATGTGGCGCCGGCAAAGGTGAGCGGGCGGGCACCAAGACGGCTGGCGACGTTGGTGGAGTTGTCGATGGTGATCGCTGCGCCCGGGCTCACGGTGATGGCGCCGGTGCCGCCGAGTTTGCCGGAGCCGCTGAGGGTGAGTGTGCCGGCGTTCACGCCGATCGTGGCCACGTAGGCGCTCGCTGTGCTGTCGCCCGTGAGCGCGAGATTGCCCGCGCCGATCTTGGTGATCGCGCCCGGGTTGGAGGCGGCGAGTGCGCCGGAGATGTTGATGGTGCCGGCGGCGTTGAGGGTGAGGGCTTGGTTGCCGGAGAAGGGCGAGGCGGCGGTGAGGTTGAGAGTGGAACCGCTGTCGGCGCCGATGGTGACGGCGTTCGCGAAGGTGATGGTGCCGGAGACCGTGTTGCTGCCACTCAGGTTCTGGAGTGCGCCGCCGGTGTTGATGCCGGAGTTACTGATGTTGATCGCGCGGGAGAGAGTGATCGCACCGGCCGAGCCATCGAGTTGAAGCGCGGCGCCGGTGTTGTTGGAAACCGTGACGGCGGTGGCGTTGGAATTGAGGTTGGAATTGTTGGCGATGCGCAGGCCGCCTGCATTGACGGTCCATGCGGCGGTGAGGTTGGCGTTGTTGACGGTGGAGCTGAAGGCGAGGATGCCGTTGTCGTTTTTCTGGAGCGCGTTGGAGGCGGCGCTGTAGGTGAAGGCGGTGTCGAGGGTGGCGACGGTGCCGCCGCTGACATCGATGCCGACGGTGGCGGCGTTGATGTTGATGGTGCGGCCGGTGAGGGTGTAGCTGGTGCCGCCAGTGAGGCGCAGACCCTGGGTCGCGGAGTTGGCGGAGAGGCGGACGACGTTGGCCGAATTACCGAGGGCGGAATTGGCGGAGACGCTGAGGATACCTCCGGTGATGTCGATGATGGAGGCGGAGCCGCCGAAGGTGTTGGAGGCGTTGGAGAGAGCGAGGGTGCCGACACCGGACTTGGTGAGGACGACCGCGGTGGAGCCCGTGGCGCCGCCACTCAGCACGCCGGAGAGGGTGAGTCCGTCGACGATGTTGGAGGTGCTGGCGGCGGAAACACTGAAGGTGGGGCCGGTGGAACCGATTGCGGCATTGAGCGCGACGTTGCCCGAGAGCAGGAGGCCGTACTGGTTGTTGTTGGTGAGGGTGAGGCCGTTCTCGAGATGCCCGGTGAAGCTGGACGGAGCGATGGTCTTGTTGGCGGCCTGGTTCCAAAGAAGGGTCTGACCTGCGCGCCCGATGGTGATGACCGGCAGCGAGGCATCGTAGCTCACGGCCCCGAGGGTGATGGTGTCCGGTGAGCCGGAGCCTGTGCCGTCGGTGAGCAGACCGAGGGAGCCGCCGCTGTTGATGGTGATCGGGACGGTGGAACCGATGCCGGTGATGTTGAGGGAGAGGTTACCGAGGCCGTTCTTTGTGATGGAGGTGACGGAACCCATGTTGGTCACGGGCCCGGTGATGGAGGCGCTGACGTTGGGGTTGGGGATGCTGAAGGTGAGCGCACCGCTGGGTGTGGTGACCGAACCCGCGAGAGTGATGACACGGGTGGTGCCGGTGGAGGTGTTGTCGAAGGTGGGGTTGCCTTGGAACACCACGCTGTTGACGATGGTGCGCGCGGCGTCGGCGGTGAAAAGGGAGTTCCCGGAGGCGAGGGTGAGCGTGCCTGTGCCGACGGGGCCGGAGGCGAAGGCGGTGGTGTTGGCGCCGAGCCCTGCGGAGACCAGCGTGGTGATGTTCGTGTCGGCGCCGAGGATGATGCCGCCGGAGGAACCTGTGGTGGTGAGGCCGCCGGTGAACGTGCTGGCGCCGGAGAGTTGGAGCAGACCGGTGCCGCTCTTGGTGATGGAGGCGGCGGTGGTGGCGTTCTGCAAGATGGAGGTGATGGTGAGCGTCGGGGCGATCGCGTTGTAGATCGCGGAGCTGCCCGGGAGCTTGATGCCGTCGACGGCAAAGGTGTTGGCGCCAGCAGCGAGTGCGAGGGTGGCGCCGGTGATGCGCGCGGCGACGCCGGCTTCCGCGGAGGCGGCGGTGACCGGGGAGTTGCTGGTGAGGGTGAGGACGCCGACGGGGGTGATGACGGGGCCGGTTTCGCCGCCGTTGTTGTTGAGGGTGAGGCTGCTGAGGGTCGTGCTGCCAAAGAGGGTGAGTGCGGCGCGCCCGTTGATGGTGACATCGTTGCCGGTGCCGATCTGGCCGGCGCTGGCGAACTCCTGCACGGTGGTGATGACGTAGTTGGTGCCGCCGTTGATGACGAGGCCGCCATTGGGGATGACGACGCCGGAGCCGCGCAGTTCGAGGATGCCCTGCTGGACGTAGGTGCCGCCGGTGTAGGTGTTGTTGGCGGTGAGGGCGAGGACGCCGGCGCTGCCTGCGTTGCCGCCGGATTTGACGAGGCGCACGGCGTTGCCGCTGCCGGTGGTGTTGTCGGCGATGACGGAGTTGATCGTCATCGCGTTGGCGCCGGTGGTGTTGGCGTTGTTGAAGACGACGAGTTCCGTGGTGCCACCGGCGCCGGTGCCGGCGGTGAGCACGCCGCGGATGCTTGTGGTGCCGATGTCGGTGGTGTTGGCGTTGTTGGAGCGCAGGAGGCCTCCCTGCTCGATGCGAAGGACATCGCTGCCGCTGGTGAAGGCGATGCTGTTGGTGAAGGCGCCCGCAAGGCGCAGCATGCCGGTGGTGGCGCCGCCGGAAGGCAGCGTGGTGGTGAGAGCGGCCCCCGCGAGGACATTGGTGATGGCACCGGACGAGAAGCCTGCGAGAGACGCACCGGAGCCGTAGCCGCCGGTGTAGCCGACGTAGCCGATGGAGCCGACGGCGCCGACGCCTTGGGAGGCGTTGTAGGCGGCGAAGTCGGAGCTGTTGGCGATGGCCCATCCGCCCAGCGCGTTGGTGGAGGAGTTGTTCGTGAGCGGGCTGGTGAAGAGGATGCGCGGGTTGACACCGACGGCGCCGAGCGTGCCGTTGCCCGAGGTGAAGTTGATCGTGGTGCCGGTGTTGCGGGTGAGGCTGGCGAAGGTGAGGTCTGCGGAGGCGAAGCTGCCGACCGATTGGACGCTGGAGGTGATGACGTTGGCACCGTTGGCGGAGGTGAGTGCGCCGAGGGCCTCGCTGCTGGCACCGTTGGCATGGCCGGTGAAGGTGAGGCTGCCGCCGCTCAGGGACACCGTGGCCGCGTCGTTGATGCGGTTGGTGTTGTCGATGTAGAGGCCGGCGTTGTTGTCGAGGATCAGAATGGAGTTGTTGACCGTGACGGAGGAGGTTCCGGAAAGGGTGGCGAAGTCGCGCAGGGTGAGTCCGCCGCCGAGGACAACGGTGCGGCCGGTGAACGGGTTGGCGTTCAGAAGGCTGATGGTGTTGGCGCCGGTGCGGCCGAAATCGATGGCGCCACTGATGGAGCCGGCCCAGACGCCGCTGGTGGCGGTGAGGACAAGGGTGGCGGCACTGGAGGCGGTGTTGACGACGGAGCCACCGGCACCGGGGACTGCGGAGTTGGTGCTGCTGAAGACACCGACATGCTGGGCGGTGCCGTTGAGGTCGAGGGTGGCGCCGTTGTTGACGACGAGGGCCTGGCCGGGGAAGAGGGTGTTGGAACCCGCGTTGAGGGTGGTGGTGCCGGCGTTGAGGGTGGTCTGCGAGGAGTAGTACTGCTGGGCGTTGAAGGTGAGGGCACCCGGAAGGTTCTTGTTGAGGCCGGAGCTGCCAGTGAACACACCGGACATGACAAGGGTGGCGCCGGAACCGACGTGGATCGCGCCCTCGGCCGCGAGTGCAACGCGGGGAATAGAAAGGGTGCTGGTGCCGGAATAGGCGGCCATCACGCCGCCCGTGGTGAGTGTGAGTGTGCCGTCGCCGGAGAACCCGACGGTCCTGCCAGCCTCAGCGATATGGAGGGCGTTGAGGGTCTTGGAGGCGAGGGCGATGTCGTCGGTGATGACGAAGCCCGTGCCGATCTTCACCGTGTCCGTGGCGGCTGCGGTGTTGATGTCGGTATAGGCGCCGCCGGCGTTGTAGTTGGCGAATGCGGCGATGCCGTTGGATGCGGCGTAGGTGGCGAAGTCGGTGCCGTTCACCGTGCTGCGTGCGAGGATGCCGGTGGACGCGGGAGTGAGCGTGGGGGCGGTGTTGAAGAGGACGCGATTGGAGGCGGTGCCCAGCGTGGTGTTGGAGGTGAAGTTGAGGAAGCCGCCGGTGTTGACGGTGAGGGAGGCGAGGTTGAGTTGGGTGGTGCCGCCGTTGTTGGTGATGTTGATGACGGACTGGCCGCCACCGATGGTGAGGATGCTGGTGGTGTTGGCGGCGGTGCCTTCGGTGGTGCCTCCGGAGTTGCCCGTGAGGTTGAAGGTGGCGCCGTTGAAGGCGAGGGGGCGATTGCCCAGGCGGGTGGTGGTGTTTGTGGTGCTGTTGTCGAGCGTGAGGACGGCCGAGTTATTGACGGTGACCAAACCGAGCCCGGTGGATCCGCCAAAGGTGCCCGCTCCACTGATGGTGGTCGTCCCGCCATTGAGTGTGGCTGCGCCTGTCCAACCGCTTGCGAGAACGTTCGTGCTGACGCCGGTAATGCCCAGCGTGGCGGAGGAACTGGTGGGGGAGAAAGTGAGGTTGGAAGTCTGCGTCGCTGTGCCGGCTGTGTTGACGATGGGGACGCCGATGATCGTTGCACCCGTTCCGCTCAGGGTGGCTGTGCGGCCGGTGCCGGTGGTTTCTGAGAGTTGGAAGTTATTGGTGCTGAAGGTGAGCACGGCACCGGAGGCGAGGTTGTTCGTCAGGAGACGGTTGCCGCCGCTGTTTTGGAAGCTGTACCCCGCGATTGCATTGCCGGTGAACTCGATGGAGTTGGAGCCGGCGATGACGCCATAGACATTACTGACCACGAGCGGTGTCTGGAGGGCGCTGGCGCCGGTGGTGAAGGTGGCGCTGTTGGACTGCAGTGTGCCGGCAGCGATGCTGACGGCGCCGCCCGTCTGACCGGCAGCGGTGAAGGGATGGGCGGCGTTGATGATGACCGTGCCTTCGTTGATCAGGATGCCGGTGGTGTTGACCACGGCGGACTGGTTGAAGGTGACGGAGCCCGTGGTGTTGATGACGGCCTGAACGAGGCCCGTGCTGGGGTTGGTGGTGATGAAGGGCGTGTTGAAGGTGTAATTACCCGGCCCGTAGAGGTTCCATATACGGCTCGTGGTTTCGTTGACGCCGGTGATCGCGCCGGAGAACGTCACCCCGCCGGCCGCAGAAACCGTGTTGGCTGTGTTGAGGATGTTGCCGGCTTGGAGGGTGATCGCACCGGCAAGGGTGATGGGATACAGCCCCCCGAACATTGCGGTGGCGTTGGCGTTGAACTGCACCGCGTTGTTGATGGTGAGGCCGGCGCTGTTGGTGCTGAAGACGCCGCCGTTGTTGAGCTGGAGCTGGCCGAAGCCGAGCTGGCTGGAGGAGCCGGAGCCGGTGCTGGATGCAGTGACGCCCATCCAACCGGTGACCGCCATAGTGCCGGTGAAGGTGTTGTTGCCGGTGAGCAACCAGGTGCCGGCATCGTTCTTGTTGACCGTGAGGATGCCGCCGTTGTCGGTGAGGTTGGAGCTGATGACGTTGGCGTCGTTGCTGGTGCCGCGCAGCGTGAGGGTCTTTGCGCCGCCGACGGCGTTGACCACGTTGGTGAGCACCAGCGCGCCGCTGCCATCGTGCTCGATGGTGAGGCCCGCGGTCGTGGTGTTGAGATTGATCTGACGCGAGGCGGTCTCGCCGGGACCAATGTAGATCAAGTTTGCGCCTGTGGTGGTGCCGTTGCCCAAAAGCAGGATGCCGGAGCCGTCACCGAAGGCGCTCGCAGTCCTCGATCCGCCGCCGATGCTGTTCACGAAGGTCGAGTTCTGCGAGAGCGTCGTGTTGCCCGAGTACGTGTTGGCGCCGGTGATGTAGAGGGTGCCGGCGCCTGTCTTAATGAGGCCGCTGCCGGTGCCGCCGCTGATGACACCGGAGAGGGTGGCGAAGTCGGTGGTGGTGGTGGTGTTGTCGAACACGTTCACCGTGCGGACCGCGCCGTTGAGGTTGAGGTTGCCCGAGACCGTGACGTCGGAGAGGGCGGTGGTGGAGTTGAGGTAAAGCTGACCGGTGCCGTTGCCGATGCCGCCGGTGCCAAAGCTGGCGCTGCCGCCGAGGGTGACGATGAGCGGGGAGGAACTGGCGGCAAAACCGCCGCTGGCATTAGCGGCCCACTGGACCTGAGCGGCGCCCGTGCCAACGGCGCGGGAGAAGGTGCCTGCGCTTTCCAGAACCGCCTCGGTGCCGCCTGTGGATTGGTTGAAGAGGAGGTTGCTGTTGGCGGAGAGGCTGGCGATGGAGCCGAAGGTGAGTGTCGTGCCAGTCGCGACGCTCTGTGTGGAGCTGAGGCGGATGTGGGTCGGATCGAGGATGGCGGCGATGGTGGGGGAGCCTGTGAGGCCGGTGCCGGAGACGCTCTGGCCGATGACAAGGCCGGAGGAATTGTTGACCCACAGGTCGGTGCTGGAGGAGGCCGGGGCGAGGGTGGTGGCGCTGGTGGCGGTGGAGTTCGCATTCTGGGCAACCAACTGGCCCGTGGTGATGGTGGTGGTGCCGGAGTAGGTGTTGGCGACGTTGCCAAGGAGCCAGCGACCTGCGCCCGTCTTGGTGATGGCCAGAGTGCTGCTGCCGCTGTCGGTCAGCTTGAGGTTGATGGCGTTGTCGCCCGTGGAACTGCCCTGAAGGGTCAGGGTCTTTGCACCCACCGCACCCGCGAGGGCGACGGCGTCGGTGCCGGTGACGCCGCCGGAGCCGCTGGTGCCGTTGAAAACGAGCGTGGCACTGTTGGCCGTGCCCGTGCCGAAGATGTTGTTGCCGTAGGTGCCGGAGGAATCGATGACGCCGGTGCTGGCGACGGTGAAGAGGCGGTCGATGGAGACCGAGGGCGTCTGAGTGGTCTGATATACCGTGGTGTTCGCGCCTTGGTAGAGCAGGATGCCGCCGTTGAAGACGAGGTTGCCCGCGGCACTGGTGGACTGGCCGAGGGAGGAGGCGGTGCCGCCACTGGCAAGGACGTTGGCCTGCAGGATGCCGCCGGTGAGGATGGTGGGCCCGGTGTAGGTGTTCAGGCCGGTGAGAGCCTGCACGCTGGTGGCCGTGCCATTGCGGATCACCGTCAGGGTGCCCGAGCCATCCGCAATGACACCGGAAAAGACGCCCGTGGTGGCGGTGCTGGCCGAGGTGCCGAGCTGGATCGCTTGGGAACCGGCGGCGGTGGTGGTGATGGAACCCGCGCCGATGAGGGGAGCGGAGATGAGGGTTGGCAGCGCGGTGGCACCGGTGAACGGGGCCACGCTGGCACCGGCTCCGAAGACATCGAGGGTGGTGTTCTGGCGCAGGGTGCCGAGGGTGGCGGCGGCAGGTGCGCCGAGGGTCTGCGTGTTGGTGCCCGAGGCGCGCACGGTTCCTTCAATGATATTCAGAGCACCCGTGAAGGTGTTCTGGCCGCTGAGAACGAGGGTGCCCGTGCCGGCCTTGGTCACCGCGCCCGTTCCGTTGACGAGGTTCGAGGAGATGGTGAGGGCGTTGGAGTTGGTGGTGCCGCCGGTGATGATGACCAGCTCTTGGTTGGCGACCGACACGCCGATGCCGAAGTTGCCGCTGATGGTCGATGCACCGCCTGCGTTGTCATGCAGGATGCCGCCCGAAGTGCCGGCTGCTGTCGAACTGATGGTCAGGCCCGCGCCGAGGGTGATGCTGTTTCCACCGGCGATGCGGATGGTGTTGGCGACGAGCGCGCCGGATGTGGTGAGCGGGGCGGTGACGGCGTAGTTGACGGTGGCGGTGCCCCCGGTGGCTGGCAGTGCGGTGGCGGCGGCGAGTGCAGCGATGTTGGTGTTGACCGTTGGCGTGGCGACGAAGTCGATGGTGCCGGTCGAGGGATTGACCAGATAGGCGTTGGAAAGCGCCCCGTTGAGAACGGCGGTCGGCACGGCGGCAAACTGGATGCCGCCTGCGGTGGCGGTCTCGAAGCGGAGGGTGGCTCCCACCGGGTGGTTGGCGGAGGTGAGCGAGGCGAAGTTGAGGGTGGGGGTGCCGCTGTTGAGCGTCATCTTCACTGTGCCGAGGCCCGCGGAGGCGGTGAGGGCTCCGGCGGTTTCGGTGAGTGTGCCCGCGGTGCTCGATCCTTGGAATTCGAGGACGCCGCCGGCGGAGCCGTTGTTGGTGAGTGCGTCGCTGACGAAGCGCACGGGGCTGGTGTTGTTGATGATGTCGGAACCGCTGCCCGAGGCGGCGGTGGGGCGCAGCTGGAGGGTGCCGCCGGAGATGTCGAGGTTGCCTGTGAAGTTGGCATTGGAGCCGAAAGTCACGGCGGCACTGGCCACCAGAGCGGTGCCGATGCTGTTGCTGATGGTGATGGTGGAGCCGCTGACTGCGGTGACGACGGCGCCTGTGAGGCTGGTGCCTGTGACACTCTGGCCGACCGCGACGCCAGTGGCGCTGGCCACGACAAACGTGTTGGTGTTCTGCGCACCGCCGGACGCGACGGTGGTGGCTCCCCCCGTGGCATAACTGGAGGAGGCGGGGTCGTAGAGCCATGTGCCCGGGCCGGTCTTGGCGATGTTGCCGTTGCCGTTGATCACGGCGGCGAATTCATTCGCGGCGGTGCTGGAGCCTCCGAGGTAGAGGGTTTTTGCACCGGCGTTGGCCGCGCCCACGGGACTGGTGAACACGAGGCTCCCGCTGCTCTGGTTGGCGAGCACGATGGAACTGCCCGTGGTGCCGGGTTGGATGAGGATCTTGGAAACCGACTCGCCAGGGCCGCGGTAATCGAGTGCACCGATGGCGGTGGTGCTGTTGCCCAGTTGCAGGGAGGCGCCGGCTCCCGAGCCGATGACATTGGCGATGGTGGCCGTGCCGGATCCCGCCTGGGTGATGAGGAGCGTGCCGGCTTGGACGCCGATGCCGCCGAGATTGTTGCTGGTGGTGGCGCCGGCGGTGTTGGAGCCGTTCATCACCAGAGTCCCCTGCCCCAGTTTGTAGAGGGTGTGGACACCGGCACCCGCATTGATGACGAAGCCGTTCCAGAGGGTTTCGGCGTTGCCGTTGACGGTCAGCGATCGGCTGGTGCCATCGCCATTGCCCATCGAGCCGTTGAGGGTGAAGAGGCCGTTGGAGTTGTTGGTGTAGGTGTTCGAGTTGGAGCCCGCACCGCCAAAGGTTCCGCCCGCTGAGTTGAAGACGACGCCGAAGCCGTTGCGCCCGGAGAGGATCGGGGTGGCGTTGACGGTCTTCGCGAAGTTGCCAAAGGTCACGTTGCCGGTGGATCCGTAGGTGGGCAGGCCCGCGGCGGAGAACGAGACAGAGCCGATGCCAGCACCGCCCACGGCGCGATCCACAAGCATACTGACGGCTCCATCGTTCGTGCTGACATTGCGGGTCGAGAACGAGCTTGGGACATCGGTGCGGATTTCCCATGTGCCGCCGTTGCCGCGGATGACGGTGGCGGAGGTGTCCATACCGAGTTCGCCGCCGTGGGAGACGCGCACGAAGCCGTTGTCCAACCGGAAGTTCCCCACGTAGTTGTTGTTCCAATTGGAGAGCACGGTGGTGCCGGACTGGGTCTGCTGGTTGCTTCTGTAGACGCCGTACTTCCCGGTGGCGCCGCCGGTGATCATGCTGTTGAGGAAGAGGTTGCCGCTGCCGAGAGTGAAAAATGAGGAGTCGCTTGTGCCGACGTTCAGCGTACCGCCTGGGCCGAAGACGGTGTTGCCTGAGACAAAAGACAGACGGGTCTCAATGTTGGGCGTGGTGAGGACTCCGTTGAAGATGTTGCCGCCGATGCTGACCAGCGCATTGCCCAGAACATTCGGGCCGCCACGGCCGGAGACGTCCACGCCGCGGTTGAGGATGACGCCGGAGCTGCCGCCCTGCACGACGAGGGTGCCGCCCGGGAGCTGGCTGTTGCCGTTGATGCCCTGAACCACGATGGGCGAAGTCCCGGCGCCGAGCTGGCCGGAGTTGCTGATCACAAGGTTGCCAGCGTGGATGTTGACCTGGCCGGTGAAGGAGTTGGAGGCGTTGGTGAGATACAGAGTCCCGCCTCCGGTGAGGGTGAGGTTGCCCGAGCCGCTGAGCACGCCGCTGAAGGTGGTGCGGTTGTCGATGCCGCTGAGGTTGGTCGGGTAGTTGATGCCGCCCACGGTGAGGGTGGCGCCACTGCCGAGGACCACGCTGCCCGCGCCGGTGAGCGTTCCGATCACGGTGTCGTAGCCGTTGAGGTCCAGCGTTGCACCGGACACCAAGGTCACCGCGGAACCCGCGCCGAAAGCACCCGTGACGGTGGGTGGAGCGGTGACGTTGTTTGTGGTTGTCCCGAGCGTCAGCGTGGAGGCGATCCCGGCCTTGAGAGTGCCGCCGTTGATGGTGGTGGTGCCCGTGTAAGTGCTGGCACCGGAGAGCTGCAGGGTGCCGGCTCCGAGCTTTGTCAGCGAGCCTGCGCCGCCGCTCACGGGGCTTTGCACAAAGAGTGTCCCGGTGCCGTTCTGGTGAACGAAGACCTCGGATCCAGTCGCGCCGATCTGGCCGCCGGTGAGGGTGCCATTCGCCGAACCGATGAGCTGCAGGGCGCCGCTGGCGAGCGTGAGCACGTTGCCGGAAGCCCCAAGATTCACGGTCTGCGCGCCGGAGGTGGTGTCGAAGGTGAGCGAATTGACGGAGCGCGTGGTGATGCCGTTGCCCCATGCAAGCGGGTTTGCGGCGATGCCGGCGGTGGTGAAGTCGGTGGTGGCGCTGTTGCTGTTGTCCGCCAGCACGGAGGCCGAGGAGGAGGAAACAAAGCGCACGATGCTGCCGCCGCTCACACGGGCGATGCCGGTGCCGGTGGAATCGGTGATCGCGGCGTAACCGAGCAGGTTGTTGGTGCCGGAGCCGGTGGCGGAAGTCGGAAGGGAGCCGCCCGCGGAGATGTCGAAGGCGACGAGGCCGCCGGTGCTGCGGGAGAATGCGCCCGTGGTGAGTGCTGCACCGGAGCCGACGATGATCGTGTTGGAAGTGCCAGCCGCGAGGGTGAGCGCACCCGCGTTCTGACTGCCGCTGGTGAGGTTGAGCGTGCCGCCTCCAAGGGTGGTGCCGGAGGTGGACCCGAGCGCGCCGCCGCTGATGCTGAGTGCGCCACCGGCGATGCTGGTGGGGCCGCTGAAGTTGGCCGTGGTGGAGGAAAGGGTCCACGTGCCGGAACCGGTTTTCACGAGCCCCCCTGCCCCGGTCTGGAGCGAGCCCGCGAGGCTGCCGCTGCCGGAGCCAGCAAGGGTGAGGGTGAATCCGGAACCGGTGATGGCGTTGGTGTCGCTGAGGGCGAGCGAACCTGCGTCGGAGGAGATGGTGGCGTTGGCGGCGAGAGCGAGTGCGCCCGCGTAGGTGTTGGCACCGTAGACGTTGACGAGCGCGCCGGACTGGCCCGCAACGGAGCCTGTGCCACTGAGGGAGAGCGCCTTGGAGCCGAAACTCGGTGTGCCGCTCGAGGATTGGAGAGCGAGTGTGGCGCCGGAGTTGACGACGACCGTGCCGCTGCTCCCGGTGCCGAGGGCCTGGGCGTTCTGCAGGTTGAGCACGCCGGTGTTGACGATGGCGCCACCGGTGTTGGTGTTGGCTCCTTGAAGGACGAGGGTGCCGGCGCCGTTTTTGGTGATGCCACCCGCGCCGGTGTTGCCGACGGGGTTGGCAAAGAGGATCTGGCTGCCGTTGGTATCGATGAGCGCGGCACCCGTGAAGGTGAGTGTGCGCGCGGAGAGATCCACCCCCGGCGAGGCAAACTGGACGCCGCCGCCGTTGAAGGTGACACCGGCTGTGCCGAGGTTGGCGAGGGCGGTGATGTTGATCAGGCCGCCGGTGATGTTCGTGCCGCCGGTGTAGAGATTCGTGCCGGTGAGGGTGAGGACGCCGGTGCCGGTCTTGGCGAGGACGCCGGCTGTGCTGCCGGTGCCGATGACGCCCGCGAAGGTCGTGCTTTCGTTGTTGCCGCCGACGGTGAGGGTGTTGGTGCCAAGCGTGATGTTTCCACCCGTGGTGCCGCCGCCGGAAATGGAACCCACGGTGAGACTGGCACCGAGGGAGAGAGCGGCGCCCGCGGTGTTGGCGAGGTTGACCGGATTGGCCTGATTCCCGAGTGCAGAGTTGGCCGTCAGCGTGCCGCCGCTGATTTGAACCGGTCCGGTGAAAGTGCTGTTGGTTCCGCTGAAGGTGGTGGCCGTGCCGCTGGTGTTGTTGACCAGGATGCCACCGGTTCCCGTGATGTTACCGGAATAGGTCACCGCATTGGTGGTGTTGGAGAAGGTGGCGATGGCGCCGTTGTTCAGGTTGATCGCGCGGGCAACCGTTCCGGCTCCTGTACTGATGAGACTCGCGGACCCATTGAAGGTGATGAATCCGGCGGCGTCCCCTAGGTTTGCCGGCGTGGCAGCCGAGTAATTCAGGTTGGCGGAATTGAGGACCACACCACCCGTGAAAGTATTGGTTCCACTGAGGGTGACATTATTCCCCCCGGTGATCACCAAGGTCAGCACACCGGCTCCATTGTCGGCGATGGCTGAATTGATCGTGATGCCACCACTGTTTCCTGGATTCAGAAAAAGCGGCCCCGAAGTCGCGGAGGGCAGCGTCAGACTCCCGGTTCCAGTCACCGACAAAGTACCTCCAAAAGTATTGAGGATGCCGGTGGTGCCAAAATTAAAACCGGCAAGTGTCAGCGTGTTTGCGGCGGTGGTGTTCTTCAGGGCGAGGACGTTCTGGGAAGCCGTCAGTGTGACGCTGGCCGCCATTTGATAGGCGGTGCTGGAAGACGCACCGGTGGTGGGGAGCGTCGTCAAGGTGCCCGCCGGGACGATCTGATTGCTCGCATTGTAAACGGCGAAGTCCGTCTGTGCGCCGACCGCCGTGCCGGTCGTGGCCCATGCCCCGATCACCGAGCCCGCGGCCGTCGCGCCGCCCGCGGCGCTGTTCACGATGATATTGGAGGCGGTGCTCGGACCTGTCGTTGCAGCAAGGAAAGCGACGGTGGACGTGTTGGTGGCGCCGGCGCGGGTGAGACCACTCAGGGTGAGGGTCTGCGTCCCGGTCGCCATGGTGGTGTTTTCCAAAACGTTGAGCGCGCCGCTGGTGAGCGCGATGGAGCCGAGGGTCTCGGTGTAGGTGTTGCCGGTGGTGTTCGCGTAGGTGAGGGTGCCGCCGTTGGAGGTGATCGCCGCCGAATTGCCGACACGGTCGAGGGCGCCTTCCGCGGAGGTCGTGTTCGTGAGCGTGATGCCACCGCCATTGAGCGTGATCCCGCTGGTGCTCACCAGTGCCTGGCTGTTGGCCGCAAGCGCCATGGTCTGGCTCACACCGACGGTCGTCGCCCCGGACCAACCGGTGGTCGAGGTGCCGTTGAGCGTGAGGGTGTTTGCCACAAGACCCGCCGCGAGCCCGCCGCTCAGATTGAGGGAACCCGAACCACTCACAGCCCCTGTGATCGTGGCGCCGACCGTCGACGTGGCGTTGGCATTGGCAAGCGAGTTGAGGATGACGTTGTTGGTTCCAGCGGCGAAGCTCAGCGTATTCGCGCCCGTCGTGACCGTGTAGCTGGTGATGTTGAACTGCAGCCCACCCACGGTGATGCCGGTGCCAAGGGTGACCGTGCCCGCCGTGCCCCAGAACAGTGCGGTGTCGTTGTTGGAATTATTCCACGCCTGATCGGAGAGGCTCGTGCCACCGTTCCACCACTGGTTCGCCGAGGTGCCCCAGGTGCCGACGGCGCCAAGACCGCTGCCCGTGAGGGTGTTGTTGAGCCCAAAGAGATCCGAATCCCAGTAAAGCGTCGCGGCCTTGGCTGCGCCTGTGCCTGAGACCAATGCGCCGCAGAGCGCGAGTGCCGAAGCGCAACTCGAAAGCGAGACCCCCAGCGGGCTGAAGATCGAGCGAGACCGGGACAGGGAAGCTTTCCTGCGTGGCAACCGGAAGGGGGCTCGCAGAAGTCCGGAGGAGCGGTCCATCCGGGGGATACGGGAAGATTTTTTTTCCATACAAAGACGGCGGCGCCGCCGGATGCGGAAGAAGCGCAGCGGCGGTGGAATTTTTGGGGCGTTTGAGGGGGCGTTTGAGGGGGCGTTTGATGGGTGGAGAATCGGAGGTGAAGCGAGGGGTGAAAGGGGCGCCGAAAGACCCTCCGATGCACTCTTTCATTAACAGCACAAGTGCCTGTTAATGAGAGGCTTTTGATGAATATACATGCACCTATATATAGCTACACTTCACCCCCCTTCACCGCCTCTCACCCGCCCCCTTCTGGACATTCTAAAAACCCACCCCGCCCTGCCCCATCCCGCCCTATAGCTCCCGGGGGCACTGAACCCTCTTTTTCCTCCAGACGCGCCCCCCGCCCGGAACTCGCCCTTTTCGCGCATTCCACGCCGCCGCATGGGCGAGAGCGGAGCCCCTTGTCAGCACCCGGGTTCGCCGGTAGGGTGCGGCGCCGGTCCCACCCCGATGAGCCAACCGCAGCGCCCCCCTACCCCGCCCACAAGCGTTCTGAGCAAGCTGCTCAACCGGCCGCTTTTCCATCGGGCACGGGGGATGGCGGAGTTTTTCTGGCGACGGATTCTGAGGCGGCCGCGGCGGATGACGGAGGCGCCGAATCTTCTTCCGGTGGTGATCAAGGTGCTGGCGGCGTTTTCGAAGACGGAGAAGGGGGAACTGGATTCGGAGGAGATCGATGCGGCGCTGGCGTTTCTGCGCGATGTGTTTCCGCGGGCGGTGTACTCGGAGCTGCGCAAACTTTTCCGTCAGGCGCTTCAGGAGCAGCACGATTTGAAGGCGACGGCGGCGATGCTTTCGAAGATGCCGCAGGACAGGAAGATCATGCTGGGTGTGCAGCTCTACAGCCTCACCTCACAAAGCGGGCTGTGGCAGAAGCACGTGGCGGACTTCTTTGATTTCATGACGGCGCTGGGGGTGCCGGACGAGGGGGCGGAGATCGTGCGGCAGATCACGCAGCGGCGGGAGGAGTCTGGGTCCGCGGGGCACGAGCACAAGCGGCCGCTGGAGAGTCTGAGTTTCGGGGCGGGGAGCGACTGCGACGTGCTGCTCAAGGGGTTGGGGCCGGAGGAGCGCCTGGTGGCGTTCCGCCATTCATGGGCGGTGGCTGGGGAGGCGCAGAAGCACTCGCTGATCCTGCTCAAGAACGAGAGCTGCGCGAAGTTGATGGTGGGCGGGCGCTCGCTCCCCGCGGGCACGTTCTGCCAGCTCGGCAGCGGGCAGTGGATCGTGCTGAGCGAGCAGCGGCTGACCTTTCTGGATCTGGAGCGTTTTTTCCAAGCCAAGAAATCGCCGGACGCCCCGATTTATCTGAGCCTTGAGCGGGGCAGCGAGGCGCATCTGCACAAGGCGCGCACGCGGGAGTCGGTGCTGGAGATCAAGTACGGGTTGAAGGTGCGGGTGCGTGCGTTGCGGGACGTGGACGCGACGCTCAACGGGGTGGAGCTGCGGGCGGGCACGGTGGTGGAGGCGGCGGAGGAGGACAGGCTGCTGTTTCACAACGAAGCGGAGCTGGCGCTTGAGGATCTGCGCCGGCCGGCGGGTGCGCTGGGGGGGCGGTTCCTGCTCAAGGCCTACAAGCCCAGCTACCTTGTCTCCAACAGCCCGGCGCTGCTGGACGCGGACGACATCCTGCTTTCCCCGGGCACCAGTGGGGAGATCCTGCTGAAGATCTACTGCAACTACGAGACCAAGACCGGGCGCTTGGAGGTGCTGCAGTGCGACCGCCCCATTCAGGTCGGTGGCGAGGTGGTCCGCAACGAGCATCCGCTCAAGGACGGGGACGAGATCCGCATTGATGCGGGGCAGTTCCTGCGGTGCAGTTTTTCGGAGCGGGTGATCGACGAGGAGCGCAACATCGTCTCGAGCCTTGAGCTGCGGGACGTGGGGCATCGCTATCGGCGCGTGTCGCCGAGCCTTGAGGGGGTGTCCTTCTCCGTGAACCGCGGGGAGATGATCTGCGTGATGGGGGCGAGTGGTTCGGGAAAATCGACGCTGCTGCGCACGATCTCCGGGCAGTTGCAGCCCAGCGAGGGAGAGGTGCTTCTCAACGGGCAGCCGCTTTACGCGAACCTCGACTCCTTCCGGCGTTTCATCTCCTACATCCCGCAGGACGACGCGTTCGACGAGTACCTCACCATTGAGGAGAACCTGCAGTTCGCGGCGACGATTCGCGCTCCGCACCTTTCGGGCAGGGATCGCGCGCGGCGCATTGAGGGCAAGCTGGAGGAACTCGGGCTTGGGGAGCGGCGCGGATCCGTGGTGGGGGACCCGGTGAAGAAGCAGCTATCGGGCGGGGAACGCAAGCGGCTCAACATTGGCTTGGACATGATCAGCTCGGCGGACGTGTTCCTTTTTGACGAGCCCACGAGCGGGCTGAGTTCGAAGGACAGCGAGCACGTGATCGAGATCATCCGCTCGATGGCGCACAACAAGATCGTGCTGGTGACCATCCACCAGCCCAACTCGAAGCTCTTCCAGATGTTCTCGAAGGCGCTGCTTCTGGACAAGGGCGGCAAGCTCGTCTTCTACGGCACGCCGAGCGAGATGCTCAGTTACTTCGCGGAAGCCGAACATGAGGAGCACTTCGGCGCGGAGCTGGGTGGATGCCCGGCCTGCGGCACCACGCGTCCGGAGTTCATCTTCGACGTGTTGGAGACGCCGCTGCGCGACTTCAACGGCGAGGTGATCTTTGAGGAGAACACGCGCGGTCAGCTCGTCCCCGCGCGCCGCTTTCCACCGGACTACTGGCGCGACCGCTACGAGAGCTTCCGTCTGCTGCAGGAGATGCGCCAGATGAGTGTGGCGCAGCCTCCGCCGACGCTGCCGACGCCGGCCCCCCACCCCACCACCAGCACGATCCGCTGGCGCGATGAATGGAACCAGCTGCGCACGCTCCTGAAGCGCGCCTTCCTCTCCAAGTTGCGCAATCGCGCGAACCTGATCCTGACCGCGCTGGTGCCCCCGGGACTGGCGCTGCTGGTGGGCGGGGCGCTCTATTTCACCGCATCGGGCAAGTACGACTTTGCGAGCGCCTTTCACATCCCGACCTACTGCTTCATCGCGCTGCTGGTGGCGCTGTTTCTTGCGCTCATGAACAGCGTGGACGACATCGTGCGCGACCGCAGTCTGCTCAACCGGGAGCGCAATCTGGACGTGCGGCTTCCGTACTACCTGCTCGCGAAGTTTGGGACGCTGACGCTCTTCTCGGCCATCCAGTGCATGGTGTTCGTGCTGGTGGGCAACTCGATCTTGGAGATCCGCGGCATGTTCTGGCCGTACTTCTGGTTCATGCTGCTGACGGCGGTGAGCGGGACGACGCTGGGGCTGCTCATCAGCGCGCTCGTGCCCGACTCGAAGGCGGCGGCCAACTTTGTCCCGCTGGTGCTCATTCCCCAGCTCATCTTTGGAGGCGCGCTCATCAAGTACGAGGAGATGAACCGCGACCTCGACCTGCAGTACGCGTTCAAGAAGTGGATGAGCAATCATCCCGAAGCTCCGGCGCAGGAGGGCCAGGGGACGGACCTTTCCATCCCATGGATCAGCCGTCTTGTGGCCACCCATTACAGCTACGAAGCGCTCATCGTCGCGCAAGCCAAGCTCAACCCGCTGAGCATCCGGCAGGATCGTCTTCAGGCGCAGATCGACCAGATCGTGGAGCGCAAACCCGAGGGCGAAGTGGAGCTCGCGCGACTGGAGGAACTCAAGGACACGCTCGCGGTGCTCAGCGGTGTGGAGGGCAGATCCCCCGCGGATCTCGATTCCCGGTTGAAGGAGGCGGACAAGATCATCCGGGGCAAGCCGGGGATCAGGAAGCTACGGAGCTCGGGAGCGGGGGTGAACGTGGAGCAGCTTTTCATCAACCAGAAGATCACCGATCTCGTGTCCAAGGCGGAGACGGAGCAGAGCGACTACCGGCGCCAGCACAAGGTCAACGTCTTCTTCGGCCCGGTGAAACACTGGCTGGGACAGACCACGAGCGTTTTCATTTTCAACAGTGCGGTCCTCCTCCTCTCGAGCTTCGGCTACCTGTGCGCGCTCTATCTCATCCTGCGCCACCAGTTGCGGCCCCGCAGCCGCTGAACCGAGCGAGCACCGGCGCCGGGTCTTCAATGCCGGGTCGTTCAAGGCCGGGTCGTTCAATGCCGGGTCGTTGAGCAGCGCAGGCGGGCTTGCAGAGATCCCAACCCGGCCGCGCGTCGGAGGGGCTTTTTCCTTCCAGCGCCCGTCCCCGGCCCGATACGTTACTCGTCTCCATTCCCCATGAAATCCATCCTCCTCCCCAGCCTCTCCCTCTCCATCGCGCTCTGCCTGCCGGCTTTCGGCGCGGAGAAAAAATCCGTGGTGATGATCGCCGGCAAGCCCAGCCACGGTCCGGGCCAGCACGAGCACAACGCCGGCATCCAGTTGCTCGCCAAGTGCCTTGGTCAGGGGGCCGCAGACGCGGTCGATGCCAAAGTGCATCTTAACGCAGACTGGCCGTCCGCAGAGGAACTCTCCAAGGCCGACGCCATCGTGATCTACTCCGACGGGGGCAAGGGGCATCCGGCGCTCGCTGCGGACCACCTCGCGCAGCTCGGCGCGCAGATGAAACGCGGCTGCGGTTTGGTCTGCCTGCACTACGCCGTGGAAGTGCCGAAGGACACCGGCGGCCCGGAATTCCTCGACTGGCTGGGCGGCTACTTTGAGACGGACTGGTCGGTGAACCCGCACTGGACGGCTGACTTCCGCGCACTTCCCCAGCACCCCATCAGCAGCGGGGTGAAGCCTTTCTCCACCAACGACGAGTGGTACTTCCACATGCGCTTCAAGAAGGACCTCGCCGGAGTGAGCCCGGTGCTCAGCGCCATCGCGCCCGACTCCACCATGAGCCGTGGCGACGGCCCCCATTCCGGCAATCCCACGGTGCGTGCCGAAGTTGCAGCGAAGACGCCGCAGCATGTCGCATGGGCCGTCGAGCGCCCCGACGGCGGACGCGGCTTTGGGTTCACGGGCGGCCATTTCCATGCGGGCTGGGCCAACAACGACCAGCGCCGGCTCGTGCTCAACGCCATCCTCTGGAGCGCCAAGGCGCAGGTCCCGGCGGACGGCGTGGCATCCACCCCCTCCGAGTCGGATCTCACGGCGAATCTGGATCCGAAGCCCGGCAAGAAGTAGGCGGCTCATGGAGCCGTCATTGGAGGGGCCCGTCGCGAAAGCGGGACGGCCTGTCCCATCGGCGATCCAGACGCCGTGGCGGGAGCTCTTCAGGGTTCTCCGACGGAGAAGAGCTCCCTCACCTCGGTGGGATTGAGGGCGCGGGTGTGGAAAAGGAATTCGTCCATCGCGCCTGAGAAAGGGCGCGTTGCGGATTCGGGGCGCATGGTGTTGCCGACATGGGCGACACCGGGTTGCAGAAGCGCGGTGCGGTACATCACGCTGCGCCCCACTTCGCGGCCGTCCAGGAAATGACGCACCCGGCGCTCTGCAGCGTCGAGTGTGACGGCCACATGCATCCAGCGGCCGGTGTCTGCGGGAGTCACGCAGGCCGCACTTTCAAAAGTTCCCAGCCCCTCGGCCTCAAGGCAGAGTGTTCCGGACCGGGTGAGTGTCCACTGCAGCGAACCTGCATCCTGTGCCTGCGAGACAAGAAGGGGCTGGGCCCATGCCCCTGGAGCGGCGAAACGCACCCATGCGGAAAGGGTGAGCGAGGCGCATCCGCCCTCCATCACGAGACGGAGTCGGTCGACGGGGCGCGTGAATTCGAGCGCGCCCTTCGCGAGCCAGCGGCCCTGGGTGCGAATGCAACCCTGCACTTGCAACTCGCGCAGACGCAGCGCGGGAGCCCCCTGCGGAAGGGCAATAGGATGCTGCAGGAGCGCGCCCGGCCACGCCTCGAAATCCAGATGGAGAGCCAGTGCCGGGTCCTCGTCCCGGAGAAAGGAACCGGCCCGCCACACCTCGTAACGGGCGCGCGCGCGTGCCTCCAACGCGGAGTCGACTTCGTGCGGAGAAGGGCCCGACACGGCACCCTCGAAGCGGCGCGGAGCCTCGCGCGTCAACGAAACGGCGTTGCCCGGCTCCAACACCATCCCGGGTTGTCCCTCCTGCAGCCACTGCGCCGTTCCTTCCAGAAGCTGAACGCGACTCTGGCGCTCACCCGCGTCCACGGCGGCGACACCGCCATTTAACAAAAGCCGGCCCTGGGGCAGCGAGAGTTCAAAGGAGCCTGCCGAGGCGGGTGTTTCCACGCGCAAAGTCCCTTCACTGCACGCTCCCGAGGCGGGACCGCGCGCAACCAACTGGACCGGCGCCTTCACCCACACACGGGCGCCGCCCACAAACTCCACGCGAGCCACCCCGGACTCGAGACCCAACGTCTGATCGGTGGAGAGGATGCCCCCTTTTGGCGCCGACCCGCTGCTGAGCACGGAAGCCGCCGCCGCGCTCCCGGCCGCCGGGCGCGTCCACCAGAATCCAAGAGCAAGCGCGCATCCGAGCACCAGAGCCACTCCCACCAGCGCCAGACGGGATCGCGGGGCGGGCGCAGGTTTCCCGAGGACGGGCGGAGGCAGCTCGATGATATGAGGGGCGCTCTCCTCTTCCTCGTGGATTGGAGGGGCTGCGGGCGCACCCAGCATCTGGCCACGGAAAGCCTGCCGCCGGAGCACCTCCGTGAGGCACTGGCCCATTACCTGCACTTCGGTGAAAAGCTTCCTGCGCTGCGGTGATGCGAGGAGTTCGCGTTCGAGGGCCTGCATCTGTTCCTCACCCAACTCGCCCCGGAGAGCGGCCCCCATCTTCACGAGGAACTCGACGCTCTGCGGATCTGCATCGCCCAGGGAATCCACGTTCATGATCACGCCTCCTCGAGTTTGCGTTGCACGCAGCGGATGAGGCTCAGATGAACGCGCACCAGAACGGGGCCCCAGGGGGCGGGCCTTGAAGGAATCACGGCTGGAGCGCGCGGGACGGACTGCATGCCGTTGGCGTCGATCGCGTCCTGTGGGGCGGGCTGCGTTTGCTCGCCGTGGAGCCTGCGCAAGGCATCCCGGTGACCGGGAGCCAGGGCGCCGTGACAGCGGGTGAGCGCCTCGAGCCCCTCGGCACCGGTCCATGAGGCACTCTCCATCCACTCGCTCCCGAGCGCGGAGAGGACCTCAAGGCTCAAGCCGCGGTAAGAGCCATCGCGTTGGCGCACGGCCTCCATTCCCCTGTTGAGCGCTGCGAGACGCGCCCAGTTCAGGAGGTGCTCGGGGGAGTCGAATCCGCCGGTATCCTGGAAGGCGTCGCCACAGACGGCATGGAAGAGTTCCTCGCTGAGAGGGCCACTGCCGGTGATCACGCGCAGGTAGGCAAGAAGGCGGAGGCGCGCGAGGAGGAGGGTGGAGTTGATTTCTTCCCGAGGCAGCATCATGGGAGCGCGCGTGCGCCCGTGGCCAGCATGCACGGCCTGCGCGCAGAGGTCATCCCTGAAGTGCACGGCACCTCCCCTGCTCGCTCCCGCCTCGCGAGCTCATGACCGCGGCCCGCCATTGCAGAATGTGCGAGGGGCATGGAATCGCGTCTGTCCAAACTCAGGGCAGGAAGCGCTTGGTGCTGATGACGCGGAAGCGGTAGGCGTTTTCGAGCGAGGGCCCCGTAGTGGCGGTGGGATCGATGTAATCGTTGCGCTCCACGGTGACCTTGTCGGTCTTGCTGAAGCGCCGGTCCTGAGGATTGAGGTAGCGCTCGATGACCGCGGAGCCGCGGAATTCAGCGGTGACGAGATCCTTGCCCTCCTCCCAGCGCTGGTGATGGAGTTCCGAGTTGTTGCCCACGAGCGGGCGTTTGCGAAGGGTCTGCACGCACATGTGAACCGTGAACGTGTTCGATTTGGTGGTGAGCCTTGGGTAAAGGTCGGCGTAGGGTTTCTCGCGGAGGTTGTCCCCGGTGAGCTGCTGGGTCTGCCAGAACTTCCTCACGGCGGCATCGGCGGCGAGTCGGGTTTTGGCGGCAGGGCTGGCCATCACCTGCTTCTCTCCGCTGAGGGCGTCGGGATAGAGGTACTGCTCGCAGATCTGCGAGGCCGAGCGGAAGAAGCCCTTCTCCGGACTCTGTGCGGAGTACTCCCCGAAGAACTTGTCCATGCTGTTGATGGTCTCCTCGCGGTTGCAGGTGCGCCGATAGTTGTAGGGGGTGGGGGCACCGTTCTCGCCGGTCTTGTAGATGCTCGTCTCGTATTTCGTGCCAGTGGTCGAGCGCTTGATGGGAAGGGCGGGGACGCGCACGGCCTGGAGAGCGGCGCACATGGCTGTGCTGCGCTTGATCCAACCGAAGGGTGCGATGGGGTAGTTGATGTTCACCCGGCCCGCGGTGGAGAAGGGCTCGCTGATCGCGTACGGCTCCACGATGGGCATGTTGAAAAGGTCCAGAAGCAGGTGGTCCTTGGGTTCCACGGAATTGCCGCTATGGCGCGCATCGGCGGCGGGATTAGGCGAGAAACAGAGGGTGCGCCAGTCCTGATGCCCCGCGGAAAGGGAACCGAAAGCGACCGCGGAAGGAACCTGTCTGTTTGGGGAGAAGAAGGTCTCGAAACCCTCCGCGTAGCTCCAGTCGAAGTACGGATAGACGTACACCCACTTTTTATTCCAGCTATCCCACCAGCGCAGGGCCTGATTGCCCTCGTCCGCCTTGCCGGTGTAGGCGCCGTCGGGGAGGATGCCGAGCCCCGTATCGAAGTCCGCAGGGCCATCGATGTTGCGACGGCCGTCGGGCTTGTTCAGGTAGGGGATGTCGGCGGCCTTGTCGCTAGGATAGAAGACGCCGCCTCCCAATCCGGAAGCGAGGTTGCCAAAACTGGTGGTCACCTTGCGTACCTTGAACTCAGGCGAGGTATTGACGGAAGCGGCGTCCCAGCCTCGCCCATCCTTTTTGCCGAAAGGCGGGGAGCAGTAACCGTCGAAGTAGACGCTGCCATCCGCCCTGCGCAGGGTCTGCGCCTGACGCACAGCCGCGGTGCCGTAGCCGGGCGCCTTGGTGTAGCCGGTATCGTCGCCGAGGGCCACCTGACGGAAATCGCCGCTGGTCAGGGGCGTGCCGCCGTAGACCAAACTGCGCACCGTGTCGCCCGGCTGAAGGATGGAACGCGATCTGCCGCCGCTCCTGAAGTTCCCATCCATCGAATCCGCCGAATACTGGCCGCTTGCCATCAACCAACCGATGCGCCCAGCCAGACTCTTCACCGCTGAAGGATCGAGGAAGTCTGAAGCCGCAGCAGCCCCGCCGGCCTTCATCCTCTCGCAGGCCCAAGTCGCAGGAGTGGTGTCGCCGGGTTTGATCGAAGGTTCGGCGAGCGGCGGGCGGTAATACTTCAGGCCACCCGGGTCCGGCGCTAATTTCGTACCTGATGCGTTGGCGAGCCAGGTGCCGTGGGAGGAACCGCTCAACCAAACTTCGTCCGTGGGCACCGGGCAGAGGGGGTCGTCTGGGAAGGCGAGGTTGTAGGTGCGAATGGTGGTGCCGCTCTTGGCACCGAGCGCCTTGATCTGGACGTCGACTGTCAGCTTCGCTCCTTGGAGCGCCGCCTTGCCGTAATCGAGTTCACCGGTCGTCGGGTTGAATCGATCTGAGTAAGGTGGGATGGGGACGGCCACGGCGTTGGTTTGAAGATCAGCGCTCTGAAACTGATAGGTCACAGGCGTCGCCCCACCTGGCATCTCTCCACTCTTGGCGACGATGCTGGGAGTCTTGGCGAGAAAGAGATGGGTGAACCCCTCCGCCCCTCCGGAGTTACGACCGCTCCAGGTGCCACCCGAGGTGATATACATGCTTTCCGTGCCGCTCGCCGGAAATCCAAGGCTCTTGCCACTGTAAGCGAAGCCATCCATGCCTCTGACCGCGATCTGGATGCAGTCCCTTTTACTGCTGGAGGAATCGATGACCTGATTGCTCATGCCCACGGGCGCGTAGCCCTGCATGGGGTTGAAAAATTCAAAAACCAAAAACGCACGCACCAGATTGTGGGTGACAGTCACCGGAGCGTACACATCGTCTGGCGTGCCAGCCTTGGCATCGGGCCCGGGGCCGATGAACTGCACGGGGATCGGACGCCCTGTGCGGGGCACCGGAGGCCAGATGCCGGGGCCGGTTGCCCAGAATGCGTCGTTGAGAAAATCCCGGTCCAACCCATCGAGGGTCTTGTAGAGTTGGTCTTTCACCACGGTGCCGGCGCCCGGGTTGCCCGGAGGGATCTTGTAGGCGCCTTTGTAGCCCGCATGGTAGAGCACCAAAGCCGCTTCAGAGATGACCGGGAAACGGCCGAAACCGCCGACGACCCGGGCGGCACCGCCCCCGCTGGTGCTCTTGACTTGAAGGGGCACCACGAGACCCGCGGGCGCATACTTGTACTTGTTCTTGTTGGTGGGATCCTCCTTGTCCATGCGGCGGTCCTGAGTGGAATCGCGCAGGTTGACGGTGCGCAGGTAATCGACCATCTCCGTGAGGATCTGGTCGCGCTCGCTGGCTGCGTACTTGATTGCGAAGGAATTCCCGAAGCCCGGGATAGCCTTGGAGGTGGTGTCCTGAAGATACTTGAACAAGTCCGTGTTGCGCCCGATGCCGCTGTAGTCGAATTTTGTCGAATAGGGGTTGGAGCGCTGGAAATAGAACTCCTTGGCATCCGTGCCCTTGCCCACGGTGGAGCAGAAGGCCAGGAGCCGATCGCTGGGGGTGCGCCACTGGGCGTCGAAGTTCTGAGGCCAGAGGGAGATGCGGGGACGGCCGTACAGGTTGAGGTCGGGCGAACGGTTGTTTGCGGTGAGGAAGAAGCGCGTTTTCTCCAGCAGATCCGGGGTGACCACCTTGGTCGCACCAATGAGTGCATCGCTGGCATTGCGCTGGCCGTCCTCGAGAAAGGTGGTGTCATCCTTGATCGCCTCCATGACGGAACCGGTGTCGTTCAACTTGAACTTGTACCGAAGCGCACCGGTGGTGGGGTCGGTTTCCGTGAGGTACTTGCATTCGGCAAAGAGCAACTCGTCCACCGATCCGTAGAGGCGTCCCGCTTTGCGCACCACAGGCTCCGCCGTGAGTTCTGCTGCGATCCCCGCAGTCCCGGAGGGCAGGTGCCGCGCCGTGCCCCCCTTGGAGGTGAGAGGAGAGGTGTCGATGGAACCGGCGGGCTTGGTGCTGTCCACCACCTCGCCCAGCAGACGGGGGCTCAACGAGTAGAGTTGGTCGGAGGTGAGGAAGTTTTTGAAGATCACCCCGAGGGAGGTGGTGGCAGGATGCCCGGCATAGCGCTGGAACTCGCCGTTCAGCGGTTGGGAGATGGCGAGTCCCGCCCCCAGCGCGGAGAAGCCAGTCGCCCCGGATGTCCCCCAGGACTTGACCCAGCCCGGGTTGGGCTTTTCGCCATCGGTCTCGATGTTGCCGCGGTCAAACTGACTGTACATGCGTGGCGTGTCCCAATAGGAGCCGGCATAGTCCATGGACTTGTACTTGACGTCCTTCATCGAAAAGCCACCCGCGGTGTTGATGTTGACCTTCGAACACTCGTCATCGGCCCAGAAGGCGATGCGGCCCACGATCGGGTTCTCCCTGCTGGGCAACAGGGCCTTGGGCGTGGAGGGTTTCCAATTGACGGAAGTCCCGCTCGCATCCCCGTTGGGGGCGGTGATTGTGCCGTCCTTGAGCACATAAAGCCAGCGCACGGGCATCTGCCCGTAGACCTCCTCGGCCTCCATGGAGGAGAGCCGGGCTGCGGTCGTCGCCCCGCTCGCGATGGCCTCTTGGGTGTCGATCGTGAACCCCTCCACCAGATCCGCCATCGCAGCCCCTTTTTTCTTCAGAAAGGACTCCGCAAAGCCAGGATCCAGCACCGGATAACGGTAGACCCACTTTTCGCTGGAGGTCGGGTCTGGGTTGACAGACTTCACCGGCTGATTGAGGTCTACGCAGAGCCCGGGCTTCTGCCACCACTGGATGGGCACGTCCTTGGAGGGGTCATAACCGCTGTCCCGGATCTGCTGCCGGTCGAGCACCATCTGGTCGGAGGAATACAGCTTAAAGAAGCTGTCGGCCTGCCCCGTGTTGTCGTAGACCCGCACGAGACCGGGCTGCGAGGCCCATGCAGCGTCCTCACGGGTGGCCGCCTCCTGAATCTGGCCCATCACTAGGTTCACAGCCGAATCCGCCAGCTGCCGTGTCGTCACCCCGTCGGCGAAACTCTTGCTCGCACTGAACTCGGTGCTGACGCTGGAAAAGAAGGCAATCACCAGCGCTGACAACAGCACGAGGAACGCTAGCACGATGACCAAGGCCACGCCGCGGCGAGGGACGATGTTTTTCATGGGGATGCTCCGAAGGGTTCGAGGGGGATGGGTGGAAAGAGAAACGAGGGGAGGTGCTGCGACAGAGGACTCTCAGCTCTAGGGGGTGGCGTCCTGAGCCTCGCTCCCCCACTTGGCCGCGCGGATGATGACGTTGGAGGAGAAGACGCGGTAGCTGACCTTCAGCGCAGCGAGTCTGCGTTCGAGTTCATCGATATCGCCCGGCACCCCGTCCGTTGAGCGCTGCAGCTTGGCCACCTCCTTGAAAAGGCCGTCCACATCGACTCCCAGATTCGGACGCTGAGCGAAGCGCTCTTCGAGGGAGCGCGCGGAAGCCTCATCGATGGCGACCATCGTCACCTGCACGAGGGGAGGCAGTTGGTGGCGCGAGTCGATCTCCTCGTCCTCCGCCTCCAGCAGGGTGTTGTAGTAGAAGTCCTTGGTAAGGACCTTGCCGGCACGCGCTGCAGCATCGTCCGGGGCGAGCTTCGGAACCAGCACGAGGGCCACGATATTCTCGGCGAGCGTGCGCACGGGAGGCGCCTTTTCCGAGAGCGGCTCCGTGTACCACTTCCCGTTATCCTGATACTTGTACACCGCCATCTTCTCACTGGGCTGCATGAACTCCTTGAGCCTCGAGCGCCAGCGCTTCTTCACCGTGCCCTCGAGAAAAGGGGGCACCGGATTCCCATCCTGACCGACTTCCAAAAAGTAACCCCAAGCGTTCACGAGGTTGTTGAGGCCGCCGTAGTTCACCTTGTCATCCACAAACCCCATGGGTGCCTGAAAGAACACCCCGTGCGTGCGGTAACTGCCGCCCTGCAAAGGGGAGCCGGCCAGCACCTTTTCCATCGGCCCCAAGACGAAGCGCAGTTCCGAGCAGCGCACATAACGGTCCGGCACCTGATTCTTCGCCACCAGACGCGAATCCACCGCCCAATAGGTGTTGAGGGTCGCCTGGCTGAGCCGGCGCGTCATCGACTCGAAGCCCACCCGAGCGCCTTGAAACTGCTCGATTTTCTGAGTGGCGTAACGCCAGGTCCTGGAGGTGCTGTCGGTCATCGAAACCAGCATCAGCATCAGCAGCAAGACGATCGACGTGGAGACCAGCAACTCCACCAACGTGAAACCCGCAGTCCTCCGCATCAGGGGAAACTTTTTCATAGGCCGCGTGCGATCAGGCAGGAATAGGTCGAGACGGAGATCCATGAGGGCGCCTTGAACAAATTGCGCCCGGGTTGCTTGTCATCGGAGACCTCCTCCGTGGAAAACGGAATCGGGTTGCCGGAGGGATTCACCGCGACCTGAACAGTCACCAGCGCGAGATCATTGGAAAAGCGAACCTCCGTCCCCTCTTTGCCCGCAGGCATCGGGGCCTTCGGCATGATGCGGGTGTTCACCCAATACGTGATCCTCTGGCGCTGCCCCGCATCCAAGGCGCTTGGATCGCGCGCCTGCGCCTCCTGCACCTGCACCTCGTTGCCGTCCTCGTCAAAAAACCGCAGCCGCTGGTCGGCGCGCGCGGGCCCCCGGAAAGTAAACGCGTCTTTCACGTCCTTCGCGCCACCAGTCGACTCGTCAATAAGCTTCGCGAACTCCGTCTGCTGCGCATCGGTGATCACCCGCTGGGCGATCTGCGTGCTGAGCGTGGTCTCCATGGTGCGCCGGAACTGGCTCATCCCCTGCGGCAGCAGGGCAAAGAGGGCCACAAACGCAAAGGCGACAATCCCAATCGCCAATGTCACCTCGACGAGGCTGAAGCCCGACTGGGCGAAGCGCGACTTGGGGGAGCGGGAGCCCGCGATGGGCACGGCAGGGAGGGGAAGCATGGCGTGGGACATGGGACCGGGCGTGTTCACGATGGAAACTGAGTGTGGAACACAGAAGTCAGGCTAACGAACCGGACATTACTTTGCAATTACATTGTAATCTTTTAGCGGAAGAATTCCAGCTGCCCTCCCCCAAGCCCATCCGCCCTCCCCTCCGGCAGGCGCACCGGCACCCCGAGCCTCTCGCCAAGACGCCGCAGCGTCTCCGGAGCGAACCCCTCGAAATGATTGTTTGCGTAAGCCAGCACGCGTCCCACGGTCCCCATGCGTTGCTCGATGCACAGCGCCCAAAGATCCAACCCCTCCGCCCTGTCCCACTGCAGCCCGGCATAGCGATGGAGCCGCTCGCCGCGTTGGTCGTACTTGGTTTTGATGTCCCCGAGCAGGCGCAGATACACGAAATCCGTGGTCAGAGGCATGGCGTCCAAAGGCCCCTCCGTGGCTCGGCTCAGGGCGCTCATATCGTGCCATGCCCAGCAGACCCGGTGCTTCTCAAGCAGATGCACGATACGGGATTGGTGCCATGCCGGATCCCGGAACTCGATGGCGAAGCGGGGATGCGATGGCAGTGAACGCACAAAATTACGGAAGATTTGTTCATCGTGCCGGAGGGTGAAGTAAGGGGGCAGTTGCACGAGGACGCAGGCCAGTTTTTCCCCCAGCGGCTCGAGGCTTTTGAGGAAGCCTGCGAGCAGCGTCTGCGCATCGTGCAATTTGTGATCGTGAGTGATCTCCCTCGGCATCTTCACCGAGAAGAGAAAATCCGGCGGAGTCACTTCCCTCCAGTGCTCCGTGGTGTGCCGCGATGGTACGGCGTAGAATGTGGAGTCGACTTCGACGCTCCCGAAACACTCGCTGTAGAACTCCAGCCAGCGCCCGTGCCCGAGGTGCGCAGGGTAAAAGCTGCCGCGCCAGTCCTCAAAGCTCCACGCGCACGTTCCCAGATGCAGGGCGGCGCCACCGTGTGCAGGCGAACTCGTCATCCCCCCCACCCTGCACACAACGTCCCCAGAAAGCGAGGCAACGCTCGCCGCCCCCCCCGATCGAGCAACCCGGGAACCCACCCACCTCGCTTGACGCTCTGATGCCCCACCGCTAGCGTCTCGCCACTCATGAGGAAGCTCGCCCTGATTTCGACTATGGGGTTGCTCGGTTTCGCCGCGCCACTCGTCGGCCATGCGGAAGTGGTCTACCGCTCCAGCGAAGGCTGGACCGCGGAAGGCGACCCAAACAACCCGTCCGAGAAAGCGGCGGCGGAACTGATGGCAAAGGCGGAGGGGCTGGAAGCGGCGAAGAACCCCGGCGCCGCGGTGACGGCGTACCGTTCACTGCTCAAGCGCTATCCCACCAGTGCGGTGGCCCCGAAGGCCCAGTTGAAGACGGGCCTGCTGATGGATCAAATGGGTGAATACGAAAAGGCCTATGAAGCCTTCAGCACCTACCTGAGCAAGTACCCCCGCGGGGAGGACTTCGAGGCGGCCGTCGAGCCCATGTACAAAATCGCCATGCTGTTTTTTGAAGGGCAGAAGCGCAAATTGTTCGGCGTACCCATCTCCGCCTCCATGGAGCGAGCGGAGCAGATGCTCGGGGGCATCGTCAAAAACGCCCCCTTCAGCAGGCTCGCCCCCCAGGCCCAGTTCAACCGCGGGCAGGCCTTCGAAAAACAAGGCAAAAACCCCGAGGCCCTCGTCGCCTACCAAGCGGTCGTCTCGCGGTATCCGAGCGATCCTGCGGCAGCAAGCGCCCTTTACCAAATTGGCTACGTGCGCCTCCTTGAGCACCAGAAGGGCTCCTATGACCGCGCTTCGGCCCTCAAGGCAAGGGACGCCTTCGAGGAGTTCGTCAACCGCTACCCGCAGAGCGAGAAGGTCGCGCAGGCCCGCCAAAACATCCAAACCCTCAGCGGTGGAGACGTGCGGCGCACCTTGGATGTGGCGAAGTTCTACGACAAAACCAAGAGCTACAAGGCTGCCGTCATCTACTACAACGAGGTCATCAAAATTCAGCCTTCCGGCCCGGAAACCACCTTCGCCAAGGCTCGCATCGACGAACTCAAAGCCAGATTCGGAGCCGACGCCCTCCAACCGGGCCCTGAACGCACCGAAACCGGCGCCCGCGCCGAAACCCGCCGCAAGATGCAGGCACGCGTCAACACCGCCTCGCGCCCGGACTACGTCGGGCCCAACGCCACCGCCATCGACACTGAGACGGCCCCATCCAACCGTCCCGCCCTGCGCAACTCCCCACAGAAGATGGGACCAGTGACCGAACCCTCACTGCCTGAGGCGCTCGCTCCGGACCCCGCCCTCCCGAAACCGCCCGAATAGATTCCCGAATCGATGCGCCTCCTTCGCCTGCTGCTCGTTGCTGCTCTCTCCGCCCTCTGCCTCGGCTGCGCGGGTTATCATATTGGACCGGTGAAGCCCGCTGCACTCGCAGACGTGCACACGATCTGCGTGCAGAACTTCAAGAACGACACGCTTGAACCGCGCGTCGAGACCCTGCTCGCCAACAGCTTCATCCGGCAGTTGCAGCGCGATGGCACCTACAAGATCACGGATGAATCCCACGCGGACGCTATCCTTGAGGGAACCCTGATGCGGATCACTCGCGAACCGGCGCGCTCCGTGCGTGGCAACGTCCTTCAGGCGCGCGAGTATGTGCTGCACATGGAAGTCCGCCTCCAACTCTACAACCGCCGCACAGGCCGTCCACTCGTGCTGCAGACCATCTACGGCAGCACCAATTTCTTCGCCACCGACGGGCGCAGCATCATCGCCACTGATGTGAACAACACCGAGCGCCAGACCATCCCCACCGCAGTGGAAGATGTCGCCGGACGCGGGGTGAGCCTGCTCACCGAAGGCTGGTAATCCCCGCCCTCGAACCCTTCACCCGTCCCCCGCAGCGCCTCACCAGACCGCGTGCTCTTCCTCGTCCCCACGCCCATCGGCAACCGCGCAGACTTCACCCTGCGCGCCATGGAAGTCCTGCGCGAGGCGGATCTGATCGCCGCCGAAGACACACGCCACTCGGGTCACCTCCTCCAGCACCACGGAATCCACCGTCCGCTGATCAGCTACCACGAGCACAACGAAGCGCGCCGCACCGAGGAGCTCCTCGCACGTCTGGAGGCGGGCCACAAAATCGCCATCGTCACCGATGCCGGCATGCCCGGCATCTCCGACCCCGGACACCGCCTCCTTAGGGCCTGCCAGCAGCGCGGCATCCCCTACACCATCCTCCCCGGCCCCTCGGCAGTCCTCACCGCCCTCATCGGATCCGGCTTTCCCGCCGACCGCTTCCGTTTCGGAGGCTTCCTCCCCACCAAGAGCGGACAACGCGAACGCGAAATGCTCGCCGCGCGAGATCGCGAGGAAACCTCCATCTACTTCGAATCCCCCTATCGCTTGGTGAAGACTCTGGAATGTTGCGCGATCCATCTTCCCGAACGCCCGCTCTGCGTCGCGCGCGAACTCACCAAGGCGTTCGAAGAATACCGCCGCGGCACCGCCGCCGAACTCCTCGCGCACTACAGCGCACGGACGGTCAAAGGGGAGATCGTGTTCCTCGTCAGCGGCCTCGACTGAAGGGTTCCCGGGCTTTGCCGGGTTGCAGGACTACAGGACCAACAGCCGTTCCAGCGAACCCGAGTCTCAGAGCAACTCAGCGATCTGCACCGCGTTGAGTGCCGCCCCTTTGAGCAACTGGTCGCCCGCCACCCAAAAGGACAACCCGTTGTCGAGCGCGCAATCCAGACGCAGACGCCCGACCTGGCAGTTGTCCTTCTCCGCGCAATCCAGAGGGAGCGGGTAACGGCAGTTCGCAGGATCGTCGACCACGTCCAATCCGGGAGCCTTGGAAAGCACTTCACGCGCTGTCTGGAGGCACACGGGGCGCTCGAACTCGGCACTCACCGCAACGCTGTGCGCGCGGTACACCGGCACGCGCACGCAAGTCACCGAGGCTTTGAAACTAGGATGGTGCATGATGCGCCGCCCCTCGTTCTGCATCTTCATCTCCTCGCGCGTGTAACCGCTCTCCAAAAACGTGTCGACGTGGGGCAGCACGTTGAAGGCGATCTGGTGCGGGTACACCGTTTTCTGCACGGGTTGACCCGCCGCAATTGCCGCCACCTGTGCACGCAATTCTTCGATAGCTTGAGCCCCCGTGCCACTCACGGCCTGGTAACTCGAGGCAAACACACGCTTCACTCCAAACGCCTGATGCAACGGATACAGCGCCATGAGCGTGATCGCTGTCGTGCAGTTCGGATTCGCGATGATCCCGGCCCCGCGCCGCACGTCGCCCGCGTTGACCTCCGGCACCACCAACGGCACCTGCTCGTCCATGCGGAACGCACTCGAATTATCAATCACCACCGCCCCCGCTTGCACAGCGAACGGGGCAAACTTCTTGGAAATCCCGCCTCCCGCGCTGAAAAGCGCCACGTCCACCCCGGCAAAAGAATCCTCCCGCAACTCCTGAATCTCCACCTCCCCACCGGCAAAAGTAAGCCTCCTGCCCGCTGACTTCGCAGAGGCCAGCAGCGTGAGTCGACCCACGGGAAACTTCCGCTTCTCCAAGGTCTTGATCATCTCCACACCCACCGCCCCCGTGGCTCCGACAATGGCAACATGCAAGTTTCTGCTCATAAAAAGGGGGCGAACTTTATAAGAGTCCTTTCCTAATGCAAATCCGCATCCACGTCCCCTCCCAAACCCTCGACCTCCTCGAGGACGAGACGCTCATGCGCCGCTACGTCGTGTCCACCTCGCGCTTCGGTCTCGGCTTTGAACCAGGTAGCAACAAGACACCCACCGGCCGCTTCTGCATCGCTGAGATGATCGGCGATGGCGCCCCCGCCGGCGAAATCTTCATCAGCCGCCAGCCCACGGGACGCTGCGGCACCGAGGCTGATCTCCACGACCATGTGCAAACCCGGATCCTGTGGTTGGAGGGGCTTGAAGGAGAAAATGCCAACACCCGGGAACGCTACATCTACATCCACGGGACCAACGCCGAGGGCGCCTTGGGAACCCCGGCGAGCATGGGATGCATCCGCATGGGCAACAGTGATGTGATTGATCTGTTTGAACGCGTGTCACCCGGCTGCCCTGTCGAGATACTCACATAAACTGCTCAACACAGTTTGATCCGCAAAAAAGCGTTGTGTCCCGGAGATGCTTCCGGCACAACCTTGCCCCCATGAAATACTCCATCATCGCGCTGGCTATCGCCGCGCTCTTCGTCAGCGCTTGCGCCAAGTCCCAGCCCACCCCGGCTCCGTCCAAGGCAGCGACCGGCTACAAGAAGTAACCGACCGCTCCCCTTTGCGGGAGCAACTATTGCGAAGGCCAGGCCGCATTTATTGCAGCCTGGCCTTCGCCTTTTCCACCCCCAGCCACGCGGGAACTCATGGGGGGATGCGCGGCCGGAAACACGCGCTGAAGGGCTTCCCTCAGCGTCCTCACCCCTCACCGCAGCACCCCCCACTCAGGAGTCGAAGCGGAAATGCAACCGCTCACGCTCAGGCCGCAACCGGGTCCGCCCCCCGCGCCGCTGCCGCATCGCATCGAATGCGAAGTCCGCTCCATCCACCTTCATCTGGTGCACCATCCGGAGCAACTCCCCCAAGCGTCCCTTGGGAAAGGCACCCTTCGCCGCGAACCACGCCAGATATTCCACCGGCAGATCGAAAATCGGCACACCGGCTGGCGGAAAGTGCTCCGGCCCAAACTTGCCGAAGGGCATGAACACCCGCTCGATTTCGGCGAGGTCCGCAGCCATCTGCCTGGCAATCGACTCGCTCGGATCCTCCATGGGGCAAAGCCGGACGCCGACTACTCGATCCGGTAGAGGTGCGTCTTCGTACGCAGGATCAGAGCCTTCCCAACCACTGCCGGACTCGCCATGAAACCCGATTCCAACTTGTTGCGCGCAATCTCCTTGAACTGGTCGCCTGGCTCCACCACCACCGTGTTTCCATCGCAGTCAAAGAAGTAGATCCGGCCCGCGGCAAACAACGGCGACGCAGCGAAATCCTTCCCGATCCGCTCCTTCCAAACGATCTCCCCGCTCTTCGCATTCAGGCAGGAGGCGATCCCTCCATCGCTCACAATATAGAGACGGTCTTTGACAAGAAGCGGCGAGGCTTGCGCGGGCGCACCGGCGATCTGCTTCCACACCACATTCGCATTCGATTCACCAGAAAGACCGGCAAGCTTGATCCCCCACACCTCCGGTTTCATGAAGCCCGTCGCCACATACAGCATCTCGCCGTCGCTCACTGGCAGCGGCACATTGGAAAACCCCGGGTAATCCACATGCCACAACTCCCTGCCCGTCGCCGGATCCACCCCGTAAAGGCGCTCGGAAGCCGTGGAAACCGTCTGCATCCGGCCACCGATGGTCATCAGCACCGGAGTTCCATACGCCTTGCGACGGTCGGCGCTCTTTGCTGCAAGCTTCTCCACAGCCGAACGCGAAGTCTTCCAAAGGGTCTTGCCCGTGGCTTTGTCGAGCCCCACCTCGTACTGCTGGTCCATCCCGTCGCACGTGAGCAGCAGGGCGGATTGCGTCAGCGCCGGGGAACCACCCGCCCCGTTCTGGAAGTCCACCACGAGGTCGCGCCTTTCCCAAAGTTTGCGGCCACTCTGGGCATCGAGGCAGGCCGTCCCCATCGCGCCGAAATGCACGTAGACGAGCCCCCCCTCCAGCACCGGACTCGGCGATGCATGGGAATTGCGGCGGTGCTTGGGCGCAACCACATCGTTGGTAAACACCTCCACGTCGTGCAGAAGTTTCCCGGTCTGAATATCGACACAGAGCGCATGCAAGCGCTTGCCCTCCTCAAGCGCGGTGGTCATCCACGCGCGTCCGCCGGCAACCACGGGCGACGACCATCCCTCCCCCGGCAACTCCGTCTTCCAAACCACGTGCTCCTGTTCGGACCAACGCAAGGGGACCTCCACGGCGTCCGTATGCCCCTGAGCGCCAGGGCCCCGGAAATGCGGCCAGAGATCGCCCGCGCAAACGGTGAGCACGGGAAAAAGCACGGGAAAAAGCACGGTGGAAAGCAGGGCTGGCAGAACGCGCATAACACTGTACACTACATCACCATATGAAGTTAGCCAAGCTCATCTCCGCGGCCGCTTTTGCGTTCGCGCTCCTCGCAAACCCGGCATTCGCAGAGACCTGCTGCGAAAAAGCCAAGGCTGCCGGCAAAGAGTGCGCGCATCCCTGCTGCGTGAAGGCCGTCAAAGACGGCAAGGTGTGCGAGAAGTGCAATCCGAAGAAATAACTTCGGACCGCAAGTTCTCCTCCGCCAATTCAAACAGTCCCCATATTCAAAAGGCCGCTCCCTCACAGGAGCGGCCTTTTGATTTTAAGATTCGCCCCAGATCAGAAGGGGCGGACTCGGAAGCCTAACGCTTCTTCGCCTTAGCGGCCGCGGGCTGCTTAGCCACTTTCGCAGCCTTGCCAGCCTTGCCAGCCTTGGCCGCCTTGAGCGTCGGGACCTTCTTCCAGAGGCCCTCCTTCGCGGAAGCCAGCACAGCGTCGCAGACATACTGCGTCTCCAGAGCATCACGGAAGGTCGGCGCAGCAAAAGTGCCGGTGTCGAGCCCTTGGAGGAAGTCGGCCACCTGATGCACAAAGCTGTGCTCGTAACCAATCTGGAGACCCGGCACCCACCAGTTGCCCATGTAGGGATGGTCGCTGTCAGTCACATGGATCGAGCGCCATCCGCGCACCCGGCCCTCGTCGCTGTAGTCAAAATACTGCAGGCGGTGGAGGTCATGGAGATCCCATGCGATGGACGCGTTCTCCCCGTTGATCTCGAAGGTGTAGAGCGCCTTGTGCCCGCGCGCATACCGCGTGGATTCGAAGGTGGCCAGCGACCCGTTCTTGAACCGGGCGAGGAAGGCGCACGCATCGTCGATCTTCACCTTCTCCACCTTGCCGGTGAGGTTGTGCTTGCGAGCCTTCACGAACGTCTCAGTCATCGCACCCACCGTGTCGATGCTCCCGTTGAGCCACAGCGCGGTGTCGATGCAATGCGCGAGCAGATCGCCCGTCACGCCGCTGCCCGCCGCCGCTGCGTCCAGACGCCACAGCCCCGCGCCGCCCTGCGGCAGGTCGGCGTTGATGGTCCAGTCCTGGAGGAACTTGGCGCGGTAATGAAAGATACGGCCCAGCTTCCCGGACTCGATGATCTGCTTGGCGAGGGTCACGGCCGGGACGCGGCGGTAATTGTACCACACCATGTTGGCCACGCCGGCCTTCTCGATCTCGCGCACCATCTCCTCGCCCTGAGGGCCGTCGAGGGAGAGGGGCTTCTCGCACATCACCATCTTGCCGGCCTTGGCGGCCGCAATCGCGATCTCGGCATGCGAATCGTTCGGCGTGCAGATGTCGACGACGTCGATGTCGCTGCGGTTGATGATCGCGCGCCAGTCCGTCTCCACACTCTCCCACCCCCACTTTTCCGCGTACGCCTTGAGCTTGCCTTGGTCACGTCCGCAGGCGGCCTTGAGCACGGGCACATGGCCGGACTCGAAGAAGTTGCTCACCTTGCGGAAGGCGTTGGCGTGGGTGCGACCCATGAAGCCGTAGCCGATGATGCCGATATTGAGGGGTTTCTTTTTCATAAGGAATTTTTGGCGGGGTTGAAGGAACGGGGGCTTACCAACCGTGCGCGTCGCGCACCTTGATCATGGTGTCGAGGATCGTGTTCCAAGTCTGCTGCTTCTCGAGCATGGCGTTGGGGAACATGCAGCCATCCCAGCAGATGTGCTGGATGCCGCGCTCCGCGGCCCCCTTGAGCCAGAGCCCCGAGCACTTCACGATGTCGAGCTTGCCGTTGGCATCGTCTGCCGGGCAGTGCTTGCCCGTCTTGTCGTGCGAACCAGCCCCGTGCACTTGCCCGTCGTTCTGGGCAACGTGGAAGTCGATCGTCCACGGCCGCAGTTTCTCCACCATCCCCTCGTACGCGGGCCAGAACTCGGCATCAGTGTAGCCCGTCTTCACAAGGGCGTGCTCCGGTGCGTTGTAGCCGAGAAGATAGAGGTAGGTGTGGGCGAGGTCCGCTTGAAAGCCGAGCGACTCCGGCATCCCGACCTCCTCGAGCAGGTCGAGCATGTCCTTCCAGGAATGCATGCCAGCCCAGCAGATCTCCCCTTCGGCCGCCAACCGCTGCCCATGGTCCTTGGCGATCTTCGCCGCCTCGCGGAACGTCTCCGCAATCTTCGCGGTGTTGGCCTTGGGATTCTCACGCCACTTGGCCACGCCGAACTCCGCCGAATCGATCCGGATCACCCCGTACTTCCGCACGCCCTGCCGCTCGAAAACGTTCGCAATCCGGCAGGCCATCTTCACCGCCGAGAGAAACTTCTCCCGCGCCGCGGCATCGCCCATCGCTGAGTCGCCCACCGTGCCAGGCCAGACCGGCGCCACGAGCGACCCGACCGAGAACCCGTGCTTGGCGATGGATTCAGCGATCTGAAGGAGTTCCGAATCGCTCGCCTCTGGATTGGTGTGAGGAAGGAAGAGGAAGTAATCGATACCGTCGAACTTCTGCCCGTTCACGTTCGCCGCGGCGGTGAGCTCGAGCATTCGCTCCAGCGAGATCGGCGGCTCCTGACCGGCGTCAGTGCCCTTGCCTACAAGGCCGGGCCACATCGCGTTGTGAAGTTTAGGGAGGCTGTTTTTCTGGCTCATAATGACGGAGGTGCGGAGTTGGGAAAATGCGCAGGAGCGTTTCCGGGGAAATCCAGAGGGGAATCTCCCGCGCAGGGGTCCCCTGCTGTGCCGCAAAGTGCGTGGCGGCGACAAGCTTCTTTTCACCCGAGCACACACCATCCCGCAAACGAACGTCAGATTCGCTCACTGGACATCTGCAACTGAGCGATTGAAAGGCTTCCAAAGCCCGCTGCTTCTCAGGGCTCCCGGTTGGAAAGCGCCCGATCCGCCACCCCCCCGGCCAGCTCGTCGCGCGCGGCGCAAAGGCAGCCGCCGAAGATGATCACCGCACCCGAGAGGTAGATCCATAGGAGCAGGGCGACCACACTGCCAAACGCCCCGTAGAGCGCGTTGAAGTCCGCCACGCTGCGCGTATACACCACGAAAAGATATTTCAGCCCCTGCAGTCCCAGCGCCACCACAACCGCCTCCCTCCACACACCGCCAAGGTCCGGCCGGCGCTGGGGCGCAAACTTGTAAAACATGCACAGCCCGTAGCTGAGCACCAGCAGCGGCACGAGCGTGAGCAGCAGCCCGAAAACGCCGCCCACAAGCCAGTCCAGCATCTCCAAACCAACCCCGCCCCCGGGCAACTGCGGGCCTGCAATGGCTTTGAAAAGTGTGCTGATCCAAGTAACCCCGTCCCCTCGCAAGTACGTGGAATAAATCTGCTGAAACTTAGATAGCACCGCCGGGACCACCACTCCAAAAAACAGCGCGCTCGCGAGAATCAACATCATGAACAGGTTCTTGCCCGGCATCCGCCACCATGGGTAGTCCCGCGTGCCCCACGCCCGGTTGACCCCATGCACAAGGCTTTGAAAAAACTTCAGCGCGCTCCACGCAAGCACGGCAAACGCAATCAACCCAGCCGGCCGCCGCGCCGCCACCACACCCTCCGCCGCACGAATCAACACCGCGCTCATCTCCGAGTCCTTCGGCAGCACCTGCGCCATCTGCTCGGTGACCCTATGCAGTGCCAATTCCGGACTCCCCAGAAGCAGCGTCCCGAAGCTGATCATCAGGATCAACAAGGGGAACAACGCGAAGAATGCGTAGTACGCAAACGACGCCGCGCGCTGCTCGCCATCGGTTTCATCGTACTTGACCCACGCCCGCGCCAGCAATGCCCACACAAAACGCAACTGGCCCCCGATCCATGCGGCAACACGCGTTTGTAAATTCATCCCCACTCTTTAATCAAAATGCTCGATTCTGCCAATCCCACCGCGCCTTGCAGGGCGATCCACCTCGGCTAGGGTAGGCCACCGCAATGCCGCACCCGAATCCATACGGCCGCTCCACCCCAGAGAGCACGCCGCCCCGGAGACCACGCCGCTCAAGGCGACCGCTGCTCACCGCGCTTTGCATTCTCGCCTTCCTCGCCGCTGCCGCATGCGTCTTCCACGCACCCCTCCTGCGCGCCACCGCACACCTCCTCCTCAAAACAGCCGCCGCACGCCAGCACCTCATCCTCGAAGCCGACCTCTCCGGAGACCCTCTGCGCGCCTGCTCCATCGAAAACCTCCGCATCCGCCCAATGCCGGGCGCGCGCACCGCCCTTGAGTCGGTGGACATCGCACGGGTGGACCTGCTCGTGAACCTCCGCGCACTCCTGCGCAAAGGTCCGGGCGAAGCCCTCGAGCGCATCACCATCCGCGACGCGTACCTCTCCTACCAGTCGATCCCCCCCACACAGAGGCCTCCGCGCAAATACACCACCGCGCAGGAAGTGGACCGCTTCCTCGCAAGACCCGGCGCCTACGCCGACCGCGTCCAGATCGACAACTTCAACCTCCTCTTCAAACACCTCGAGGGCCAGACACGCATCGAAGGCGCCTCCCTCCACCTCGACCCACAGACACCCGGCGAACTGCGCTTCAAAACCCTCCAGTTCCCGCGGACACCCGCATGGACCAACCTCCACGCCCCCGTCTCCTACCGCGACCGTCACCTCGTCATCGAACGCATGGAGCTCGCGCCGGACATCATCCTCGAAGACGCCGGCATCGATGCCTCCGAACGCAACGCACACCTCGGCTCCGTCCACCTCCGCCTCAACGCCTTTGGCGGCTCCGTCCGCCTCAATCTTCAGGGAAAAAACGTCGGCCACCGCTCCTCCACCCACTCTGCCCTCCACGACACGGTGCTGAACATCGAAGCCACCAAAGTCTCCATGGACGCCGCCACCGCCTACCTCGGCCTCCCTCCACTCCCCTTCGGCTCCGTTGAGCGCCTCACCGCCTCCTGCTCTGGCGACCCGGAGAAACCCAACACATGGAGAGGATCGGGAACCACCGAACTCGCCCCATGGCGCGCGGGATGGCTCCAGTTCAACCGCCTCGCGGGCGCCTTCGACTGGCACGATGGAGCGGCCCGCTTCCAAGTGACCAATCAGGAACCCGCGGAAAACCGAGTCACCTGGACCGGCACCGCCACACTGCCGGCTGCGGTGCGGGAAATGCGATCCACAGAAATCACCTCGTCGCTCACGGCCGACTGCGCCCTTTTCCCGCGTCTGCTGCGCTCTGCCGATCCGCAAGCCACCGGCACAGCCACCGGCACCGGACAACTCACACTCAAAGACCAGCGGCTGCAGACCTCCCTCTCGCTGCGCATCGGAAGCTTCGAGAACCGCTCAGTTCACTTTGCCTCAGGCAGCATGGAACTGGCCTACAACCGTACTCTGAAACGCGACGCATCGCCCGGGCCCGCCTCCTCAGAACTCTCGTTGAGCGCAGCCGTCAGCGAACTCCGGCACGACCAACTCCACGCAGAACACGCAAGCCTCGACCTCCAAAGAAGCGGCGGCCTCCTCGACATCCGAAAACTCGAGCTCGCCGCGGGCGGCAACCGCCTCACCGCAAAGGGCAGCGCCACCCTGCCTGAAAACTCCCAGACATGGCGCGACGTCCCGGCCACCCTCGATTTTTCCCTCGAAGCCCCCACCATCGAGAGTTCCGGCTTGGCATGGAAGGATGCACCCGTGCTCGGATCCCTGCGCGCGCACGCTCACCTCACCCAGGAGGCCACAATCCTGCGCGGCGAACTCGCCATGGACGGCACTTTGCTCGAGGTCGCAGGAGTCCCGATCGCCGCGGCAGCGCTCAAGGCCCGCTTCGCCGACGGCCTCGCGCTCCTCGACCAGTGTGTGCTCCAGTTCAACCCGCGCGATCGCATCGCTCTCATGGGCAAAACCGCCCTCAAAGCCCCCTTCCCACTCGAAGGCGGTGCCATCGCCAGCATCTCGGACCTCTCCCTCCTTGATCCCCTGCTCGCCCACTTCGGCCGGGAGGAACGTCTGCGCGGCAGACTCGAGTTCGACTGGAACGGCAAACACGAACTGCAACCCGCCGGCTCCATCACCCAGAACGGCGACCTCAGCTTCAACCTCACCAAAGCCGCCATCGGCAGCACCGCCATCGACCTGTTCAAACTCTCGGCGGTCTACGGAAACGACTTCGCCGAAGCCAGGGAATTCCACGTTCAAAGCGGCAAGACCCAGCTCGATGCAGCCCTCGAATTCCGCGAGGGAAGATTGCGCATCCGCGACATCGCCCTCCAGCAGGGCGCCCTCAAGGTACTCACTGGCTACCTCCTGCTCCCCTTCGAATGGACCACGCAACACAGCCCCTTCCCTCTCGACCAGCGCCTAGCGGCAAATCTCAACGCCACGGACCTCGATCTCCAGCCGCTCCTCTCCAGCTTCGGCAGGCAGGCCCCGCTCTCCGGCACCCTGTCCGCCAACGTCGTGGTCGCAGGCACACTGGGGGAACCGATGGGCCATCTCAAACTCACCGCACGCAAGCTCAACGCCACTGACGGCCCGAAGCTCGATCCCGCAGAGGCAGACATCAAACTCGATTACGACCACAACAAACTCGATCTCAAAGCCACCCTCCGACATCCCCTGCTGCGCCCGCTCACCCTCACGGGCAGTTCCCCCTTCAACCTCCAATCTTACCTCAGCGAAAAACAAATCGATCCCTCACTCCCCCTCGACTTCTCCCTCTCGCTGCCCAGCTCCCCGCTCTCCGTCCTCCCAAAACTCTTCCCCGCCATCCGCCGCGCCGATGGCCAGGCGGGCCTCAACGTCCACCTCGGAGGCACCTTCTCCGCGCCGCTCATCGAGGGCAGCCTCGAAGCCGATGTGCAGTCCGCACGCCTCAAGGCCGACGCCGCACCCCTCATCGAAAACGCGCGCGCACGCCTCCTCTTCCGCAAGGAAGCACTGGAAATCACCACCCTCCGAGGCGAGCTGGGAGGCGGCTCCTTCGACCTCGGCGGTCGCATCGGACTCAAGAACCCTCGCCGACCGGACTTCGCCCTGCGCCTTCGCGCCAAGGACGTGCTGGTCCAGCGCGACGACTCCATCACCGTGCGCGTCGACAGCGATCTTCAACTCGACGGCCCGTGGGAGTCGGCCCTCACCAAAGGCTCCGTCTGGCTCACCAACAGCCGCTTTTTCAAGGACATCGAGATCCTCCCCATCGGCCTCCCCGGCCGTCCCAAACCCAAGCCACGCACTGCACCGCGCCAGCGCCCATTTTCCCTCACCACCGAACCCCTCCAAAACTGGAAGTTTGATGTCGCAATCAAGACCCGCCCTCAGGACCCCTTCCGCGTCCGGGGCAACCTCGCCAACGGCGGCGCCCAGCTCGATCTCCGACTCATCGGCACCGGCGAAAACCCTGAACTCTCCGGCACGGTTCACGTGGACAACTTTGTCGCCTCGCTCCCATTCAGCCGGCTCAACCTCACCCAGGGCTTCCTGTACTTCAACGCCCAGAGCGGCACCGATCCCTACCTTGACCTTCAAGCGGAGTCGGCCCTGCGCGACTACCGCATCTTCGCCTACATCTACGGCAGAGCCAGCGACCCGCGCGTGAGCCTCAGCAGCGAACCCCCTCTGCCACAGGCCGACATCGCCTCGCTCCTCGCCACCGGCACCACCACCGCGGAACTCAGCGGCCGCAGCGACGTGCTCGCAGGCCGTGCCGCCGTGCTGGTATTTCAACAGCTCTACCGCAAGGTCTTCAAACAGCACGAACCCTCAGAAATCATCCCCCTCCTCGAACGCTTCGAACTCAACATGGGCGCCGTCGACCAGCACACCGGAAAACAGGAACTCTCCGCACGCTTCAAGCTCGGCAAGCAGCTCTACCTCACGGGCGACGTCGACGTGGACGGCAACTTCAACGGCCGCCTGCGCTACCTCCTGCGCTTCCGATAATGCGCCCCACGCACGCCCCCATCCACGCCCGCGCATCAGGATCAGGCCCCGCACGATCATCCCACCGCGGCTGCACCACCGCCCCCTCCCTTCTTCTCTGCATCTGCCTCTGCCTCTGCGCGTCCCCCTCCCATGCCCAGTGGCTTCAATGCTTCCTCCCCCGCAAGACAGCCGCATCCCCCCAGAGCCCGAGTGCCGCAACCCCCGTTCGCTTCAACGGCGCCCAATCCCTGCGCGCCGAAGAACTCCACACCCGACTCGAGGAACCCTTGCGCGAAATCCGCGAACGCGGCCTCACCAAACCTCGCGCCGACGACACCGCCTACTACCTCGCACGCTTCTACCGCAGCCGCGGATTCGCGGAGGCCGAGGTCGAATACGAAATCCACGGCAACACCCTCCAACTCAACATCCGCGAAGGCCCGCGCACCCTCCTGCGCAATGTCCGCTTCACCGGCAATCGCGCAGTAGCGGACCGCATCCTCCTCGACTACCTCATCGGGGCCAGCCGCGAACGCGTCCGCCAGAATCCCGGAAACTTCCCCTACGTCCTCGCCGACCTGCTCGCCGGCGTTGAACGCATTCGCGGCCATTACGAGTCGGAGGGCTTCCTCGACGCCATCATCGACGAACCGGAGAGCGACATCTCCGCCGACCGCGCAGCCGCCGACATCACCCTCCGCATCCACGAGGGCCCGCGCTACCACTTCGGCTTCGTGCGGTTCTCAGGCAACGCGCCACTGCCCGCAAACGACGCTCTCACCAAGGGACTCGGTCAGGACCTCAGCCAGCCCTACACCGCTGCGCGCCTCGGCGCCATGCAGCACAATCTCGAACACTTTCTCCAAACCCGCGGCCACCTCAAAGCCACTGTCTCCGCCGACGCCGACCCCACCAACGCGCCCAACCAGCGCGTACCCGTCGAATTTCACCTCGCCCCGGGCCCTGTCTTCTCCTTCAAAGGCATCACCGTCCACGGCACCGAACGCCTCCGTGCAAGCTTCATCCCCAGACGTTTTGCCAGCCTTCAGGGCCAGACTTACGACCCCTCAAAGCTCGATGAAAAATACCGCGAACTGCTGCGCACAGGCCTCTTCCGCAGCCTCCGCGTCGAATCCCTCCCCCAACCAGACAACACCGTCCAACTCTCCGTCACTGCCGAAGAAGCACGCGCCCGCGAGATCGGCTTCTCCATCGGCGCCGGCACTTACGAGGGCTTCGCCTTCGGGGTGCGCCTCGCCGACCGCAACCTTCTCGGAAGCGGACGCCCACTGAGCCTCGATCTTGAGGTTTCCCAGCGCGCAATCCGCGGCGAACTCCTCCTCGTCGACCCGTGGGTGTTCGAATCTAAATTCGCCTTCCGCGGCCGCCTCTACGCCCAGCAGCGCGAGGAGTCGGGCTACTCAAAATTCGAGACAGGTCTGCGCGGCGACCTCTCCCGCAAATTCGGCACCCACTTCGAAGCCTCCGTCTTCGCCCAGTCCGAACTGGTCGAGATCACCAACACCGTCATCGACGCCGCACTCGTGGGATCCACTGCCTACCCCATCTTCACCCTCGGCCTCTCCCAAAGCCTCGACTTCCGCGACAGCCCCGTGAACCCCACCCGCGGCTGGATCCTCAGCTCCACCATCGACACCGACTCCATCGGCGGCCAACCCGCCTTCAACCGGGCCACCGCCCGCTTCAGTTCCTACCATTCCCTCAGTCACTCCCTTCATCTCGCCCTCGGCGCACGCGCCGGAATCCTTGTTCCCGTCACCGACATCCCACTCGACGAACGCTTCTTCCTCGGCGGTGCCAGCACCGTGCGCAGCTTCGCCGAACGCGACCTCGGCCCCAAGGATTCCCATGGCTATCCCGTCGGCGGCGAAGCCTTCACCGTCTTCAACGCCGAACTCACCTTCCCCGTCTACCGCTCCCTCCAAGGCGCCCTCTTCATCGATGCAGGCAGCCTCACCAAAAGCGCAGGAACCTACGGCCTCGATTCCCTCCGCCTCGGCATCGGCGGCGGCCTCCGCTACCAACTCCCCATCGGCCCCGTCCGCCTCGACGCCGCACTCAACCCAAGCCGCAAAACCGGCGAGGACATCGGCGCCGTCCACTTCAGCTTCGGCTTCGCATTCTAAATCCCCACAACAACGCCGCCCCGCCCAAGACCATCAGCGCCCCGGCGTTGCAGCCACCGCACTCCGCCCCATCCCTCCCTACTTGAGCCCCGCCTTCAGACGGTAGCCGCGCGGAGTCTGTCCCGTGTGCTTGCGAAAATGCGCCGTGAATCCGCTCTGGTCACAAAAACCCAACTCCTGCGCCACCACAGCGATGGGCTGGGAAGCCGAGCGCAGCCTCTCACAAGCGGCGCGGATCCGGCACTTCATCCAGTACGTGCGCGGGGAAATCCCAAAGGATTCTTCAAAGCAGCGCTGAAGCTGCCGCACCGAGAGCCCGCAAAGTTTCCCAAGTCGCGCGGGCTTCGGAAACTCCACCAACTCCCGCTGCAGCGCACGCGTCGCAGGCGTGATGCGCGTGTTGGGCACCCCGCGCGGATCGCTCTCGTGACAAGCCAGCGACACCCCCACCAACCCAATGACCCGGCCGCCCCGGCCCCTCAACGGAAACTTGTGCGTGACGTACCAGTCCGGCAAACCCACCTCGTCGATGCACAGCTCCACCGTCCCAAGCAGAGGCCGCCCCGTCCGGTAAACCACGTCGTCCGCCGCCGCATATCCCGCTGCCAGAGGCCCAGGCGTCATCTCCGCATCCGTCTTCAGCAGCATCTCCACCGCCTCCTGAAAACCATGCCGCACCGCCCAGTTGCGGGTGGCGAACATCGTCTCTCCCGCACGGTTTTTGACAAAACAGTTCACCTCCGGAAGGTGCTCAAAGAGGCCGAGCAGGGACGCATCGAGAACCACGCTCCCAAGGAAGCTCTCCTGCCTCGCCGCGGCACCAGAGGCGCACCGGACTCGGGATGACGTTTTTAACATAAAAATTGGCTCTTTGCCTACATACGCCCCGCCCACCAGCACCTTCAATGGGAATCAGCCTCCACCCAGCTCCACGCTCTCAACTCCCCTCCCAAGAATCTCCAGCAGGCCGCCTCCCCGCTCCTCTCACACCCAACGCTTTCCCTATGAAACCCATCGTCCAAATCTCCCTCGACCTCACCAATATCGACGAAGCACTCGAAACCGCCGCACTCGCCATGCGCGCCGGCGCCGACTGGCTGGAGGCCGGCACCCCGCTCATCCTCGCTGAGGGTCTCCACGGCGTGCGCGCCCTCCGCAGCGCCTTCCCGGGAGTCCCCATCGTGGCCGACCTCAAGACGATGGACGGCGGATATCTCGAAGCAGAGATGATGGCCAAGGCCGGTGCGACCCACGTGGTCGTCATGGCTCGCGCTCATGAGGAAACCCTCAAAGTGGTGGTGAAAGCCGGGCAGGATCACGGGGTCAAAGTCATGGGCGACAACCTCGGCTGCCCGGACATGGTGGCAGGTGCCAAGTGGATCGAGGACCTCGGTTGCGACTACGTCATCCATCACATCGGCTACGATGAACGCCGCGGAATCGCCGCCGCCGGCCACCGCATGCCCAGCCCTCTGGACCAGCTGCGCGAGGTGGTCCAGGCCGTCCACATCCCCGTCCAAGCCGTCGGCGGACTCACTCTGGAACAAGCCATCCGCTGTCCGGAATTCGGCGCACCCCTCGTGGTGCTCGGCGCGCCTCTGACCATCGACGCCGATGCATTCAAGACCGCCTCGGGCGACCTCGAAGGCTCGCTGCGCCTCATCTGCGAGAAGATCCACGCCTACGGAGACGTCCCCGTCGGCCGCGCGTAAGCCACCAATCAGCCTCCCCTCACCTCCTCAAACTCCATCCTCCCTCAACCCACCCACACACCGCATGAAATCGCCCGCCGTCGTGAACTTCGCGCCCGAAAAGGGCTCCGTGGAAATCCGCGAACTGGAACGTCCCGTCATCGGCGAGGAGGACGTCCTTCTCGAAGTCGAAAACGTAGGCGTCTGCGGCAGCGACCTGCACCAGTGGACCGCGGATCATTCCTGGACGGTGAATTACCCCGTGGTGCTCGGCCACGAATTCGGAGGCCGCATCGTGGAGGTCGGCAGCCGCGTATCGGGCTGGAAGGAAGGCGAGCGCGTCGTCAGCGAGACCGCCGCCGTGATCGACCAGAACAACCCCATGACCCGCCAGGGCCGCTACAACCTTGATCCCACGCGCAAGGGCTTCGGCTACGGAGTGAATGGCGCCATGACCCGCTTCGTGCGCGTGCCCGCCCGCATCCTCCACCACGTGCCCGACTCCCTCCCCATGGAGCAGGCCTGCCTCACCGAACCCTGCTGCGTCGCCTACAACGCCGTCGTCCGCAACGCCCGCATCGAACCGGGCGACCGCGTCATCGTTCTCGGCCCGGGCACGATCGGCATCCTTTGTGCAGCCATGGCGCGGCTCTGCGGCGCACAGGTGGCCGTGGTGGGACTCCCCCAGGATGCAGGCCGGCTCGAGGTCGCACGCCAGTACGGCTGCGAGGTGGTGATCGGCGACGCCACCGCATGGGCCATGCAGCGCGACGCCATGGGCTGCGATGGCGTCATCGACGCAGCCGGCGCCAGCATCACCCTCAAAATCGCCCTCGAACTCGTGCGCCCCGCGGGCTGGATCAGCAAGGTCGGCTGGGGCCCGCAACCCCTCGGGTTCAACCTCGACAAACTCGTGCAGAAAAATGTGACGCTCCAAGGCAGCTTCAGCCACTACTGGCCCATCTGGGAACGCGTCATCGCCCTCATGGCCAGCGGCCAGTTCGACGTGCGCCCCGTCATCGGCGGCGTCTGGCCCGTGACCGACTGGCACACGGCCTTCGAAAAAATGCACCACGGCGAGGTCGTCAAATCCGTCCTCCGCCCCCTCTGATCCATGCGCCTCTCAAACAAGGTCGTCTTGGTAACAGGCAGCGCCACGGGCATCGGCCGCGCCATCGCTCTGCGCTGTGCCGCGGAAGGCGCTTCAGTGCTCGTTCACGGACTCGAACCGGAACTCGCCCAATCGTTGGTCACGCAGATCGGCGCTCAGCACGCAGTCGCTCATGTGGAGGACCTCACCGCCCCCGGATGCCCACGCCGCCTCGTGGATATTGCCGTGGAAACCTTCGGTCGCTTGGACGCGGTCGTGAACAACGCCGCGCTCGTGGCTTCCGGCGACCTCGATTCCACGGATGCCGAAGCCTTCCACCACATGCTCGCGGTCAACACCGTCGCGCCGTTCCTGCTCATCAAGGAAGCCCTTCCGCACCTTCAGGAGGCCCACGGATGCGTGCTCAATATCGGCAGCGTCAACGCATGGTGCGGGGAACCCAACCTCCTCCCCTACAGCGTATCCAAAGGCGCCCTCACCACTCTCACCCGCAACCTCGGCGATTCGCTCATGCGCGAGCACGGAGTCCGTGTAAACCAGATCAACCCCGGCTGGGTGCTCACCGAAAACGAGTCCCTCCGCAAAAAGGCGCAGGGCTTCAGCGATGACTGGCAGGAGCGCCTCCCCAGCCTCACCGCACCCGCTGGCCGGTTGCTGCTTCCCGAAGAAATCGCGGCCGCCGCAGTCTACTGGCTCAGCGACGAAAGCGGACCGGTGAGCGGGCAGGTCGTCGACTTGGAACAGTACCCACTCATCGGCCGCAACCCGCCTAAACAAGAGATCCCCCGCCGCTGAGCCCTCCACGCCCGCCCACACGTCTCCCTCCTTCCCCGCACTCCCACAACTTCCTCCGCACACCCATGCCCAAGCTCGCAGCATTTCCCAAAGCCTACATGCAAGCCCTCTGCAAGGACGGCAGCATGAAACTCGCAGAGTGGTTCAAGCTCGCCAGCACCCTCGGCGTCGACGGCTTGGAATTCTACGCTGGATTCCTCGAGATGGAGGACTCCGCACTCTGGCCTGTTTTCCGACGCCAGGTGGCGGACCTCGGAATGGTCATCCCCATGCTCTGCTGCTCCCCGGATTTCACCCATCCCGACGCCGCATTCCGAAGCCGCGAGGTGGCGAAACAGAAGCGCTGGATCGACATGACCCACGCGCTCGGCGGCAGCTACTGCCGCGTGCTCAGCGGCCAGCGCCGCCCCGAACTCACCATGGACGAAGGCGTGAAGCTCGCAGCCGACAGCATCCACGCCTGCCTCCCCCATGCCCAAGAGCGCGGCGTCACGCTCATCCTCGAGAACCATTACAAGGACGACTTCTGGGAGTACCCGGAGTTCGCCCAAAAGCTCGAGGTCTTCTGTGCGCTCGTGGACGCCGTGCAGCATCCCTTCTTCGGCGTGAACTACGACCCCAGCAACGCCTACATCGCCGGCGATGACCCCCTCGAATTACTACGACGGGTGGTCGGACGCGTCGTCACCATGCACGCCAGCGACCGCTACCTGCTCAGTGGCACCTTGGAGGACCTCCGCCGCGAAGAAGGCGGTTCCCTCGGCTACGTCGCGCGATTGCGTCACGGCGAAATCGGCAAGGGACTCAACGACTACGACGCCATCTTCACCCAACTCAAGGTGGCCGGATTCAACGGCTGGATCAGCATCGAGGACGGCGTGGACGGTATCGAGCAATTGCAGCGCAGCGCCGATTTCCTCAAAGCCAAGATAGCCCAGTACTGGTAATCGGCAGGGACAAGGGTCGCGCGCCGATTCTCCGGGATCATCAGCGCCCCGCGTTCCACCCTCATCCGCACACCGTCACGCAGTCGTCAGATCCGCCGGCGTACGCGGGAAAGGCTTGTGTTCACCCGCGCTTCCGGGTTTTCCACGAGACGCACCCATGAACACACACTTTGCACTCGGCGGAGATCTGCCCGTCTACCGGCTCGGCTTCGGCGCCATGCGACTCTGCGGCCAACCAGGAAACTTCGGACGCTACGCGGACTGGGAAGGCGGTGTGCGCCTGTTGCGGCGCGCGGTGGAACTCGGGGTGGAATTGGTGGACACCGCGCATCCCTACGGCCCGGGAACGAACGAGGAGTTGATCGCCGAAGCCCTTGCTCCCTACGCGGCGCCGCTGGTGGTCACCACCAAGGGGGGCGTCGAAAAAACCGCTCCCGACAAAGTTTTCCCAGATGGCAGCCCGGAGAGCCTCCGGCGTTTCTGCGAGGCGAGTCTGAAGCGGTTGCGCGTGGAGCGCATCGATCTCTACCAACTCCACAGGCCCGATCCCGCCGTGCCTTTTGCAGAAAGTGTCGGCGCTCTTGCCTCGCTGCGTGCGGAAGGAAAGATCCGACACGTCGGGCTCTCGAATGTGACCCTCGCGCAGGTGGAAGAAGCACGCCTCATCGTGCCAATCGCCAGCGTGCAGAACCGCTACAACCTCGCAGAGCGCTCGGACGATGCCGTGGTGGATTACTGCGCACAGCACGCAATCGCCTACCTCCCGTGGGGTCCCCTCGCCGCCAAGCCCTTCGATCCCCGCGCACCGCTCACAGAGGCGGGCGGACCGCTGGAGCAGGTGGCTCACAGTCTGGGGACCACTCCCGGCCAGGTGGCCCTCGCGTGGCTGCTCCAGCGTTCTGACAACATCCTGCCGATTCCCGGCACGACCTCACTCCACCATTTGGAGGAGAACATGGCGGCCGCACATCTCACGCTTTCCCCCGCGAACATGGAACTGCTGGGAAAGCTTGCGACCGCCCCCTGAACCGCGGCATTCCCAAAACTACCCCGGCTTGAGGCGAACATCCGGGAACTCACCAGCACCCACAGGAACGCAAAAAAACCGTGCACCCAAGGGCGGTGGAACTCCCTGCATTTTGGCAGCGTGTTTTCTACGGATCCCACCAGTGCCGCTTACACCGAGCAAGAAACCGCGCACTGATCCCCATCGACACACCCTGTCGGCTGGCCATCACAGACCGGCCCCTCCAGCAAACGCTCCAAAGAAAAAAGGCGCACCCAAAGGATGCGCCTTTTTCAAACAATCTCGAAAACCCGCCAGTGCAGGTTCTCTGCTTCTGAATTTACGCAGTCGCCTCGGTGAGTCCGCCCGGGAACTCAGACGCCACGGTCTTCCCAGACTCCTCAATCGGTTTCAACGGAGGCGGTGTCCCGCGCGGACGCGGCGACGAAGGCGGATTGCTCATGGATCCGGTCCCGATGATATCGCGAATCTGTGAGCCATCGAGGGTCTCGAACTCCAGGAGCGCCTTCGCGATCACCTCCAGTTTGTCCCGGTTCTTGAGGAGCAACTCCTTCGCACGCGCATACGCATCATCACACAACTTGCGCACTTCACGGTCGATCTCCTGAGCCGTCGCCTCGCTGTAATCGCGCTGACGGCCCATTTCACGGCCAAGGAACACGTACTCATCGTGATCCCCGTACTCCACCATCCCGAGCTTCTCGCTCATCCCCCACTCGCACACCATGCGCCGGGCCATCCCGGTCGCCTGCTTGATGTCTCCACGAGCGCCGCTCGTCACGTCCCCGAACACAATCTCCTCAGCCACGCGGCCGCCCATGGTGACACAGAGGCTGTCCACCAACTCCAAACGGCGCATGTTGTACTTGTCCTCCTGCGGCAGCCACATGGTCGCTCCCAGCGAAGGTCCACGAGGGATGATCGTCACCCGGTGCAAAGGCTCCGTGTGTTCCAAAAGCTCCAGCAGCAGCGCATGCCCGGCCTCGTGATACGCCGTGTTCTCCTTCTCCTTCTCGCTGATCGCCAAGCTCCGGCGCTCACGCCCCCAGCGCACCTTGTCCCGCGCCTCCTCCAACTCCGCCAGACCAATCCACTTCATCCCCTTGCGCGCCGCAAGCAGCGCCGCCTCGTTGATCACGTTGGAAAGCTCCGCTCCACTGTAGCCAGGCGTGCCACGCGCCACCACCCCAAGATCCGTCCCCTCCGCCAGCTTCACCCGGCGGGCGTGCACCTTCAAAATCTCCTCGCGCCCCTTCACATCGGGCAGGTTCACCGTGATCTGTCGGTCAAAACGCCCGGGACGCAGCAGCGCCGGATCCAGCACATCGGGCCGGTTCGTCGCAGCGATGATGATGACTCCCTCCTGCGTGTCGAACCCGTCCATCTCCACCAGCAGCGCATTGAGCGTCTGCTCCCGCTCGTCGTGCCCGCCACCCAACCCGTGACCGCGATGACGACCCACCGCATCGATCTCGTCGATGAAGATGATGCACGGCGCAGACTTCTTGCCTTCCAAGAACATATCCCGCACCCGGCTCGCGCCCACACCCACGAACATCTCCACAAAGTCCGAACCGCTGATAGAGAAATACGGCACATCCGCCTCGCCCGCGATCGCACGCGCCAGCAGCGTCTTGCCCGTCCCGGGAGGCCCGATCAAAAGCACCCCTTTCGGAATGCGCCCGCCCAGCTTCTGAAACTTCTTCGGATCGCGCAGGAAATCCACGATCTCCTCCACCTCCTCCTTGGCTTCCTCCACCCCGGCCACGTCCTTGAACGTGATCCGGTTCTTCTCACGGGAAAGCATCCGCGCCTTGCTCTTTCCAAAGTTGAGCGCCCCCTTGCCAGCCATCCGGATCTGCTGGCGGAAGAAGAAGTACAGCACCAGTACGAACACCACAAACGGCAGCAGGCTCAAGAGCACGGATGCCAGCTGGTTCGCATCGGACACCTCCTTGGGACGCACTCCAAGCTCCGAAAGCTCCTCCTTCAGATTACTGTTAAACTGCAGGTTCACCGTCGTCCGAAACGCGCCCCCGGGCGCCTCCGGAGTCCCGATCGTCACCCCACGCAGGAAAACCATCGTGTTCGACTGCTCGGACACCAACTCCACCTTCTCCTTGTCCACATGCCCCGCGGTGATCTCGTCCAGCAGCTTCGGATACGGAATGTCTTTCACCCCACTCGGGCCCTTGACGACAAACGCCGCTCCTATCAACCCCAGCGCGATCACAAACAAAATCACCCCGCGCCAGTTGAAGCCCGACTCCGGTGAGGGAGGCGGACGGTCGCCCTTCGAACTACGATTTTCAGATTCGCCCATAAGGAAATTTCTCAGTGCAAAAACGATGCACATTACCTGAAAATCCCACCAGCGCAATGCACAGTACGCTCCCAAAGCCCTCCATTTCATTCACCACCCGCTCCCATCCCTCCTAACACCCTCCCCACCCACCGAAGTCCACCCCGCGGCCACGCTTGCTCCCCACACCCTTTTCCCGAAAACTCACCGCCCACCCCCAGCACATGAGAACTCTCCTCGCTTCGCTCCTATTCACCCTCGCCCTCCACCCCCTTCACGCGGCCGAGCCCGCCCAAGCCACCCCGGTCGAACGCCTCAAGCTCGCCAAAGGATTCAAGGCGGAACTCCTCTACTCCATCCCCGCAGATCTCCAAGGCTCCTGGGTCAACCTCTGCACCGATGACAAGGGCCGCTTCCTCGTCAGCGACCAGTACGGCAGCCTCTACCGTTTCCACGCGCCCGCCCAAGGCCAGCCTCTCGCGCCCGCCTCCATCGAACGCATCCCCGCAGAAATCCGCGCCGTCAACGGCATGGTCTGGGCCTTCGGCGCCCTCTACGTCGGCGTCAACGATTACGAACGCAAGATCCCCAGCGGCTTCTACCGCATCAGCTCCTCCAAAAACGACGACCAACTCGACAAGGTCGAACTCCTCCGCCCCTTCGAAGCACGCGGCGACCACGGCGTCCACGCGCTCGTCCCCACCCCGGACGGCCGCGACTTCTTCCTCATCACGGGCAACGGCACCAAACCCACCGACTTCACCTCCTCCCGCGTCCCTCTCCACTGGGGCGAGGACCATCTCCTGCCACGCATGCCCGACGGCCGCGGATTCATGCGCGACGCCCTCGCCCCGGGCGGCATCATCTACCGCATCTCTCCAGACGGCAAAAACTGCGAGATCGTCGCCTCCGGCTTCCGCAACATCTTCGACGCCGCCCTCAACCGCGAAGGCGAACTCTTCACCTACGACGCCGACATGGAGTACGACTTCAACACCTCATGGTACCGCCCCACACGCGTCTGCCACGTCGTCTCCGGCAGCGAATGGGGCTGGCGCAACGGCGCAGGCAAATACCCCGAGTGGTATCCGGACAACCTCCCCCCCGCCGTCAACATCGGCCCCGGCTCCCCCACCGGCATGACCTTCGGCTACGGCGCAAAATTCCCGGCCAAGTACCAGCGCGCCCTCTACTGCCTGGACTGGAGCTGGGGCAAACTCTACGCCATCCATCTCACTCCGCAGGGATCCAGCTACACGGCCTCCAAGGAGGAATTCGTCTCCGGCGCACCACTGCCGCTCACCGACGCCCTCATCCACCCAGCCGACGGCGCCATGTACTTCACCACCGGCGGCCGCAAAGTGCAGAGCGGCTTCTACCGCGTCACCTACACCGGCTCCGAGCCCACCGCCCCGGCCGACACCACCACCCCCACCGAAGCCGACGCCCGCGCACTGCGCCATCAACTCGAACGCTTCCACGCACGGCAAGATCCCTCCATGGCGCAGAAAGCCGTCGACACCGCATGGCCCCACCTCTCCTCCACGGACCGCTTCCTGCGCTCCGCCGCACGCACCGCCCTCGAACACCAACCCGCCGCCCAGTGGCAGGACCGGGCGTTCAAAGAAAAAAATCCCGTCACCCGCGCCGAAGCGCTCCTTGCTCTCGCCCGCGTCACCGGCATCGACCCGCTCCATCGCAAATCCACAGACGCACCCGCCGATCCGCGGCAGCGCGCACGCATCCTCGCTGCGCTCACCGAACTCGACTGGAAGACACTCCCGAGCGCCCCCCGCCTCTCCGTGCTGCGCGCCATCGAGATCACCCTCAACCGCTTCGGACGCCCCGAAGAAAACGACGCCGCGCAACTCGCCTCCCGCCTCGACTCCCTCTTCCCCTCCCAGAGCGCCGAGGAAAACTGGCTCCTGTGCGAAACGCTCGTCTTCCTCCAAAGCCCCACCGTTGCCACCAAGGCCATCGCGCTCATCCAAAACGCTCCCACTCAGGAGGAACAGATCGAATACGCCCGCTCCCTGCGCATGCTCAAAGCCGGCTGGCCCCTCCCCGCTCGCGCCACCTACTTCGAATGGTTCCTCAAGGCCGCCAATTACCGCGGCGGCGCCAGCTTCGATAAATTCATCGAATTCATCCGCACCGACGCCCTCGCCTCTCTCTCTGAGGAACACAGAAAGGAACTCGCCTCCCTCCTCGCCAAAAAACCCGAGCGCAAATCCGCCCTCGAAAACCTCGGCGCCATCTTCGCCGGACGCACCCCTTCCAACTGGACCCTCGACGAACTCTCGCCCGCCGCCACCAACGGCATGAAGGCGCGCGACTTCGCCCAGGGCCGCAAAATGTTCGGCGCCGCGGGCTGCTTCGCCTGCCACCGCTTCGGCAATGAGGGTGGTATGACCGGGCCCGACCTCACCGGCGCGGGCGGCCGTTACACACCGCACGACCTCCTCGACCAGATCCTCAACCCCAGCAAGGAGATCAACGAACAGTTCGTCCCCATCGTCGTCACCAAGACCAACGGCGAACAGGTCATGGGCACCGTCGTCAATCTGAATGGCGAAGCCACCACGCTCAACACCGACCCCTCCGACCCCAACCAGCGTGTGAACATCAAGCGCAGCGACATCCGCTCCATCGAACCCTCCAAGGTCTCCCCCATGCCCCCCATGCTCCTCTCCATGCTCAAGAAGGAAGAAATCCTCGACCTCCTCGCCTACGTCCTCAGCGGCGGCGATGCGAAGCACCGCGCCTTCCAGCCGTAGCCTGCTCCCTCAAGTCCAGCCGCGCGGCTCCGACGGCTCCACGCCAGTCGCATCGCACATTGCTCTCCTGAAAGGGTGCAGCTAGCATCCACGCGTCCATCACCCCACCCCCTCCTCCTATGGCGCAAGCAATCATGGATCCCGAGCAGGTGCGCCGGTTCGCCACCGAACTCAAGCGCTTCAACGAGGAAATGCAGGCCAAAGCCTCCGCACTCCAAGCCCGCTTCAGCAGCCTCTCCAGCACCTGGCAAGATCAGGAACACACCAAGTTCGCCGACGAATTCCTCTCCACCATGAAGGCCCTGCGCAAATTCATGGAAGTCGCCGAACAACACACCCCGTTCCTCCTCCGCAAAGCCCAGCGCATCGAAGACTACCTCAGCCAGCGCTGACCGCTCCGTCGTCCATGTAGTCCATGTAGTCCATGTCGTCCATGTCGTCCATGTCGTCCATGTAGTCCATGTAGTCCATGCAGGCTGCGTGCCCCACGCTCCCATGACCCAGCAGGCCAAGATCACCTCACTCGACGTCCTCGAATCCTTCCGAGCCTCCCTCATCGTCTTCGGCACCCGCGCCCACAACGCCCTCGACTCCGCCCTCGACGACGTCCGCCGCACCCGCCAGTGGCTCCAGCACGACCAACGCACCCACTGGGAAGCCCAGTTGCGACGCCGCCGCCGCGAACTCGACCAAGCCGAACAGGAACTCCTCTCCGCCAAACTCTCCACCCTCCGCGATTCCGCCACACTGCAGAAAAACGCCGTCCTCAAAGCCCGCCGCGCCGTCGCCGAAGCCGAGGAAAAACTGCGCGCCATCCGCCTCTGGATCCGCGATTTCGACCACAAGGTGGACCCGCTCCTCAAGCGCATGGAAGCCCTGCGCCAGTGCCTCGACATGGATCTCCCCAAAGGCATCGCATTCCTTCTCCAAGCGCAGCAAACCCTCGACGCCTACGCCTCCATGGGCACCCTCCCGCCGCAAAACGCCTCCGCTCCCACGTCTGCTCCAACTTCCGACGCCGCCCCCGCAGCTCCAGCGGACTCCCCACAACCATGAGCATCCGTACCAGCGCATCCAACCTCGCCCAGGCGCTCAAGGACCTCACCTTCCAATGGCAGCAAACCCAGCTCTCTTGGAACGACCAAAAGAGCCGCGAATTCTCCGACCGCTACCTCGACCCGCTCCCCGGCCAGGCTGCACGCGCCGTCGCTGCCATCGAGGAACTCGACTCCCTGCTGCGACAGATCAAGGAAGCCTGTGAATAACCCCTCCCACACCACCCGCGCACGACTGCTCCTCACCGAACTCAGAACCCTCCTGCGCGACTTCGCAAAGCAGGAGGACTCCCTCACCCGCGACATCCGCCAGCGCCGATCCAGCCTCGAATACCGCTTCACCCAGGAACTCGACCGCCTCACCCAGATGGTCGATGAACGCGCCTCCTCCTTCTCCCAAGCGCATCAGGACGCCGAAGCCTCCATCCTTGCCTCCCACCAAGCGCGCGAAACAAAAATCCTCCTCGCCCACCAGGCCGCAATCCGCAGCCTTCCGCGCCGCGCGCAACTCGCCCGCGAGAAATGGCTCGGCGAAGTCCAGCACCAGCGCTTCCGCGCCGACCGCGCCCACACCAGCCGACTGCGCACCACCGACACCTCCCTCGCTTCCGCCAGAAAATCTCTCGCCGAAACCCACGAACAAATCACCCAACTGCTCGCCCACACACAGCGCGCCTTCTCGGGTTGCCCAAGCTTTCTCCCCCTCCTCTCCCACCCCGCCCCACAGGAAGCCGGCGACCCGGACCACCTCGCCCAGTGGAACCAGCACCTCGCCGACACCCTCCAATCCTCCCAAGACGCTCTCCACGCATTCCGCGCACTCGCACTCCCGCGCTTCCTTGCCGCGGCTCCCGTCCCTGTCCAAATCCCGCTCGCTGCGCTCCTGAGTTCCGCGGGCCTGCTTGCCACCGGCCCCACTCCTCTCGGGCTTGGGCTCTGCGGCGGCATTCTCACCCTCCTCCTCGCCGCCATCTTCACGCTGCGCATCCGCTCGACCTCCCTCGCACGTCCCGCCGCCACAGCACTCGCAGACGCCCTGCTCGCCGCACGCAGCGCACACCACGCCTGCGCTCTCACCACAGAAGCATGGCACGCCCGCGAAACCGCCCGCATCGAGGACGAGTTCGCCCAGCGCTCCGCAGAACTCGATGCCCGCTGGGCACGCGCCGAAGAGATCGAATCCGCCTTCATCGAAAAGGGGCGCGCAAAACTCGACACCCAGCTCCCTCGCACCCACTCGCGCAACGCCCTCCTCACCGAGCGCGCCCGCGAAACCTTTGCCAGCAACAACCGCTCCCCTCTCGATGCCGTCCAAGCTCAAGCCGCGGGCCGCCGCACCCTCACCGAAGCAAACCGCGAACGCGAACGCGCCACCCTCAACTCCGAGGAAGCCCAACGCTGGGAAGACCTCACCACCCGCTGGACCACAGAATTCCAATCCCGCCACCGCGCGCTCGTCGCCGACGCCGACCTCCTGCGCCCACTCCTCCTGCCGTGGGATCCCGCAGAAATGACCCGCTGGCAACCCGCCTCCCAATTCCCCACGGGCCTCGCACTCGGCTCCCTCCTCATCGACCTCACACCGCCAGGCGAACCCCGCCCCACAGACCCGCGCCTCGCGCTCCAGGATCCCGCACAGCTCGAATTCCCCATCACCCTCGAATTCCCAGCCCACGGCTCTCTCCTCGTCGAATGCGCTGAACCGGGCTCACCCGCCGTCGCCGCTCTTTTCAACCACGCCATCCTCCGCCTCCTCAGCACCCTGCCACCGGGCAAGTTCACCTGCACCCTCTTCGACCCCGTCGGCCTCGGCCAGAGCTTCGCCGGCCTCATGCACCTCGCCGATTACGAGGAAAGCCTCATCAACCGACGCATCTGGACCCAGCGCGACCAGATCGACGCCCGCCTCGAGGAACTCAGCGAACACATCGAAAAGGTCATCCAAATGTACCTCCGCGATGAGTACCCCACCATCACCGACTACAACGCCCAAGCAGGGTCCGTCTCCGAAAAATACCACTTCCTCGTCCTCGCAGACTTCCCCACCGAACTCGGCGACACCGCCGCAAAACGCCTCCAAAGCATCCTCGCCAGCGGACCCCGCTGCGGCGTCTTCACCCTCCTCCACTGGGATCCGCGCCAACCGCTCCCGGACGGCCTCAACACCGAAGACCTCCGCTCCCAGTGCCTCTGCCTCCACCTCGCCAACGGCCTCTGGTCCTTCTCCGGACAGCCCCTCCCCACAGGCTGCTCCCTCCAGCCCACCGCACCGCCAGACCCCGCAGCAGCCAGCGATCTCCTTCACCGCATCGGCCGCGCAAGCGTCGACTCCAACCGCGTCCAAGTCCCCTTCACCCAAATCGCCCCTCCATCCGACGCCCTCTGGACCACCAGCACCAGCGACGAACTCCGCGTCCCAGTCGGCCGCACCGGCGCCACCAAACACCAGTTCTTCGCCCTCGGAAAAGGCACGCGCCAGCACGCCCTCCTCGCGGGCAAAACTGGCTCCGGCAAATCCACCCTCCTCCACGTCCTCATCACCAACCTCGCCCTCCACTGCAGCCCGCGCGAAATCGAGTTCTACCTCATCGACTTCAAAAAAGGCGTCGAGTTCAAGTGCTACGCCGACCACCGCCTCCCGCACGCCCGCGTCATCGCCGTCGAAAGCGATCGCGAATTCGCCCTCTCCGTCCTCGAACGCGTCGACGAGGAACTCAAGCGCCGCGGCGAAATCTTCCGCAAACTCGGCGTTCAAGACCTCGCAGGCTACCGCCGCTCCAGCGCCCCGGATCCCCTCCCGCGCTCCCTCCTCCTCATCGACGAATTCCAGGAGTTCTTCGTCGAAGACGATGCCGTCGCCCAAAAAGCATCCCTCCTCTTCGACCGCATCGTGCGTCAGGGACGCGCCTTCGGCATCCACGTCCTCCTCGGCTCCCAAACCCTCGGCGGCGCCTACTCCCTCGCGCGCGCCACCATCGGCCAGATGGTCGTCCGCATCGCCCTCCAGTGCAACGAGGCCGATTCCTACCTCATCATGGATGAGAACAACGCCGCCCCGCGCCTCCTCTCACGCCCCGGCGAAGGCATCTACAACGACGCCGCGGGCGCCCTCGAGGGCAACAGCCCCTTCCAAGTCGTCTGGCTCTCCGACGAAGAACGCGACCGCCACCTCCGCCAAATCACCCTCCTCTCCCAACAACTCCCCTCCCCCTTCCACCCACCCGTCGTCTTCGAAGGCAACGCCCCAGCCGATATCCGCGAGAACACCGAATTCGACTCCCTCCTTGCCCCGACCGCCCCAGCCCCCGCTCCCGCCACCGCGCCACGCGCATGGCTCGGCACCCCCAACGCCATCAAAGGCCCCACCGAAGTCCGCTTCACCCGCCAAAGCGGACAACACCTCCTCATCGCAGGCCAGCGCGAGGACGCCGCACTCGCCCTCATCGCCTTCTCCCTCCTCGCTCTCGCAGCCCAATTCCCCATCGGCTCCGCAGAGTTCCACCTCCTCCACTGCGCTTCGCCGGACTCCACCGAAGCCCTCTTCCTCGAACAACTCCTCGCTCAAATCCCCCACCCCGTCTCCTGCGCCGCCGGCAACGAAGCCGTCGCCGTCATGGAACGCCTCGGCGCGGAACTCAAGCTCCGGACCTCCGACGACACCGCCGCCGCCTCACGCCCCATCCTCTTCCTCTTCGCCCCGGGCCTGCACCGCAACCGCAAGCTGCGCTACGACGAAGACGCGGCATTCGCCTTCAGCGGCTCCGACGACGCCCCCAACCCCGGCCTCCTCCTCAACGAGCTCATCACCAACGGCAGCGCCGTCGGCATGCACCTCATCGCCTCCCTCGACAGCCTCGCCTCCGTCCAGCGCTGCCTCAGCCGCAAGGCTCTCGCCGAATTCGAAATGCGCGTTATCTTCCAAATGAGCGCCAACGATTCCGCCAGCCTCGTCGACTCCCCGCAGGCCGCCTCCCTCGGCCTCCACCGCGCCCTCTACTCCAACCAGCAACTCGGCTCCCTCGAAACCTTCCGCCCCTACGCACTCCCGGACTCCGCATGGCTCGCAGAAATCGGCGCACGCCTCCGCGCACGCCTGCTCCTGCCCCCCTCCTGAACGACGCACCAACGCCTCCTGAGCCGGAACGATTCCGTTGCAAATCGCCGCCTGAGGATCCCGCAGCATCCAGCTCCCCCCAGCCTCCCTGCACCCTCACTGCGGCAGGAACGCACGCACTGCCTCCGGACATTCCGGAAAAAAAAGCGTCGTCCGGTAGGTGCGCTCGATGCCCGCCCCCTCCTCCTCGCACCCCACCACCACCCCCTCCACGGCCACCCTTCCCGCGCGGGCGCCCGCTCCGTCAGCCACCAGTACCACGCCTAGTTGCATCCCGAGCGCGAACCCCCACCGCGACGCAAAGCACATCCCGTTTTCCGAAAGCTCAAAGCGCGTGCAGCGCGAAGCATCCGTACCGTACTCCAAATAAAGGGCGGGCTGACCGCCATCTGCGGAATCCGCACAATCCCCCGCATTAGTCATGAGGATTCATGGCAGGGCCGAAAAAGGGGATCGCATTACTTCACAGCCTTCCCAGAAGAATTGCACGGCCGCAAGCCCCCGGAACCACTCCACGCCACACGTCCGCATTCCGCCCTTTTCCGGTGCACCGCTGAAGAACAGCCCGCACCCAAAACCAGCGCTCATCCAGCCGCCCAAAAAAATTCGCCGCCCGCACGGCCCCATCGTCGCCCCCGAACTTTTCCGAATTCTCAAGTCTGCCCCCCCACTTGATCCCCGCATTGCAGGCAAGTTCGCCGACCCAATTACACGCCCCACTCTTGACTTTTTAATCTGGTCATTAAGACTATATAATATGACCAACTCTGGCTGGAAAATTGCCGAAGCCAAGGCCCGCTTTTCCGAACTTGTGCAGGCCAGCGGCAAATCCCCCCAGCTTCTCTACAGCCGCAACAAGCCTGTGGCCGCCGTCATTGGCATAGACGAGTTCCGCGCCTACCAGCGCTTCCAATCCCAAACCGAGCGCCCGACCATGGCCGCCCTGCTCTCTGAACTCGACGGCATCAACCAAACGGAACCCGACTTCGGCGATCCGCCGCCCCGCGTGAACCGCCCACAACCCGATTTCGACTGAGCATGGCCACGAGTTTTCTCTGCGACACCAACATCATCAGCGAACTCATGCGCCCCCACCCGCAGCAGAATGTGCGGCGCTGGCTCGAAGCTCAGGACACCATCCTCCTCAGCGTCCTCTCTTTGGAAGAACTCCACTTCGGACTGCTGCGCAAACACCTCCACCAAAAACGCGACTGGCTCAACCGCTTCGTCGACGCCCGCTGCGAATGTCTCCCCATCGATGCCCGCATCGCCATCCGCGCCGGTGAAATGCGCGGCGCGCTCGCAAATCAAGGCCAGACCCGCACCCAAGCCGACCTCCTGATCGCCGCCACCGCCGCCACCCACCAAGCCATCCTTGCCACCCGCAACACCCGCGACTTTGAAAATCTCAACCTCCCCATCTTCAACCCCTTCATAACCCCCAATCCGTAATCCCTCTCCCCCCAGACGCAGCCCTGTTGTTGTCGCTACTCCCGTCGCTTGAAACAGTTCAGGCGGGACATGGTCAGAGCGGAGTTCGGGAAAAGATGCTCCGTGAGGGCTCACCATGCGCAGGGAGGCAACGTCGGGAATTATCAACGACGAAAAGAGCGCGGGCACTTTGCCCGCATGCGGGAACGTTTGCTTTCGGGAGGTGGCGGGCGCGTTCCCGCATCTCTGCGCGCAACTCGCCCACCCACGTCCTGCCTTGGAGTCTTCCCAGTTCATGCGCGACTCGAAGCAGGTGCTTCCCAACATGCGCTCCGCTGAAGCAGGACTTTTTGTGGGAATGGTTTGCACAGGGGCAGCGCTTTTCCCTCACGGGAGTGTGCTCGAAAGCTGAGGCGGCGAGGGAGAGGCGACGGGCGCTTGGGGCGCGCCACCCACATCTCATCCTCCAAAAATTGCAGTCCATTCCAATTCGTGTATGATTCGTGCATGGCAACAAAGACCATCACCTTGGAACTCGACGCTTATCAAAAGCTCGCAGCGGCCAAGCGCGGACGTGAATCTTTCTCGTCAGTCGTGCGCCGATGCATCCTCCCAGGCGCTCCCAGAGACGGTGCCTCCGTGGTCGCCGTCCTGCGGGAACGGCGACGCTTCCTGAGTGAGCACGATCTGACTCGCTTGGAGGAGGCGGATCGCACCGATTCTCCTCCGAACAATCCGTGGGAAGACCCAGCGTGATCCTCGATACCAACGTCTTAATCCAATTGGAGCGCGAGTTGCGCAAAGGAGAAACCGGACCTGCCACGAGCTTTCTTGAAAAGCTTCCTCAGGGACGCATTTGCATCACGCCCACCATCGCAGGCGAGTTTTGCTCCGGCATTTCCATGGCCGATCGCGGGCTTTGGGACGAAGCCTTGGCTCCCTATGAGATGCTGGAAATCACCCGTGAGACCGGGTGGATCTACGGCGCAGTTTACCGGGATCTTGCGACGAGGGGCGAGTTGATCGGGGCGAACGATCTGTGGATCGCCGCCACCGCCATGACGCACGGCCTTCCCCTCGCCACCGGCAACGCCAGCGAATTCGAACGCGTGCGCGGGTTAATCGTCGTGCAGGTGTGATGCTGCGTAGAAAATGGCGTCAGCGTCCAAAGCCCGACAAAAGCAAAATCAATTTCCGCTTTCCCTCACACCCGCCAGGGAACTCCACATTCTGAGCGGCACCTTATCCAGTGCCTTTACCCAGTCCAGCCGCCGCCTCTGCTGCAAAGTTGCCAAAAGGCGAATTCTCAAAACGGCACCGCCTTTCGGATTGCCGAAACCTGCGTGCATGACCAACGCTCAAGGACATCACCCCACTTATGAACACCCCCCGCGTTTCCCGAAGAGCCTTCATTGAACGTTCACTCCTAGCCGGCGGCGCCGCCGCCTTTGGATTTCCAGCAATCACATCCGCCAAATCACCCAACTCCAAGCTCAACGTCGCCTGCATCGCCGTCGGAGGGCGCGGCGGCTCGCATGTCAGCGAGGTGAAGAAAATGGCCGATCTCACGCAGATGGTTGCGATGTGTGACGTGAATTCAAAAAACCTCGAACGCGCTGCAGCCCAGTTCCCAGGCGTGCGCACCTACCGGGATTTCCGCGAACTGCACACCAAGATGGACGACATCGACGCCGTGTTCATCGCCACCACGGAACACACCCACGCCTTCGCAATCATCCCAGCGCTGCGCGCGGGCAAGCACGTGTATTGTGAAAAACCCCTGACACGCGATGTTCACGAGTGCCGCATGGTGATGGAGGAAGCCAGAAAGGCGAACGTCATCACCCAGATGGGAACCCAGATGCATTCAGCCCCCGCGTACCACCGGACGGTTGAACTCATCCAGAGCGGCGTCATCGGCCAGATCAAGGAGGTCCACACATGGGTCTCCCGTTCCTGGGGGATGCAGTCCCGCGCGGAGGCCGAGGCGAACGGGGACCTTTTCTCCAAAAGCTCAATGCTCGACTACATCGATAAAATGCCCTCCGAGGCGATGCCCGTCCCCACGGAACTGGATTGGGATTTGTGGATCGGCCCGGCCCAGATGCGCCCCTACCACGAGATCTATTTTCCCGGGCCCCGCTGGTACCGCTACTGGAACTTCGCCAATGGAACCATGAGCGACCTCGGCAGCCACTCCAACGACCTCCCGTTTTGGGCGCTCAAGCTCGACCACCCGCTCACTGTCGAGGGACACGGTCCCGCACCGCACCCGGAGATCGCCCCCGCAAACATGCGCGCCACGTGGACCTACGGACAGCGAGGCGACCTCGCTCCTCTCACCCACCACTGGTATCAGGGCACCGACAAACCGAAGATCTGGACCGAGGGAAAAATCCCGCAGTGGAAGGACGGCTCCCTCTTCATTGGCGAACGCGGAATGGTCCTCGCAAATTACGGCGGCCACCTCCTCCTGCTTGATGACAAGGTCCAGGAATTCAAGCGCCCCGCAAAAACCATCGAAGACGGGCCGAGCCATCAGCAACAGTTTGTCGAGTGTGTGCGGGCGGGGAAAAAAGCGCCATGCGACTTCAGCTACTCGGGTCTCCTGACCATTGCCAATCACCTCGGAGGCGTTGCCTACCGCTCGGGTCGGCAGATCAAGTGGGATCACCTGAGCGGCAAGACGGACAACGAGGCCGCCAACCAGCTGCTCCAGCGCGAGTACCGCGCGGGATGGAAGCTCGTCTAAGCGGGCAACCCGTCCAACGCGTCCGTGCTCCGGAACCGGAGCGATTTCAGGCAAATAAAAGTGGCGGGAACAGCTCCCCTCACTCCCCTGCCACCCCTCCGCGTCCCGCCCGTTTCCGTTGCACGGAGCGCAAAAAAATTACTGCCAGCTGACGTGGTTGATCACTCGGCGCGGTCGCGTGTCAAGCCATCGCTCCACCTGCTCCTCGCCGTGCGCCGTCACCTGCGGTGCCCTCCGGGAGGGCCCGCGTCAGTTTCTTCCGCTCCTTCATCAGCTTTTCCGAAAACTCGCGCCATTTTCCCGGCGCACGCTTGGCTGCCCCAATACCAACAGCGCGGCAAATGGCTGCAGCGGGCGTCCAAGCCTATCCCTTGATTTGAGTCACTCTCGGTCATAGCCTCCCGCCATGAGCATTCAGGAAATCGAGGAAGCCGTGGCGAAGCTCTCGGCTCAGGAACTCTCCGTTTTTTCCCAATGGTTCGAGGAGTACGCAGCCGAACAGTGGGATCGCCACATCGAGCGTGATGCCGCTGCCGGGCGCCTGAATGAGTCTCTCAGTCGGGCAGAGGAGCATCGAGAGGCGGGGCGCGTCACCCCGCTTTGAAGCACTACGCTGACCCTGATTTCTGGTCGGCCTATCACCGGCTCCCTGAAGCCATCCGTCAACTGGCTGACAAAAACTTCGCGCTCCTGAAGGCGAATTTCACCCACCCTTCTCTCCGCTTCAAAAAAATCGGGCCAGTTCACTCTGTGCGTGTGGGTCGGCATTACCGTGCGCTGGCCATGGATCACCCGGACGGACTCCAATGGTTCTGGATCGGGCACCATTCCGACTACGACCGGCTGCTCTCTGGAAAATAAGCACACCTTGAAATCCCTTGCGCAGCGATAAGCCAGAGCCTGTCCGGTCTCTGCGATAGAGCATTACTCAACAGGCCACAGGGTGACGCGCGCCGGCTGAAGGCTTGGCAGCCTAGCTAAAAATTCCAATTTTCGCGCGTCGGGAAGTTTTGAGCGGATTTTGACGTCGCGGCATGTATCGAACGGAATTTCGGGATTTTTGGCCGTGATACACCCGGCGAAGCCTCAACTCCTCACAATCGCCTGTCACCCTACTTAGCAATACTCAATAAGGGCACCACCCATACCTCCATGGGTAACTCGGCCACGAAAAGTTCACTCTTACCGCTCAACATGCCGGAGGCATGGAAGCCGGTCGGTGAACGCAATCCGCAACGCGGATCGAGGGAACCACCGGTTCGCGTTTCCCCACGCAACGCGCCCCGGCAGCGGGCGCGCGAAGCACGACGATGAGAGGAAACCCTCCCTGTCCCTATCGGCTCCACTGTCTGCAGCGCCTGCCTGCCTGCTGCGGCCCTCAATACCACGGCGAAGCTCCTTATCTCAGTGTCATTCGGGACGTCCCACCCACTCCCTGCGGCCCGCCCGCATGCAAACCGCTTCGGGTCCACCGCACGCAAAAACTCATCTCCATTCGCAGCCTCGCACGCCTCGACAACGCCATCACCCCGTGGCATCTCGCACAAACACATGATGTCCCCCCCTCTTCCCGTCCACCGCAGATGCTCTGTTTCACTGATACAAAGCCTGCTTCTCATCGTCACCTCTCTTGCGATCGCGGCCCCCTCGCATGCCGCTGATCTCGTCATCGCTGAAAACAAGACGACCGATTACCAGATCATCGTGCCGGAACCGACCGGCGATGTGATCGTGGACGGCTGGCTGAGGCTGGCGGCGCGGCTGACTCAGGCGGCATTCGTGAAGAATGGTTTCGAGCTCTCGGTCACCACCGAGGGAGCGAGGGCGAAGGACAAGCCAGGGCTCTATCTCGGCGCGACGCAGTTCGCCAAGGCGCAGGGCGTGACGGTGGAACAACTCGACGACTGGACGTATTACCAAAAGGTCGTCGGACGCGATGTCATCATCGCGGGTCGCGACAAGCGTGATCCCGTAAAAGACAGCAAGGAACGCATGACCCCACGAGCCTTGCTCGGCACGGTGAAGGGCGTGTGCGATTTCCTGCGCGAGCGCGCAGGCGCACGGTTTCTCTTCATCAATTTCGAGCCCGGCATCTACCCAGTCGATGATGCGAAGAGGCAGGCTGAGAAGGACGCGCAACCCCTCACCTTCGACACGCGCAGCCTTGCAATCCTCCCGCTGAACACGATCTCCGTACCCACGAATTTGGATCGTCAAAAAAAGCCGCTGATGCTCGCGAACTACGATCACTCGAACGAGACGCTCTTCAACATCGCGAACAACTTCTTCCCTCGTCTCGGCTCCTTGCAGGGCGGCGAGGTGCGCTGGGACACGGTGATGCCGACGGCGAAGTTCGCCAAAACGAACCCGGAGTTCTTCGCGCTTCTGCCCAATGGCAAACGCGCCAGCGAGCTGAAGGTCGGCTTTGATGATCACATGATGTACTGCCCCATGAACCAAGGCGTGCAGGACCTCATGGATGCAGCGGTGGAGCAGCGCATCGCTGAAGGGCACACGCTCATCCACCTCAGCCCGATGGATGGTTTCCGGCTCTGCCAGTGCAACTGCGCGGACTGCGTGAAGCTCTTCGGCAGCAAGGCGCTGGCGTTCAACGATGTCAAAGCGCGCGGAGCCAGCGGTAAACTCTGGCAGGCCTACTTCCGCATCACCGAGCGGGCGCGCGCCAAGCATCCGGCGGTGCGTTTTGTCGTGCTGAACTACCAGGACACGCCGGTGTCCGCCGATATCATCCCTCGCTTCCCGGAGAACGTCATCGTGCACATCCAGTTCGCTTCGCAGCATGACTTCGACAAGCTCGCGGGCGTTGAGTTTCCCGCAGGCATCAGCGGCTTTGAAGAAACCTTCACCGGCTTCGGGCAGGCAGGCCCGTATATCGCCGAGCGCACCCCGGCACACATGGCGGAGGTGGTTCAAACCATGGCGCGCAACAAGGTGAAGTGGTCGAACCGCGATGGCGCCATGGGCTATGTGCGCGGCCTGCAAGCACCCGCCTACTACGTCTATGGCCGTCTCATGGATGATCCCACGGCGGACTGGCACGCTCTGCAGGAGGAGTTTTGCGAGGCGGCCTTCGGTAATGTCGCAAAGACGATGAACGATTTCTTCGATCTGCTGCACACGAAGATGGCCGTTTACTCCGACTTCTTCGGCGTCTTCATGCCCGCGTGGGATCGCAAGTATTCCCGCTCGCTGTATCACGACAGCAAGTGGCACGTCATGAACCTCTACACTCCGGAGTTCTGCGCAGATGCAGACCGCCTGCTCGCACGCGCTGAGTCGGGCACGAAGGACGCCGACGTCCTCGCCCGGCTGCATCTGATCCGCATCGACCTCGACTACGCGCGCCAGCTCTCACGCATCTTTTATCTGCAGAACGCGTGGACCATGAACCCCTCCCAAGGAAACCTCGAACCGCTCATGGACGCGATTGATGCATGGCACGCGAGCCTCGAAAAAATGGCAGGTGGGCGCGGGCGCTCGTCCATGAAACCCCTCGCCGACTGGCCGCAGATGACGCCTTTCAGCGGCCACTTCTACACGCACGCCGCGCTGGAGAACCAAGGCTACCAGCAGCAGTGGAACAAGACCTGTCTCAACTGGGACACGCGCGCCATCCGCGCCGGTGTGCTCACCGACAACCACGAACTCAAGATCGCAAGCGTGGACACCGAGCCCACAATGGAATCGAAAGCGTGGGACCCTGTGCCGGAGTCCTGCTTCCGTGTGCATGACGGCATGCCCTTCGCGAACATCTCCACGCGCATGAAGCTGCTGCGCGACAAGACCCATCTCTACGTCCGCCTCGAATGCCTGCACCCACTCGTGCATCCCGAGGATCTCTACCAACACGAGCCCGACAAGGACACCTTCACGCAGGAGTATGTAGAACTCGCCATCGCGCCGCCGGACGCTGGCGGCAAAGTGTATCGCATCGCCGCGAACCCCGTGGAAGGCTCGCGCTACGACGCCATTTACGCCCCGGGCAAACGCGACCTCGTCGAAGACAAGACGTGGAACGGCACTTGGGAGTTCCGCTTCAACGTCACCGGAAAAAAAGGTCCTTACTCACTGCCTGACCGCATCTGGACCGCATGGTTCAAGATCCCCTTCACCGACCTCGGCGCCTCACCCAAGCCCGGCGAGTCCTGGGGCTTCAACGCCGCTCGCGGCCGCAACGGCCAGGCCCTCCTCTGGCTTGATGCACCGTATGGCGCAGCCACAAAGGCGCTGGGAAAGGTGGAGTTTTGAGTCGGCCAAAGCCCGAGTGAGATCAGGGTCCGTAGGGGGGAATAAGTCCCTGTGTTAAGAAGCAACTCCAGACGCACAGGACGCAAAAACAATTCCCCGCAATGTGTGCTTCGGCGGGCCGCGCCGGAACAGGCTTTTCACGACCACATCCCGGAGCCTTTGCGCGGTCGAGTCCGAGGCGCAGAATGCGCACCAGTGCCCCAGGATTCCTGCAGACGCGGGATTTTTATACCAAGGTTGGCGTCACCCTGCGGATGATAGAGGAAACGGAAGAAAGCAGCCTCCGAATGGACGTTCAAAAACACATCCCAACTCCACATCAAGCCCGAGAGGTTTTCGGGCACGCACGGCGGCTTTTTTTACAGCTGCCGGTTCTGGCGTTGTGCCTGGTGTCAGCCGGGGCGGGTGCGTCCGGGGCCGAGGGGCCGCGCCGCCAGGGTGGTACGCCGATGCCGGAGGCTCAGCGGCGCTTCCTCGGGGAGCACTGTGAGCGGTGTCATGGCGTCGAGAAACAGAAGGGCTCCTTCCGGGTGGATGACCTGCCGCTTGCGATCGGAGATGCCCGGGTGGCGGAACGCTGGCAGAAGGTGTTGAACGCGGTGAATTCCGGTGAGATGCCGCCGGAGGACGAGAAACAGCCGGTTCGGGAGGCGAAGCTGGAGTTTTTAGACGAGCTTCAGGAGTCGATGGTGGTGGCGCGCCGGGTGCTTGCGGACCAAGGCGGCGTGAGCATTGCTCGGCGTCTGAATCGGCGCGAGTACCGGAACACGATCCATGCGCTGCTCGGGGTGAACCTCGACGTGAGCGAATTGCCAGCGGATGGCGGGTTGGGTGGGTTTGACACGAACGCGCTGTCGTTGCTGATGTCGGGCGACCAATTTGAGCAGTACCATGCACTGGCCCTTGAAGCCCTGAACGAGGTGTACACGCGCCGCGCGGCTCCCGAGAAGCACCTGAGCCTGCGGGTGGAGGGCGAGTCACGGCTGGAAGGGATCCGCAAGTCGCTCCACGAACGGCTGAACGAACGGCGGCGTTACACCCGCTGGATCCATGCCGTGGACGAGGCCGGCCGACGTCCCGAAAACCACGCGGTCCTTCAGGAACTGCGCGCCTTGAAGCACCCGGAGGAACCCTACCGGTCCTGGGAACGGATCAAGGATGCGCCGCCCCCCACCGCCTTTGGTTTCGTGGATTACACCCGCGCAAGACACGATGGTGAGGGGCACTGGGCGCTGGTGCCGTTCCTTTCCTATTACGTCTCGCAGCCGGAAAGCCAGAGAGGGGCGTTTCTCACCCCCGGTGACAACGCCGCCTGCAACTCACTCGAACTCGGCATCGGCGGCTGGCCGCCCGGCCGATATGTGGTCCGAGTCCGCGTGGGGGCGGTGGAGGGCAGTCCCGCCAAACGCCGCTTTCTTGAGTTTGGTCGCCGGATCATGGGCCGGTCCACGGCGGGAAGCAGTTATCAGGTGACCGGCACGCTCAAAGATCCGCAGGTGATCGAGATCCCGGTGGAGCTGCGGAGCAACGCCGAGCGCAACTTCTACGTCGCCGAACGCGGCTGCCTCGACGACGATTCCCAAGGCAATCGCAAGTACTTTGCCGGCGTCCGCGACAACGGAGTCGGACCGGACCTCGTCCTCTGGGTGGACTGGCTCGAAATCGAAAGCGCCCCGGACCCGGGACCAAAGGTGGGTGCCAGTCTCGAACGGGCCGGGCTTCCAGTTGCTGCGATGGGCGACCAGGAAATCGCGCCGGCCGACCTCCGGGCCGGACTCGCACGGTTTGCGGAACTGGCCTACCGGGGCGCCCAGCCTTCCGGCGCGTTTTTGGATCGGCTTCTGAAGATCCATGCGGACCACCGGGCGGCGGGAAAAAAACCGGGGGAAGCCCTCCGGCAGGTGCTGGCTGTGGTGCTGACGTCACCGCGGTTTCTTTACCTTTCCGAGCCGGCCTCCGGGGACGACGTTCGGCGGAAGCTCACAGGGCCGGAGCTTGCGTCGCGGCTCTCGTATTTCCTGTGGGGGATGCCTCCGGACGATGAGCTGCAGAGGCTTGGGAGGGAGGGAGGGATCGAGGATCCCGGGGTGCTGGCGGCGCAAATAACCCGTCTGCTCGACGACGCGCGCAACCGGGACTTCGTGATCGCGTTCACACACCAGTGGCTGGGGATGGACCGGCTCAATTTTTTCCAATTCAACGGGAACAAGTACCCGGACTTTGACCTGTGCGTGAAAAACGCCGCGCGACAGGAGGTGTACGAAACGGTGGGCCAATTGATCCGGGAGAACGGGCCGCTGAGACAACTGCTCACTTCGGATCATGTGACAGTGAATGCGCTGATGGCGGACTATTACGGCCTGCCCGGCGTGAACGGGGACGCCTTCCGACCAGTGCCGGTGCCTGCGGATTCGCCGCGGGGCGGGTTCCTTGGGATGGCCGCGGTCCTTGCAATGGGAAGCAACGGGGAACTCACCAGTCCCGTGGACCGAGGGGCATGGGTGCTGCGCAAATTACTGCATGCTCCGCCTCCGCCCGCGCCCCCGAACGTGCCGCAGCTTGCGCGACTGGAGGGCAAATTGCTCACAACGCGGGAACGTCTGGGGTTGCACCAAGAGGAGGCCCAGTGCGCCAACTGTCACCGAAGGATCGACCCGATTGGTTTCGGCCTCGAAAACTTCGACGCGGCGGGACAGTGGCGGACGGAGGATCGATACGAGCAGCCCGGCAAAGGAGAGAAGAAGTGGGTGATTGATCCCGCCGGTGCGTTCCACAACGGCCCAGCCTTCAAGGACTATCAGGAGCTGCGCAAACTCGTGGCGGAGCGCAGTGAGGATTTTGCAAAAGGCTTTGCGGAGGCCCTTTGCGAGTACGGACTGGGCCGCCCGTACGGGTTCACCGACGAACCGCTGGTGGACGCCATGCTCAAACGAGGCGGGCCACGGGGCCACCCAGTCCGGGAACTGGTGTCGGGCCTCGTGTTGAGTGAGACTTTCAGGAGCAAATGAAACCGGAGAATCCAGCCATGAACGCATCATTGAGCCGCAGAAAATTCCTTCGCACGGCGGGAACCCTGCTGGCTTTGCCGGCATTGGAGTCAGCGGGATTCAGGCGGTTTGCGCGCGCGGCCGCACCGCTGCCTCCGCCCCGACGGGCGGTTTTCCTCGGCATCGGTTACGGGGTGACGCAGGAGACTTGGTTTCCGTCGTTGGAGGAACCCGGTTCCTCCTATGTGCTGCCTGAGGGATTGAAGCCGCTGGAACGCCACCGGAAGGCCTTCAGCATCGTCCAAGGCGTCTCCAACAAACTCTCGGCGGAAGCGCACTGGGGAAGCACCTACTGGCTCACCGGCGCCAATCGGTACGGCGATGGCAGCAGCAGCATGCACAACAGCATTTCAGCCGATCAGGTCGCCACCGCCGCACTCGGCCGCGATACCCGGTTTGCCTCGCTCCAGCTCAATGGGTCCGATCCAGACCTCGCCGGGCCGGGCCACGGAGCCGGGCTTTCGCTGGCGTGGGATGTACGGGGTAAACCCATGGCGGGGGTCAACAATCCGGTGGCGCTTTTCCACAAGCTCTTTTCTGCAGACGGCCTGCCGCTGGAACGGCGCCAGGCGGCGTTGCGCGAAAAGCGCAGCGTGCTGGACGCGGTCGGGGAGGAACTTTCGGACCTCAAGCGAGGGCTCAATCGGCGCGACCACGACAAGCTTGAGGAGTACTTCCAGGGGATCCGCGAGATCGAACTGCGGATGGCGCGCGAAGAGAAGTGGCTGGCCGTTCCAAAGCCTGCGGCACCGCTGCGGGAGCCTGCACCCGGACTCGAGGGGGTGGAGGAAGTCAAACTCATGTACGACTTGCTGGTGGCGGCTTTCAAGACCGACAGCACCCGGGTCGCCACCTACCGCCAGCCGATTTCCAACCTGCTCAAAAGCCTGTCCATCAAGGTCGCACCTCATGACATGAGCCACTACAGCGCCGGACAGCGGATGGAGGCCTCCCAGAGGCGCGACCAGGTCCAAAGCGAGCTGCTGGCGGGATTTCTGGATCGGCTGGAGGCCGAGAAGGACACCGCGGGGAACAGCCTTCTCGACAGCACCGTGGTGGTGTTCGGCAGCAACCTGCGGACCGTCCACACCCTCGAGAGCTGTCCGACTCTGGTCGCGGGCCGCGGCGCCGGATTCAAGCTCGGCCACAACCTCCTGCTGCCGCGGAACACGCCGCTCTGCAACGTCTGGCTGACCCTGCTCCGCGGACTGGGCATCGAACTGGAACGGCACGGGGATAGCTCCGGGGTGGTCAGGGAACTTGTCGCCTAAACCTGCGAACTGCAGGCGCGCCAACCGGTCATCGCAAAGGCCCGTCCGCATTCCGACCGTTTCCGGTGCACCTGCGATCATCGCAATCCATTCCAATTCGTGTCTGATTCGTGCATGCCTACGAAGACCATTACCTTGGAACTCGACGCTTATGAGAAGCTCGCTGCAGCCAAGCGCGGGCGCGAATCTTTCTCGTCAGTCGTGCGCCGATGCATCCTCCCATGCACGCCCAGAGACGGAGCCGCCGTGGTTGCCGTCCCGCGGGAGAGGCGACGCTTTCTGACTGAGCACGATCTGACTCGGTTGGAAGAGGTGGATCGCACCGATTCTCCTCCGGACAATCCGTGGCAGGATCCAGCACGCTTCTCGATACCAACGTCTTGATCCGATGAGAGCGCGAGTTGCGCAAAGGAGAGACCGGGCCTGCCACGAGCTTTCTTGGAAAGCTTCCTCAGAGACGTATTTGCATCACGCCCACGATTGCATGCGAGTTTTGCTCAGGCATTTCCATGGCGGATCGAGGGCTTTGGGATGAAGCCTTCGCGCCCCATGAAATGCTGGAAATCACCCGTGAGACTGGGTGGATCGATGGCGCAGTTTACCGCGATCTTGCGCCAAGGGGTGAGTTGATCGGGACGAACGATCTGTGGATCGCCGCCGCCGCCATGACGCACGGCCTTCCCGTCGCCACCGGCAACGCCCGTGAATTCGGACGCGTGCGCGGGTTCACCGTCGTGCAGGTGTGATGCCGAGGAAAAGTGGGGCAGAGGGCGAATCCTGACAAAAACGAGGCGAGTTTCCGCTTTCCATTACGCCCGCTAGGAGCCTGTCGGACTTACGTATGCGTACTAAAATCAACGCTCTAAAATGCCCGTTAAGGCACCTCTAATTTTCAGGCAAGGTGATTTGATGGTAAAAAATTGGTGATTTCGCTCAAAAATGGCCTTAGTCCGACGGGCTGCTAGAATGCTCCACATTCTCACTGCCATGAGAAAAACGATGTGTTTACGGCGGACTCTCGCCGTCCTGCTGCTGTTCACGTCAGCCCGCTTTCTTTCCGCCGCTCCCCCCCAGTCGCCACTGCGACTGGCGCCGACGGGAATCCCCGTTGGTGGCAACCATTTTCACAGTGATGCGGGCCTCACGGTCATGGACTGGAACCGCGATGGCCTGCCCGACCTGCTCTTCCACGACACCGGATCGATCGGCAGCGTGACGATCTACCTCAACGAAGGGACGCAAGCGGAGCCGCGATACGCTCGCGGAATCTGGCTGCCCTACAACTGCACCGAGACCGCGCCGACAACCATCGAGCACGTCATGGCGCGGACGTTCTGCGATTTGAACCACGATGGCCGGCCCGACATGGTGCTCTACGAAGGCCGCCTGCGCTACCTGCCCGACATCGGCACGCCCCTCGCGCCGTACTGGTGGACCATGTGGCCCAACAAACCTTGGTTCTTTCCGGGCACTCCGCGGATGTGCCAGGAGAACACCCGCTTTCCCTCAGGCCCCGAAAGCATGTTCTGGAACAAAGGGGTGTTCCCGCGGCAGGTCCTGACCATGACCGCAGCCGACTGGGATGGCGACGGCCTGGAAGACCTCATCGTCTGCCGATTCAAAGGGGAGGCGCCGGGACTCGCGCCGGTCCATCCCTCCGACACGGGCGAGAAATGGGCGCCTTGGATGACGGCTCGGATTCCCGCAGGCATCCCTCCGTCGCCCGCGTTCGCGGCGGCCCATTCGCCGGCGCCGCCCGACCGTTTGGCCACGGCGCCCGACCGCGAGAGCGTCTTCTACAAAAACGTCGGCACGAAAACGGAGCCCCACTTTGACGCCGGACTCGTGCTGAGTGACGCCAGCGACGCGGCGATCGTCGCCCCCAATCCGACGGTCGTCGATCTCAACGGCGATGGTCGGCCGGACCTCGTCTCTTGCGAGACGCCGATCCACCGCAACGCCTTCCGCGTGGACTGGCCGACCCGCCCCGAACTCGTCTGGTTTCGCCGTGAAGGCGACGCGGCAGATCGGCTCGCAAAGGCCGAGCCGGTGAAGGACGCAGACGGCCGCGCCATCCCGGCAGGCGTCGCCGCAGTGTTCCACGACATGCGGGGCGTCGGCGTCCGCGACCTGCTCGTGCTCGATGGCGGTGATCAGGGCGCGGTTCGTTGGTACAAAAATCTGGCCTCAACCGAACGGGAACCCATGCGCTTGAGTCCGCCCACGGTGCTGCGCGGCCGCGCATTCCCCCGCTTCGAGCGGTCGTACCAGCCGACGATCACCGACTGGTTCGCGAAGGATTCCCGCGACCTGATCCTCTTCGGCGAGACCGACTCCCACTGCAAGTTCTCCCTGCGTCGCGCCGCGCTGCTCCGCAACACGAGCGCCCAGGATGGGCCCTGCTCCTTCCGCATGGAGGGCTTCTTCAATTACCGCGGCAACCCGGACCTGATCCCGGTGACGGAGGAGTCCCATCAGTACGACCGCTACCGCTCGGCCCTCGCCGTGGTCCCCGGGGAGCAGAAGCGGTTGCTCGCCTCGGTTGGATCGAAGCTCTTCCTCTTCGACCACCTTGCCAAGGACGGGTTCACGTTCGAGCGGATGCGACCAATCCCCCTACCCGGCCAGACCAACCGCATGAAGGGCTGGCAGGACATCCCCATCGGAAAGCCGCAGCCGGTGCAGTACGTGCGAATCTCCAACGATGCCAACGGCATGGGCAACTTCAACGACGGACACCTCCACCTCGTCCGCTTGGAACTCTTCGCCAGTGGCAGGAACATCGCGGCACCCGAAGCAATCGAATCCGTCACCGGAACCCGGGACGACATCAGCAAGAAGCCGATGGTCGTCCGCCCGATGAATATGTTCCAACCCGGCAACGCCGACACCGACACCGAGCTGCGGGCAACGACGTTCGGCTTCTACCGGGGCGGCGCGGTCATCAAGCTGAAAACGCCGGCGGCGCTCGAACAGATCCGCTTCCTCCTCTCCAACCGCCAGACCGAGTGGTACAACCAGCTCGACAGCTTCCTCTGGCAGGGCCGACTGCTGCGGGTGGGATTCGAGGAGAACGAGATCTTTTACCACTACAAGGTCGAGGTCTCGGCCGATGGCAAGGAATGGACGGTGGTCGGCAACCGCACCCAAAACGACCGAATCTCCGTCTTTCCCGAACCCGTCGACTGGGATGGCGACGGCCGCTGGGACATCCTGCTGGGAATGACTCGCGCGTTCTGCAACTGGCCCAGTGCCAAAACCTTCACACTCCTGCGCAACACCGGGACGAACGACGACCCAGTATTCGAGCAGACCATTCCTATCGCCGACGAAGCGGGCACGCCGCTGGCCGTGAATGCGCATTGGTACGACCAATACGCCATGCACTGCGGCGTGAAGGCCCTCGACCTCGACGGCGATGGCCTCCGCGACCTCGTCATCGAGGGATTCACCCCGAAAAGCGAACTGCTCTTCCTGAAGAACGTCTCGCCCGATCCGCTAACGCCCAGGTTCACGAAGCCAGCCGTCGTCAATACGGCGGCAGGCGGGAAGTTCGAGTTCACGGGACGCTACCGGTACTTCGACATCGCTGACATGGATGGCGACGGCCGACCGGACGTCGTCAACTGCGACTCCGGCATGCCCTTCGTCTTCAGCGGACTGGCCCCCAACGCACCCGCTCGGATCGAAGACCTGCGCCCGGTGGCGGTGGCGGTGGCGGTGGACGGCGGCGGGCTGAAGGTCCGCTGGAGCGTCCCCACGGGCAAACCTGCACGGTGGGAAATCCGCTGGAGCGACCAGCCGGAAATCGGCGAGCAGCAGTGGGCGACGCTACCAGTGCAACGGGGCGACTATGCCACCAGCGGTGGCGCCACACAGGAAGCCATGCTGACGCGGCTCCCACGGGGTGCGCATTACATCTCTATCCGCTCCTTCTCCGCGGTCGGCGATGGCTCGGCGGTGTCGCCGAGCGTCCCAGTTGCGGCCCCGCCCGCGACACAGATCGTCCTCCGCAACGGCCCCGCCGACGGCGACTGTTTCCCCGACTACGCCGGCTGCACGGCCGCCACCATCGACGCCGCTCAGGAGTCGCAGCCCTTCGAAGGCCGCGAACGCTTCGAGGCGCGCACCTGCGAGGGCCACTGGGGTTCGAAGCCCAAAAAGAACGAGAAACTCGCGATCGTCCGCTTCGAGAAGCTACCGCCCCAGCCGGTGCGGCGGGCCGTGCTGCGACTCTGCGTCAATCACGTGCCGCTCGCCCTCGCCGGAGCCATGGAAGATCGCATTTCGGTCAACCTTCTGCCGGCCGCATCGTGGGGGCCCGGTGCGACGTGGCTCGACACCGGCAACGGAAAGCCTTGGGCGGGCGAGCACGCGACCCGCGGCAAGTTCGTGTCCTTCGCAATCCCGCGCCGCAGCATCACGGCGATGCCGTGGATCGAATGGGATGTCACCACGGCCGTCAACGCCGCCGCGGCATCCCCTTCGGCAGCCATCGACCTGCTCGTCCGCTCGGAATACCTCGGCCACTACACGTCGCTCGTCGGCCACACGTTCTTCGGCACAGCGTCGAAGGACGTAAAGCGACGGCCGCAGCTCCTGATCGAATACGGCCCCTGAGCGGGTGCCGCCCGCATTCAATGACCACCGCCCGGCCTCTCAGCCGACCAGCCCTTCCTTCACAGCCTTCGCCACGGCTCCGCTGCGGGTGTTGACTTGGAGCTTCTCGTAGATGTCGCGGATGTAGCCGTCGGCGGTGTGGTAGCTGATGTGAAGCTGGGCGGCGGCTTCTTTGGTGCTGTGGTCCTGCACGAGGAGTTGGAGAATCTCCTTTTCGCGCGCGGTCAGGCCGTAGTCTTTCTGCGGCGGGTTGGCTTTGGAAAACATGTCCAGCACGCGACGCGCAATGGTCGGATTGATGGGCGATCCTCCGCTGGCGGCGCTGCGGATGGCGGCGCCAATGTCCTCAGTGCTGCTGGTTTTCAAAAGATAACCCGCGGCTCCGGCGCAGATGGCGCGGAAGATTTTGTCGTCGTCCTCGAAGACGGTGAGAATGACGACCGCGGCGCGCGGTGCGAGCTGGCGCAGACGGGCGATGCCTTCGATGCCATTCATTCCGGGAAGTTCGACATCGAGGAGGAGAACCTGCGGGACGTCGTTTTCCGGCAGTGCGTCGAGGGCGTCTTCGCAGGCGGTGAAGCGCCGCGGACAGGCGATGCCGTCCAGGCGGTTGAGCGCACGGGCGAGGCGCTCGCCGTAGGTTTTGTGGTCTTCGATGAGCCAGACTTGGATGCGGTCAGTCATGAACGGGAAGTGTGATGGTGAGCTTGGTGCCCCGCGCCGGTGCGGCGTCGATGCGGACGCTGCCTCCGTGCTTGGCCGCGCGACGCTGGAGATTGGTGAGTCCCATGCCTTCGGTGACGGCGGCGGGGTCAAAGCCGCGGCCGTTGTCGCGCAGGGTGACGCTGAGCTCGGTGCTGCTTTGCGCAAGATGGATGTCCACGGCGGTGGCGGCGGCGTGGCGCGTGATGTTGTGAATCGCCTCTTTCAACATGAGGATCAGGTCTCGCTGGCGATCGACGGGCAGTTTGCGGCTGGCTGTCCCGGCTTCGGTGCTCAAGGTGTGCGGAATGGTGCGCAGCAGTCGCGCGGCGGTTTCGCGCATCAGCGTGGCGAGGTCGTCGGAGCCGTAGCGGTCGCTCTGAATAAGACGCGTGATGTCGCGCATGGCGCTGACGGTTTCATCCGCGATGTGTTTGATCTCGGCGAGGTCCTCGCGCGTCTGCGCGCCGTCGCCGCTGCTGGCGAGGATGTCCTGCGTGATGAGCGCGATGCTGCCGAGGCTGCTGCCGATCTCATCGTGCAAATCCCGAGCGATGCGCTGCCTCAAGGCCTCCATCTCGCGGAGTCGCACACGCCGTTGCCGCATGGACCATGCGATGGCCGCGGCGATGCCTGCCATGATGAGCACGCCCAGCGCGCCGATGCCATAGTGCTGCCACTGCTGGACGAGTTGCCGCTGGCGCGTTTCGACCGATGCGATTTGCTGCAAGGCCTCGCGTCGCTTCGAGAGACCGGCGAGCCATTCGGGCCAGTCAACGATGTTTGCCGTGCTGGTGAATCCATCGACGAGAGCAGCCTTTGACCAGCCGCCGCTCTCGGTGGAATCCGAGGCGCTCACGACCTTGCCAAGCGCCACATTTTTGCCGCCGGACCACACCTGCATCTCAGCGAGGGCGAGCACTGCGAAACCATTGCTCACATGCGGCTCCAGAACCGACAGGCCGATATGGCGCGCAATCCGACCGCCAGCCATGAGGGTGACCACGTTGTCTCCGGGAGGACCACTGTAGTTGCCAGATGCAGGCGGTGTCAGAATCACAGGCGCCGCAGCGGTGGTTTCCCGCAGCTCGATTTGATACCGCACGGGATAGCCATAGCCATGACTGTGGGCGAACTCCGGCGGATGCGCGGGAAACAAACGCACCTCGTCGATCGCCATGGCACTGCCGAGATCCACAGATACTTCCTGCACCCTCCGTGCACTGCGTTCGCTTGCGGGATTGCTTCGAAAGCCAAGCGCAAGGCTCGGCTTCACGCCCAACGGCGGGCCGAGGACGCTCTGTCCGTCCACCAGATTGATGCGTCCCCAAGCGGGTCGCGTTCCCTGGCTGCTACTCGTGAGAACGGCGACAGGACCAATGGCTTCAATCGGTGATCCAAGGTTGCGACCGCCCTGCAGCAGCATCACCTCGCCGAGCGCAAAGAGATGGCGTTCATCCTCCCGGAACAATCGCGTTGCCGTGATGCGGACTTTGGCCGCGACGACCCCGTGAGCCGGAATCACGACCGGCAGCCATCCGGGATTAGGGAAGTCCTCCCTCGTGTAATCGGCAATGATCGTGCGCTCGGATGAATCGGGACCGCTCAAAACCTCAACCCGGAAGCGCAGAGGGAATCCGTAACCAGGCGCGTTGGCGCCGCCTCCAGAAGTTGGCGCAATGAGCACCACGGTATCGAGCGCCTCCGGTTGGGCGAGCCCGAGATCCACCCATTCGACGGTGTCCGCCGAGGGGGAGAACTGACTGTGCCAGCCAAGTCGTTGGGTGAACTCGGGTTCGGGTGCTGTGGGCAGCGAGGGGAGCGCGAGGGTCAATGTCAGCCGTTCCGCATCGAGCCCCCGCATTTCCGGGCTGAGAAAGCGGACGATTTTTCCTCCGATGCTCTCGCCTGAATCCGCCGCGAGGCATGGGCGCAGCAACACCACTCCGGTCGTAAACACGACGGAAAGCCGGCGAAGCATCGCCATCCAAGCCCGTGAAGAAGACGCACGCATATCTGCAACGGAGATACGGCGCATGTTGGCACCATTAAGCCCGCGTAACACCCCCCGAGTTTTCGGGGGTAGCTGTACGCTGAGGAAGGCGGCACCATCGCGAAGTCTGTTGCTTCCATCATGACCCCCGCTTTCGTTTTTATTCGAAAACGAAAACCCATTCCCCCCCCGAACCCATGCGCCCCATGTTCTCCTCCCCTCTTTCACGACGCCACTTCCTGCGCGGCGTCGGCGTCACCATCGCACTCCCATGGCTGGAGACTCTCGCGAGGGCGACTGGACCCGCATCAACGCAGCGATTCGTCTGTGTGGCGAATCCCTTTGGCATGATCCGCGATGCCTTCTTTCCGACCGAGGACGGGCTGCAAGCCAAGCTCCCCGGTAATCTCGACCCCTTTGAATCGCTGCGCGGCAAGTTCACCATCTTCTCGAACCTCGACCACGGGAACAACGGAGGCCACGGCGGCACACACATGTTCCTCTCGGGAGTGAAATCGTCGGAGGCTGCCGCCATGCCGGACGGCAACATCTCGCTCGATCAGTGCTTCGCGCGGCACGTCGCCGGTCAGACGCGGTTTCCCGTGCTCAACACCTCGGCTGGACCCGTCGGCGGAGGTGGCGTGGAGCTTTGCTGGACTCGCACCGGCGTGATGGTGCCGCCAGTGCAGCAGGTGTCGCGCGTCTTCAAGATGCTCTTCGTGGATGAGCCCGCAGGGCAGAACGCCGCTCGCGGCACGGACTACGAGCAGCAGGGCTCCATCCTCGACGCCGTGAACCATCAGGCCAAAAGCATGACGGGCCGTCTCTCGGGTCGCGACAAAGAGAAGCTGGACCAGTATTTCACCGCCATCCGCGACGTGGAGAAATCCCTCGAACAGGAAAAGGCATGGCTCTCGCGGCCTCGTCCGAAAGTGGACGCAAAGGAGCCGAAGGACGGCACCGTGAGCCAGCAACTACCGATCCTCTTCGATCTCGTGGCGCTGGCCCTGCAGACCGACTCCACACGCGTTGCCACAATCGAAGTGCCGGGCTCGTTCGACACCGCCGCGATGGGCATCGAGGAAAAGGGCTACCACGGCTACTCGCACCACGGCAAAGACCCGCTGCTGATGGAGGGCATGAGAAAGGTGGAACGCTACCAAATGCTACACTTGGCCAAGTTCCTCACGAAGCTCCAGGACTTTGCCCTTCTCGACACCACGCAGGTGCTCTTCGGCAGCGGCATGGGCGATGGCAGCGCTCACACCAACGAGAGCCTTCCCGTGCTCCTCGCGGGCGGCGGCTACCAGCACCGCACTCACATGATCCTGCCCGAGGCAAAAGAGAAACGCGTGCCGCTGTGCAATCTCTACCTCTCGATGGCGCAACGCTTCGGAGTCGAGACGGGTTCGTTTGGCAAGAGCAAGAGCACTTTCGAAGGACTGTCATGAGACACGCAAAAAACACGGCATTCGCAATCGCCGCGCTGCTGTTCGCCCCGATGGCGGGCCTCTGCGCCGAGCGTGGCCGCGCGCCCGCCGGAGAACCCTCCGCCATCAGCAGTGAAGTCCGCTCCTTCGTCTCCACGCACTGCTTCGACTGTCACGACGATGCCAGCAGCAAAGGCGAAGTCTCGCTGGAGGCACTCGGCGGCTCCGTCACCGACGGCACAGCCATCGGCTGGCTCCGCGCCCTCGAGCAGATCGAACGCGGCACCATGCCCCCGCCCAAAAAGAAACAGCCGGCGGCTGAGGAACGGCTCGCAGCGGTGCTGGCCCTGGAGGGAACGCTCGCGTCCTTTTCTCAAAGCAAGCCCGTGCGCGAGAGCGCGGTGCTGCGCAGACTGAACCGGACGGAATACCGCCGCACGCTGGAGGATCTCCTGCATCTCGACCTGAGCAGGCGCGATCCAACGATCGAGTTCCCGGATGACAACCGCTCGCACGGCTTTGCCTCGAACGGCGAAAAGCTGGTGACTTCGAGCTACCTGATGCGTCACTACCTCACGGCAGCAAAGGATGTCGTGCAGCGCGCGGTCCATTTTGAGCCACAGCCCGAGGTCCGCACCGTCTCCCTCGCGCCGCCGTTCGAGAGAATTTCGCTGGCACATCGCTACTCCGAGCGGGAGTGGTATGCAAAGCGTCTCCGCCAGCCGCAGCCTTACCAGACGCTCGAATACCGCGATAGCAGCGTGCCCCTGGAAGACCTGCGGGACGGCGTTCCGGTGGCGGGCTGGTATTCCATCCGCGTGCTCGCCGAGGCAAAGTTTCGGTATGCAGACATGGACCCGAAAAAAATGTTCGGCGGCACCGCCCTCATTGACCCGAATCAGCCGCATCGGCTGGCGATGACGCTCAGCACACTCATCGGCGTGGACCCGGCGAGCAAGGATGCCGTCCGCGATGCGCTGATCGGCAGCTACGGCGATGTCGTCTCGACGGATGGTCGCGCCGTCGCCCTCTGGGACGTTCCCGACGATGTGCCGACCTGGCTCGAATGCCGGGTCTGGCTGGAGGCTGGGCAGTTCCCGAGGTTCTCGTTCCCGAATGGACCCTCCAATGGCAATTTCCGCATCACTGGCTTCGTCAAAGATAACAAACACACCCTGCTCGACAAAAGGCAGCTCGCGGCCTTTGAGGAAGCAGATCTCGGCGGCGACGGTGGCCTGCTGATCTTCTTCGAGACACCGCGGATCCGCCTTCACAAAGCCGAGGTGAAAGGTCCGCTCAACGAGCAATGGCCGCCGCCAAGCCACCGCGCCATTTTTGGCGACACACCGTACCCCTCGGCGAATGCGGGCGAGTTGCTGCGCACTTTCGCCGAGCGGGCCTGGCGGCGGCCGGTGACGCACGCAGACGTGGAGCCGATCCTGAAGCTTGTACGCGCCTCAGAAAATGCGGCAATCAATGCGGGCATGCTCCCGCCGCAGGCCGCGCAGTCGGCCATCACGCAGGGCATCAAAGCGGTGCTTTGCGCGCCGGAGTTCCTCTACCGCGAAGAACGCGGCCAAAGACTGGACGGCCACGAGATCGCTTCCCGCCTTTCCTATTTCCTGTGGTCCTCGCTGCCCGACGATGAACTGACGGCTCGTGCCTCTGCTGGTGATCTCACTCGTCCCGAAGTGCGGCTCAAAGAAGCCGAGCGATTGCTCGCCGATGCGCGCTCCGACACCTTCGTGCGCGAGTTTCTCGACGGCTGGCTCGCGATGCGGAAGCTCGGCTCGATGAAGCCCCAGGGCGGCGGCTTCAACGTTTACTACGACGACAACCTCGAGCCAGCGATGCGCACGGAGACGCGGCTTTTCTTCAAGCGGTTGCTGAATGTGAACGGCCCCATCGCCGACCTCCTCGACTCCGACTACACCTTCATCAACCGCGGCCTCGCCAAGCTGTATGACCTCGACTGGCAGGCCGCCGAGCCCCAGATCGGCAAGCCCGTGGAAGGCCTGACGCGCCGCGATCTCCAACCCGACGGCGCTGGCGATGCGCCCTCGCAAGGCTTTGTCCAAGTCAAACTCACCGACAAGCGCCGCGGCGGGCTGCTCGGCCAGGCGAGCGTCCTCACGCTCACCGCCAACGGCGTGGACACCTCTCCCGTCATCCGAGGCGCATGGCTGCTGGAGAACATCCTCGGTGCCCCGCCCGCGCCACCGCCGCCGAATGTCGCCGTGATCGAGCCGGACATCCGCGGCACGACCACCATCCGCGATCGCTTGCAGAAGCATCGCGACAACCCCTCGTGCATGAGTTGCCACCGGCAAATCGACCCACCCGGTTTTGCGCTCGAGAGCTTCGATGCCATCGGCCGCTGGCGCGGACACTACAACACCGTCAACAACAAGGCGCTGCCGGTCGATCCCAGCGGCGAGTTCGGCGAGGCGAAGTTCAAGGATGTGATTGGCTTCAAACAAGCGCTCGTCCAGCGGCAGTCGCAGTTCGCCCGCTGCCTCGTGGAGAAACTGCTCATCCACGCGCTCGGTCGCGAGTTGACCGCCGCCGACCGTCCAGCCATCCGCAGGATCGTCGAGCAGGCCGCCGCCAACGGCTACCGCCTCCGCGACCTCGTCCTGCTGTGCTGCGAGAGCGAGCTCATCACCCAGAAATAAGGGACCCGAAAATGAACATGATTTTGTCCCATCGTCTTTTCTTCGCCGTCATCGCCGTCTCCGCCCTGCCTTCTCTGGCACTTGCGCAGGACTCGAGCAAGCTCACCACCCTCAACGTCGGGCAGGCCCGCGAGGTGATGGCGAGGAAGCCTCACGTCGTGCATTCCGTCGATGGGGGTTTCGGGTCTTTTGATTCCCTCACCACGCTCACTCCCGAGGTGGCGGAGGTGCTTGTTCACAACGAGGGCGCGCTGTCACTCAACGGCCTCACGGAGTTGTCTCCCGAAACAGCCGCGGTGATAGCCACTCACAAGCCCGTCAAGCAGTTCGGCTACGCCGACCTTCGCCTCAACGGCCTGAAAACCCTCTCCCCAAAAGCCGCCGAGGCCTTGGCAGCTCATCAGGGCAAAGTACTTCTCCACTCGCTGGAAAAACTCGACTCCATCCCGCTCGCACAAAAGCTCGCGCGGCAGTGGGGGGAACTGCGTCTTGGGCTCACGGAGCTTTCAGCGCCCATTGCCGCCGAACTCGCCAAACACCGCGGCACCGACGAGGACAGAACACGGCCTGGTGTCATCTTCCGCCGCCAGGACGGCGCAGCCTCCGTCCTGCGCATCGACAACATCTCCTCTCTCTCACCCGAGACTGCGGAAGCCCTTGCCGTGCACGAAGGCGTGCTCGTGCTCAACGACCTCACCTCACTCCCGCCCGCGGTCGCCACCGCGCTCGCCAAACGCGTCGGCAACAGCACAGCGGTGCGCGCGAATGGGTCAAGTGTCACGGCCAAACGAACCGGCACCCTCGTGCTCAACGGGCTGGAGACCCTCTCCCCCGAATCCGCCGCCGCGCTCGCATCTTTCACCGGCGAACTCGTGCTCAAGGCCATCACCGAACTGACTCCCGACACCGCCGCGGCCCTCGCCAAACACCCGGGCCGCCTCCATCTCACAGGCCTCACCAAACTCAGCCCCGAGAGCCACGCCGCCCTGCAAGCCCACAAAAACCTGCTCCTGCCGCGCCCCCTCCCGCTGACCGCCGGGAAGTGAGCAACTCAGGACGCATTACCAAGAACCTCAACCATGAAGCCCCTCCTCCTGCTCCTCACCGCTCTTCTGCTCGCACCGCTGATCACGCGGGCGGATTTGAAGGAAGACTTCTCCGATGCAACCCAGTTTGCCGAAAAATGGGTGCCCTACGGTCGGCTCGCCGACGGCACTTGGGCGCAGGGTATTGGCAAGGCCCGCCCAGAGTGGTGGATACTGGATGAGGGAGCGCTGCGCGGACAAAACTTCCCCGACGAGAAACACCCCGCCGGCATCTCGCGGACAGAGAGCCTCCCCCAGGCCAAGCTCGCTGAAACCGGCGCACGCGTTTCCTGGCGCATCAAGGTCACCGAAACCAGCCGGGGCACCCTGCGGCTCTTCGGGATCTCCAGCGGCCCTCATTCGCAGGAGGCCACCGATAATCACGTGCTCGCGCTCGACGTCTCCGCCGCAGGTCTGCGTCTTTGGAATGGCAACCGCGAGCTGACCGCCCCGGCCGCAGACAAGGAATCGAGAAAGTACCGCAACACCGTTTTTGAGCAAAAATCCAACGGCGGAGTGACTCCCGGAACCTGGCACGCCCTCGTGCTGGAAGTGAAAGGCAGCGACGTCCGGATGCTCCTCGACGGGAAAGAGTCAGTAACGATGAAGCTCCAGCAGGATCAGCCTCTGCGCAGCCTCAGCCTCGAAGCCGACGGCGACAAAAAATCCCCCGGCCTCGCGTGGTTCGACGACATCACCGTGGCACCGCTGCCAAAGTAAGCCGGCAAAGAAAACGCCCGCAGATCTGCAACGGAGATGCGCTGCATCCTGAAACCATTCAGCCCGCGGGACACCCCCGACGTTTTGGATAGCGGCCGGCTAAGGAAGGCGGCTCCATGGGGTATCACTTTTACCCCATCATGACGTCCCGCTTTCCCTTCCACACATCCTTCACCGCCGCGCTCCTCTTCGCGTCCGCTGGCGCCATGGCGGCTGACGCGCCAGTCTCCGCACCCGGTGCCAGCGCGCCAGTGCAGGCCAAGATCCCCAGCCCGCAGTTTCAAAGTGATTACTTCGGCGAGATGGCCCGGGCTTTTTGCGTCATCCTGGAAGTGGATGCCAAGGCGCGCGTGCTCGTCGTGAAGCGCGACCACGACGGCGAGCGTGTACGGGTGCCCATCAAGGACGACACCGAGCTGCACTTCCGGGATTCGTGGGGCGAGTTGAGCGATTACTTCCCCGGCCAGCATGTGATGCTCTTCATGTACGTGGACGAGGGCAGGAACTGGACCTACCCACGCGCCATCCAGGACGACCTCCACGTCTCGGCGCGCCACGGCTGGTTCGCAACGGTGACCCGGATTGACCGCGCACAGCGCACCTACGCCACCCGCCGCGAACAGAGGAACAAGGAGGGGACGGTGACGAAATCCGAGGACAAGGAATACCGTTTCACGCCCACGGTGAAGGTCTGGAAAGGCGTGACTCCCACAGGCATCGAGGGATTGCAGGTCGGCGACGAGGTCATCCAGCAGCAGATCGAAGAGGATGGAAAACTCGTCACCGTCGAAATCGTGGATCGCAAAGGCGACGACGCGATTCGCGCGACGCAGGATGCACGGCACCGCCAGGATGAGGAACGGCTTGGGCTGCCCGCCTACGTGAACGACGTCGAAGTGCTGACCGGTTCGCTGACCGCCACCGTCGCGTGGAGCAGTGCGGCGCGCGCGAAGCAATTCAAGCCGGGAGACATGGTCGCCGTGACGCCGGTGGACGGAACCGGTTCCTTTGGAGCAGCGATCATCTCGACCCAGCCCGTGGACTCGCGCCAGCGGCTGCAACTCGTCATCAATGCCCGCGTCGCGAGCCGGTTGTCGCTGGGGCAGTCCCTACGCATCTTCCTGCCCGGCAACGGACCCGAGGTGCCCACCGGCAAGGCGGCAGTTCCGGGAACGCGGTGAAGCTGGTGGGGAAATGGGGGCAGGACTGCGAAACTGTCCTCCTTTTCCAGAGCAACTCAGGAAGAGCCAGCTTCCGCGGATGCGTTCCTTTCAACCCGGTCAGATCCTTTGCCTCAGGCCCCCCGCTTTCAGCCCCTTTGCCAGCCATCGCTCCGCCTGCTCCTCGCCGTGCGCCGTTACCTGCGGTTGCCCTCCGGCCGGAGAGGTTTTGGGATGTCATCGCCTTTAAGCGCGCAGGATCCCGCACAAGTCGAAAACCTCACGGCATCTAACAGAGATACGATGGACCAGTTTGTCTCTGTGGGCTCCGGCTTCCTCGACTGCGCTGTGCGCCTCTTGCCGCCTTCGCTTCGGCCGGAATGGCCCGCGATGTGCAACTTGCCCCTGTGCGCACCACCCCGCTATCTTCCCCGCCGTGAACCGCTCGTGGTCGCTCGCTGACGTCATCGACTTTGAAGCGCTCGTCTCGCGCGATGGCGACGAGACGCGCGACCGGCGCATTTTCGAGGAGAAGATCGCAGCACTCGGATTGCGCAATCGGCGCGACATCTTCCACGCGTGGCTCGACGCGCGGCGAACGGAAGGTGACGGGTTGCCAGGCGAACAGTTCATCACGGGCTGGCACACCCTGCTCACTGTCGCGATCGTCGCGGCGTTGCTGCTCGGCGCGATCATCGCGTCGCCCGCGCTACTCTACCACGGCGAGGAACCGGTGAACGTCGTCGATTTCCTGGGGTGCGCGCTCGGTGTGCAACTGCTGCTGATCTTCGGCGCTCTCGTCGTGTGGCTCTTGCGTCGCGCATCGCTCCTGCCCGCAGCCTGGCGTCCACTGCAGGCCACCGTCCGCGCGTTGCTCGTCCTAGTCGGCGAGGGGATGCGGCGGCTGCCCGGCGAGCAAAGACTGCAGCTCGGCGCGGCGCTGGGACGACTCGATCGGCGGCGGGAAATCTACGGCCCGCTCGCCGTGTGGCCCCTGCTCGTCTGCACGCAGCTCTTCGCGGTCTGCTTCAATATCGGCGTGCTCGGCACGCTGCTCTGGCGCGTCGCCGGACATGACCAACGCTTCGGCTGGCAGACGACACTCGACATCAGCTCGGAAAGCGCGGGCCGCTTCGTCGCGTCTTTCGCCTCGCCGTGGGCGTGGGCGCCGAATGCGCACCCGACCGCCGCGCAGGTCATCGCCACGCGCTACGCGCCGCACCAGTCGCACGCCACGCTGCCAGCCGAGGCAATGCGCGCGTGGTGGCCGTTTCTGTTTTGGTCCGTCGGCTTTTACGGCCTCGCCGTGCGAGGCGCGCTGCTCGCCTTCGCAATGCGGAAGCTGCGCCTCGCACTCCACAGGCTGCAGTTCGATCACGCCGAGGCAAACGCACTGTGGCGACGGCTCAACGGCCCGCTCGTGAAATCCCAGAGCCAGCCCGCGCCGCCGCAGACCGTCCCCGCGCCTTTGCCCACGCACCCCGCACAAGATAGCGCGTGCATCGCTCTCGTCTCTGACGAACTCAAACCCGACGACGACGCGCTGCGCGATCACGTCGCACGCGTATTCCGCCTCCATGTCGGGAAGACGTTTCCGGTGAAAATCGACCAGCGCCACGCGTGCGCCGCGCAGTTCGCAGCCGTGCGCGAAGCCGCGCCGGCAAACGTCGTCGTCGTCATTCCCGCGGAGCGCGACCCGATCGTCGCGATCACGCTTTTCCTCGGCGAGGTCGTCGCCGCTGCAAGCACGAACGGCAGTGTCCTCGTGCTGCTTTCCGAGGACGATCCAGCCCGCACGAAACTGTGGCGCGACTTCGCCGCCCGCGAGAGGCTGCGCGTCGACGTGGAGGCGTGCACGTGAACACACCCACCTTCGCAGTCGTCGGCGCGGTGAATCCCGGCAAATCGTCGATCGTCTCGACGCTCGCCGAGAACGACCGCGTGCGCGTCAGCCCGATCCCCGGCGAGACGGCCGACTGCGAGCAGTTCGTGCTCGATGATCTCTTCGTCTTCTTCGACACGCCCGGTTTCCAAAACGCGCCGGAGGCGCTCGCCGAGCTCGAGTCGGCGCGCAATGCGAAGGAGCCGCTGCTCGTGTTCCGTCAATTCATCGAGCGGCATCGCGGCGAGCACGCGTTCGATGCCGAGTGCCGGTTACTCGCGAAGATCACAGAGGGCGTCGGCATCATTTACGTCGTCGACGGTTCGAAGCCACTGCGCGAGATCAACCTCGCCGAGATGGAAATCCTACGGCTCACCGGCCAGCCGCGCGTCACCATCATCAATCGCACGAGCGCCGCGGATCATGTCGCCGATTGGAAAGCGCGGCTCGACCAGCACTTCAAGATCGTGTGGGAACTGAACGCGCAGCGCGCATCTTTCGAGGACCGCCTCGCACTCATCGAAGCGCTCGCCAGCCTCGAACAATCATGGGCGCCGAAGATTCGCCAAGCGGTGCGGATTCTCCGCGAAGACCGCACACAGAAGATCAGCGAGTGTGCGGAGATCATCACCGAGATGCTCTGCCGCTGCCTCGCGCACCGCGAAACGAGCATCGCTGACTCCGACGAAAAGCTGCGCGCTGACTACCGCCGCACCATCGCGGGTGAGGAGGCGAAGGCGCACCGACAGCTCATCGAGAAGTTCAAGCACCACCTCGTCGGCGCAGGTGAGAACCTGCTCGATGCGGGACTTTTCAGCGAAGAAACGTGGAGTCTGCTGGGCCTGAGCACAGCGCAACTGGCGACCGTGGCCGGCTTCACCGGTGGCGCAGCGGGACTCGCATTCGATGTCCTCACGGTCGGGCATAGTTTCGGTCTGGGCACTCTCATCGGTGGCGCGATCGGCGCAGGCGGTGCGCTCATCGTCGGCAAGACGCAGCCCGAGCTGGCGGTGGATATCCCGCTGCGCTCGACGTGGATTCCCCAATTTGCGGAGAGATTTCTTCCCGAGAAAATCCGGCAGCCCGTGAGCGGCCGCGCACGGTCGGTCGGCTGCGCGGCGCTCGATTTCCCGTGGATTCTTCTCGACCGCGCAATCGGCACCTTCGCCTACGCGAGCCAGCGCCCGCACGCGCGACGCGACCGCGTGACGCTGCGCGTCGCGGAACTCAAGGCGGTCCTCAGTGCGCACGGCGTGAGCAGCACGCAGTTGAGCGATCGCGCTTGCGAGAAAATCTTCGCCGATATCCGCGCCGACCGGATGACCCCCGCGCAGCGTGCCTCGCTGCGCGAAACGATTCGCGGCTGGCTCGAAAAAGCCTGCACGCAACGGATCGACTTCACCGCCGCGGAAGGTTGAATCTCCCGCCCTCGCGTTCCAAGCGACCTTCAAAAAGCGACAGGCACAGAACGGTATTCCCCACCTTTTTCCTCCTTGGTGGCCTGATGCCTTGGTGTGAGAAACGCCGCCTGAAGGGCATACCGAGGCACCACGCACCATGGAAACACGGAGAGCCTGCACGCATTTCTTGATCGATTCCTCCACCGCGCGGCGATCCTGTCGCTCCACCATCCGCCTCCCGCCAGCCGCCGTGTCCGGCAAATCGCAACGCGCGGATAACACGCGGCGATCATCAAAACCCGACGACACCCAATGGAAGGATAGACATTCGTAAATCTCAGACCAGGCCCCCACCCACGGCTTGCCTCCCCGCCCACTCCCCTCCTAAATCCGCCGCATGCTTCTGTGGAAAGTATTCAGTCAGGTGCTGCTTCCCATCCTCGTCCTCGTCGGGTTCGGGTGGGTGCTCGACGCACGCCGACGCCTGGACCTCTCCACTCTCGTACGCCTCAACATCTACCTCGTCGTCCCGGCATTCATCTTCCACCAAGTCGTCACCTCCTCCCTCTCCGGTGGACTCGCACTGCGGGTCATCCTCTTCACCACAACCGTCATCGCCTCCATGTTCGCGCTCAGCCTCTGCGTCGGCAAATGGAGGGGCTACGACACCGGCCAGACCCGCGCACTGCAACTGGCCACCATGTTCTACAACTCCGGCAATTACGGCGTGCCGCTCATGACCCTCGCCTTCCCCGGCATAGGCCCCCTGCTCCAAGTCTTCGTCGTCCTCACCCAGAACATCTGCACCTTCACCGTAGGCCTCGCCCTCGCCGCCTCCGCCCACAGATCCCTGCTGCGCACCGCCCTCCCCATGCTCCGCCAGGTCTCCCTCTGGGCCGTCGCAGCCGCCCTCCTCGTGCGCTGGCTCCACCTGCCCGTGACTGAGTGGCGCTGGTTCTGGGTGCCGATCGAATACCTCCACAACGCACTCGTGGGCGTCGCCCTCGTCACCCTCGGCGTCCAACTTTCCCAAACCCGCCCCCACGAACACCGCTCCCGCCTCTCGTGGGCCCTCGCCTTGCGCCTCCTCGGCGGCCCCATCGTCGCTGCACTCCTCGTCCACCCCTTCGGATTCCACGGACAGCAGGCCGTCATCATGATCGTCAGCGCGGGATTCCCCACCGCCGTCAACACAGCCCTCATCGCCCACGAATTCAACGCCGACGCCGAGTTCGCCGCCGCCTCCGTCTTCTACTCCACCCTCGCCAGCATGATCTCCGTCACCTGCCTCATCGGCGCCTTCCAAATTCCGGAGCTGGCCGCGCTGTTCTAAAAAACCGTCCCGTCGCAACAGCGGGTCAGACTCTCCACCCACAAACGAACCGCACTCTACGGTTCAAGCTCTCCCCAGAGCGGCTCCTCCAACTGCAGGACCGCGTCCGAAAGCTCGCTGCGGTTGATCTTCTCATAACGTCCCGCCACGTCCCCCCACGCGCGCACACGCAATCGCACGCGATCCCCCGCCCGCCAACGCGCCGCCGCCGTCCACTGCTGCCCGCGCATGCTCCAGACGCACACCAGCGCATCGGCTCCGCGCGTCCCACCACCACTCGCCAAATCCACAAGATGCGCCGTCAAAATGTGCTCGGAATACGGCACCGATCCCGGCCGCGGCACCACCGACACCGAAGCCACCGTCGCCTCCACACTCACCTCGCGCCCCGCTTCCACACTCAGAAACCGCGACTCCGCGCGCTGCCCGAGCTCCAGCGCCAACAGCTTCCAATCCCCAAACGCCAGCTCACGCGCCGCGAACTCCCACACCACCACTTTCTTGCCCGCAAGCCGGTCCCGCCCCTGACGCAGTTCGCGCGCCAGCAACTCCCGCGTAGCAAACGCCCCGTCACTATTGCGCACAATCGCATCCACCGGCCGCCCCAACCCACGGCTCAAATGCTCCGCGAAACCCGCCCCCTCGCCCCATCCCATCGCCTCCATCGAATACAGGTTTGCAAAACTGTCGCCCAGCAACAGCACATCCGCCGACGGACTCGGCCGCCACAGCCCGCTGCCCTGCGGCACCTGCCAGATCGTCACCTCCTGAGCCCGGTACCGCGTCTGCGTCGATGCCAAACCCAACAGCGCCACCGTATCCCCCATCCCGGAAACCCGCTTCTCCAATAGCGCCGCCTCACGAGTCCCTCCGGATCCGACGCCCAACGCCTGCGGATCGATCCTCACAGCAAGCGCCTCCGCCACCGCCCGCATCGTCTCCGGCCTCCAGTGAGTGTCCGCCTCCAAATACAACGGCCCACCGCCCGTCTTCACTCGCACCCGCTCCAGTTCGGCCCCCACATCAAACATCCGCACCCCCGCCCGTTCCATCCGCGCACAGAACTCCCCGAAAGAGGCGTTGTGCAACACACGCTCCGACTCCGCTCCAAAGTGGCGCCCCTCCACGCAGGGCTTCACAGGCACCGGCACCACCCACAGTTCAATACCGCGCCGCTTCAACTGATCCCGGAAATCCACAATCGCCGCCATCGGATCCGGCTGCACACCCGCCTCCCGCCTTCTCTGCAACTGCCTCGCCCCATCCAGAAAAGCAGGCCCCGTCACGTACTCCACATCCGGCCGATAAAACAACCATCCCCCACTGCCGGGCAGCGCCTGCTCACTCCCAGCGCCCAGCACACCCGTGCAAAACTCCTGCACCCGCGGCCTCAGCCCCAGAGCGAGCACCGACTCCTTCTCCAGCTGCTTCTCCGCAGCCTTGATCCGCTCGGCATGCGGCACCAAAGCCCACAATCCTGAAAGCGAACGAACGGCCCGCACCTCCGCCAAGGACGGCAGCACGCGCAACACCCCCAGCATCGGCCACCGCCCGCCCAGCCCGTGTGCGCGCGCCTCGGCAACCACCTGCATCACCGGCACAAGAAGCATCACCGCAAGAAACCCGCCCACCAGCAGCGCTCGCGCGCCCGCCCCGAACTCAGAGTTCCCAAGCGTCTGCTCCGCCTCCTCTTCTCGACTGAGGAGCGTCGGTCTGGGCGCCGGTTCCGCACGACGCAACCCTGCCTCGGAATGTGGGGGCGGCGTGCTCATCAGAAGATGAAATAGATGAACGGATTATACTCCTGCGTCGCCAGCACCACGAGCGCCAGCGCCCCCACCCCAAGGCAAACCGCAGCCTTCGCCAGCGTGAGCCGCTGCGTCCATTCCCATGTCTGCCGCCCACCCCACACCACCAGCGCCGCCACCCCCAGCGCCCCAAGAAGCGAGGGCCGCATCAGCGCTCCGCCCAGCAGGGAAGCCGACTCCGGCACGGCATGCAGCCCGAGTAAATCGCCCAGATACCTCCACGCTCGCGGCAGATCCGCCGCACGAAAAAACACCCACCCCACCAGCACCACCCCAAAAGTCAGCCCCATTCGCACCACCCTCGGCGCCTTCCGCAACACCCCTCCTCCCCCTTGCATCCGCTCCCACGCCAGAACACCACCGTGCAACCCTCCCCAGATCAGAAAATTCCACGACGCCCCGTGCCAGAGCCCGCCCAGCACCATCGTCACCACAAGATTGAAGTACGTGCGCACCGTCCCCCGCCGATTCCCGCCCAGCGGAATGTACAGGTATTCCCGCAGCCAGGTGGACAGTGAGATGTGCCATCTGCGCCAAAAGTCCGTCAGCGATTCCGCCCGGTACGGCGCGTCAAAATTCTTCGCGAATACGAATCCGAACATCAGCCCCAACCCCACCGCCATGTCCGAGTACCCGCTGAAATCGAAATAAATCTGGAACGCATAACCCACCGCCCCCATCCACGCCTCCACCACCCCTCGCGCTCCCGCGTCGAAAGCCGTATCCGCGATCTTCCCGCACGGATTGGCCAGCAGCACCTTCTTGGAAAGACCCATCAAAAAGAACGCCGCACCGCGTGCAAACTTGTCCACCGTCAACGTCCGCGAACGCAGTTGCTCGGCAAGGAACGAGAACTTCAGGATCGGCCCCGCCACCAGATGCGGCAACATCGAGGCGAAACACGAAAAATCCACGAAGTTCGCCATCGCCCGCGCGTCCCCGCGGTACACATCGATGATATAGCTAAGAGCCTGGAACGTGTAGAAGCTAATGCCCAGCGGCAGCACAATGCGCCACGCCGGTTCCCACTGCATTTGATCAAGCCCGCAACCGGCCAGCATCGCGTTCAGACTCTCCAATCCAAAGTTGAAGTACTTGAACACCCCGAGCGCCAGCAGGTTGCTCATCACCGACCCCAGCAGCGCCCGCCTCTGCCTCCCACTGCGCGCACCCCCGCGCTCCAAACCCGGCGGCTCCCCCCTCCACCGCCACGGCCGCCACTCGTCGTGCGCGATCACAAGACTCAGCATCCAATCCAACGACGTGGTGGCAAACATCAGCCCCACAAAACGCGGCTCAGCCCACCCATAAAACACGTACCCAGTCCCCGCCAGCCACAGGTTTCGCCAGCGCTGCGGCGCGCCTCGCAGCAGGTAATAACCCAAAAGGGTCAGCGGCAGAAAAAAGTAGATGAAGATATGCGAACTGAAAACCATGCCGCCGCGCTCCGAGCACGCAAAACTAGATCTGCATAACCCAAATTGAAAGTTGAATCCCGCCCCCCCGAGGCTAATGATCGGGGAAATGCTGGGAGCCTTATTCCCGTCCACTTCCAAGCCCCTCGGAACGCTGCTAGCGCGCACCCTCCCGTGCGCACTCGCCGCCTCCCTAGCACTCACCCTGCAGGCCACCGCAGATCCCTCCCCGGCAGACTTCGCCGCACGCTTCCAAACCGCTGAACGCGCAGGCCAAAACGTCGTCCAAGGCTCCGACGGCTGGCTCTTCCTCCCCGCAGAATTGCGGATGCTCTCCTTCCCGCGCTTCTGGGGCGCAGACGCCCCAAAAACCAGCCGCTCCCCCAAACCCGAATGGGCGGACCCGCTCCCTGCCATCGTCAACTTCCACACCCAACTCAAGGCGCGCGGCATCACCCTCCTCCTCGTACCCGTCCCCCCAAAGGCCTCCATCTACCCGGAGAAACTCTTCGGCACCGGCTCCACACCCTCCGCCCCCACCACAGCGCCGATCGCAAACTTCCTCGCCGCACTGCGCGAGGCCGGCGTCGAAACCCTCGACCTCGCCCCACTCTTCACCGCCAACCGCGCCGGAGCACACGGCCCCATGTTCTGCGCCACCGACACTCACTGGTCCGGTAGCGCCTGCGTGCTGGCCGCTCAGGAAATTGCGGGCTCCATCCGCTCAAAACTCCCCACGCCCGCTCCCAACACCTTCCAGGCGGAATGGAAATCCGTCCCCATCCAAGGCGACCTCCTCACACTCGCAGGCGCAGCATCCACGACCCCATCCCCGGAAAAAATCGACGTCCGCTCCATCAGCCATTCCGGGAGCGGCGCCCCAGTGGACACAGACCCCTCCAGCCCCCTCCTCCTCCTCGGCGACAGCCACACCCTCGTCTTCCACGACTTCCTCGCCGAACGCTCCGGTCTCGCGGACCAGCTCGCCCACGAACTGGGCTTCGCCCCGGACGTCATCGGCACCCGAGGCAGCGGCGCCACTCCCGTCCGCCTCAGCCTCTTCCGTCGCAGCGTCAAAGATCCCGCCTACCTGACGCATAAAAAGGTCGTCGTCTGGTGTTTGAGCGCGCGCGAATTCACCGAGGCGGACTCCGGTTGGCAGTTGGTCCCGCTCACCAAGTAAGTCGTCCCCTCCGTGAACGCCGCCGCCCCCAACCAACCCGCAACACTGGCGACGTGGCTCCTCACAGCCACACCCACGGAAGGCGATCCCTTCCAAATTCAAGTCTCCTCCGAACGCTTCACCGCAGGACGCCTCGACAACAACCAAGCCCAGATCCTCTCCGAAAGCGTCTCTCGCACCCACGCCGAATTCATCCGCCTGAGCGACAGCTCCCTCCTCCTCCGCGACCTCGGTTCCCTCAACGGCGTCCTCGTCAACGGATCCCAGATCACCGAAGTCGAGCTCCGCCTGCCCTGCACCTTCCACCTCGGCTCCGTCGCCTGCCGCCTCGAAGCCCTCCCCATTCAGTCGCCCGCATCCGCACTCCCCCCGCAATCGCAGCATCCCGCCACCATTGCCGCTGTCCATGCAGATGCACGCGCGTCTGATTTACACGAGTCGCGAGCGAGCGATTCCACGGCGACACCCCAAGATCCAACCACCAATCCCCGGAAGCAAAACCGCCCCTGGCTCCAAGTCGCCGCCGTCCTCATCCTCCTGCTCGTCGGCACCGGCAGCATCGCCATCGCCAAGTTCGCAGCCCACCGCCCCCCGACCCAGCCCTTCGCCACCGAACCCACCTCAGCAGAAGCTGCTACCACTCAACCCCCTCCGATCGCTGCAATCCTCGCCGCCAGTGACAGGCTCAGCGTCACGGAACTCGCGCTCTCAACGAACTCCACTCAACCAGAACCAGAGCCCGCGCGAGAGACCCAGACCACGCTCCCCAGCACCGTCCCTCAGGACATCTCAGCCACTGAGGAACGCCAAGACCCTGCAACTGAGTCCATAGAAAGTCCCAAGCTCGAGGACACCACACCAGCACCGCCCGAAAAGGATTCCGAATCCGCAGCACCGACCTTCCGTCCTCCTCCCCCCTCACCACCAGCGAGTGCCTCGGCTGTCTCCGCCGAACCCATCGCAGAAAAATCCGCCGCGCCAGATCAGCCACAGTCCCCAACTCCCGAGCCGAAGAAGGATTCCACTCCTGAGCCATCCGCCACTCCGGCCACCCAAACCCCGTCACCCGAACAACCCCAGAGCGCGACGCCAGATCCAGCCGACACCGCTCCCCCCAAGGAAACCCCGGACTCCGTGGAGAAGCCGATGCTCGCCTTCCGCTCCACAGACCAGAGCAAGGACACCACACCACACCCCGTAGCCAATGGACCGGAAAAGGCTCGCACGGCGAAGCCGACGAAGGACCTCACCGTCCTCATCCTTGGAGACTCCCTCAGTCTCTGCGGCTTCGGCAAGCGCCTCGACTCCCGCTTCCGCGACACCCCAGAGGTCAAAGCCACCTACACCTACATGGCCTGCGGCACCGTCCCACTCAGTTGGCTCAAAGTACCGGGGTACGCCAACATCCGCACCTGCTGCGGGTTCTGGAGCATCGAACAATCGGCCGGCAAACCCATCTCCCTCCAAGACACCTACGGCATGCGCCGCGGCTACCGTCCGGGCCCTCACACCGTCCCAAAACTCGAGGACCTGCTCACAAAACTCCAACCTGACATCCTCGTCATGCAGACAGGAACCAATCTTTTCGGTTTGTTCTCCGACTGCAAGACGGTCAACCCGGACCGCCACGACACGATGCTCAGAAACTACATCAACCCCTTCACCCAGAAGCTCCTCGAATCCCACTCCTCCCTGCGCAAGGTCTACTGGGTCGCCCCACCCACCTCCGGCCGCATGGGCGAGGCCGTCCAAGACTTCCTCCTCGAACGCGCACGCAAATACGCAGGCCCCGCCGCCACCGTCATCAACAGCCGCACCCTCATCAGCTACCCCTACACCAGCATGCAGCCCGACAAGGAACACTTCATGGGCGCAGACATGGACCGCTGGGCCGACAAGGTCTTCGATCAAATCCTGCACGACGTCCACTCCGGCGACCTCCCCACCACACTCACCGCCGAGCACACCTCCGAATCCCCTCAACCCCTCACGCAAGGGATCGAGAAACGCAAACGCACCGTCGCCCTCCAAGCCCGCCTCACATTCAAATCCACCCCACTGCGCACCAACCAGTTCCTCCCCTATCAGGAATCCGTCGTCGCCTACGTCTACGACGTCCTCAAAGTCATCGACGGCGAATATCAGGACAAACAAGTCCTCGTCATGCACCCCTCCCATATCCGCCTCCAGCCGCAATCCCTCAGCAAATACCGCGTCGGCCAGACCTACGAACTCGTCCTCCGCGACCTCGACGAAACCCCCTGGGGCGCCATCAAGGCCAGCGATCAGTCGGGCCGCGCCGAACTCCTTCCTTTCATCCAAACCGTAGACGACTCCAAGTTTCCCGCCCGCGGAGAGTGACCCGAGGCCCCAAGCCCCACCCATGTCCCGCCGCCTTCTCCTCCTGGTCTCCTCCTGCCTGCTCATCCTCGCTGCGCGCACCACTCCGGCCGCCACACCGGCCTCTCCCAATACGCCCACGGCCCCCCCGTCCATCCTCTTCATCGGCGACTCTCTGAGCGTCGGCACCTTCGGCTCCTCCATCCAAGGACAACTCATCGCCCGCTACGGCGCGTCCAACTTCGCCCTCTACGCCTCCTGCGGCTCTTCCCCCGAACACTGGCTCGCCAACGAACCCACCTTCGTCACCCGGTGCGGCTTCCGCATGACCACCAGCACCCGCTCCGCCTACATCGACTACGTCGACGGCAAGCGCCCGCCAGCCGTCAACACCCCAAAAATCGAAAAGCTCCTCGCTCTCCACAAACCCGAGGTCGTCATCATCCAGCTCGGCACCAACTGGCTCGACGACTTCGCCAAGGAATCCTCCACCGAGGATATCCGCAAAAAACAAGCCGTCCTCCACAACCTCGGCACCGCCCTCCGCGGCAAACGCGTCATCTGGATCCTCCCTCCGGACTCCTCCAAATTCTCCAAATCCGCACAAGCCACCGTCCGCGAAATCATCCGCAGCAGCGCCTACAAGGAACGCTTCGAGGCCCTCATCGACTCCCGCAGACTCACCCACTACGTCCGCGGCAAAACAGGAAGCGACGGCATCCACTATAACGGCGAGGACGCCATCCGCTGGGCCAACGGCGTCATGGAAAACCTCGTCTACGTCCTCCACTAAAAAGCCGCAAGCCTCCGGCTGGCCCCGCAACCAACGGCCGGCACCCGCTCGCGCAAATCCCCTCCCAGAGGCGGCGGCACAGCACAGTCGTCGCAAATCAAGCCCACCCCGGCACGCACCCTCCTCCGAACGGACTCCGAACGGATGAGATGCGAGGCGGTTGTTGAACGCGTGCCAACCCGCGCACCCACGATTCCCCAGCCGGACCAAGAACCACTACAATTGTAGTTGACCAAAAAGCCCTACACATGTAGTGATACCATCCATGCCAGCTCCACCCGATATCTCCGCCTCCGAATGGATCCTCATGGAGGCCCTGTGGAAGTCCTCCCCTCAGACCGCCTCCGAACTCACAAAAACACTCCGCCCCTCCATGCACTGGGCCGAGAACACCGTGCGCACACTCCTCACCCGCCTGCTCCAAAAGGGCGCCCTCAGCACGGGCGAGAACACCTCAGGCACCCGCACCTACCGCCCCGCAGTCAAACGCGAGACCTGCGTCCGCGCAGAAGGAGAGTCCTTCATGACACGCATCTTCGGCGGCGCAGCCAAACCCCTCCTCGTCCACTTCGCTCAAAACAACAAACTCACCGCCGACGAGGTGCGCGAGTTGAAGCGGATCCTCGATCAATCCCTCAAATCCTGAGCCCCCATGCACTCGCCCACCCCCCTCTTTGACTGGGTCCTCGCCACCAGCACCCGCGCCTCCCTTCTCACCGTGGCCGTGCTCATCGTGCAGTTCATCCTGCGGAAACGCGTCCCCGCCCGCTGGCGCTACGCACTGTGGATGCCGGTGCTCGCAGTGCTGCTGACACCCGCTTTTCCAGGAAGCCCTTGGAGCGTCGAATCCATCATCCACTCCTCCCCCACCCCATCGCCCGCACCCGCGATGATGCAACCAGCACCCAACTCCACCCTGCAGATTGTCGCAACCCACGCACCCACCGCGCCCATCGCATGGCGCCCCATTCTCAGCCTCGTATGGCTGACCGGTGCCGCCGGCGTCGCGCTGTTCAGCCTCGGTGCATTCGTGCAAACACTCCGGCGTTTCCAACGCAGCCAAGTCCCCGCAACTGATGCGCTCCTCCTCGAAATCGCCACGCTCGCGCGCCAGACCGGCCTTCCCCGCTGCCCACGCGTGTGGATGAGCCCGGAAATCCGCAGCCCCGCCGTCACCGGCTTGCTCCATCCCACGCTGCTCCTCCCAGCCCACTTCGAAGAAGCACTCACCGCCCAAGAGGCCCGGTTCGTCCTCAAGCATGAACTCACCCACATCAAGCGTGGCGACCTTCCCCTCAACGCCCTGCTCTGCCTGCTCCTCTCACTGCACTGGTTCAAGCCCCTCCTCTGGCTCGCCTTCTTCAAAGCCCGCACCGAACGCGAAGCCGCCTGCGATGCCCAGATGCTCGACCACGCACCACAACCGGAACGCGTCGCCTACGGGCACACGCTCCTGAAAGTGGAAAACGCCTTCGGCCACCACAAACTCAGCCTCGGCTTCGTCGGCATCTTCCAGCGCGGCGCCGCCCTCCGTTCGCGCATCCAGTCCATCGCAGCCCACCCCACCCAGCATCCTTTCATGAAAACCTCGCTCGCCCCCGCCATCGCGCTCCTCACCTTCCTCGGCATCACCAAGGCCGTCCCACCGGACAACAAAGCCCCACAGGTGGACATCGAAGCCAGATTCATCGAGGCCAGTGAGGAAGCAAAAGACCTCCTCTCCCCCTTTGCTTCCTCATCGGCTTCACCAAGCGTCGCCGGCGTCCTCACCAGCGGGGAACTCAGCACCCTGTGGAAAAAGATCGAGACCGCCAAGGGAGTCGACGTCCTCTCCACCCCTCGAATCACCACCCAGTCCGGCCGCAAGGCCACGATCGAGATCATCCGCGAATTCGCCTACGTGAACACCGAGGGCAAGCCAGCCGCGAAAAACCTCGGCACCACTCTCACCGTGCTCCCCATCAAAGGCGCACGGAACGAAATCGAACTCGAGCTGTCACCCCAAATCGTGGAACTCGAAGGCATGACAAAAGCGGACGGCACAAACCCGCAACCCGTCTTTAACGAACGCAAGGTCACAACCCTCGTCAGCATCATCTCCGGAGGAACCGTCGTGATCGAATTACCCTCCACCACAAAAAACCAACCCCCCGCAGACCGCCCCGCAAGCCCCGCCAGCACAACAACGGCGCCCACCACAAAGCGCATCATCGTCTTTGTCACCGCGCGTCTCATCGATCCCGCCTCCGGCCAGCCCATCGATCCCCAACCTGCCACCGAGAAAAGCCCGATCCAAGCCAAGCTGGACGCAATCGTGATCCCTCAGGTGCAGTTCCAAAACGCCACCCTCACCGAGGCGGTCGAGTTCCTCCGCCGCAGAAGCATCGACCTTGACACGACCACCACGGATCCAACGCAGAAGGGCGTCAACATCGTCATCAAACCGGACGATAAAACCCCGGGGCCCACAATCACCCTGAGCCTCAATCACATCCCCCTCGGTGAGGCACTCAAGTATGTGGCCCAACTCTCCAACCTCCACCTCGCGGTCGAACGTTTCACCGTCACCCTGCTCCCGCAGTCCGACTTTGAAGCTCAACAGAAAAGCACCAACATCCCGCCCGCCGCCCCAGCCCCCCAAGCCCAGAGCCCCGCCGAGGCCCACGCCCGCGCGATCATCCTCCCAAATGTGCAGTTCAAGGACGCCTCACTCACAGAGGCCGTGGAGTTCATCCGCATCAAAAGCCGCGAACTCGATCCCCAGAAAAAAGGCCTGAACGTCCTCGTCAAACCCGGCGGCGATCCCAAGGCCAGGATCACCCTCCAGTTCAGCAATGTTCCCGCTCACAAAGCCCTCCGCTTCTGCGCAGAAATCGCCGGGCACCAACTCTCAGTGGACGGCGATGTCCACGTGATCACGCCCTCGAACATCCACGCCCCCCGCGATCCCAACCCCGGAAAATAGGGGGCCACACCTCAGGGCGTCAACGCCCCCTGCCGCGACAAGAAAGCAGCCGGCAACTGGACCGTGCCGGATCGCAAGCGCGCGCCCCCACGCTCCCGACGCACCCTCCATGCATCGTCAATCCAGCCATGCACACCCTAGGCCACGATCCCTCTGCGCAGCAAAAACCGATCGGCGCACATGGAATTCACAGCCTCCCATCACCCCCTCCGCATCTTCGTTGTAGAGAACGACACCGTCCTCCTTCCTGCACTCGAAACCCACCTCACCCTCCTCGGGCACGAGGTCAACACCGCGCGCGACCTTCGCGAGGCCCTGCACGAACTGCCTTCGAATCCCTCCGATCTCCTCCTCTGCGACCTCAAACTCCCAGACGGCACCGGCTGGCAACTCCTGCGCGAACTCGGCCCCCAACGCCCCGCAGTCGCCGTCGCCATGAGCGGCTACTGCTCCGCACCAGACCTCGCACGCAGCCATCGCGCAGGATTCGACCACCACCTCATCAAACCCTTCTCGCCAGGAGAACTCACCCCCATCCTCGACCAGACAAGCGCACTCTGCGCCCTCAGCCCAGCACCTCGCTCACCTCGGCCTTGAGCAGGTCCTCAAGAGATTCCCGACGCGAAATCAATTCCGCTCTTCCCCCCTCCTCCATCCACACCTGCGGCGCTCGCCCGATGGAATTGTAATTGCTGCTCATCGCGTACCCGTACGCACCCGCATCGCAAATCCGAAGCAGATCCCCGGCCTCCACCTCCGGCAACGCACGCGGCACAAGCAACTCCGCATCATCCCGCGTGAAAATATCGCCGCTCTCACACAACGGCCCCGCCACCACCAACTCGCCCGCCGTCGGCGCATCCTCTTTTCCCACCACCTCAATGCGGTGGTAACTCCCGTACATCGCCGGACGCACCAAATCCACAAACCCGGCATCCACCATCGCAAAACGCACCCCCTGCCCCTTCGCATTGCTGCGCGTCTCCTTCAGATCCGTCACCCGCGTCACCAGCGAACAACCCGGCGCCACATAATAACGCCCCGGCTCGATCTCCAGACGCAGCGGACGCCCCGCGGCCTCCACCAACTTCGCACGACACTCCACAAACAACGCACGCAGCCGCTCCAACGGCACCTTCGCATGCGCATCGCGGTAATTGTGCGGAATCCCACCCCCGAGGCTCACCGCCTCCACCGCCGGGAACCGCCCGATCAACTGCGCGTACTCCTCCGCCAGACGACTGAGATTGTCGTGCAATTCCTCAAACTGCGGCCCGCTCCCAATATGCGCATGCAGCATCACCACACTCATCCCCGCCGCCTCCACTTCGGAAGCCGTCCGCTCCAAATCCTCAAACCACACCCCATGCTTCGAACTCGGCCCCCCCGTGTCGCACGCATTCACATGCCCGTGCCCAAACCCCGGATTCACCCGGATCGACACCGGCCCGCGATACCCCGCCTGCGCAAGATCCCGGATCATCCCCGCCGACCCGATGTTCGGCAAAATCCCATTCTCCAAAACCACCCGCAACGCATTGTCCCGGAACACATCCGCCGTAAAACAAACCACCGGCGGCCGATTCCCCGCCGCATGCCCCGCACCCAGCGCCCTCAACACCTCGTTCCCGGACACCGCATCAATCCAGATCCCCGCACGCTGCATCTCCCGCAGCACCCGCGTCGCCGGACACGCCTTCATCGCAAAGCGCGCCTGCAATCCCTCCCCATCCGTCAAATACCGCACATCAGCGATCCGCTGACGGATCACCTCCGCATCATAAATCCAAAACGGGGTTCCGACTTTCTCAGCAATCCGGCGAAGCTCTTCAAGGGCGTGGCTCATGGGGGCCGCGATATATAGCCTCACGCCCCGCCGATCAAGACACCGCTCGCCTCACTTCGCCCGCCCCTCCCCACAACCACCCCCTCCACCCGCTCCAATTCAGGGCGAAAGCCGCCCCACTTCCCAACCCCCCGCCGTCCGCACATACCGCAACCGGTCATGCAACCGGCTCCGACGCCCCTGCCAGAATTCCACCGTCTGCGCTCGCACACGGAACCCGCCCCAATGCTCCGGCAACGGCACCGCGCCCTCGCCGAACCGCTCCTCCGCCTCCGCAAACTGCCGCTCCAAAACATCCCGCCCCTCCACCACCGCACTCTGCGCCGAAGCCCACGCCCCCAGCTGACTCTTACGCGGACGCGTCTGGAAATAAGCCGCACTCTCCTCCACCGAAGTCTTCTCCACCGTCCCCGTCACATTCACCTGCCGCTCCAGCGCACCCCACCAGAACGTCAGCGCCACCCGCACATTCCCACCCATCTGCCGCCCCTTCGCGCTCCCGTAATTGGTGAAAAACGTGAACCCCCTCTCATCGCACACCTTCAGCAACACCGTGCGCGACCACGGCTGCCCCTCCCCGTCCACCGTCGAAAGCACCATCGCATTGGGCTCGATCACCTCCGCCACATGCGCCTGCTCCAGCCAACGGTTGAACTGCACCACCGGATCCCCGTCCAGATCCGCACGCCTCAGCGGCGCCAGCGAATAATCGCAGCGCAGCGCAGCCAGTTGCTCAGCCGAAAGTGCCATCCCCTCGAACCCGCCTACTCCTTGCCGCCCGGCAATTCCACGATCTCAAACCAGTACTTCTCCAACGTCTGCAGCGTGTCCACCAGCGCCTCAAACGTCACCGGCTTCACAATATAACTGTTCACCCCAAGATCGTAGCTCCGAAACACATCCTCATCCGCCTTCGAAGTCGTCAGCACCACCACCGGAATCTGACGCAACTCCGGATCCTTCCGAACCTCCTGCAACACACTCCACCCATCCTTCCGCGGCATGTTCAAATCCAGAAGAATCAGCCCCGGACGCGGCACCTCCGCCGGCGGCGCAAACGGCCCCGTCCGCTTCAAATAATCCATCAACTCCTCCCCGTCTTTCACAAACCGGATCGGATTCGCAAGGCGCCCCTCCTCCAACGCCTCCTGCGTCAGACGCCGGTCGTCCTCATCATCGTCGGCCATCAAAATCGTGATCGGATTAGGTTTCTTGCTCATGACGTTTTCCGCCGGCCCGAGGGGTCCATTCGAAGCACGGCTCCACTCTTCTCCCACAATCCTCACCCCCGTGACGACCCTGAAATCAGGGCGCAACCACCCCAAAACCATGAGGGCGACAAAAAAACCTCAAAAAAAGCATTGTCAATCCAGACTAAATCAATTGGGATAAGACAAATGAGGTTATCAAGACGAGGCGAGTACGCACTCCGAGCCCTGCTCGATCTCGCCATGGCCCATGCCCTCGAACGCCCACTCGTCCCCCTCACCGCCCTCGCAGAGGCCCAGCACATCCCCGCCACCTTCCTCGAACAAATCCTCATCAGCCTCCGCCAGGCCGGCTTCCTCGCAAGCACCCGCGGCAAGTACGGCGGCTACTCCCTCGCCAAACCCGCCACCCAAATCATGATCGGCGACCTCGTGCGCCACATCGACGGCCCACTCGCCCCCATCAGTTGCGCCAGCGTCACCGCCTACGAACGCTGCTCCTGCCCAGACGAGGAACACTGCGGCCTCCGCCTCATCATGATGGAAGTGCGCGAAGCCATCTCCGGCGTCCTCGACCACCACAGCCTCGCACAACTCGCCGAAGTCACCCTCGCACACCTCCAGCGCGACGGACTCGTGCCCCCAGTCGTGGAACTCATCCGCCACCTCAACACCTCCGCACGCTCCAAACTGGCCGCCTCCAAGCCACTGGAACCCGATTTCTGCATCTAAAACCGATGCGCCCCTTTCCGTCCATGCACGCGACCCCATCCGCCACCGGAACACCATCCGGCGCGAGGGACCTCTGTCCGTGCATGACACCCCAGCGCCGCTGCTGATCCGACCACGGACAGCACGCCGGCGCCTGAACTGCGGCCAGTCTGCCGCAAACACCACGCATTCCCATGCACCTCTCCTCCATCCAACACCAACTCACCATCCTCGCCTCCATCCTCCTCCTTGCCGGCTGCAACCGAGCACCCAATCAGGAAGCTGGCGCCCCGCCCGTCCTCCGCATCGGCTTCTTCCCAAACATCACCCATGCGCAGGGCCTCATCGGTTACCAAGAGACCACCACCAAAGGCTCTGACGGCTGGTTCGAAAAAGCCACCGGCGCAAAAATCGAATGGCTCCCCTTCAACGCCGGCCCCAGCGCCATCGAAGCCCTTCTCGCAGGATCCATCGACGCCACCTACGTCGGCCCCAGCCCTGCCCTCAACGGCTACACCAGAACCGCCACCGCCGACATCCGCGTCCTCACCGGCGCAGCGCGCGGCGGCAGCGCACTCCTCATCCGCAAAGGCTCGAGCTTGAAAACACCCGCGGATTTCCGCGGAAAAAAAATCGCCACCCCGCAACTCGGCAACACCCAAGACATCGCAGCCCGCGCATGGCTGGCATCGGGCGGACTAAAGATCACCCCAGGCGGCGGAGACGCCTTCGTCATCCCCACACAGAACCCCGATCAACTCGACCTCCTCAAACGCGGCGAGCTCGACGCGGCATGGACCGTCGAACCCTGGGTCTCACGCCTTGAAATGGAATCCGACGCCGAGGTTCTGCTGCAGCAGGACGACTCACTCGCCACCGTCCTCGCCACGGGAACCCGCGCACTCACCACCAAGCGCGAGCTGCTTCAGAAACTCCTCGTCGCACACGAAGCCCTCACCACGAAAATCGCCGCCGAGCCCGAATGGGCAAAGCCCCTGGTCGCATCCGCCATCGGCAAGCTCACCACCAAACCCATCCCCCAGCCGCTCCTTGAGCGCGCATGGCCACGACTGCGCTTCAGCACGGACCTGCAAGCAGCAGACTTCACCGACTTCCAGCGCGACGCACGCGCCGCTGGCCTCCTCAACGAAACAGCGGACCTCGCCAAACTCATCACACGCCCATGAGCACACCCGCCACCTCGGCAACAAGCACGCCCATCAGCGCGGCCCCGCTCGCCGTCCCCCCAAAAATCCGCCTGCGCAGCGTCAGCAAAGTCTTCTCAGGCCCCCAAGGCGACCTCACCGCGCTCCAAGATATCAACCTCGAGGTGAACGACGGCGAGTTCGTCTGCTTCGTCGGCCCCAGCGGCTGTGGCAAAAGCACCCTCCTGCGCATCATCGCCGGACTCGAGCGCGGCTTCACCGGCGACGCCGATGTCGACGGTCACCCCATCGAAGTCCCCGGCCGCGAACGCACCATGATGTTCCAGGACCACGCCCTCTTCCCATGGCTCGACGTGCTAGGCAACGTCCTCTTCAGCCTCGGCCTCAAACCCGGCCTCACTCAAAAAGAACGCGTCGAAATCGCACGCTCCCACCTCCAACTCGTCGGACTCGAACGCTTCGAAAAAGCCTCCATCCACGAACTCAGCGGCGGCATGAAACAACGCGTCGCACTCGCCCGCGCGCTCGCCCCCAACCCACGCGTCCTCCTCATGGACGAACCCTTCGCCTCCCTCGATGCCATGACCCGCGAACAACTCTACGGCGACCTCCAGCGCATCCACTCCGCCTTTCAAAAAACCATCCTCTTCGTCACCCACAACGTCCGTGAGGCCGTCTGCCTCGCCGATCGCGTCCTCCTCTTCTCCCCGCGCCCGGGCCTCATCCGCAGTGAATTCCGCGTCGATATGCCCAGACCCCGCGAATTCAACGACGCCGCCGCAGCCGACCTCTCACGCGAAATCACCGCCGCCTTCAAGCGCATCCTCGCACCCACGGACACACGCCCATGAAGAACCTCCTCGCCGCCGCCCTCCTCTTCGCCCTGCTCATCCTCGGCTGGGAATGGATCGCTCAAGCCTCCGGTGTCTCCGCCATCCTCCTGCCTCCCCCGACCAAGGTCGCCCTCTACCTCGCGCACTCCCTCCAATCCGGCGACCTCGTCAGCGCCACGCTCACCACCCTGCGCAGGCTCTCCCTTGGCTATGTGGCGGGCGTCCTCGCCGGCCTCCCCCTCGGACTTCTCAGCGCGCGCTTCAAACTCGCAAACCTCACCATCGGCACGCTCGCCCTCGGCCTCCAGACCCTTCCCAGCGTCTGCTGGGTGCCCATCGCCATCCTCTGGTTCGGCCTCACCGAAAACGCCATGCTCTTCATCGTCTTCATGGGCACCGTCTGGGCCGTCCTCCTCGCCACCGAACACGGCATCCGCCAGATCCCTCCGCTCTACCGCGAAGCCGCACTCACCATGGGTTCCCGCGGCATCCACCTCTGGCTCAAAGTCCTCCTCCCCGCCTCGCTTCCACATATCGTCACAGGCACCAAGCAGGGTTGGGCCTTCGCATGGCGCTCCCTCATGGCCGCAGAAATCTACGTCACCGTCCTCGGCTCCAACGGCCTCGGCCACCTCCTCCACTACGGCCGCGAACTCCACGCCATGGACCAAGTCGTCGCCCTCATGCTCTTCATCATCCTCATCGGCTTCGCCGCAGACAAACTCCTCTTCGGCCCGTGGGAACGCTTCCTCCACCGCCGTTGGGGCCTCCGCGACTAACTTCCCATGAACGACAAACCTCACGACCACTGGATGGAAATCCTCCGGCGCAAAGTCGCCGACATCCGCTACGGCCACGTCCAAATCACCGTCCACGAAGGCCGCGTCACCCAAGTCGAAAGCACCGAAAAAACACGCATCGACTCCGATCCAAAGCCCTCCCCTCTCCCTTCCACCAGCCAGCCGCGCCGATCCCCAGCCGCATGATCCACGCCACCCTGCCAGCCATGCCCCACACCCAGCCGATCCTCAGCGCCCTCCCCAAGATCGCCGCCACCCGCCCAAGCCACTGGCACCACGCATCCCTCGGCTCATGGTCCCTCAACAACTCCACCTACCACCTCCCCGTCCTCCACTGGCGCGATCCTTCGCGTCCCGCCGATTTCAAACTCGGCCTCTTCGCAGGAATCCACGGCGATGAACCCGCTGGCGTCCTCGCCCTCCTCGACTTCGCCCGCTCCCTCACCACCCACCCGGAATGGGCCGCAGGCTACGAACTCCTCCTCTATCCGCTCCTCAATCCCACAGGCTTCGAAGACGGCACACGCCACTCCCGTAGCGGCCGCGATCTCAACCGCGAGTTCTGGCGCAGCACCCGCGAAATCGAAGTCCAGCTCCTTGAGCGCGCCATCCTCCGCGAAAACTTCCACGGCCTCATCGCCCTCCACAGCGACGACACCAGCACCGGCTTCTACGGCTTCGCACGCGGCGCCACCCTCACCCGCCATCTCCTGCGCCCCGCACTCGACTCCGCCGCCCAAGCCCTCCCAGTCAACTCCTCCACGCTCATCGACGGATTCACCGCCACCCAAGGCATCATCCACTCCGCCTACGAAGGCATCCTCGCCGCTCCACCAGAGTCCGAACCCAGCCCCTTCGAAATCATCCTCGAATCCCCGAGCCACGCCCCCATGCACCTCCAGCGCCAGGGCTTCGTCCTCTCCCTTCGCGAAATCCTCACCCGCTACCGCCAGATGATGGCGTACGGGGGCGAACTTTAACCTCCCACCGGCACACGCCGGAGGTTTAACCACAAACGCAGACCTGCCGCTCCCACCCCGCCAAGGGGAGGCGCAGCACGCAGACTTCGTCCACGCCATGAAACCCCGTCTCTCCACCGCCAGCCTCGCCATCCTCACCGGATCCGCCGCGCTCGCAGGCTCCAACCCAGCACCCAAGCCCACCGCAGCACCCACCACCAACCCGCTCAGCTTCGCCGACGGCATCCTCACCGTCGACCTCGAGGCCCGCGCACGCTTCGAAGCCCGTTCCAACAACCGCGACTTCGACCGCCACACCAACGACGACAACGACAACGCATGGGGCCTCACACGTTTCCGACTCGGCCTCCTCTTCAAACCCCGCCCATGGCTCAAAATCTACGCCCAGGGAAAGGACACCCGCGAGATCGACTCCGAACGCCCCAACACCCCGGGCATCCGCGGCAATGAAGGCGATGACAACCTCGACCTCCGCCAACTCTCCCTCGAACTCGCAGACTACGACGCCTTCCCTCTCGGCCTCACCGTCGGCCGCCAGCGCCTGAGCTACGGCGAACAACGCCTCGTCGCCGACAGCCGCTGGGGCAACCTCGGACGCACCTTCGACGCCTTCAAACTGCGCGCCCAACCCTCCAAGGACCAGTGGCTCGAACTCTTCGCGGCACGCCCCGTGCAGATCAAGCAAGACGTCCTCAACGACAGCGACAGCTCCGACCTCTTCCTCGGCGCCTATTACTCCACCAACATCCTCAGCTTCCAAACCACGAACCTCTACCTCCTCCACCGCGACAAAACCGACAACCAACCCGACCTCGACCCCACCAACACAATCAACCCCCGCGGCACCTTCAACGGCCCCGCACAACGCATCACCACCATCGGCTCCCGCTGGAAATCCAACCTCCACAACGGCTGGGATTACAACGCCGAAGCCGCATGGCAGACCGGCTCCCTCTGGACCACCGACCGCTCCACTCCCGCTCTTCACCACCAAGCCTTCGCCGCACACGCCGACGTCGGCTACACATGGTCCTCCGCATGGCTCTCCCCGCGCCTCGGCGCCGGCTACAACTTCGCCTCCGGCGATCACAATCCGGCCGATGGCAAAAACACCGGCTTTCTCAACCTCTTCGCATCCAACCACGGCAAGTACGGCGAACTGGACCTCTTCTCCTGGCGCAACATCCACAACGCCCAGATCCGCCTCGGCGCCCAGTTCACCAAGACCCTCTCCGGTGAACTCTCCTACCACGCCGACTGGCTCGCCGACACCGCCGACTACTGGACCCGCTCCAACGGCATCAGCGCCGCGCGCACCAACACCCCGGACGGCCGCGACGTGCGCTCCATCAACGCCGGCAACTTCGCAGGTCAGGAAACGGATCTCGTCCTCAAATGGGCTCCCAAACCCCATTTCACCCTCGATCTCGGCTACGCCCACTTCTTTGCCGGCACCTACCTCAAAGCCACCGGCCCCGCCGACGACGCAGACTTCGCCTACCTCCAGACCTCCATCACGTTCTAAAGCCAAGCCAGGCCCCACCGCTCATCAGGGACACAGCAGGGATCCAAAGCAAGCCCACTCCCAAGAGTAAGAGTAAGAGCACAAATGTCAGCGTGCCGGAGGCACGCAAGCGAATAGCCGGTGGTGGACGCAGTCCGCGAAGCGGACGAAGGGAACCACCGGATCACGTCCCCTCACGCGACGCGCCCCGGCATGGGGCGCGAGAAACGGCCATCTCATATCACGCGCGCACCACCAACCCCGGCCTCCCTCCCCAACGGACGGAAGCCGGCCATCCCTAATCTTCCCGCTGACACCCCTCCGGCGACAACTCACCTCACCCCTTACTCTTACTCCTTACTCCTGAGACTAAGACGTAAGAGTAAAAAGTAAGAGTAAGAGTAAGAACAGATCGAGCATCCGCCCGCGTGCCGGAGGCATGCAAGCGAATAGCCGGTGGTGGACGCAGTCCGCGAAGCGGACGAAGGGAACCACCGGATCACGTCCCCTCACGCGACGCGCCCCGGCATGGGGCGCGAGAAACGGCCATCTCAAATCACGCGTGCACCACCAACCCCGGCTTCCCCCCCAACGGACGGAAGCCGGCCATCCCTAATCTTCCCGCTGACACCCCTCCGGCGACAACTCACCTCACCCCTTACTCTTACTCCTTACTCCTGAGACTAAGACGCAAGAGTAAAAAGTAAGAGTAAAAGTAAGAGTAAGAGTAAGAGTAAGAGTCAAACCAACAGACCGCCCCCCGCCGGCACCCCTTCGCCTCCAACTCGCCAATCATCCGGCCGCCCAACACCCATCCCAACCGAGCTGAGCCTCACCAACGAACAGCATCCCCGAAGATTTTTGGTAACTTTCCACCCGGATCGGTGGTCTAAAGAGACATGAAAACCCAGTTCACCCCAGCATTCGGATCCGGATTCGCGCGTCTGGCTGCATTCACCGCAACCGCAACCCTCGCCACCTCCGCCCTTCTCCCCGCCCGCGCAGAAGAGCCCAAACCCTCCGCTGAGGCGTCCACCCCAAAACGCGGACGTCCGGATGGCGACTCCACCCAAAGACCCGCCGGAGACGCCCCCCGCATGGCTCCCGAGGATCGCCTCAAGATGATGACCGAAAAACTCGGCCTCACTTCCGAACAGCAGCAGAAGATCCGCGACATCTACGAAAAGAACGCCAGCCAGTTGCGCGAACTCATGGCCAAGGGCCGCGAAAAAGCCACCGAGGCCGACCGCGAGAAATTCCGCGAGTTGATGCGCAGTCAGTTGGAAGAAGTCACCGCCGTCCTCAACCCGGACCAAAAATCCAAGATGATGGAGGCCATGAAAAGCCGTCGGGATGGCCAGGGCTCCGCCAGCGCGGACTCCCAACGCGGCAACGCGGGCGACCGCATCAAGGCGATGACTGAGAAGCTCGACCTCACCTCCGAGCAGCAGGAAAAGGCGCGCACCATCTTTGAAAAAAACGCCGGCGAACTGCGCGAACTCATGTCCAAGGGCCGCGAAAACACCTCCGATGCCGATAAACAAAAGGCCCGCGAACTCATCCACAGCCAGATGGAGGAGTTCACCGAGATCCTCACCCCGGATCAAAAAGCCAAGATGCGCGATGGTTCCAGAGGCGCCTCACCGTCCGCCGGAGACTCCGCGCCCGCGCGCCCAGGCACCCGCGCAAAGAAGGACGGCGACGCCCAATAACAGTCAGCAACGCGTCAGCCCCAACATCCGCAACCACAGCAGCCCCGGTTCCCCAAGGAGCCGGGGCTTTGCTTTGTCGCGAAAAGAAACCACCGCCATCACTCCACCCGAGCGCCGCCAACGCCACCCGCGCCGGCCTCCGCACCCGCCACCATGGGCTGCTCCATCGGAAGCGTTACCACAAACACAGCCCCCTCGCCCGGCACCGCCGAGGCCGTCACCACACCCAAGTGCCGCTCCGCAATCCTGCGGCACAGCGCCAGTCCGATCCCCGTCCCCTCGTACTCGCTGCGGCTGTGCAAACGCTGGAACACCACAAAAATCTGCTCCGCAAACTTCGGATCAAACCCGATCCCATTGTCCCTGAACTCCAGCCTGCACGCCCGCGTAGCGAATCCCACCCCCTGCAGCCCGTGCTCGGACGCCTCAAGAATCTTTGCGCTCACCGTCACACGCGGAGCCCGTCCCGCCGCATGGAACTTGAGCGCGTTGGCCACGAGATTCTGGAACAACTGCCGCATCTGGAGCGGATCCGCATCGATCTCTGGCAAAGGCCCGGCATCCACCACCGCCCCGTTCCGTTCCACCGCCACCTCGAGATCCGCGAGCACCTCTCGCAGCACCAGCGCGAGGTCGCACCGCTCAAAGGGCTGCGCACGACTCGTCACCCGCGAGAGCTTCAACAGATCCTGGATCAGCACACGCATCCGCTCCGCCGCATTCTCCATGCGCCCCAGATAATCGAGCCCCGCCTCCCCCAACTGTTCCCCGCACTTGGACCGAAGCCGGTCCGCAAACGCCTGCACCTTGCGCAGCGGCTCCTGCAGGTCATGCGATGCCACCGACGCGAAGTGCTGTAGCTCCGCGTTGCTGCGCTCCAACTGCGCTGCAAAATGCCGCAACTGATCCTCGGCCTGCCGGCGCTCGGTCACATCCGAACTCACGCACACCAACCCCAGCGTGCGTCCCCTACGGTCCAACAACGGCACCTTCGTCGTCGAAAGCCACACCTCCACCCCCTTGCGCGTCACCGCGCGCTCCTCGTGATTCATCAGCGCCTTCCCAGTGCTCAACACCTCGCGGTCCGCCCGCTCATAGGCCTCCGCATGTTCAGACGCAAAGAAGTCATGCACACTCCGCCCCTCCACCGTCTCGCTGTCCTCCAACTGCAGGAACCTCCGATGCGCACGGTTGCCCAGCACATAACGTCCCTTCAAATCCTTCACAAAGAGACTGTCGGGGATCGTCTCCAGGATGCTGCTCAAGAGCGTGTGCTGATCGGCAAGCGCATCCTCCGCACGCCGCCGTGCCGCAATGTCCCGCAGGATCAAACGCGCCGCCCCCACCAGCACCGCCAGCGTCAGCACCGTCCCCACCGTGATCGCCGTCACCGTATACCTGCTCGTCGCCTGCGCCGCCTTCTCCTGCTCCACCAACCGCGCACGCTCCTCACGCGCATACTCCCCCAACCCCTTCACCAACTCTTTGCGCCGCGCCAGCACCGCCTTCTGCCGCTCCGCAGCTTCCTTTCCCACCAGCGGCTCGTCCGCACCCATGTCCGCAGAGAGCTGCGCAAAGTGCTCCAACACCCCCTTCTCCAGCTCCAGCACAATCCCCAGCCGCGCAGCATCCTCCCCCGCCTCCTCCTCCATCACCCCCAAAGCCTCCCTCGAGAGCGAACGCGCTTCATCAAAACGTTCCTGCGCCCCCGCATCCTTTCCAAACACCAGCGCCCGCCACTCGTTCTCTGCGCTGATCAAAAGCCGCTGCACGCGCTGCCCGGCATCCAGAATCTTCCGCGACCGATCCACCGCCACAGCCCACCGGTGCAGGCCCCGGTGCGTGTGAAGCACCACCAGCGGCACCACCGACAGCAGCACCAACGCCAGTCCAAACCCGAACAGCACCTTGTGCCGAAGCGAGCTGCGCAAAGGGGTGGAGGGCGGTTGCATCGCAATTTCAGCCCGCACACGGGCTTAGCCACGCACTCTGTGTCCCCCACCCGCCCCGCGACAACCCTGTTTTTCCCCACCAAACATTCCCATGCCCATCAACCCCACCACGCACCTCCCCCTGCGATCTCAACGCATGCATGCCGCCGGCCACGCCCTCTGCGGCCTCCATCCTCCGATCCCATCCGCCTTCCAACCCACACTCTTTTCACCGCACCCCCATCCCCGCCGCTCCGCCAGCCTCAGTACTCGTCTTCAAGATCCGCATCGCGCCGCGCCGCGTACCTGCGCGACTTGCTCTGCTGCTCACGCCGGGCATGACGCTCCACCGTCATCTGCCGCTTCTCACGCGCCGCACGCAGTTTCGCAATCTCCTCGTCCAGCTTCAAAAAACCCTCCAAGCGCCGCGCATCCATCCTGCCCTCTGCCAGCGCCGTCTGGATCGCGCAGCCCGCAGCCCGCGGCCCGTGCTGGCAGTTGTCGAACTTGCAATGGCGTGCAAGTTCGTCGATATCCGCGAAACGCTCCCGCAACGTCGTCTCATCAGTCCACATGTGCACCTCGCGGATGCCAGGATTGTCGATGATGATCCCCCCCTTGCGCAGCACCATCAGCTCGCGCGCCGTCGTCGTATGCCGCCCCTTCCCCGTGTTCTCGTTCACCTCGTCCGTCCACTGGTAGTCGCCGCCCAGCAGATGGTTGATCACCGAGGATTTCCCCACCCCGCTCGATCCCACAAACGTCAGCGACACCCCGCGCGTCAGATGCGCCTTCAACCCCGCAAGACTCGCCTTCCTGCGCAGACTCGTCACAAGCACCTCCGCCTCCGGATTCAATGCACGGATCGACTCCGCCGCGCCCCGGCTCTGTTCCTCCGAAAAAAGATCCGCCTTGTTCACCAACACCACCGCGCGCGCACGGCTGCGCCCAATGATCGCAAAGTACCGCTCCATGCGCCGCACATTGAAATCCGTGCCCGCGTCCGTCACCACCACCACCACGTCCGTATTCGCAGCGATCACCTGCTCCTGTGTGCTCCGACCAGGCATCTTGCGCGACAGGCAAGTCTGCCGCGGCAGCCGCGCCCGGATCACGTGCTCACGCCCATCCCCGCCCACTTCCAACGCCACCCAGTCCCCCACCGCCGGCAGCTCCGCATCCGTCTCCGCATCGTGATACACCTTCCCTCCCATCACCACCTCCAGCTCGGTCCCGTCCCCCAGCAAAGCCCCGTACGTGATCTTGTTGTCGCGAATCAGCCGCGCAGGCTGCCAGCCCTTGCCCTCATACGCCGCAAACCTCTCCGCGAAAAATCCGTTCCACCCCAGATCCTCAAGGGTCATGCCTCGCCATCCTCCTCTTCATCCACAGCCTCCGGCTCCTCCTCCGAAAGAGCACCCTCGATAAACCTCAGAATCTCCTCGCGCCCAGCACCCGTCTTCGCGGAGCACGTCACCACCTCCGGCGTGTCCTCGCTCAACTCACGCAAAGCTTTCAGAAACTCCTCCATGTTCGCCTGGCAGGCACCCGCGGAAATCTTGTCCACCTTCGTGAACACCAGCACCAGCGGCAGTCCGCAGCCCACCATCCACTGCAAGAACTCCAGATCCACCTTCTGCGGACTCAGGCGGGAATCAATCAGCACAAACGTCCCCCGCAAACTCGCCCGGTTCTGCAGATAGTCAGCCACAAACGCACTGAAACGTCCCCGCGTCTCACGCCCCACCTTCGCATATCCGTACCCCGGAAGATCCACGAGGCTCCACTCCCCGTTGATCGTGAACATGTTGATCAACCGCGTCTTCCCAGCCTCCGCAGACACCCGCGCAAGCCCCTCCCTCCCCGTCAGCATGTTGATCAAAGACGACTTCCCCACGTTCGATCGCCCAATGAATGCAAACTCCAGACGCCCATCCGGCGGACACGATGCAAGGTCCGGCGCACTCGCAGCAAACTCCGCACTCCGAATCTTCATGGCTCCACTCCCCCAGCACTCTCACCAGCACTCTCACCAGCACTCTCACCAGCACTCTCACCAGCATCCTCTCCGCCACTCCGCGCGCGCCGCCCCGCAAACGCAAGAATCTCCACATACACCTCTCCAGCGCCTTCCCCAGCCACCGCGTCCACCGCAGTCCCCACCTCGGACGCTCTCACCTTCACAGCCTCCTCCCGCCCCTTCCCCACACGGCAGTCGAACCCCCAAAAATCCCCGCCCTCAGGAAGCGCCTTCCGACGCTCCCTCTTCAGATACCGCACAATCTCAGTTTTGATCGCTTCCAATACCCGACGGTCCTCACGGCCAGGGGCATGGAGCGGAAAAGTCTTTTTCATGAACCCCCTATCTAACACGGCATCCCGCCCCACAGGAAACTAATCAACACGTCCCTCTCCTCTTCCACGCCCCCATCGGTCGACTAGTTATTTAAAGTCGCTTTTAAGCCCCAACTTCCGTTTTCGGGTTCAATCAATTCACGGGCTCGCAAGGCCTCTCAGTCCTCGCGATGCGTTTCCTTTTCCTTGGGGGGGGGGTGCTCCTGCCGAGTTCGATGGTTCTTGGTTCCGGGTGATCCCGCAAACGGAGGGGGGCAATGAGGGCGGACAATGAAACTGAATTCGGATCAAGTGCGGGGAGCTATGCAAAACAGAGCAAGGCACCGCGGTCCCCCGCTGAAAAACTGCGTATCGCCCCCAACCGGGAGCGTCGCAGCCCTGCCCTCAGGCCTCTCGCGTCGTGAAACCATCATGAAATCAACCTGCCCTGCGTAATCCCAAAACGAGATCCCTCCCCCCCAACCTCCCAGCGCCGACATCGCCCCCATCCACGGCTCCCATGATGTCCGCAATCCACCATCCACGCCGGCCACGCGCATCCCCTCTCTGGCAGATCGTCCACCACGCATGGGACGCCTTCATCGCCTCCTACGAAATCGACCACCGCACCACCATGGGGCCGCTCCGCCAAGATTCCATCCACTCCGTCTGCGCCTTTCTCCGGCGTGGCGACCTCGCCGCAGGTTTCACCCGCTTCCTGTGCCCAGATTGCGGCCACGAGAAACTCCTCGCATTCACCTGCAAGTCCCGCCACTTCTGCCCCGCCTGCCATCAACGCCGAACTCGCCAGACCGGCGCTTGGATCGCCTCGTACCTCTGCCACCAAGTCCCTCACCGCCAGTTCGTCTTCACCTTCCCAAAAATGCTGCGCGGCATCTTCCGCAAACGCAGACACCTCCTCCATCCCCTCCTCCAGACCGCCACGGAATGCCTGCGAGACGCTTTCCGCGTACGCCTCGGTCTGCCCAACGATCGCATCGCCGCTGCCGCTCCCGTTCACACCTTTGGCGACTACCTCGTCTTTTATCCCCATCTCCACGTCCTCGCCGCCGATGGCCTCTTCGATAAACGAGGCCGTTTCCACTCCATGCCCGAGGAATCCTCAATGCGGCGATGAAAACTTGTCGGATCTGATCTGAGTTTCTGTGGAAACGGAATTTGCAGCTTAAAATCATCCCGTTTCAGACTCACCCGTTTGGTGAGTCTCTTTCAGCGATCTTCAAAGTCGGTAACGACAGGGCTGTCACCCTCAAGTACCCAGGCACTGATAGGACTCAGCAGCCGCCTGAACCCGGAGAGCTCCCAATAGCCCACGGAACGCACTGAATGCACGGACCACGCAACAGCCTCTCAGCCTCCTCATTCCCTTCATTTCCCCCCTTCCTTCCGTCCCGTCCCTGGATTCCGCGGGCCGTCCATTCACGTTTTTTGGTTGATAGATTACCTCACCGTTTCTGGCCTGGCTCCGCTGCTTCAGCGATTCCAGTGGAGGCCGCCAACAGGAGCCAACCCGACTTCCCCCACGCCCGCAGTCTTGCAATGCTGTCGGCCAGTGACTGACACGCGTGGGAAAGGGGTTTTGGGACGGGTGGGTGAGCGCTCCATGGGTTGGCTCACCGCAGCGAATGTACTGTGGATGCTGACGTGCATCGCGGTTGGCTGGTGGTGGACAGGGAATCCAGTCCGCTATTGTGACAACTCCCGCGCAACGAGCGGTCCGGCGATCCTCCAAATGCTCCTCACCGCTGGGGTGTCATTGCAGGTTGGCAGAATCCGGGGAAAAACGCCGGGGGCGCGCCTCTGGATGTGGACGGCCGCGGGTTTTTTGGTGCTGACCTGCGATCAGGCGTTCGCCCTTCACGGGCGCATTGATGACAGCATTCACCAGATGCTGGGAATGCGGGAAACGGCATGGACCGACCGGATTGATGACTTGGTGGTGCTGCTATACGGCGTATGCGGCGCCGTGGTCTTGTGGCTGTACCGCAGGGAATGGCTGGGACTCCAGCGGATGCACAGGCCCCTCGTGCTGGGGGGCTGCTGCTTCGTCCTCGCTTTGATCGCAAACGCGGCGGGCGATCGTTACGACGTGGCTGTTTGGTTGCTGGGCGAAAACCGGGCGGCGCGAGTGCTACAGAGTTTCTTCAGCATCGGCGATGAAGGGTTCAAACTCGTCGGGGTGGGTTTGTTTCTGTCGGCATTTCATGCGGCATACACGGCCGCTGTGCGCATGCGCGTTCCCTGTGCAGAAGAGCCCAAGGTTCGTATAGCGAAGGCCAAGTTCGGCCGCTGAAAAACGCCCCCAAACCCCTCAAGCCGTTCTTCTCCCGGCTTTGCACCGCGATTGGTATCACGTCCGCTCCGTGAATAACTGCGCTCGGAACGCGTCACCCGCCTTCCACCCTCTTCTCTCAATCTCTCCAAGAATCCGAATGAGAGTCAGGGCCCGAAGCCACTCTCCTAAACGCCCTCGATTCCGAGTCTGGGTCCTTGCCCTCGCAGCCCCATACGCAAAGGCGGATCTCCTGCTGAGCTTAAAGAATGCGGGTTGTCTCGGAATTCGCCACAAGGGACAGGCATGCATGGCGCTTCCTCCCAAACTGCATCCCCACCTACACACGACAATTCGCAAACCGCCGCTCCCCACCCTGCGGAACCTGTTCGCCCAGCGCCCCAAATTGCACGCTCGCAATCCCCGTCACATCCCGCAGCGCATAAAGCTTCTTGTCAGCGGGCGCCACGGCCCCCGTCTGCCCGATCACCGCCACGTGCTGCCGGTTCACCAGTTCAATGAACCGCTCCTTCCCAATCTCCGCATTGAACCCGGACACAGACTCCAACTTGTCCATCGTCCCGCCCGTGCGTCCCTATCCGCGTCCCCACATCTTCGGCTCAGCAATCCCAAGACTCGCCACCAGAAGTGCGAGCACCAGCGTGGTCGTATCCCCCACCCCGCCCGTCGAATGCTTGTCCACCTTCACTCCCGCAATCCCTGAGAGATCCACGGTCTCGCCCGAGTGCACCATCGCCATCCAAGTCGGCGGCATCGGCGCCCGCGTTCCCGAACACCGCGCCGCCCTCGCACGCCTTGGCCTCCCCGCCATGCTCGCAGGCACCCTCCCCAACCTCCCATCCGCCTGCATCGCCGTCATCGCCGTCATCATCGTCGGCTAGTCAGGAAAGAACCGGGCAAGCTCCACTGTTCCCCGGCCTCCTCCGATGGGCCATCCCGCACTCCCTCCTGCACCTCTTCTCGCAGTCCGTGTCGTCCATGTGCCCCCTCCCATAGCACAGACAACCATTGGCCTGGCCGATCCCATCCATCCTTGAGCACATCGCAGAGGGAACCAAAATTCATGGCTTCCTGCGCATCGCGACCACCAATCCAAAGCACGCCGAACTGACCTCCCCCCCGGTGTCGTTTTATCGGATTTAATTACTAGCAAAAATCTTCAACCGCTGACTTGCACGACTCAGCAAATTCAGAACACCGTTTTTTCAGATATTGAACAGTATATCTTTTGAAACGACCGCGCGCCGCCCGCTCCCGCCTCGAATACGCCACCACCCAACTGCCGCTCCGCATCATCACCGGTGAGAGCCGACCCGGATCCCTGCTCACCGAAGCCGCGGTCGCCAGAGAGCTCGGCGTAAGCCGGGTTCCCGTTCGAGAAGCCTTGTTCGCACTGGAAAGGGACGGTTTGATGGAGTTCAGCAACGCGGGGCGCGCTTTCGTGAAGCAGCTTTCCCCCAGTCATTTCGAGGAGCTTTACGTCCCGCGCCTCACACTGGAGCGGGTCGCAAAGCGACTCGCCGCATCCGCGTTGCGGAAGGACTCCTCCCTCCTCGAGAAAAACATCCGAGCCACCGGCAGGGCATCCACCTTGATCCATGTCACCCATCTCGACCTCGATTTCCACCAGATCATTCTCGAGGCATCCGGGAACACCCGCCTGCTCAAGCTCTGGCACTCGCTGACACAGCGAACTCGAACTTTGGCTGGGGCGGCTCCATCGCTCAAAACAACTCCAAACACGCGGCACCCGCGCCGAGACCGCGGCCAGTCACCGAGAGCTCGTGGAGGCCTTCAAAACCAACTCACCCGCAGAGTGCAAACGCCTCATGCGCCACCACATCCTGACCTGGCTAGAGTGGCTGCCGACAATTCCCGGAAAAGAATAATCTCCCCAGCGCGCTCGGCATCCCCCTTCAACCTCCGTCCATAATCCGATTCCTCAGCGCTTCGCTCGTGGGTTGCATCATGGAGCGATGAGGTGCAGCGCTGCAGCACCACCTGCGAGTTGGGCAGGATCAATGCGTTGATCAAAGGTGGCCAGTTTGCTTCCATGTTTCACCGCGAGGGCGAGAAGGTAGAGGTCGGTGAGGTGAGGGGAAGCCGGGAGGTTCGTGAAGGCATGGGTATCAGCGAGGGAAAGGTCGTCAGGCCAAAATTGGTGACCCGGAGCGGCTCGAAATGTGTTTAGCACCCGCCTTGCTTCTGCCGTTGAACCCGGGCCGTGGGGATAACTGTGAGCGCCAAAAATGCGGATGAAGGCGTTCTCGGTGAGCGGGCAGGTGGCCCACCCTTCCAAGGTGGCGCACTTTTCAAAAAACTGGAGGGCAGCAGCCCGGTGCGGGTGATTGGAGTCCCCGAGCGCAATCAGCACATTGACATCGAGAAGGTGGATCATGAGTTTCCCGTGGAGATGGAGATGATTCTGGCGTCTTCTTCATCGTGTTGATGATCAACAAGATGCTGCACCTGTTCGGTAGTCAGCCCTTCGGTGCGTTTTTTCAGACTCAGGATGCCGAATGGCCCCACTTCGTAAGGGCTGTCGGGTGCGAGGTTTTCCTGCGGAGCGATTTCCCGCCGAAGGGCGTGCTCCACCATGGCTTTGAGGGTGGTTTTCCGCTGGGCAGCCAGCGCTTTGGCCGCGATCAGCAAGTTGTCCGGCAAATCAAGCGTGGTTTTCATGATATGGGTCACGATATGGGAATATGGCTCAATGTAAAGCTTCATGCTTTTAGGGAATTCGCTCCCTGAGTCGATGGAGCGTCGCCTAGCCCCTAACAGCCTGTCGAAATATTCAACGACTGGTCGACCAATCAATTGAAGAAGTGACGCGCCGCGGCGAGCTTCTGCCGCCATATGGCTCGGCCTGAAAAGTCCGGCAAACAGGCCGAATTCTGGATCCCACCAAGCAACCTCCCGAAGCCTCAAGCCAGTAAGTTTTACGACAAAATTGGACGACACACTATCCGCGATGGGCTTTGCCGAATGCGTCCGGGCCTTTTGCTCACCTCTCTCTGCCAGTACCGAGGTTGGCCGTCCGCCGATCGATCCGGTGGTCTATTTCAAAATGCTCATGGTGGGGTTTTTGAAGAATCTCCCCAGTGAGCGCGCAATTGCTGGCCATTTTGGACAGTCTCAAGCATCTGCATTCACAAGGAGTTCGGGCGTAGGAACAGTCCCGCAGCCATGCCTCTCCATCCGATTCCATTTGTGGGAGTCGCATGCAGATCTACCGCGCACGCAATCCGCGCAAGTCACCTCTTTGG
>CAMAUX010000007.1 GCA_945861435.1 Chthoniobacter flavus | reverse complement strand
GAAGCCTCCCTCCTGCGCCTCGTCTCCGCTCTCCTCGCGGAAACCTCCGACGATTGGCAATCCTCCAAAACTTACCTCAACATGAATCCATCCATCCCGCCTTCCGCCTGACTCCCGCTGCTTTTACAGAAAAAAATTGGCGCCGCCTTCCGAGGGCCGTCCATTCACGTTTTTAGGCTGAAAGATTCACAAAGAGAGGAGCGCATCATTGCGTTCTTCCCGCAGCGGATCACCTCGGGGGCCATCGAGTCGGGCAGTTCGATCGTCCAGACAGCGCGTTGAGCCCGGGGTTGCCGAAACTTTGAGAATTTCAAGGCCACCTCTTACAGGATTGCAGGCCGCCTCAGCATCAGGGTTCTCTCAGCTTTCACCCACCCGATTTAGCGAAGCGTCGTTTTTTAGCTGCCCTGATGAACTTGAAGTATATGGTTCGCGAAATGAAGAAAACGGGTTCTTATTTGGTGAGTTAGGTCGTTTAGGTTCTAATTTATTGATCAAGGTAAGCGAACGACTAATTCTCCGGGCAAGTGAAAATCCTTGCGATTAAGTTTAAACAACTTGGGGATGTCGCGATCATGGTGCCGGCTTTACGCGCGCTTCGTGAACACTGGCCCACGGCCGAGCTTCATGTGTTGGTCGCTGAGGAGGCGTTGCCAATTTTGCAACACATTCCGTGGATTCACAGAGTCTGGGGGCTTCCGCGGGTCCGCGGCCGGATGCAACTCAAACGAACGTTGCCTCTCATTGCGCAACTGAGGGGGAAGTGTTTTGACAAGTCTGTGGATTTTGTTGGTAACGATCGAGGCGCTCTAATCAGCAGGCTCATCGGAGCAAAAGAACGGCTTGGTCATTTTCAAAGGGGCGGGTTCATGGGGCGGAACTACTGTTACACGCGGATCGCCCGAGGCAGTGACCATTTGGTCCGTGCGGACATCAAAGTGCTGAGTGCTTGGGGTATTCAAGCGCCGAGCAATTTACGACATGAAGTTCGTGCGAATCCAGAGTTGGTGAGCTTTGCGCGTTCATGCTTCCCCCAGTCCGACACCGTCCTGTGTCATCTATCCGCCAGTATGCCCAAGAGGGAGTGGCCTAATGAGCGGTGGGCAGAAATTGCGGAACTTGGACGGATGGAGGGCATCCCTATTTTGTTTTCAGCCGGCGCAAGCGAACGGGAACATGCGAGTTTGAAAAAACTCCGCGAGCTTGTTCCTTGGGCGCACTTTTTGTCTGCGCCGCTTTCCTTGGCCCAATTTTTAGCGATTCAGTCGGAGGCACGTGTTTTTGTGGGAAGCGATTCCGGGCCGCTGCATTTTGCCACGGGATTGGGTGTGCCCAGCATCGGGCTTTTTGGACCCATGCTTCCTGAGCAGGTGGCGCCGCTCGATTCCAGATGCCACCCCATTGTTGGCACAAAATGCCTCTGTGATCCCAACGCCCGCAATTGTGACTCCAGCCGCCCCTGTTTGGAGGGTATCTCCGTCCAGCAATTGTGGATACGAATTCGGGCGTTATATCGGGGATAACTCTCAGGCTTTTGTTCCCCGTGGGTCTGACGCATTGGAGAGGTTGAGGCATGAGGATCGTGCGTGATGCAAAAGCGTCGCAAATCGACCCACACAGCAGCTGTGTTCTTGTGGTTGGATTGATGCCGGGGTTTTTTGGAAACAGCCGGACTTGGGGTGGCATCTGGCTGCTGCGTGTCGTCCTGTTGGGCGATTCTTGACAGGGGCCGCAACCGTGTTGTGGAGCGTGATTTTCCGAGTGAGGGCAACTCGTCTGTGGCTGATGATCGGAGTCCGTGTGTGCGACTGGCACGAGAGGAGTGCGAGGAGCGGGGCGATGGTCCCGAACACCCCGACTCGATATGCAACCGCTGCGCGGGATGGTGGTCTCATGACCGATGTGGCTGGCGGCCCGACTTTCGCTCAGGTTGGAGCGATCACGACCGATTCGTTTGCGGCCTGAGCACGTGAGGGTGGCTGCGCTCGCAAAGGATTCCGAGGCTGGTCCTGACGAGCAGTCAGATTACGGCTCTGATCTTCACACAGGTGCGTGCATTTGAAGCGGAAGACTTCGTGCGCTGCGCTTGGAGCAGTTTGGCACGCAGTCGACCTGTGCTGTGGCTGGTCTGACGACCGCCTTGGCTGCGGTGGTCGACAGCATGGATATTGCAGCGCTGATCTTCGCGCAGTTGGCGGTGCTCGGAAGTGCCTTGGTGGAAGCGATCGCGATTGATGCGTTGGATGTTCGGATGGCGGATCTGATTCGTGTGATCAGCGGTGCGCAGATCGGGGCTCTGTCGATCGGAGTGGCTCGCAGCCTGACCCTCGCGCAGGTGGGGGCGATTACGACTGGCGTCTTGCGGGATTGAAGAAGCATCCTTCAGGGGATTTCAGTGAGCGGATTTCAGTGAGCGGAAGGACCGCGCGGCGATACGGCGTAAGATTCTTTCGAATTTTGAGTTGGATCTCGAGGAGCAGGCAGGTTTGCGAGTTTCTCAAGGCTAGTTTCTCAAGGCCTGCTTCCATTTAGCGGGGGGTTTAGCGGGGGGAATGTTTCCCCGCTGCGAAACCCAAACATCCACCAACGAACCCGCTACCCTATTTACGTTCATCACAGGCGGGCTCCGTTATTAATCCGGCTATTGATCACTCTCGGTAATGATGCGGTGCACGCAGCGGCGCGATGCAGGGTGAGCTCGGGATGAAGCGGATGCGGGCTGCTCAAGCACTGCAAAATCGGGGGGCGATGTCGCTGGTGTTTTGTGGCCGGATTAATATCTGAAACGTGACGGATGCGAGCGATGAGCGGCCGATGGATTGGGAATCGATCGTGATTGATGGCTGGAGTTGGCCGGACTGTTGGCCGGACTGAGATTCCCGGATATTGCCGGGCTGTTGGGTGCCGCAAACTGGTTTCAAGGACGCAGGCCGGCTTTCTCCTTCGCTGCATGAGAAGTTTCTTGCGGGACTTTTTTGCGCGCTCTTTTTGCGTTTTGCGCGTGCCCGGAGTGCAGTGAGAACTCGGGTGGGGGTGGGCTGCTGAGCGGGCGGTGCCAATGGTGATTGGACTGGGTGGAGCGTCTGGCGGTAAGATGCACGGGTGATTCCACCGCCGCTTCCGGATCGTGACAGCTCTGGGTCTCATCAACCGCGTTTTGCTTCGCAAGGAAACGGCGGGGAGGATGCGGGAGCTGCCTCCGCTGGAGTAGAATCCGATGCAGGAAAGGGGAGGGATGCGGGTGGAGGTGGGCAGAGCTGGTGGGCGAGGTGCAGGAGCGGGATGGGTTGGTTGGGCGGAGGCGCCTTGGTGGTCGCCAAGTTTTGGGGGAAGCTGAAGGTGGTGCTGCCCGCGTTGAAGCTGCTGCCGATGGTTTTGAAGACGGGCGGGAGCATGCTTTTGACGGTGGGTGTTTACGCGGGGATGTGGGGATGGCGCTACGCGCTGGGGTTTGTCCTGCTGCTCTTTGTGCACGAATGCGGGCATCTGTTGGTGGCGCGTCGGTTTGGCCTGCCGGTGGGCGCACCGGTGTTCATTCCCTTCATGGGAGCGTTCATCGCGCTCAAGGAGAGTCCGCGCAACGCATGGATGGAGGCTTGGGTGGGGATCGGTGGACCGCTTCTGGGATCGGCGGGCGCGTTGCTTTGCCACGTTGTGGGCGTGTGGATGGGATGGCCGCTGTTTGTGGCGCTGGCATGGACGGGGTATTTTTTGAACCTGTTTAATCTCACGCCTGTGGGGCAGTTGGACGGGGGGCGCATTGTGAGTGCGATTTCGCCGTGGCTTTGGCTGGTGGGGTTTGGGGCTCTGGGGTGGATGCTGTGGGAGCGTCCGCAGAGCTTCCTGCTGTGGGTGATCCTAGTCTTGGCTGTGCCTCGTGTGTGGTCGCTGTTCCGGAGGCGGGATGCGGAGGAGGCGCGGTATTACGAGTGCACGGGATCGCAGCGGATGGTGATGGGTTTTTTGTATTTCGGGCTGATTGCGGCGCTTGCGACGGGGATGCATTTGAGCGGTGTGGGAGCGCGCTGAGGGGGGCGCGTGAACTGGGGTGGAGTGGGGTCCATGGACGACATGGACGACATGGACGACATGGACGACATGGACGACATGGACGCTGGCGCGGTGTTGCTGCGCGGCGGGGTGCGCGTGTTCGAAGAACACGAGCAAGGTGCTCTGGTCGGCGCCTTGTGTCGCCTCTTGGTGCCGCTCTGGGAATCCCTTGGCGGCGCGTCACCAGAGCCTTTGCCCGGCCGCCGGATCTTCTGCGGGTGGTTTTCCGATGGGCAGGCTTTACGTGACCGAGGGGTGAAGTGCCGTAAGGTCGCCGGGCGCGGGCGTTATTTTTCCAGGAGGATGAGGGATCCGCTGGTGGCGGTTTTGGCACCGGAGGGTTGGTGGGAGAACCAAAGTTCGGTGAAGAGGATGCGGAATTCTCTGCCTTGGTGCTGCCAGTCCATGGAGAGGCGTTCGGGCGGCAGTGCGGTATATTGGCCGTTGTCGGCGGGGGTGTCTTTGGAAAGGGACTCGAAGATATTTTTGAGGGAGACTTTCTGCGGGGGTTGCTTGGGCAGGGTGATCAGCAGGGAGTCTTCGGAGAACTCGATGCGGATGGAGTCGTCGCTGGGCGAGGCAGCGGGGGGGGTGGGGATTTTGAAGGCGGTGAGTTTTGAGAAGCCTTCGATGGGGAGCGGGGTGATGCGGGAGAGGCCGAACTGGCGCCAGCTGGGGCGGCCGGGGCCGGCGTCGCCCTTGGGGAGGATGTTGAGTTTTTTGAGGAGATCCCCGGCGGTGTTATTGGCGGTGTAGCTGTGTCGCCAGGAGTTGGGCTTGAGATCGTGCGGGGCTCCGTCTGCTGGGGTTGGCGGGAGAAGGGGGAGGAGGGTCTTTGGTCCGTGGTGTTCGCCGAGGTAGGCGAGGATGGACTGGAGGTTGTTGTAATCGGTGTCCGGGATTTGGAGTGGAGCATCGGCTTTTTGGAGGTGTTGATCGTGCAGGAGGCCGTGCTTGGAGAGGATGGTGAGGAGGCGCTGTTGCTGGCTGCGCACCGAGAGTGAGGCGGCGCTGAGGGGGCCGTAGGCGGATGCGAGGCAGAGGAGGGCGAGGGAGGCTGGGACCCAGCGCAGGGGGGTGCGCGGACGCAGCGCGAATACGAGCGCCCAGAGGAGGATCCACGAGCCAGCGACGACGCCGAGGTGGCGTTCCTCAGTGATGCCGTAGGCGCTGATGCGTTCGCGCACGGAGAACAGGAGCAGGAGGGCAAGGGGCGCGAGTGCCGGAGGGAAGTTGCGGCAGAACCATGCGGCCCATTTTTCCTCGGGTCGTGAGCGCAGGGGGTGGAGGAGGAGGAAGGTGAGGATGCCGACGCCGGCGAGGAGGAGGACGGGGAGGGCGACCCATCCGCGAGGCCATGAGTGGGAGAGGAGGATTTTGGCGGAGTAGGCGTAGAGGATGGCGGTGAAGACGGCGACGATGGGTGCGAGGGCGAATTGGGTGAAGGCTTTGAGGCCGCGCGGGTGTTCGGTGTCGTGTTCGAGGGCGGGGAGATCGGCGGGGACGCCTGCGAGGAAGAAGATGGGGTGGAAGGCGAAGGCCATCAGGATGAGGAGGCGGAAAAAGGAGGCCTCGAGTTTGAGATCGAAGAGGAGGTTGGCGCTGACGAGAGCCAGTTCGAGGCCGGCGGTGAGGACGCCCGTGTAGAGGGTGGCGAGGAAGAAGCGGGAGAAGAGGCGGCGGTTGAATTGCCAGAAGCCGTTGGGCTCGGAGACGGCGAGGTGGGCGGCGATGGCGCTCAGGAAGTGCAGACCAGCGAGCAGAAGGGCCCAGCGGATTTGAACGATTTGCGGGGTGTCGGAGAACTTTTCCGGCAGGGTCAGTAAGTAGGGGATGAGCAGGGGGATGGCGAACAGGGGCAGTGGGATGCGGCTCGCTTTTGGTCCGAGGCGTTCCTGCGCCATGGAGGCTGCGAAGAGCAGGGGAATGCCGAGGATGGAGGTGAGCGCGATGCGCAGGGCCCACTGGGTGGTGGGGGTGGATCCGCCTTTTTCAATGGCGGCGCAGAGGGCCGCAGCGGTGAGGAGGCAGCAAGCGGTAACCCAAGGGAAGCGCCCGAGGGAGTGATGGAGCGCGGCGCGGATGCGGGTCCAGCGGGAGGCGGGGGAGGGTGATGTGGGTCGGGAATCGGAGATGGGGTCCATGGTTGAGGGAAGGGGGATGCGACCGGTGGGCGGCCATGATGGGCGGTTGTATTGAAGCTGCTATGCGTGGAGGGGTCGAGTTGCGAGGTTCGGAATGGGAGGGAAGTTCGTCCTTGCTCCGTGGTGGGGGCGTGGGTGAAGGAGGGGAATGAGGACGGACTCCCATCTTTGCGAACATTGCAGCGTGCGGGTGGCGCTGGGGTGCGTGGAGTGTCCGCAGTGCGGTCAGTTGCTGGAATTGGACGCGCGGGGGCGCATTGCGCTGTGGCGGTTGGGGGAGGTGGAGGAGGGTTTGCTGGGGCCGCTGGCGGAGCGGTTGCGGGAGACGTTTCATCATCCGGTGGTGATTCAGCCCGGGTATGTGGATGAGCGCCCTTCGGCGCGGCCGCATTGGAGCGGGCGTTCAGCGACGGCGCTGCTCAATCAGATGCTGCGGCGGCATCGGCGGGGGGCGGTGGCGCAGCTCTGCGTGACGGAGGAGAACATCACATGGGACAGCCGGTATGCGTTTCTCTTTGGGCTGGCGTGGATGGGGCTGCGGGTGGCGGTGATGAGCACGCGGCAGTTGCGGGCGGGCAAGCCGGATGCGGCGACGCTGGTGGAACGCGTGTGCAAGATTGCGGTGCACGAGTTGGGGCACGGGTTCGGGCTCGATGACATGCCGTACGAGCACGGGGATTGCGTGATGTGCGGGGACGTGGAGTTGGATTCCGTGGAGACGATCGATGTGGGGACGCAGGAGTTCTGCGGGCCGTGTCTGAGGCAGCTTCCTGTGAAGGTGCGTCCGCGCTGAGCGGGGTTGAGAGGAAAGGGGGGATGCGGTCTGGCGGCCCTTGGGTGGCGGCTGTGAGGCCGGGAGTCAGCGGCTGGAGAGGATGCGTTTGGAGTCGTTGAGGACGACGCCGCGGAAGAGCATGCGGAGGCTTTCCGGGGAGGAAGCGTGTGCGAGCGCTTCGTCTTGGGTGAGGAGGTTGTTGCGGACCATGGACTGGAGTGCGGAATCGAAGCTCTGCATGCCTTCTGCGGCGCCGAGGTCGAGTTCGCCCGGGATTTTTTCCGCCTGATCGTTGGCGATGAGTTTGGCGATGCCCGGGGAGTTGACGAGGAGTTCGACGACTGGGAGGACGCCGGAGTGCGCGCTTGGGACGAGGCGCTGACAGGCGATGGCGTGGAGGGTTTGGGAGAGTTGTTTGCGAGCGTTGAGGCGCTCGGCGGCAGGGAAGAGGTCGAGGACGCGCTGGACGCAGCGGGTGGTGTCGGAGGAGTGGAGGGTGCTGAGGACGAGGTGGCCGGTGTTGGCTGCTTCCATGGCGGCTGCGGCGCTGGTGGCGTCGCGGATCTCGCCGATGACGAGCACATCGGGATCCTGCCGGAGGATGTGGCGCAGGCCGGAGGCGAAGCTCTCGGTGTCGATGCCGACCTCGCGCTGTTCGATGGTGGAGTGGCGGTCTTCAAAGAGGAACTCGATGGGGTCCTCGATGGTGATGATGTGTTTTCTGGAGCGCTGGTTGAGGTGCTCGATCATGGCGGCGAGCGTGGTGGATTTTCCGGAACCGACGGAGCCGCAGACGAGGAGGATGCCGCGAGGCGCTTCGCAGAGGTGCGCGAGTTGGGGCGGGAGGCGGAGTTCTTCGAGGGAACGGATCTGGGAGCGCACGATGCGCAGGACGAGGGCGGAGCGTCCGCGCTGCTGGAAGGCGTTGGCGCGGAAGCGGCCGATGGGCGGGAGTTCGAAGGCGAAGTCGAGTTCGTGCCAATGGGCGCCTTGGGTTGCGAGGTGTGGCGGGGTGATATGGGCAAGGACGCCGCGCATCCAGGCTTCGTCGGGGAGTGGGGCCTCGATGGGGAGGAGCTGGCGTGCGACGCGGAGGAGGATGGGGGCTCCGGTTTTGAGATGGATGTCCGAGGCGCCTGCGGAGGCGGCGGCTTGGAGGATCTGCAGGAAGAGCGTGTCCACGGAGGGGGGAGGGGGCGAGGTGTCAGCGAGGGGCGAGGAGGCGGTCGAGGTGGTCGAGGCAGATCTGGGACCAGGACTCCATGTGGGGGCGACGGGCTTCGAGTTGGGAGCGGTCGAGGAATTGGAGTTCGGTGATCATGGCCTCGCCTTTTTCGACGGCATCGGACTGGAGGTGGAAGACGTGGACTACGCCGAGGTGGACGCGGCCGACGGGGTTGGAGTCGTCGTTGAGGAGGGCGACGACGTGGTTGGTGAAGGGGGTGCGGATGCGGAGTTCCTCGTGGATCTCGCGTTCGACGGCGGCGTGGTAGGCGTCGGCGTCCATGGTGAAGAGGCCTTCATCGTGGTCGTTCATGTGGCCGCCGATGCCGATGGAGCCTTTGGCGGCGAGGCGTTGTTCGCCGGCCTTTTTGCCGCGGACGTAGTGGAGGACGCGTCCCTGGTGGGTGAAGAGGACGTAGGGGATGATTTGTTTGAGGGACTCGTTCGTTTCTGCGGGGCCGCGTGCGGTGAAGAAGTTGTTGCGGCGGTCCTGGAAGGCAGGGAGGTAGCGGTCGACGTCGAAATTGAGGCCCTCAAAGGCGCCGAGTTGGTCGAAGAGGGAACGTCGGACGACGAGAATCATTTCTTCCTTCATGGGGAAGAGATTTGCCGTGCGGGGTGGGGATGTCGAGAGCGCGTGGGATGGTGGGTGGAAGAGCGTCGTGTTTCAGGCGGTGTGGGTGTTGAGTTCAGCGGCTTGGTGGCGTTTCTGCTTGGGGCAGCGAGTGAGTGGGACCTTATTGATGCGGCCATTGAATACTCGCGGTAATTGGGTGGCGCACGCGGCGTCTGAATGCCCTGCGAGCGAGGAGGGAAGCCGATGCGCCCGGTTCAATCGTCACCAAATCGACATGCGCAGACGCCAGTGTTTTGTGGTGGGATTCGTATGCAGAGACAGGGGAATTGCTTTTATGTGATGACTTGCTCATCGGGAAAGAGCCGACTCCACATCAATGGAGAGTGCATGGTGGATGTCGGCCGCACGGTGAGTCGTGGCGCGGATTTTCTCGCCCTCCTTGAGGCTGTTTCTTGGGGTGTCCCTGCCATCGCGTGTGAGGCGTGTTTCCGGGCCCACGTGGAGGGTTTGCTGGGTGTTCTGGGAGTCGAGGATGGTGACGGTGGATTCCCGGGGGTTGAGTGCTGTGATGGTGCCGGAGAGTTGGAGGGGGATCGGTTGGGTGGTGGGTTGTGGGATGGAGTGGGGTTTGTGGGGGGACTGTGCATGGGAGGAAAGGGTGGTGAGGTGGAGCGCAAAGGAGCCCGCAGTGACGATGGGGAGGAGGATGAGCGATTTCATGATGTGTAATGGGTTCGCTGACTTCATCGGGTGGTGGGGGGTGAGTGGTTGGGAATGGTCTTCAGCGGGGCCTGCGGGCGGGCACGGGAGGGGGCGGCGGCGGTGTGCTGCGGCTTTGGTGCGCGTGTGCATGGGGGTTTTGGGGATTTTGGGGGCCTTGCTGAGTTTGGAGTTCAGTTTGTGCGCGCCTTTGCAGGGCGCAGAAGGGAGGGAGGCGCCGCTGCGGGTGGGGCATTTCCCGAACCTCACCCATGCGCAGGCTTTGGTGGCGAGGCACTGGGAGAGGGGAGGGCGACGCTGGATGGAGGAGCGTGTGGGGGTGGAGGTGCAGTGGTTTGTGTACACGGCGGGGCCGTCGGCAATGGAGGCGGTGTTTGCGCACTCCGTGGATCTGACTTATGTGGGGCCGAGTCCTGTGCTCAACGCGTTCGTGCGTTCAAAGGGGCGCGAGGGGCGTGTGATCGCCGGGGCGGTGTGGGGTGGGGCGGCACTTGTGGTGCAGGGAGTGGGTGGGTTGAGTCGACCTGAGGATTTTCGTGGGAAGCGGATTGCGACGCCGCAGTTGGGCAACACGCAGGACGTGGCGGCCCGGGTGTGGCTGCAGCAGCAGGGGTATCGGATCACGCAGCTCGGAGGGGATGTGCTGGTGCTGCCGACGGAGAACGCGGATCAGCTCGCGCTTTTCAAGCTGGGGCGTCTGGACGGGGCGTGGACGGTGGAGCCGTGGGTGTCGCGTCTGGAGTTGGAGGCGGGTGGGCGCGTGTATCTAGAGCAGAGAGATGCGGTGACGACTGTGCTGGCGGCTGGCGCGCAGGTGATGGAGCGCAGGCGCGAGGTGGTGCGCAGGTTTGCGGCCGCGCATGCGGAGCTCACGGACTGGATCAACGCGCATCCCGCGGAGGCGCAGGCGGCGGTGCAGGCGGAGTTGAAGGAGCTGACGCGGCGGGAGATGGCGGAGGGGGTGGTGGCTCGCGCATGGTCGCGGCTGCGGTTTACCACGGAGGTGGAGCCGGAGGCATTCGAGACGCTGCTCGGTGATGCGCGCGGGATTGGTTTTCTGCGTGGGGATCGCGGGGTGGAGGGGTTGGTGGAGAAGCCTTGAGGGATGGATGTGGAGGAGGAAGTGTGCAGCGATTGGGAGGTGTCATGGCTTCGGTAGCAGAGGAATTGCGTGCGAATCCGCCGGCGAAGCTGGCGATCGAGCATGTGTCGAAGTGGTTTGAGAGCGGGGTGGTGAAGACGCATGCGCTCGATGATGTGAGTCTGAGCGTGGCGGAGGGGGAGTTCGTGTGCCTTGTGGGGCCGAGCGGGTGCGGGAAGTCGACGCTGCTCAATATGATCGCGGGCCTGGAGTTGCCTGACAGCGGATCGGTGCTGGCCGAGGGACAGCGGGTGACGGAGCCGGGACGGGATCGGATGATGATGTTTCAGGAGTCCGCGCTTTTTCCATGGCTGACGGTGCTTGGGAACGTGCTCTTTGGGCTGCGGCTCAAGCCCGGGCTCCGGGAGAGGGAGCGTCAGGAAGTGGCCATGTACTACATCGGCTTGGTGGGGCTGGGACGCTTTGCGCACAGTAATATCCACGAGCTGTCGGGAGGGATGCGGCAGCGGGTGGCGCTGGCCCGTTCGCTGGCGCCCAATCCGCGGGTGTTGCTGATGGACGAGCCTTTTGCGGCGCTGGATGCGATGACGCGCGAGCAGCTTTACGGGGATCTGCAGGAGATCTGGGCGGCGCGGCGCAAGACGATCGTGTTTGTGACGCACAACGTGCGGGAGGCGGCGAGCCTCGGGGACAGGGTGGTGCTGTTTTCGGCGAACCCGGGGAGGATTTTGCGGGAGTTTGCGGTCGATCTGCCGCGTCCTCGGGACATCAACAGTCCGGAGGTGGCGGTGCACGCGATGCAGGTGACGGCGGCGCTCAAGGGGCGCGGGCCTGCGTGAGGGCGGGTGCTATTTCGCAGGCTCCCCAAAGGTTTGATGAATCCCATGAAGTCCTTGAATTTCGAGCGCCGCGTGTCGCGGTCCTCCAGCGTATGAGGAGAGTACTGACGGCCCTGCTTTTCTTCACGCTGCTGGTGGTGGCGTGGCATCTGGCGGCGCGCAGCGGGCGGTGGTCGGCGGTGTTGGTGCCGCCGCCTGCGGACATCGTGGCGTATTTGTGGGGGGCGATCTCAGACGGGACGCTGGTGGGGGCGCTGGTGGTGACTGTGAAGCGGTTGTTGTTGGGGTATCTGTGCGGGGTGGCGGCGGGGGTGCCGCTGGGGTTGTTGACGGCGCGCTTTGAGTGGGTGCACGACACGGTGGGGACGATGGGGCTGGGGCTGCAGGCGCTGCCGAGCGTGTGCTGGGTGCCGCTTTCCCTGATCTGGTTTGGGCAGAACGAGGGGGCGATGCTGTTTGTGGTGGTGATGGGGACGGTGTGGTCGGTGGCGCTGGCCACCGATGGCGGGGTGCGCAATGTGCCGCCGATCTATGCGCGTGCGGCGCGGACGATGGGTTCGCGCGGGTTGCACACGTGGATGCGGGTGATCCTGCCGGCGGCGCTGCCCTTCGTTGTGAGCGGGATCAAGCAGGGCTGGGCGTTTGCATGGCGTTCCCTGATGGCGGCGGAGATTTACGTGACGATCCTCACCGGGTTCGGACTCGGGCAGTTGCTCAATTACGGGCGGGACTTGAATGCGATGGATCAGGTGATCGGGGTGATGCTGGTGATCGTGGTGATCGGGTTGGTGACGGACAAGGTGCTGTTCTCGCCATGGGAGCGCTTTCTGCATCGGCGCTGGGGGCTGGCGAAGGTGTGAGGCGTGGCGGTTCGGATCAGCGCCATTCGCAGCGGTCGCGGTGTTTGGACCAGGAGACTTTCGGGGCCTGGGTCCATTTGTGGAACCTGTCGTCGGAGCCTTTGCGGTCGATGGCGCACCAAGGCGGGTTGGTGGTGGCGGCGGAGTAGAGGACCCATCCGGGGCCGGAGGTGCGGGTGTAGCCCTCGAAGTCGCCGCGTTCGGTGGAGGCGAGGGCGTAGGTGCAGCCGCGCAGGGTGCTGGCGTTCGAGTACGGTTCGACGATGAGGTCTGCAAAGCCGACGCCTTCGTAGGCCACGGCGGCGCGCGCGTCCCAGTCGGCGACGCAGTTGGAGATGTGGTCGCTCATGTGGAAGATGAGGTCCGCTCCCACGGGGCGTCCGGAGGCGTTGGCGCGCTTGCGTTGTTGGAGACAGATGGCGCGGATGGTGGCGAGGTCTTTGTGATCGCAGAGGGCGACGCTGCGCATCTTGGATTTTGCGAGCAGGCGCTTGAGCACGGTGTAGAAGGAGGGGGTTTGGCGTGGATGCGCGGCGCCGCGGTACCCTGGGAGGGTGATTTCGGTGGGTTGCTTTGAAACCCACTGGAGGGGGTGGTCGAGCCGGTCGATGAGTGCGAGTTCAGCGAGCACGAGCACATCGGTGCTGGAGCGCACGGCGGTTTGTGCTTTCTGGACCTCGGCGAAGAGGGTGGCGGTGAATGCGTGGAAAACTCTGCCTTCGCGGAAGGGCAGCCAGCAGTGGGAGTGGGGTTCGGTATCTTCGTCCTGGTAGGCGAAGAAACGGTCGAACCAGTTGAGCGGGTGGCCGGATTGGTCGGCGTCCCTGGGTTCGTATGGGTCCGCGTACCGGTCGCGGTCGCCGCGCACGACTTGGGAACGATCGGCGGGATTGATGCCGAGGTAGTCCCAGACTCTTTCGGGGAGTTGTTCCAGAATGACGCGGAAGTAGCGCCACAGGTCTCCGGGGCGGTTAATTTGGAGGAGTTCGAAGACGCGGTAGCCTTTTGCGGCGTCTGTGATGAGGTGGCGTACGGGGTCTGCGTTGAGGGTGACGATGAAGGGTTCGGAGGGGTCTCTCCAGTAGGTGTATTTCAACCGGGCGCGCAGGCGGGTTTTCATGATTTCTATTGTGTGAAAAGCGGGGGGACAAAGGCTGTCCGACCCTGAAAAAAACCGGGGGATTTCATGCGGTGCGGTGGTCTCCCATGGGCCAATCGAATAGATGGCTTTTATGTTACAATAAACACCGAGTTGGTGTGCTGGTTTTTTGTTATAAATGTCTATTTGTAAAGGCTTTGGGATTTTATGGACGTGGCGGATTCCAGTGGGGGGCTTTGGATGGCAGCCCCGGCTATTTTCCAGAGGGACGCATCTCTGGCTTGCTAACAAGCGGGCGGCTCAGCTAATGAGAATGTCTATCAATAGACGCCCCCCCCCCGGTTCTGTTTTTTGCTGCCAGATTACTTCTCACAAATCGGAGTCCCTTCTTCGGAGGAGCGGCGGCGTTTCTGTTTTGGGGGCGGATGGGGTGTTGCATGGATCGGCTTGGGAGTGGCAGATGGCTCGTTTGTTGCGCGTTGGTGCAGGGTTGGTGGGAGGGATCTGTGTGTGCAACAAGTTAGATACAAAAGGCAGATTTGCTTGTCGAGTTGGCGGGGTGTCAGCTAATGATTAACTGTTCATGGCAAACGTCCTTCTAGTCGACCCTGATGAGACCGCCTTCATGGCGCTCAAGGGGTTTTTGACGCAGTATCGGCACCGGTGTGCTGTCGTCACATCGGAGGAGACTGCGTTTGAGTTTGTCCGCGAGAATGTCTTCGTGGACTTGATGATCGTCGAAACGAAGCTGGAAGGTTCCAGCGGTTTGAATTTGTTGAAAAGGCTGCGGAAGGATCTGTTTTTCCGCGGGGTCCCGGTGGTTTTTTACGCAGCGAAGGCGACCCCGGAGGAGGTCCGGGCGATTCTACCCATCGGGGTGCAGAATTTCCTGAGGAAGCCTTATCAGGAGAATGTCCTGGTGGCGGAGGTGGAGAGGGCGATGGAGGTTCCGTGGTACTCGGCGGGGTTGGAGCCGGACAATGCCTACTGCAGGCGAACCGGGCACTCGTTGGAGCGGCGGCGTGAGGGGATTCAAAAGCTGGTTTCGAGCATCGAGCTTTATTGTGAGGGGACCAGTGAGAAGTTTGCCGAATTGGTGAAGGAGGTGGCGGTGGCTGTGAAGCAGGAGCGATTGGCGAAGAAGGATGAGGAGGAGGAGATGATGCCGCTGGTGGCGAAGAAGGGGGACGACGACGAGGAGGACGGTGAGGCGCACAAGGCGGCGATGGCCGTGGCGAAGGCAGCAGCGGCGGCAGCAGCGGCGCTGGAGGCGGAGGAGGAGGCGGCGGAGGCGGAGCTGATGAAGTTGAAGGAGGGGCTTCTGCTGCCGGTTGTGGCGGCGCGGGAGGTCGCGGTGCTTGCGGGTGTGCCCGGGGTGGTGGAGTGCGCTCGGCTTTTAGAGGCGCATATCCAGAGCACCGAGTGGGCGGAGGCGGAGCGTGTGGTGAAGTGTCTTGAGATGCACAAGAACGTGCTGGTGCATCGGTTGGAGGTGGAGGTCCTCGAGGTGAGCAGTCAGCGTGCGGCGGTGCTGCTGGAGCGGTTGGGGAAAAATGCCGTGATGCGCTCCCTGCCTCCGTCCGAAGTGCACACGTTGATTCCCTTCGTGCGCGACTTTGAGATTGGAGCGGGGCAGACCCTCTTTTCCCAAGGGGATGTGGGGGACGCGATGTATTTGATCGACGGGGGGACGCTGGGGGTCCTTGTCCGCAAGGAGGGGTCGAAGGATCCGGTGCGGATCGCGGAGATTACGGGAGGGGACATTGTGGGTGAAATGGCGTTGATCACGGGAGCGCCGCGCACAGCGACCATTCGTGCGGAGACGGACGTGTACGGGTTGCGGGTGGAGAAGGGGGATTTTGACCGTGTGCTTCTGGTGTCGCGTCAGATGAAGCGAGCGGTGCTTGCGCTGGCGGCGTGCCGGAGCATGGAGAACATCAACAGGCAGGCCGGAGAGATTGATGCGTCGGCGTGGGCGGAGACGGCGAACCTGAGTGTCAAGCGGCTGAACGAGCGCATTCCGCTGGGATTCATGTCGGAGGACGAGGCGGACGCGGCGCGTGAGGTGACGAATATTGCGCTGTGGAATGCGGCACTGGAGAAAGAGTCCTATCCGGTGGCGAAGGCGGAGGCGGTTCTCAGGCAGGTTGCGTCGATGCCAGGGTGTCCGGTGGTGTCTGGCACGGCGGCGGGATTTGCGCTTGCGGCCAACGGGACGGCGGCGTCGCTGTATCCGCTGATGGATTTGGTGGAGAAGGATCCGGGGTTGGCGGTGCAGATTTTCTTCACCGCGAATGAGCTGAGGCAGTCGAAGAGGAAGGATACGACGACGTTCATCGAGGATGTGCGGATGGGCGCGGGATATCTTGGGGAAAAGCGTCTGAATGCGCAGGGGCGCTCGCTGCAGCATTTCCGGGATCACTTCATGTACGTGACCGACGATGCCAACTGGAACAGCTACGTGCGGTTTCTGTTGGCGACAGCGGAGATTGCGCGGTTTGCCTGCGCACAGATGGACCTCGAATATCTGGAATCGAGCGCGTACATCGGGGGGCTGATTCACGACTTTGGAAGGCTGCTCCTGCTGCGGTTGCATCCCGCGGGCTATGTGCCGATTTTCGACTATGCGCAGGACCGGAAGATCCCCGTGGCGCAGGCTGAGAGGATTTGTCTTGGGGTGACCACGCGGGAGATGGCCATTGCGTTCGTGGATTCGCACGTGTTTCCCACGCGCTACAAGAGTGTGGTGAGGTGGGTGGAGGAACCGGAGGTTGCCGTGGATGATGCGGATTTGGTGTTCGTGGTGGCGGTCGCGCGGTACCTGTGCCGTTTCTTCCGTGTGGGATTCAACAGTGAGATTTACGAATCGGGACTTGTTCCGCTGCAGGAAAGCGCGGTTTGGAAATCCGGAGAGCACCGTGTGTTCCAAGGGTTCAACGTGAGGAGGTTCGAGGCTGCGGTGAAGGAGAAGTGCGCGAAGCTCTGAGTGGGGTGGGCTTCTTCTGCAGGACGGGCTGATGGCAGGTGAGGGATCGTGAGGGATCGTGAGGGATCGTGAGAGTAGAGGCGCACCGAGAAATGTGAGGGCGGGTTCACCCTGCGATGCCCGTTTTGCGCCCGCCCCGTCAGTGATCTCGGCGGCTTCAGTGCTCGGCGGTTGCGGCCGCATCGAGTGTGGCGCGTAACGCCTCGCCGTGCAGGACGGTGCCCAGACCGAGTGGATGATGCACGGTGCGCTCTTCGTAAACGCTGGTGTGTTTCTCGTCGTGACGATGCTGCGCAGTGACCATGCCGACCAGCAGCGGAGCGCCTTGGGGGCCCTGCACGAACACGGGGCCGCCGCTGTCCCCGCCGAAAGTGGTGAAGTCTGCGAGGAAGGTGGGATGTGTGGCGAAGGGCAGCAGTGGGGGGCTTGCGAAGATGCCCTGACGGGCCACGGGGAAGCCGGCGTGGTTGGCTTCGAAGCGTTCGGGGAATGTGAGGATGAACAGCGGGCTGCAGACGTGGAGTTGCGCTGAGCGGAGCGCCGCTGTGTCGGCGAGGGCGGAGGCGGGAAGAGGGCGCGAGGCTGTCGGCAGGGTGCCGGTGATGCGCAGCACCGCGGCGTCCTCTTTGGCGTGCCGCACCCACAGGGGCTTGCCTTCGTGGCGGATGGGCAGTTTGTGGTCGACCCGCTCGTAGCTCCCGTCCTCCCCGGGGCGGCGGAGGACGAGCACTGCGGAGTCCGCCTTGATGCGCTCAAGCACGTGCGCTGCGGTGACGAGATAGAGGGCGTTGTCGGGGGCGGCCCTGCTGACAAGAAAGCACGTGGCCGTGGAGCTTGGGTCGAAAAGTTTGAAGGTCGCCTCCATCATTTGGGAGGCAAAGTCCGAGGCTCGACTCTGTGCGGCGCAGAGCAGGAGGAGAAGACAGATGCGGGGAAGGGAGCGCATGGGGAGGCGGAGGGGTGGGGAGGAGATGCTGTTCCTCCGAAGGCTGGGCATCATAGGACGGCGGGCTTTGTTTGGGCGATGGTTTCGTTCGGGGGGAGGTTTGTTCTGTTGCCGGGTGGTTGTGGTGCGTTTGGAGCAGAGGTTCCGGAGATTGGGGTGGCGTGGTGCGGGGATGGGCTGGCTAACACAGATGCAGCGCGCTTAGATGACGGGATGGCACGATGGATTTACAACGCGCCCCCATCCGATGCTCATCGGAGTGAGCAGGACACCGCCGCTCATTTCCAGTCCCTGCCGGATGACGGGTTTTTGGTTCGCTGGGGTTATTACTACCTCGATCATGCGGGGGTGGCGCGCGAAGGCGACTTTCTGATCCAAGGGCCCAATGGGCACGTGTTGGTTTTGGAAGCGAAGGCGGGCCGGCTCGACATGAATCCGGCGACTGGGTTTTGGTCGACTGCGGACGGGACGAACCCGCTGGTGCAACTCGACACGCAGTGGGCGGCCGTGCGGGATTTGCTGACGGTTCATGGTCAGAAGATCCAGGTGCCTCCGCCGTTCATCGACCGTGCGCTGGCGCTCCCCGATGTGGAGATTGCTCCTGAGCAGACGACCTATCATGGGATTCCTCGCGGGCTGATTTTTGCGGCCAATGATCTGCGGCAATTTGCCCGTCGCTGGGAGGAGCGCGTGGGGAAGCGACACCGGCACTGCAGATTGGAGGAGGCGCGGCAGCTTTTTGGCGAGGTGTACGGCGCTTCCGTTCCCTCGGGGGCGACGAGTCACACGCTGGACTTCGGGGATCAGCTCATTGAACGGCATACGCAGGGGCGGTTTGAGATTCTCGACGCACTGGAGGAGAACAGTCAGTTGGTTTTCAGCGGGGGGCCGGGCACGGGGAAGACATGGTTTGCGATCGAGCAGGCGCGCCGTTGGTCGCGCGAGGGCAGGTCGGTGCTGCTGCTTTGCTATAACCTTGAGCTGGAGGCGTTCCTTAAGCGGGCGTGTCGCAAGATCGCCCGCACCGAGGTGCTGAGTTATCAGTCGCTTGCGGCAAAGCTTTTGGGCGGGCCACTTCAGACCGTGGGCAGGAATCGTGAGGAGCTTTCCGCGTATTACGACCACGAGCTGCCGATGGAGTTGCTGGGCGTCACTGCGCAGCCCGGATTCAAGCCGCTGTACGATGCGCTCATTGTGGACGAAGCGCAGGATCACAACACCTCCTTCGCTCCGCAACTGTGCGACCCGGCGGGTACGCTCGGGTGGTGGAGCATCTATTTCCGGCTCCTGAGGGAGGGGCAGGCCGCACCGGTTGCGATTTTCCATGACGGTGCGCAGAGGCTGAGTCTGCGGGCTGGGAGTTTCGAAGTGGCGGCGCTGCGCAACGCGCTGTTTCAGCCCGTGAGTGCAAAACTGACGCGGCCCCTGCGTTACACGCGGCAGTTGCGGGCGTTCTTTGGAAGTCTTGTGTGCGAGCACACGAGTGAACTTCTGCGGGACATGGCGCGCAGTCATCCTGGTCTGCCTGAGGGGCCTGAACCGGAAGTATGCGAGGCATGTGATTCGGCGGCGGAGCGTGCGGCGTGCGTGGCGATCATCAAGGGCTGGATCGAGCGCGGTCTTGCGCAGCCGCATGAGATTGCGGTGCTTTACCCGAGCAGCAGGCGGGTTCCGGCATGGCTTGGGAGTGGGAGGATTGATGGGCTGGAGTTCGACCTTGAGCCGCTGTGCGGGGCGCCCACGGGACGTATCCGCGCGATTTCAATTCAGCGTTCGAAGGGGCTTGAGAGGCGGGGTGTGGTGCTCGTGGGAGTGGGGCACTGGAGTGATGTGAGCCGCGATGGCTACGATGCACGCACGTTTGTGCTGGGGGCGACGCGCGCTCAGAGTCTTCTTGGGATCGTGCATGCAGCGGCCCGCGACGGTGGTGCCACTTCCTGAGTGCGTGCGCGCGGCGGGCGCACTGGTGGTGCGTTGGTTTGCGGGGATGGAGCAAGGAGGGGGGGGCGTGCGGCTTGTTTTTACTTCTTTCTGAGGGGCGGGATCTGCGCTTTTGTTCTGGGTGTTTATGCCACCCAGGAAGCCCTTGAGGAAGGTACGGCCAACTCCGCCTGAAAAGCGCCGGAGCGATCCCGGTCGCGCACTTCTTGTGGTGGACAATGCGCCGCTGATCAAGGGGCACCGGCTGAAGTACCAGCGGGTGCTCAAGGAGATTGCCAAGTCTGAGAGCGAGTTGCGCAAGCATGAGGCCGAGGATGGGCCCGCGTTTGACCAGTGGTATCACGGGACTTTCGGGGAGCAGATCACTGCGATGCGGGCGGGCGATGAGGAGATCGGGCGCATGGCGCGGGTTTTCATGGAGATGGAGTCGCTCCAGATGCTCGACGGTTGTTCCGAGGTGGTGGCGTTTCACCGGGTGAAGCTTCGTGAGCAGGGGCTTCCAGATCCCTACGAGCGACGGCCGGACTCCGGGGATCGGCAGAAGGATGCTTGGGAGGCAGGGAAGGCTGGTGAGGAGGATGCGGACGCCGATTTTGACGGCGTGGAGGAGTTCAGGGAATTCGTGAAGCAGCAGGGGGCGGCTTACCGGGAGGAGACCGGGGAGTTCCCGCCGGGATACGAGGAGGTGCTGGAGCGACTGGGTGCGGGTGGGGTTGTTGCGAAGCCCTCGACGCAGCTCAAGAAGCTGTATCGGCAGATCGTCACGCGGCTGCATCCCGATCGTGGGGGGAAGTTTTCGCCTCTGGAGGAGGCGTTGTGGCACGAGACGCAGACGGCTTACCGGGCGGGGGACGCGAGTGCGCTGGAGGTGATTCTGGCGCGGTGCGAGGCTGTGCAGGACGGGGTGGAGATCACCCGTTGTTCGCTGATTGTGGGGATGATCCGCCAGGCCCGGTCCAGCCTTGCGCAGTTGCGCAAGCGTCTTGCGGGTTTGAAGAAGCATCCCTCATGGAACTTCAGTGCGCGGAAGGATCGCGCGGTGATGCGGCGGAAAATCCTTTCGGATTTTGAGTTGGATCTCGAGGAGCAGGCATGGCGGCTCGAGGACATGAGGATGGAGTATTTTGCGATCGAGAAGAGGCATGCAAAGTGGCTGGCCAAGCAGGGTAAAGAGGAGAAGCCTCCGGCGAAGGGTACAAAATTGAAGCCCCGAAAACCGCGCGTGGACTACCGGCAGAGTGATTTCTGGGGGAACTGAAGGCTGCGCTCTGACTGTGACTGGGAGTGGAGTGGGCGCGGTTTGGTATGCGTGTGTGCGAGTGATTAGGGAGGTTGTTAGTGCGGATTTTTTCGTGCTCAACGCGCCCGGTGAAACGGAGTTTCGGTGGAGAGCGCACACTGTCGGCGTCTCTTGCTGCGAGGAGGGGATCGGGGGGATTATTCGAACGTGATCTCGCCGAGGGCTGAGCGGTCCTCCGGGCGGCTCACTCCGATACGCGATGACCACACGGCGTGATCTGCTTTTTCGCGAGGCAGCGCATGATGTCGCGCGAAGTTGGCGCGCCAGACCGTGCCCGGTGCGGGCGTGGCGACGGAGAGTGTCTGGAAGGGGATGGTGACGAGCGCGTACCAGCGGCCGGTTGCTGCATCGATGCGGCACACACTCTGCCACGAGCCATTCCAGGAGGGATCGTCCCTGCCGTGGCGCGGATCCATTACATCGGTGATGAAGCCGCTGGCTGCGTCATATTTCGACTCCGGGTTTGCGCCAGTCAGGAAGCGGTAGAGGACTTCGCGAGCGGGCTGTGGAGCGAGTTGCACGTCGATGCTTTCCTGCGCGGTGAGGACGCGGTCCCTCGGCCATTTGGGGAAGGAGGGCGGGGGGCCGGGTTCCAGTTCGCTTTCGGCGCGGAGGTGGAGGGCTGTGGAGTCGTAAAGCAGGCGGATGGTGGTTTTGCGAGGGAGGCCATGGAGAGGGGGGAGCAGGGTGAGTTCGTGTCCGGGAATCTGGTTCCACTGCGCGGAGTCGATGGTGAGTGGGGTTGTGGCTTCGGTCCTTGGGACGGAGAGTTTTTTTCGACCGGGCGGCGGGGAGTTGCGGAGGGATTTGGTATCCCAGTTCAGGCAGGTGCTGGCGTAGGGCTCCTGGTAGCCGTCTTGGGAGAGGCGCAGGTGTGCGGGGGAGTGGCCCGGGAAGGGGAAGAGGGTCTGTGCCCATGGGGGCTGGGGGAGCGCGGCGCCGCGCTGGTTGAAGAGGGAGTTGATGAAGGCGTTGCGTTCGTCGATGGCATCCAGAAGGCGGTCGCGTGAGGCTGTGTCTGGAAGGGATTGGAACGCTTGGTGGAGGTGCACGACGCGTGCGAGGTGGCGCAGATATTCGAACTCGGTGCGCACGAGGGCGAGGCGTGTGCGCACCTTGGGTGAGCGCGCGGTGGCTTCGGCCTGGCGGAGATGGGCGTCGAGTGAGAGCAGGAGGTTTGGAGGGTAGAGGAAGGAGAGGAGTTGGAAGGGATCCGTGATGGACTTGCGCGGGGCGCCCTCGCCTTGGAGGGGCTGGTATTTCCATGCATCGCAGCGGGTGCCGAGGCGGTCGGAGTACAGGGCGATGGCGTGGTAGAGTTCGTCGTAAAAGGAGCGCATCGCGGATGCGGTGGAGGGGGCGCCGAATGCGGCTTCGCAGAATTCCGGCAGGAGGGTGCGTGCGGCGTTGTGAGCGGGATCATCGAACATGCGGCCCATGACGTAGTACACGGGGCCTTCGAGGCCGAAGAGCTGGCCGGGACCATCGCGGTAGAGGGCTCGGATGCGGTGGTCTGCAAGGCGGCGGACTTGGGGTTCGATGAAGCCCGGGGTGCGCATGGGGGTGTAGCGGCTGCCTAGGTTGGGGCACCAGTTGTAAAGATATCCGGTGAACCCTCGCGGCACGTCGATGGAGTTCCACGGTGCGATGTCCTCCTCGTTGGTGCCGGTGAGCATGATGCTGGTGTTGGCGGGAAACTGGGTGAAGGACTTCGGAGGCGCCGCGGTGAGGATGTAGGACATGATCGTCACGGTGCGTCCGGGATGGGTCTGTTCGATGCGCTCGGCGATGCGGCGGTGGAAGAGCCAGATCTTCTCGCCCCAGTCGTTTCCGGTGTTGAAAAGACGGGAGCAGTCGGCGCACTGGCAGGGGCGGAAGCCGTCGGGTTGGCCGAGGTCGGCGGCGGTGTAGCCGCGCTCAAACAGGGATACGAGGTCGCGGTAGATCAACTCCTGGACGTCGGGATTGGAGAGGCAGTACTGGCCGTTCTGGCCCTCGGGCTTGAGGCGTGCGCCGTTGATGAGTGCGAAATATTCCGGGTGTTTTTCATAGAGCCCGGCGGGTACGGCGCGCTCCCATGTGTGGCCGGCGAAGGATTCATCCACGCGCGGGAATCGGTTGTGAGCGAGGTCGTAGAGGGATGCGCCGGGCGGGTGGGCGGTGTTGGCGCGCACCACGGGGGTCTTGTCCACACGGAGGGTTGCGGGCACTTCGATCCGAGGCATGGGAAGGAACTCGATGGCAGGCGAGGCAAGGAGATCCACTTTGGCAAGGCCGCTCACCGGGGTGAGGGTTGGGAGGTCGGGGTAAAGGAATCGCACGCCCATGAACTCGCGCACGAAGTCGACGACCGCTTTGGTGGTGCCGACGCGGTCCCACTGGGGGTGGCGCCTGGCTCCGGCGTCCTTTGTGCGGGCGGGGTGATCGTTGCCGGCAAGGATGATGTCGCTGCCGGTGGCGCGCTGCACGTAGCTCCAGTCCTTGAGTCCGCGGGGATCGACGCCATGCGCGAGGGCGAATGCGGTTGAGCCCAGAAACAAGGCGGGCTTGGAGGTGTCGCGGTGTTTTTCCGAAACGACCGGGACCTCGGCGCCGTTGGATTGGAACGCTGCTTGGAGGAGGCGGGCCGTCTGCTGGATGGAGGCTTCCAGCGCGGGCGTCTCGAGTTGTTCGGGTATGACGATCTGGTATTCGGATTTCTTGTCATGCAACAGGGTGAGTTCTGCTGCTTGGAGTGTGGAAATCCCGAGAAGGAGCGAGAGGAGTGCTTTCATAGTCCGGGGGGGGAATGCAGAGAGCGTCTGGACTGCGGATCTGCCTGCCGATGAATGCAGGATCAGCCGGGTGCTGGGGCAGGCCGCAGAAGTGCGCCTTGGCCGACGCTTTGGTGCTGGAAATGCGATGAGGGCAGGGGGAAGCCCTCATGGAAGAAGAACGGGGACGCGAGGATGGGATGAGCGCCAAGAGGCGCGCGTATCAGCGGCCGGGCGGGCGCGGAACTGCAGCGCCTTGGGGCGGTTGGGCGGCCGCGGCGGGCTGTGCTGCGGCGGGTGGGCGGCCGTTGGGCGGGACCACTTCGGAGCGACCGATGAAGGTGGCGCCTTCGCCGATGGAGAGGCGCGGGGCCTTGAGGTCGCCGATGAGTTGGGATTCGGAATGCAACTCGCACTTTTCCTGGACGGTGACGTTGCCTGTGACCTTGCCGAGGATGGCGACGGAGGCGGCATTGATGTCGCCGTTGATGGAGGCCTTCTGGCCGACGGTGAGGCGTCCGGTGGAAATGATTTCGCCCTCGAGTTTCCCTTCGAAGACAAAGTTCTGGCCGAAGGTGAGGGTGCCGTTGATCTCCACGTCGCTGGAGAGGTAGTTAGTCGGTTGCGGGTTCATCGGATGTCTATATTAGCATTCCATGGGGATCTGCCAATCGAATCCATGGGGGTTTTCGTTGGGAAAAATGGCGCGGATTCTCCCCGTCCTCTGAGTGTGTTTATAAGGGGGATGGCTATTGGTTGTCCCAAACGAGGTGCGGGCCGCTATTAATTGGCAGAGCGGGCGTTCTGTGGCGGGGTTGAACCCTGTGCAATCGACCGCTGAGTGAGCCCCAACAACCTAGAAAACCAATCCCCATGAAAATCCGTATTGCCGTGTGTGTGCTGGCCCTGCTGGCCCTTCCTGCCTTCGCCAAGGAGAAGGGCGCCAAGAAAGCCCCGGAAGGTGGCTCTGCCGAGGTGTTGAAGCGCTTTGACGCCAACGCTAATGGGATGATCGACGGCGAAGAGCGCGAGGCCCTTCGCAAGGCGTTCGCTTCTGAGGAGGCCCTGAAGTCCTTGGATACCAACAAGAATGGGCAGATCGACGACGAGGAGATCGAGGCGCTCAAGGGCGGCGTCAAAAAGAAGAAGAAGAAGGATCAGTAGGCGGAAGCGTTTTCTCTTTAGAGTAACGACGCTGTGTTCCTCTGATGGATCCGAAGCCGGAGGATCGAAATAAGGAATTGATGCGCCTCATGGTGACCCACCAGAGGCGCATCTTTTCCTATCTCTACACCCTTGTGCCGGACCGGCACGACGCCAGCGATCTGCTGCAGGAAACCTGCGTTGTGATCTGCGAGAAATTTCATGAGTTCCGTGAGGGCACGGACTTTGCCGCGTGGGCATGCCAGATCGCGTACTGGCAGGTGCGCCGTGCGCGGCAGAAGTATGCGCGCTCGAAGGTGCTCTTCGATCAAGGATTGGTGGATGCCCTTGCGGAGACTGCAGCGGAGATGAGTGCGGAGGTGGATGTGAGGCATGAGGCGCTCGCACGCTGCCTTCAGAAGTTGCATCCGCGTGATCGCGAGATGATCCTCCTGCGCTATGAGCCCGGTGTGGGGGTGGAGGAGGCGGCTGCGCGCGCGGGGCGCTCCATGGACGCGGCCTACAAGGCACTTTCAAGGATTCGCAAGCTGCTGATGGATTGCGTGACTCATCATCTTCTCGAGGAGGGCACGGCATGAATTTTTCGGACGCAGAGAGGCTGGAGCTTGCGGTGTTGTGCGATGGGTTGGTCGACGGCCGTCTTGATGCGGAGGGGCGCGAGCGGCTCGAGCGACTCCTGAAATCCAGCGCTGAGGCGCGGCGGGTGTATGTGCAGACGCTTGCGCTTTCTGCGAGTCTTCATGAGTACGCTGCAGAGATGCAGGCGGGCGACGGGACAGTGCTGGCCTTTCCCGCCCAGCCTCGGTTGCGTTTGTTGCGGTGGAGGCGCTGGGTGGCGGGGGTCGGGCTTGCGGCTGGGGTTGCGCTGGCCTTCTGGTGGGCGCAGAGGCCCATGGAGGAGGCAGCGTCCGGGGCGCCGGTGGTGGCAACCCTTTCCGCGACCAGTGGGCAGTGCCGTTGGGAAGGCCGTGGGATGCAGTGTGGCGAGGGGTTGCATGGTGGACAGATGCTGGATCTGGCCGGAGGCAGCGCTGAGGTGACTTTCGATTCCGGTGCTCAACTGCTGATCGAGGGGCCGGCGCGTCTGGAGATTTTCTCTGCGTGGGAGGCTGCCTTGCACAAGGGAAGCCTCAGTGCGCGTGTTCCGGAGGAGGCGCGTGGATTTCGGATGTTGGGGCCCGAGGTGGAGGTGGTGGACAAGGGAACGGAGTTTACTTTGGAGGCTGAGGGCAACGGCAGGGCTGAGTTGGTCGTGCTCAAGGGGTCTGTCACGACGCGCTCATCCCGGGGGGCTGACTCGTCGCCGATGGGGATGCTGCTGGGCGAGAAGCAGGCCCGGCGCTTTTCCGCTTCCGGGAGCGAGGATGTCCAGATGCGGGATCGGAAGGTCGGCAAGTTTAACAAGAAGGAGCGCATGGAGCGTAGCGTGGGCGTGGCGCGGATTGCGCACTGGTCTTTTGACGAGGCCGCCTCTGGTGGTGGAGCCGGGGACATTCTTGGAACTGCTGCAGGAGACTGGGGCGGTGTGCATGCAGAACTCTCTGGAGTGGGCAGTCGCTCGGAAGGTCGCTGGGCGGGTGGGCTTCGGATGGAGGACGGGGCGGGGATTGATCTGCGGCTCCCCGGGGTGAGCATGTTGCCCGAAATGAGCCTCGCGTTCTGGATGCGGGCGGATGCAGCGCGTGTATCGAAGGGGGGGCGCGGGATGGTGTCGGCCACGCTTGGATCGAGGGGGCGTTTTCCCTTGTTCATCGGGTGGAACCGTCATCCTGGGGACGGGGTCATCGGCGCGTTGCGCACGGATTTCGGGAGGGGGCGGATGGTGGGGGCCAGTCCTCTGTGCGATGGAGCATGGCATCATGTGGCGGTGGTGTTTGCCCGCAACCTGCGTTCCGAGGCGAGGATGGAGGCCAAACAGTACGTGGATGGAAAGTTGGAGGTTGTCACCAGTCGGCGTGTGCCCATGCGGGAGTGGGGCGCGCGGACTGGATTGGCTGTGGATGTGATCCAAGCCGGGTTCGAGGGGGAGCTGGACGAACTGTTTGTGGTGGACCGGGCGTTCAGTCCTGCGGAGATCAGGCATCTGCGCGATCACAATCGGCCGCTGGTGGAGGCCTCCATCGCCCTTCAGTAATGGGGCGGGAGGTGGGTGGGGGAGCGAAGGAAGGAGTCTGTCGCAGCGTCTGACACGTCGCTGGGATTCCGGCGGGGAGTTCGAGGTGAACTGCCGGGGAAAAGAAACGGTGAGGGCGGGATTCGAACCCGCGGTACCCTTTGAGGGGTACAACGCTTTAGCAAAGCGTCGCTTTCGACCACTCAGCCACCTCACCAGTGGAGCTGGGAGGCTATGCGTAGGGCGTGGACGGCGTCAAAAGAAAACGCCGTGAGCCGCTTGCGCAATGCGTTTCTGGCGGTATAAACGGCGGCCATGCTGTCAGGCAAAGCAGTCAATCCCGTAGGCTTGAGAAAGGGCGGACATCTGGATGATTTAGATCACCGTGAAATGTCCGAGCCTGAGTACAAGGCGGTGCTCAAGGACTGCCAGTTAGAGTTGCTGCGATTGCAGCGGGTGCTCAGTGAGACGAAACACTCGGTGATTGTGGTTTTTGAGGGGCCCGACGCTGCGGGCAAGGGTGGAGCGATCAAGCGGGTGGCGGAGCGGCTCGATCCGCGCCTGTTCCGGGTGCATTCGATTGTGAAGCCGACGGAGGAGGAGTACCAGCATCACTACCTGTGGCGTTTCTGGAACAAGCTGCCACCGCGGGGGCAGATGGTGGTTTTTGACAGGTCATGGTACGGGCGAGTGCTGGTGGAGCGGGTGGAGGGGTTTGCGAAGCCGGCGGAGTGGCGCAGGGCGTACGAGGAGATCAACAGCTTTGAGCGCTGTCTGGTGGAGGATGGGGCGCTGGTTGTGAAGCTGTACCTGCACATCACCAAGGAGGAGCAGTTGCTGCGTTTCAAACGGCGGCAGGCGGACCCCTACAAGCACTGGAAGATTAACGAGGAGGACTGGCGCAACCGGCGCAAGTGGTCCCAGCACAATGCGGCGGCTGAAGACATGTTCCGCAAGACTTCCACGAGGGGCGCTCCATGGCAGGTGGTGCCAGCCAACTACAAGTGGTACGCCCGCGTGCGTGTGGCAAAGGCGTTGGTAGATGCGTTGGGCAGGCAACTCAAGTCCGTGCAATGAATAGAATTCAATCTCCCATCCTTGCGTGCATGGCGCTGCTTGCCTTCACGGGGTGCGACAGGCTCAAGTCCGTCATGGATCGCAAGCCCGATGCTGCGGTGGCGCAAAAGAGGGTGCGCGATGGCGATTACCGTGGTGGTGTGGAAGTTTACGAGTCCCTTCTGGATGGCACGCCCAAGAGTGCGGACATGCACTTCAGCCTTGCGCTGCTCTACGAGAAGGAACTCGAGGACCCCTATTCTGCGGTGCATCACTTCGGGCGTTATCTGAATTTGGCGCCTGCTGGTGCGCGTGCAAAGGATGCGCAGGCAGCGATAGCGCAGTGCCGGTTCAAGATCTCGAGCGCGATGGTGAGTGGGCCGTTGGTTTCTCAGCAGGAGGCTGTGCATCTCAAGAACGAGAACCAGCGCAATATCAAGGTGATCGCGGAGCTGCAGGCTCAGGTGAAGTCCCTGAGAGCCGCCGCGAGCAGCGCGGGTGTGGGAACTGTGCCGCAGACCGCCAAGGGCGAGCCTGCGCGCAAGGTGATTCCGCCGGGGGCGCGCATGCACACGGTGGGTCCCGGGGAGACCCTCGGATCGATCGCTGCCAAGTACTACAGGAACAAGGCTCGTTGGAAGGAAATCCAAGAAGCGAATTTCCAGCACGCCGAAGGCACGGTGAAGATCAAGCCCGGCCAAGAGCTGTATATTCCGTGATACTCAAACGGCGTGGCGAGTGGTCTTGGGATCACTCGTCATCGCGGTCGTCGGAGCCGCGTTTGAGTCCGCGTAACTTGCCCTCGATGAAGGCGTCGATCTCGCCGTCCATCACGGATTGGATGTTGCTGGTCTGCACGCCGGTGCGGAGATCCTTCACCATCTGGTAGGGCTGGAAGACATAGCTGCGGATCTGGCTGCCGAAGGCTACGTCGTTCTTGCTGTCATAGTTCTCAGCTACAGCGGCCCGCTTCTTGTCTTCCTCGATCTGCTGGAGTTTTGCCTGAAGCATCCGCATGGCGAGCACGCGGTTCTGTGCCTGGCTGCGCTCGCTCTGGCACGCGGCAACGATGCCGGTGGGGAGGTGGCGCACGCGCGCTGCGGTTTCCACTTTGTTGACGTTCTGACCGCCCTTTCCGCCGCTTCGATAGGTTTCCACCTCGACTTCTGCGGGGTTGATCTCGATGGGCGCGCTCTCGGGGAGTTCCGGCACCACATCGATGCCCGCGAAGGAGGTGTGGCGGCGCTTGTTGGCGTCAAAAGGGGAGATGCGCACAAGCCGATGGACTCCTCGTTCGGTGTTGAGGTAGCCGAACGCGTTCTCGCCGGTGACGCGGATGGTGGCGGACTTCACCCCGGCCTCTTCGCCGAGTTGGATATCGACGATGGATATGGAGAAGCCCCGGCGTTCGGCCCAGCGCTGGTACATGCGCAGCAGCATGTCGGCCCAGTCGCAGGCTTCTGTGCCGCCTGCGCCCGACTGGACGCTGAGGAAGGCGTTTGCGCGGTCCTGAGGGCCGGAGAGCAGCATGCGGAGCTCGAACTTTTCCAAGTCCTTGAGGAGCCGCGCATGGTCATTGAGAACTTCCTGCGCAGACTGGTCGTCGCCTTCTGCGCGCGCGAGTTCGACGAGGACCTCGAGGTCGTCGAGTTGACGGCCGATGTCGAGCAGGGGGACGACCTTGCCGCGGAGGTTCGAGACCTCGTCGACGTGTTGTTGCGCGCGTTCCTTGTGTGTCCAGAAGTCGGGCTCCGACATCAGGCCCTCAAGCTCGGAGAGCCTGTCCTGCAGCTTCGCGAAGTCAAAGATACCTCCGCAACTCGGCGACGCGCGCCTGGAGTTCGGAGGTGTTGATGGAGTGGAGGTCGGTGGACATGGAAGGGGGGATGCGAGACGGGTGCTACGAGAAGCCCAGGATGCGGGGCGGGGTAGCCGGTGGGTTCGTGGCGAGTCTCAGCGGCTGGGCTCAGACTCAGACGGTTCAACGCACGGGCGTGATGGTGGATCCAGTTCCACCCGGGGCCGTTCCGAAGCGATAGATGGTTTCGCCCTCCTTCATGAGGTCGAGGCGGTCCCGCGCAATGAGGCTGATGTATTCGGCATCGCGCCGCAGGAGGCCTTCCTCACGCGTGTGGCGTTGGAGGATGAGTCTCTGTTGTTCGATGGTGGCCTTGAGGCTTTCCACGCGGATGTCGAGTTCCCGGCTTTTCTTGACCGCTGGCGTGAATGCGTGGAAAGCGGGTGTCGCCAATGTCAGGATGATCATTGTGAGCAGAAAGCGGTTCACCACGGGCAAGAAGCCCGTTGCTTTCTCGACATGGACGGCGGCGTTCACTTCAGCGCATCTTACCGCCGTAGACGGCGTTGTCACCAAGTTCTTCCTCGATCCGGAGCAGCTGGTTGTACTTAGCCACTCGGTCTGTGCGGCAAAGGCTTCCGGTCTTGATCTGGCCGGCGTTGGTGGCCACTGCGATATCGGCGATGGTGGTGTCCTCCGTTTCGCCGGAGCGGTGGCTGATCACCGCTGTATAGCGGTTTTCCTTGGCGAGCTCGATGGCATCCAGAGTTTCAGTCAGGGTGCCGATTTGGTTCACCTTCACAAGGATCGAGTTGGCGACGCCGCGGTCGATGCCCTTGCGCAGGAACTCGACGTTGGTGACAAAGAGGTCATCGCCCACAAGTTGGGTGGCGGAGCCGAGTTTGTCGGTGAGCTTTTTCCAGCCGTCCCAGTCGTTCTCGGCGCATCCGTCTTCGATGCTGATGATCGGGAACTTTTTCTGGAGGTCAGCGTAGTAGGCTACGAGTTCATCGGCTGAGCGCTTGGAGCCATCGGACTTTTTAAAGACGTACTGCTTTTTAGCGGCGTCGTAGAATTCGCTGGCCGCGACGTCGAGGGCGATGAAGACGTCCTTGCCGAACTTGTAACCGGCCTTCTTCACGGCTGCGGCGATGGTCTCGAGGGCGTCGTGTGCGGAGTCGAGTTTTGGTGCGAATCCACCTTCGTCGCCGATGGCGGTGGAGAGGCCGCGGCCTTTAAGAACGGCTTTGAGTGCGTGGAAAATCTCAGTGCCGCAGCGCAATGCCTCGGAGAAGGTCGCCGAACCCTTGGGTACGATCATGAACTCCTGAAAATCGATCGGGGCATCGGAATGAGCGCCACCGTTGAGGATGTTCATCATGGGGACCGGCAGGACTTTCGCGTTGGGTCCGCCGAGGTACTTGAAGAGCGGTTGTCCGATCTGTGAGGCGGCCGCCTTTGCCGTGGCGAGCGAGACGGCGAGGAGGGCGTTGGCGCCGAGCTTGGACTTGTTCGGGGTGCCGTCGAGGGCGATCATCGCGCGGTCGATGGCGACCTGCTCGGTGGCGTCCATGCCTTCCAAGTGATTAGCGATGGATTTGTTCACGGCGGCCACAGCTTTGGTGACGCCCTTGCCGAGCCAGCGATCCTTGGCGCCGTCGCGCAATTCCCAAGCTTCGTGCTGGCCTGTACTGGCTCCGCTGGGGACTGCTGCGCTGCCAACGGCACCGCCGGCGAGGTGGACCTCGGCTTCCACGGTTGGGTTGCCGCGAGAGTCGAGAATCTGGCGGGCGTGAATGTCAACAATAGTAGTTAAGGACATGGCTATATAAAGTGGTGCTGTATCGGGCGTTTGGTGCCGGGCGCTCAGGAGGGTGAGAAGTACGGGTGTGGCATACTTCGACACTTGCACTCCGGGCAGATGGCCACGGCGACGGGCGAGTTAGATAGATACCGACCGGGCACGTAGCAATGATAATTTGCAGGAGTACCGGGCCGGGGCGCTTAGGGCTGTGCGGGTAATTGGCAGGCTTCGATGGAGAGGATTTCGGCGTGCCGTTCGGCGCCGTCTTCAGTGGGGAGCGCGACCTCCTGTCCGACGGCTCGTCCGATGAGCGCCTGGGCGATGGCCGTTTGATAGCTGACGATGCCCTTGTCGGGATCGCCGTCCCATGCGCCGAGGATGGCAAAGGTGGATTGATCTCCGGTGGATTTATCCCTGAGGGAAACCTTGGTTCCGATTGCTGCTTTGGTGGCGTCTGGATTGGCGAAGTCGGTGCCGCGGGCACGCCCGAGTTCACGCTCCATATCGGCTTTGCGGCGCATCAGCACGCGTTGCATTTCCTTGGCAGCCTTGTACTCGAAGTTTTCGCGCAGGTCGCCGTGGCTGCGGGCGACGCTGATCTCCTTGATGTTCTCCGGGATCTTCTTGGTGACGAGTTCCTCGTAATCGTTCTTACGTTTTTCGAGGCTTGCCCAGGAGACGATGAGAGACTCCTGCGTTTCGCTGCTCTCACCTGAAACCATGCTTTGGAGTTCCGGGTGCTGGCGGATGATTTTTCCAAGGAGGGAGCGCTTGTCGAGATCCTTGAAAAGGGTGGAGATCAGGATGCGACGCATGAGGTCCTGCATCTCCTCGTCGGTGGCGCTGACGATGAGGTCGTTGAGTAGTTCCTCGTCGTTGACGATGAGGTCGTAGAGTTTGCGGTCCGGGTGTTCCTTGAAGAGTTCGCGCTCGGCGGCGGAGATCATGGTTCCGAGGAGGTGGACATTGGCGAATTCCTTGAATTCACCGAAGCGTTCCTTGGCCAGCCAGAGGAGGGTGTCCGACTCGATGGAGTGTTCGCTGATAGCCTTGGCGAGTGCGCTGCGAAGCTCCTCCACAGCGCCTTTCTCCACGAGAAGGCGGGCTGATTCAGTAACCACGCGGGTGGTGTTTCCGCGCAGTGCAAGGTCCGTTGCCTTGGAGATCCACTGGTCGGCGAATGCGGTCTGTAGTTCACCAAGGGCGCGTTTGAGCTTTGCGGCCGGAATCTGGCTGAGCCACTCTGGGAGTTGGAGGCGTGTCGCCGATTGAAGCAGGGAGGCGACGCTGAGTGCAGAAGGGTCGGGGGTGATGTCCTTGTTGCGATCAAGGATTTCGTCGCGGGAGAGCAGGATGTTGAGTGCTTGCGGTGCGTTGAGGCGCTGATTCTTTTGCGCTGCGTCCGTCGCTGCGGCGACGAGGGGGTGGAGTTGCGTCGAGGGATCGTTGAACTCTGAGAGGTTCTTGAGGACGACGTCTAGTGCGGCGGCTTGATCCTTGAGCAAGCGCGCAGTGTGGAAAGCGGCGAGGTATTCTTCTGCGTGGGATACAGGTCCATCGCGCAGTTCGAAGGGCTCGCTTTTCTTTGTGGGGATGGTGAAGTGGCCGTCTTTTTTGAGGGCCTTCTTTGTGGAGTCGAGCCACGGTTTGAACTCTTTTTCGGTGAGGACGTGAGGGACGAGCGCCTGCGCGACTTGATCCTGGGTAGCCCTGCCCTCGTAGCTCTGCAGGATTTGGCGCATCACGGTTACCGGTTCCTTGCGGGCACGCTCCTTGAGTCCGGGGAGGTCGGCAGCCCGCTGCACGAGGATGTGTTCGGCAGGGAGAGCCACTAGCGACTCCGCAGCGTACTGGAGTTGCATGGGGTGGGAGCGCTTTGCTCCGAAGTGGATGGTGACTTGATAGAGGAGGAAATCGACCGCCTCGATCTGCCCGAAGCCCCAGCTTTTGTGGGTGACATAGGTGCCGGGTGTAAGCAGCGCGAGCGGGCCTGCCGCCGTCTGGTTGATTTTTCCGGCTTCCACTGCCTTCTGGATTTCAGGATTCATGAGTTCGTCAGCATAAGAACGGGGGTGGGTGAGGGCCAAGGGAAAAACCGTCGAATGCGGTGTGAACAATGAGGGGTGATATGACTGGGCGGGCTCTGACTAGTGGATTGAGGAGACTCTAGCGATGAGGGCTGGGCTGTGAGGGAGGGCTGGGTGCCTAGCGATCTGGGAGGCATTCGGTTGCATGGAGGGGGGTGGGTGAGATTTCTTTAGGCAGGCCGCGCTTTTGTGATCTATCGTCTGCGCTTGCATGTCTTTGCTGAGTAAATTCTTTCAGTTTCGCGAGCAGGCCGATGGCGAGATGGTGAAGCCGTTCCTCGATCACATGGAGGATCTGCGGTGGATGCTGCTGAAGATGCTGCTCTCGCTTACTGTGGCGATGAGTTCTGCGTTTTACTTCAGGTCCGAATTAATGGCGATCCTGCAGGCGCCGCTAAGCAAGGTGGATCCGGAGTTGCCTGGTCAGTTGGTAACTAATGACATCGCGGGATCTTTCTCTCTCTCCATGACGCTCGCATTCTACGCGGGCATCGTATTTTCGCTGCCGCTGCTGACGTACTATCTCGCGGGATTCGTGCTGCCAGCGCTGACGCGCAAGGAGAAGAAGATGCTGTTCCCGGGGATTCTTGCGGGATTTGTCCTCTTCATGGCGGGTGTGGTGGCGTGCTATGAGTGGATTCTGCCGGAGACGCTGCGATTTTTCTTTGAGGACGCGAAGAAGATGCAGGTGAAGACGCTTTGGACGTGGGGCAAGTATGCGTCGTTTTGTTCGTGGCTGACGATTGGGTTCGGTCTGCTCTCGGAGCTTCCGTTGGTGGTGCTGGCGCTGGCCATCATGGGAGTTGTGAACTTTGAGCTGCTTTCGCGAACGCGGCCCTACGCGTATACGGCGATCCTGATTCTTGCTGCGATCGTGGCGCCTACTCCCGATCCGGTGACCTTTGTGACGCTGAGTTTTCCGATTCTTGCCCTCTATGAGGTCTGCATCTGGATCGTGTGGGTGCTGGACAGGCGCCGCAGGCGGAAGGTTGCCGTGAGCGAGTATCCGGAGTGAGCTTGGGGCTTTGTGAGGGAGGTCGGGTGCGATGACGATTACTGGCCACGAGTGGACTGACATTGGCACTCCGAGTGGGCCGATGCGCACTCACCTTTTCCGTCCGAGCGCGGAGGGTTGCTTTCCGGGATTGGTTCTCTACTCGGAGATTTTTCAGGTGACGGGTCCTGTGCGCAGGACGGCGGCGATGCTGGCTGGGAGTGGGTTCATCGTGGCTGTGCCCGAGATTTACCATGAGTACGAGCCCGGGGGGACGGTGCTGGCCTATGACGCAGCTGGTGCGGAGCGAGGCAATGCGTTGAAAGTCACCAAGCCCTTGTCACGGTACGATGAAGATGCTGCTGCGGTGCTCGGTTTTTTGAAGACTCATCCCGCGTGCAGCGGCCGGCTCGGGGTGATGGGGATCTGCATCGGCGGACATCTTGCGTTTCGGGCGGCGATGCGGAGCGAGGTGTTGGCGACGGCGTGCTTTTATCCGACAGACATCCATAAGGGGAGTCTTGGGGAGGGGATGAGGGACGACTCGCTTCAGCGTGCGGCCGGGGGTGCTATCGGTGGTGAGCTTTTGATGGTGTTTGGGCGGCAGGATCCGCACGTTCCGTACGAGGGGCGTCGCTTGATTCAGGAAACGTTGCACCGCGCGGGCACGTGTTTCCAGTGGCTGGAGTTCAACGCGGCGCACGCATTCCTGCGGGACGAGGGCCCGCGCTATAATCCCGTGCTGGCGCGGCAGGCGATGGGGATCGCGCTGGAGATGTTCGGGCGCTGTCTGGCGGGGCCGGGAGTCGCCGAGTAGCGCGGGGTTGGAAGGTTAGAAGGTCCAGCTGAAGCTGGCGCGCAGGCGGTAGTCGGGGAGGAGTTGGGTGGCGGAGTTTTCGCTGTGGACGGGAAGTTCGAGGGAGAGGTCCGCGGTGAGGCTTTTCTGCCATGTTGCGCGGATGCGTGGCCCGAGGAAGACGCTCGTGGCTGCGGTGTCCTCGGCGCGCTGGCCGCGGAAATAATCTTCGGTCTTTGTTTCTGCGGAGCACACGAACTGAAGTGCGAGGGTATGGGAGTCGGCTGCGCTGAGGAAGAAGCCCGGGCCGGCGTTCCAGAAGAAGTCATTTCCGAAGCGGTAATCGAAGTCGCCCTCGGTGCGCATGTTGTACTGGATGCCTGCGGCGAAGAACGCGCGGTGCCTGCGGGCGACAAAGTCAGCGTTGAGGATGGCGTCGACGGAGCCCGAGCCGAGGGCGAGTTCGTGGCCGTGTACGGCGCTGGTCTCGCTTTCGGAGGCCTCTTCTGCGAGGCGTGCGCTGTCGCCCGTGGGGAGTTTGATTCCTGCGCCGAGGCGTGCGAGGACGAGGGATTCGGCGTCTTCGTGGGAAAAGACGCTCCACTGGAGGAGGAGTGAAGCGTCGCCCATGCCGGAGACGGAACCAGTCTGGATCGCTCCCTCCTCGAGGCGCCGGAAGCTGCGGTGGATGAGGGGGACGTTGATTTGGAAGCCGAGTTTTGGGGAGAAGTTGTAGCCGAGGAAGAGTTGGGTGATGGAGCTTTCGAGTTTCTGTGAAGCGTCGTTGGGGATCTTGTGACCTTCGTGCTGGAGGGTGGTGAATCTGGTAAACTGTTCGGCGAGGCCGAGGTAGAAGCCGCTGGAGGGATCCCAATCGTGGCTGGTGGTGTTGAACGGGCAGAGGTCGCAGGCGGAGGCGGGGAGTATCGCTGCGGCAATCAGCGCCGGGAGGAGGAGCCGGATTTTCATCGGGGTGGAAGCGACGGCGTGCTGGAGGGCGGTGCCTGTGCGGGCGAGGGCGGTGTGCGCTTTAGAGCTTGGAGGGGTTTTCCAAGAGCTCGGCGATGCGGCCCAGAAGCCTGCCCGCGCCGCCTCCGTCGAGGACCCTGTGGTCGAAGCTGAGAGTGAGCTGGGCTTCGGTGGCTGGCTGGAACTGCTTGGAGGCGTTGTCCCAGCGGGGCACGACGCGACCGGCGCCGAGGCCGAGCACGAGGGTTTGTTCTGGGAGCGGGATGGGTGTGGCCCATTCGAGGCCGAAGGTGCCGAAGTTGGTGACGGTGGCGATAGAGCCTCCCTGGGCTGCGGCGGGAAGGCGGCGTTCGCGTGCGAGGTCGACGAGTTCTTGGTAACGATTTGTCATCTCGCTGAGCGAAGCGCGGTTGGCTGAGCGGAGCACTGGCACGAGCACGCCGTCCTCGACTTCCACGGCGAAGCCGAGGTCGATGGAGTGCGGGTGGACGATCTTGCCACCGATGAGACGGCCGGCGGGGGCGGTGTTTTCCTCAAGGGCGACGGCGAGTGCGCGCAGTGCGTAGAGTGCGGGGCCGGGCTTGGGGTCGCTGCTGCGGCGGTGTGCGAGAAGGGGGTCGAGGACGACGGAGCGGCCGACGGTGGCGATTGGGCGGGTCCAGCTTCGGCGCATGGCGTCTGCAACCGCGACCCGCATGGTGGAGGCGGGCGATATCTGAAGCTGCTCGAGTGTGGCGATGAATTTTTCGAAGTCGTCGACGGTGACGCGGCCCGCGGCACCGCTGCCTGCGATGCCTGCGAGGTCGGCTGCGTGGAGGCCAAGCTCGGTCATGCGAGCCTTCATGCGTGGGGAGAGATAGCTGGCGCCCCCCGCGGAGGCGGGGACGGGAAGGCCGCGGACGGTGGGCTCTACGGCGTCAGGCCTCGCCATGGGGACACGCGGGTTTTCTTCCGATGGGAGCTTTTGTTGCTGGGCCGGGGAAGCGCCATCGAATCCGAGGCGTCGAGCGTCTTCTTCCGAGGCCTCGAGATGAGCGAGCACTGCGCCGACGGGGTAGCTCTGCTGGAGTTCGACGAGCCACTGGGTGATGCGGCCCTTGCAGGGGCTGGTGACGCCCATGGTGGCTTTGTTGGTTTCGACGTCCATGACCTCCTGATCTGCTTCGACGAGGTCGCCCGGTTGGAAGGCAAGGCGAACCACGGTGGCTTCGGCGATGGACTCACCGAGTTGCGGCATGATGATGGGGATCCGTGGCATGGGATGCGGAGGCTTGGGTTAGACGCGCAGCAACTGGCGGGCTTCGCTCGCGATGGTGCGTGCGGTGGGACGGTGCGTGCCCCAGAGGTTCGGATGATAGGGCACCGGAGTGTCCTTGGAGTTGAGTCGGCGGGGGGGCGCATCGAGGAGGTCGAATCCTTCGCTGGCAACGCGCGCGACCACCTCCGCGGTGACTCCGCCCCACGGGAATGCCTCGCCGACGGCGAGCAGTCGTCCGGTGCGAGCGACGGAGGCGAGGATGGTGTCGGTATCGAGCGGTTTGACGGTGCGCAGGTCGACGACTTCCACTTCCCAGCCTTCAGCGGAGAGTTCGGCGGCGGCTGCGAGCGCTTCGTGGACCATGGCGCTGTAGGTGACGATGGAGAGGTCGCGGCCTGGGCGTGCTAGGCGGGCCTTGCCGACGGGCATGGCTTCGGAGGGCAGAGCCTCGGCCTTGAGGTGGTAGTAGAGGTACTTGTGCTCGCAGAAGATGACGGGGTCGTCGATGGCGACAGCGTCCAGAAGCATGCTGTAGGCGTCTTCGACTGTGGCCGGGGTCATGACGACCGTGCCCGGGTAGTGGGCATAGAGAGCTTCCATGCTCTGGCTGTGGAAGGGGCCGGCGCCAGCAGTACCGCCACTTGGGAGACGAACGGTGATTGGGCACGGAGTCTGCGTGCGCCAGAACATGGTGGCGGCGTGGTTGACGATTTGGTTGAGGCCGACGGTGGAGAAGTCTGCGAACTGCATCTCCACGATGGGGCGCATGCCCTCGAGTGCAGCACCGACGGCTGAGCCGATGATGGCATCTTCGCTGATGGGGGCGTCGAGGACGCGTCCCGGGAATTCTTCGGCGAGATTTTTTGTCGCCTTGAAAGCGCCTCCAAACTGGCCGACGTCCTGGCCGTAGATGTAAACGCGCGGGTCGTCGCGTAATGCGCGGGCCTGGGCTTCCCGGATGGCTTCGAGGTAGGTGATCAAGGAGAAGGAGGTGGAGGGAGGGATGAGGTCAGCCCTCGTTGAGGTGGGGAGTGGAGAGGGCTTGCCATGTTTCCTCACCCGGGTCCGGAAGTGGTTCACGGAGGGTGGAGGCGACGGCGTCCTCGACCTGGCTTTGAGCTGCTGTGTGCCATGCTTCCACCTCTGCTGGCGCAGCCCACTGTCGTTTGAGGATTTCGTCCTCGGCAAGGCGGAGGCAGTCGCGGCCGACGGCGGCTTTGCGAAGCTGGGGGTCGATGTAATGGGCGTCGTCGTGCTCGCCATGTCCGGCGAGACGAAGGAGGGAGGCGACAACCAGTTGTGGGCCATGGCCTGAGCGGGCGCGTTCGACGGCGTGTCCGAGCACGGAGAGGCAGTCGGCGAGGTCCGTGCCGTCGACACTGTGACCTTCGACGCCATAGCCGACTGCCCGCTGGACAAGGTCGCTGCAGGCGAACTGCCGGGAGTTGGGTGTGGAGTAGGCGTACTGGTTGTTGGCGACGACGACGACGAGAGGGAGTCGTTCCACAGCGGCGAGGTTGAGGCCCTCGTGGAATGCGCCTGTGGAGGTTCCTCCGTCGCCGATGCAGGTGGCGCCGACGCATCCTTTGATTCCTTTGAATCGCCGGGCCATGAGAGCGCCTGCGACCGTGGGCACCATGGCGCCGAGGTGGCTGATCATGGCGAGCATGCCTTCGCGTGGTCTGCCTCGGTGGATATTGCCGTCGCGTCCCTGCATGGGGCCGAGTCTGGAGCCCATGTAGGTGCGGATGTAGTCGAGGAGTGACTCGCCAAATGCCATGCGGCCAGCCTGATCGCGGATGAGAGGGGCAAAGATGTCGCCCGGTTTGAGGTGGACGCCGAGTGACGCGCTGAGGGCCTCCTGACCTTTGCCGAGGAAGACGCCTCCGACGATTTTTCCGCTGCGGTAGAGGTTGGCGATTTTCTCCTCGGCTGTCCGGGCGAGGAGCATCCAGCGGTAAGTTTCCAGAAAGAGCTTGGGGCTCGCTGGGGAATGTGCTGGGCGCGTATCGGCCTCGGCGGGGTGCACCATCGGGTCACCCTATGAAGTTGACGGCTGGAGGTGCAACGGTTTCTTCCCTCGCGGCGGTGAAAGTTGCGTTCTGAACTGTGACGTTGGCGTGGCGGTGCTTTGGGCACGCCATGTTGGAGGGGCGTCAGTGGGCTACTGGCGTAACACGGCCCGAGAGCGCGGAATCGTAGATGGCTCGGATGAGGGCGACGGCCTTGCGTGCTTCTGCGCCGGGAATTGCCGGTGGGCGACCCTGCTGGATGGCGTCGACCAGATCTTGGACGAGTTGGCGGTGCCCATCGAGAGACAGCTTTTTGGGATCGGAAGTGCCGTTCTTGATGACCGGTCCATCGCCTTGGAGGAGCACTTCGTGGTCGGCTGGATGAGTATCGGCGAAGTCCCAGCGCGTGATCTGGTCGTTGATGAGCACGGCGGAGCCGCGGTCGCCCATGATTTCGATGCGGAGATCGGTGCCCGGGTAGGTGGAGGTGGCGGCCTCGATGACGCCGAGTGCGCCGCTCGGGAAGCGGAGCGAGGCGGCGACGGTGTCCTCGGCCTCGATGCCTTCGTGGGCGCGTCGTGCGGAGAAGGCGCAAACCTCGGTGGGTAGGCCGGCGAGCCATTGGAGGAGGTCGACGGCGTGGATGCCTTGGTTCATGAGAGCGCCGCCACCGTCGAGGCGGAGGGTTCCCTTCCAGAGGGAGGAGGTGTAGTAGGAGTATTCGCGCCACCACTTGATGTAGGCGCTGCAGAGGCTGAGTTTGCCGAAGCGACCCTGATCGATTGCCTGCTTAAGAAGGACTGCACCCCGCCCGAGGCGCATTTGGAAAACGCCCGCGAGGAGTCCGCCGCCCTGACGTTCTGCGGCGAGGATTCGGTCGACGGCTTCGAGGCTGACCTCGAGCGGTTTTTCACAGAGGACGGCTTTGCCTTTTTCGAGTGCCGGGACGGCGGATTCTGCATGAGCGCCGCTGGGGGTGGTGATGCAGAGACCGTGGATGTCCGGGTTGTCGAGGAGTTCAGACAGGGAGCGCGCCGGGTGGGCGCCGTGACGGCTGGCGAACTCCGAGCAGGCATCGAAGCTGCGCGAATACGCCGCGAGCAAGGTTGCCTGCGGGCAGAGACGAATGGCTTCGGCGTGGAAGTCGGCAATCATGCCGGTTCCGACGATGGCGAAGCCGATCTGTTTGGCCACTGGGTGGATCAGCGCTCCGCGATGGGGATGACCTTCTTGCCGACTTCCGGACCGACGTATTCGCTGAGGGGGCGGTAGAGGCGGTTGTCGGCGAGCTGCTCAAGGACATGGGCGGTCCAGCCGCTCATGCGTGAGATGGCAAAGATGGGGGTGAAGAGGTCGGTGGGAATGCCCAGCGAGTAATAGACGGTGGCGGAGTAGAAATCGACGTTGGCGTTGAGGCCCTTATTGTCCTTCATGATGGAGGCGATGCGCTCGGACATCTGGATCCACTTGGGCTCGCCGAGTTGTTCGGAGAGTTTGACGGCCATGGCTTTGAGGTGCGGCGCGCGCGGGTCGAGGACTTTGTAAACGCGGTGGCCGATGCCCATGATTTTCTTTTTCTGAGCGAGCGCGTCTTCCACCCATGCATCGACTTTGTCGAGGGAGCCGATTTCTTGGAGCATGTGGATGACACCCTCGTTGGCGCCGCCGTGGAGGGGGCCCTTGAGTGCGCCGATGGCGGCGCTGATGGCGGAGTACATGTCCGAAAGGGTGGAGGCGACGACGCGGCCGGTGAACGTGGAGGCGTTGAAGCCGTGTTCGGCGTGGAGGACGTAGGCGACGTCGAGAGTCTGGATGGCTTCAGCGGTCGGCTCGGTGCCGGTCATGAGCCAGAGGAAGTGGGCGGCTTCGCCGAGGTCCTTGCGCACGGGAGGCAGCGGGAGGCCGAGGCGTGTGCGGTGGAAGTAGGCGGCAACCATGCCGATCTGGGCGACGAGCTTGATGGCGATCGCCTGATTCTCGCTCATGTCGAGTTCATGGCGCACGGTGGGGTAGCAGCCGAGCATGCTGACGGCTGAGCGCATGATGTCGATGGGCGCGGCCGTTTTTGGTGCGTTGCGGATGAACTCGAGGACACCTTCCGGGAGCTCGCGTTCTGCGCGCAGGGCGGTGGAGAGCTTTTGGAGTTCGCTCTCCTTTGGGAGGCGTCCGTGCCACAGGAGGTGGACGACCTCCTCGTAGCTCACCTTGCCGGCGAGCTCATTGATGTCGTATCCGCAGTAGATGAGCTGGCCGATGTCGCCGCGGACATCACCGATGCGGGTTTCAGCAGCGACGATGCCTTCGAGGCCTCTGGAGATAACGGGCATAGAGGGGTGGGGTTGGGGATGGGTTTTTTGGAAGGGGTGGTGATCTCAGCGTTTTTCGCTGATGACTCTGAGGAGGGTGTCGGCCATGGCGGCAGGAGTTGGCGAGACGGCGATGCCCGCTTGTTCAAGAGCGGCGATCTTTCCTGCCGCCGTACCCTGGCCGCCGGAGACGATTGCGCCGGCGTGGCCCATGCGGCGTCCGGGAGGCGCGGTGGCGCCCGCGATGAAAGCGGCGATGGGTTTCTTGCAGTTCTGGCCAGCCCATGCGGCGGCTTCTTCCTCGGCGGTGCCGCCGATTTCGCCGATCATGATGATGGCCTCGGTTTCCGGGTCGTCGTTGAACATCTTGAGGACATCGAGGTGGGAGGTGCCGTTGACGGGGTCGCCGCCGATGCCCACGCAGGTGGACTGGCCGTAGCCACGGGTGGTGAGCTGCCAGACGGCCTCGTAGGTGAGAGTGCCGCTGCGGGACACGACGCCTATGCTGCCCTTTTTGTGGATATAGCCCGGGGCGATGCCGATGCGGCAACCGCCGTGGGATTGTGGTCCTTCTCCCGGGGTGACGAGGCCGGGGCAGTTGGGGCCGATGAGACGGGTGCGGGAATCGCGCAGCGCGTGTTTCACGCGGACCATGTCGTTGACGGGGATGCCTTCGGTGATGGCGACGACGAGGTCGAGTCCGGCGTCGACACCTTCAAGGATGGCGTCGGCGGCGAATGGCGGCGGCACGAAGACGACCGCGACGGTGGCGCCGGATTGGCGGGCGGCTTCACCGACGGTGTCGTAGATGGGAACCTTATGGGTTTGGTGGTCGAAGGACTGGCCCCCTTTGCCTGGGGTGACACCTGCGACGACTTGGGTGCCGTACTCGAGGGAGAGTTTGGCGTGGCGCGAGCCGAAGTCGCCCGTGATTCCCTGGATGAGGATGCGGGTTTGCGGAGTGACGAGAATGGCCATGGAGAAGGGAAGGAGTTAGGCGTTTTTGACGGCTTGCACGATTTTCTGGGCGGCGTCTGCGAGGTCGCTTGCGCCGATGATGGTGAGGCCGCTTTCGGAGAGGGTTTGTTTGCCCGCGGCGACGTTGTTGCCCTCGAGACGCACGACCAGCGGGATTTTGAGGCCGGTTTCGCGCGCTGCAGCGATGATGCCGGTGGCGATGACGTTGCAGTCCATGATGCCGCCGAAGATGTTGACGAGGATGCCTTCGACGTGCGGATCGCTGAGGATGATCCGGAATGCGGAGGCTACTTGGTCCTTGCTGGCACCGCCGCCGACATCGAGGAAGTTGGCGGGTTTGCCACCGTAGTGCTGGATGATATCCATGGTGGCCATGGCGAGTCCGGCGCCGTTGACGAGGCAGGCGATGTTGCCGTCGAGACCGATGTAGTTGAGGTTGAACTCGCTTGCTGCGACCTCGCGGGGGTCTTCCTCGCTCTTGTCGCGCAGGGCGGCGATCTCAGGTTGGCGGTAGAGGGCGTTGTCGTCGAAGTTGAACTTGGCGTCGAGTGCGAGGAGGCGTCCGTCCGGGGTGACGACGAGGGGGTTGACCTCGATCTGGGAGCAGTCGCGGGCCATGAAGAGGCGGAAGAGCGCGGTGAAGAGCTTGGTGGCCTGGCTCATGAGGGGGCCGGTCAGCCCCAATGCCGCGGCGATTTTGCGGGTCTGGTAGGCCTGCAGACCGAGGACAGGGTGAATGGGCTCGCGCAGGATTTTTTCGGGGGAATGTTCAGCGACCTCCTCGATGTCCATGCCGCCGGCGGTGCTGGCGATGATGACGGGGGCGCTGGTTGCGCGGTCGAGAAGGACGGCGAAGTAGAGTTCGCGGGCGATGTCGACGGCTTCGGCGATGAGGACTTGGTTGACCTGCTTTCCATCGGGTCCTGTCTGGTGGGTGACGAGCACCTGGCCGAGCATTTGCGAGGCGAGCTTTCCTGCCTCGTCGGCGGAATTGCAAAGATGGACGCCGCCTTTGAATCCGTTCTTGAAGGTGCCTTTTCCGCGGCCGCCGGCGTGGATCTGGGCTTTGACTACGAGGGTTTTTCCACCGAGACGTTTGGCGACTTCGAGTGCCTGCTCGGGGGTGGTGGCTGCGCCGCCCGGAGGGGTGGCAACGCCGAATTTTTCAAACAGTTCGCGGGCTTGGTACTCGTGGATGTTCATTCAGAAAGCGGGTCGGTAAATTCGTTTGGGGCGGGTGCGTTTTTCGTTAGATCCACGCAGGCTGTGGGATATGCCGGAGCGCTCGGAAGTGGGGAGAGTTCGGGCGCACAGGGGTCATCGGGGCAGTTTTGTAGAGTTCGGGATGGTGGTAGGCAAGGGGCAAGTCGCCCAGTTGAGATGGCTTCGGTTTTTGGGGTGGGAACGTGGGGGCGCTCAGGGCTGCGCGATTGCGGGCTGGCCCTCAGAAGGCGTGGCCTGCTTCTTGAGAGTGATTGGTGGGCAGTAGAGGCCTTTCTCCTCGCGACGCCACCATGCGGCTCCGCTGCCTGTGTCTGTGAAGTGGTATTCGTAGAGCCTTGCCCGGATCCATTTGGGTGGTTGGTCCGGGAACGGGTTTTCCGCGAGTAGTTGGGCTGGCACGGGATTGCCTTGGAGAAGGTGTGTGAGGAACTGGATGAGCCATGGGTTTTGTTCGATGCGCCCGAGCGCGGCGAACCACATTTGCCAGTCGAGGCGGGGTTGCCATGGTGCGACGAGGGCCGGGCGTTTCCACGGGTCGTGGACTTTCCATCGGAACTGGTACGGGTGCCAGAGAAGGCCGTCGTTGCTGCCCTCGAGGAGGATTTCCGGGCGGGTGCTCGTCATCACGGCGAAGAGTCCGTAAGTATTGGTGCTGCGTAGTGGGGCGAGGGCGCTTACGAGACCATCCATCCGGAAGTCGGGAGACAGGGATCCGAGCACTTGGAGCCCCGTGGTGAATGCGGCGACGCAGGCGGCGGATCCCATGACGAGGCCCTTCCATGGGGCTTGCTGGGGATGCGGTCGATCGGGGCTGAGTAGTAGTTTGCACCAGCGTTCAGGCCAGAAGCTGTCGTTGAGAAACAGGACGCAGAGGGCGATGGAGAGCCAGTTGAAGAAGGCGTAATTGCCGGTGAGGAGGATGGCCGTCTGCAGAAAGATCAGTCCGAGCGCGGCACGGTGGCGGATTTTTTGCGGTCCGAGGAGCAGCCATGGGAAGCCGAGTTCGATGAGGAAGACGATGGCCGTTGAGGCGTTCAGCAACCAAGAGGGGAGATGGTGTGCGTACCATGCAGTCCACAGGGGGAGGGGCTGGGTTTCGAAGTGGAACTGCAGGGCGCTGAGGTTGCGCCAGAGCGGGTCGCCGCTGGCGAGCTTCACGATCCCGGATTGAAGCATGAGCCGGAAGGCGAGCCATAGCAGCAGCCAGCGGGCGATGGACTGGACCTTGGTAAGATGAGTCCAGTCTGGCCGCCGTTGCCACGGGAGGTAGCAGGCGGCGAGGAGGCATGTTTCCACGAGGAGCGCGTCCCATTGGAAATCGAGGAATGGGCTGCCGACTGCACAGAGGGAGAGGTAGCAGATCCATCCGAGGAATGCGCCGAAGCCGGGATGGATGCCGGTGAGCAGAAGGATACCCCCGGTTGCGCCCAGCAGGCATTGGAGGACGAGGGAGGTGTCGCTAGACCAAAGCCAGCAAAGGCTTGGGAAGTACCAAAAGGCGGAGGAGCCCAGTTTTTCGTGTGCGGCGTGGAGGAGGGCTTGGGCCGGTGAGATGCCGCTGGATCCGATGAGTGCGGTGATTTGGGCGGCGAGGGGCAGGCAGGCGCAGAGGAGGACGGCGCCGAGTGCGCGCGCAAACAGCCAGCGTGTGAGGAGTGAGGTTGAGGGAGGCGCTTCCATTGCGGATTTAGTGTGCGAGCCCTGGCGGGTCGCGACGCAATGTTCCGGAAGTGAGGATGCGAGCGCGGAGGCCGCCGCGGCCTTGCAGGAATTGTTCTGCGCCCGGCGCGAAGGCGCGGTCCATCCAGTAGCAGGGGGAGCACTCTGCGCTGCCTTTGAAGAGGATGCCTTGGATGGTGAATTCGAGGTTGATGAGCGTGTTGAGGTCGATGCCTTCGGTGACCACGTTGCGGCGGAGCACGGCCGGCGGATGGTGGTGGGTCTGGAGGGCTGTGCTGAGTGAGCGAAATACTTCCGCGGAAAAGAAGGTGATCTGGCCTTTGTAATTGGAGCGGAAATCCAGAAAGCGGTCGCCGAGGATGCCCCTGCCTGCGAGGCATTGGATTTCTTCGTGCTCCTGCATGGGGAAATCATCCGGCTCCTGTCCGTGGTGGCCGAAGAAGTTGTGGGCCTGCGCCGTGTAGAGATGGAGGACGCGGATGGGTGCGGACGGCATTTGGGTGTTCCTAACTTTTTTTGTCGGTGGGAGGGAATCGTGATTTTGCTTTCCGTACGGGTGCGAGGTCGGGAGGGTGAGGTGATGGAGCACGAGCGAGAAGGGTGGAGCGCACTGCTGCTGGCCGGGGGGCGATCGCTCCGGATGGGGCGAGATAAGGCGCTGCTGCCATGGAGGGGGCAGCCGCTTTGGGAACATCAGCTCTCGACGCTGGAGGCGCTGGGGCCCCGGGAATTGCTGGTCTCGCGGGGGGGGCAGGCTCCGCTTGAGGGGATGAGGTTTGGGTTGGTGGAAGATCGATGGCCGGATGCCGGGCCGGTGGGAGGGATTGCCGGGGGGCTGGCGGCGATGCGGGGGCGACGGTTGATGGTGCTCGCGGTGGATCTTCCTCTGGTGAGCGCGACGTTTCTGCGGACGCTCCTGAAAGGTGACGCGGGAGCGGTGGGGATCGACGAGCGGGGGCGCTTTGAGCCGCTCGCAGCGGTGTATCCGCACGCTGCGTTGGAGGTGGCCGAGGAGCGGGTGGGGCGTGGGCGTTGTTCGCTTCAGGAGTTGGTTGGAGTCCTTGTGGAGCGGGGGCTCATGCATGCACGGGTGCTGAGCGCCGCGGATCGTGGACTATTGCGGAACGTGAATTCGCCGGCCGACCATGCATCTGCGTCAGAGGGTCTCTGGGAGGAAGCTGGGCATGACGATGCCTTTTAGTGGTGTGCTATCTCCGAGGACTTGGAGGAGGTGGAGTTCGCAGTTGCGCGCGCCGCGCCGGTAGAGCTGTGAGATCAACGCACTTTGGGAAGCCGGCACGAGGAAGACGGGGGATTTGCCGGGGAAAAACTGCCACTGGCGCCAGATCAGTGCGAGTGCGCAAGCCGTGTTGAGCGAGCATCCCGGGCCCAGCATGCAGGAACCTGGGTGGTCGACACTGGCGAGGAATCCCTCAATACGGCCGGCGCCATCGGGGGAGACGAGGAGACGCCAGACGCCGCCGGGATTGAGGAGCAAATGGTGGAAGTCTTTTTCGCGGCGGATCCCTGTGAGCTCGTGGTCCAGAGTGCAGATGGCTTCAAGATCGCCGGGTTGAGCGGGGCGGATGCGATCGGTGCCGGGTGGCGGGTTGTCAGGGCCCTCCAGCGGGACTTGCCAGAGCATGTCTTGGAAGAGTTCGCGCGGGGTGAATCCGAGTCGGCTGTAGAGGGAGTAGGAGTCGAGGTTGAGTGCACTGGAGACCAAGCGCACGGGGAGCGGGCCGGCGCGGTCGAGGACGGCTTGGATGAGTGCTTTTGCGACGCCTCTGGATGCGCATTGCGGTGCGGTGTTGATGATGCCAACCGAGACGTGGGTTGGTCTGGGATGGAAGAAGCAACTCCCCATCCACACGCCGGAGTCCTCGTCTTCAGCAATGAGGCAGCAGCCAGGGTCGAGGGCCTCGTAGGTCTCCGGGAAAATCCGACAGATGGCCGGCGGTTCAGGGAAGATGCTGCGGCCGAGGTTGCGATCGTACCACGCGTTGGTGGAGCGATGGATGAACTCTGCGAGGTGGTCCCATTCCTGGAGTTGGAGTGGGCGGATGCGCATGACGTTTTTCAGGGCAGAGGCCACCCCCAAACATGGAAGGCTTTTCAGCCTGTCAGTTCTCGGAAAGCCCGTGAGAGGCGATGGTCCGGGCGTGGGAGTTGGTCAGGGAACAATGGCCCAAAGTTCCACTGTGCGAGCCTTGCCGGACTCCTCTGAGTTGGTCATCGCCACTGGATAAACGGAGCCTTGGAGGCCGCTTTTTTCGCGGAGGAAAGTGGCGCTGAAGGCAGCACGTTCCTGTGCACCCGCGATGCGCGTCTTGCGATCGACGCCGGAGTCGCCGAAGCCGAGCACGACGAAGACGGCGCCTGCCTCTTTGAGTTTGGCAACATCGGGTGCGTCGGCAGCCGCCTTGAACTTTTCCTTCCCCTTTTCGCCCACTTTGTTACTGGCTGCCAGAAAGGTAACGGTGGTTATCTTGACCGCCTTGCCCGCTTTTCCGAGGGAGGTCGTGATCTTCTCGCGTTCTGCCGGGCTGAGCGCCTCGGTATCGGCGAGCTGAGGTTCGACGGAAGAGCGCAGAGCCTGGGTCGCGGCGTCCTGGGTTGCCGCGGGTTTTGTGGTCGGTTCAGGAGCGGGCTTCACGGGCTGCTCAGGCTTGGGAGCCGGCTGCGGGGCTTTTGGAGGTTCAACCGCCGCGGTCACTGGTGCCGATGGTGCAACAGGCGCAGCAGGTTGGATCGCGGGGGCAGGAGCGGGAGGTGTGGCTGGCGCGCGGTTGTCGATGATCTCGAGCGCTGCCGGTGGCGGCGTCATCGGCCGGGTGTTGGAGGCGGAGGGGGCTGGAACAGCGACTGGAGGATTGTTTGCGAGTGTGGCGAGCCGGTTATCCGCGGCCGGTGTGGGAGCGGGAGGTGTTGCCGGCGGAGTGGAGGGTCCTGCAGGAGTGAGAGGAGCATCGACAGGGAGCGTGAGTGCCGTCGGAAGTGGTGACGGAGGCGTTGGAGCCGGAGGGGCTGACAGGGTGGGCGTCGATGGAGGAGGAATCGGTGCGGTGGGAATCGACGTTGCGGACGTTAGAGGTGCTGGAGAAGAGGGAACTGGAGATGTGGGAGCCGGGGCGGCTGGTCGCACGAGAGGGAGAGGGGCAGTGGCCTGGGTGGAAGCCGCTGTTGGCGAGGATGGGGCGCTGGATTCTAGGCTGCTCTTGCCGAAGTTGCGGACGCCCCAATAAGCGCCGGCGCCGATCGCGACGACGGCGACGATGGGGAGAAGGGGTGAGCTGGACTTGGTCGTGCGCTCGTTAAGGTTGAGAAGGTGGACTGGTTTGCCACATTCCGGGCAGAGGAGGTTGCCTTCGTCTTCAATCACGATGTCCTCGCCACGGTAGGAGATAAGGCATCCGGAATAATTGCGACACTTGGCCAAGGGCTTCATGAGATGGGATGGTTGTCTAAATATCTAAGTGGGCTATCTATACTGGGTGATGCAGGGCCGCTAGGAAATTTCAAGGAGGAGCGAACCGTGGTTGGCGGGTGGCTGATTGCGGTTTCCAGCCATGATCGGAGGTCGTCGGGCAGCGGGCTTTGCCAGTCGAGTTGGAGGGAGGGGATCGTCATCCTGCAGGAGTGGAGGGCGTGGCGGGGAAGCAGCAGCACTTCCTCCATTGCGCTGGACCATCCGCCGGCGACGAACTGCAGGTAGCATTCCTCGTCGGGGCCGTAGATTTTGTCGCCGACCACCGGGTGTCCGGCGAGTGCGAGGTGGACGCGGATCTGGTGCATGCGACCGGTGATGGGGCTGCACCGCAGGAGGCAGAAACGGGTGCCGTTGGAGCTTGGGCGTTCGAAGAGTTGGAGCACCTCGCAGTCGGTGATAGCGGTGGCTCCTTCAGGGTGGGTGCCCCTTCGCAGGTAAATGCGGGAGGGGGAGTGAATGCCCTGCCTGCAGAGGGGCCAGTCGAGCCTGAAATGCGTGGTGCTCGGCCATCCCCACGCGAGTGCGAGGTATTGTTTGGCGATGGCGCGTTGCTCCATGAGTTGGTGGAGTTCACGTGCGGCGTCGCGGGACTTGGCGATGAGGGTGATCCCGCTGGTTTCGCGGTCGAGTCTGTTGATGAGGGACACCTGCCCGCCGTTGGCCAGTTCGAAGGCGAGTAGCTCGCGCAGTGCGTGCCAGAGCGTGAATCGGCCGTTGGGCTTGCTCGGATGGGCTTCGAGATGAGGCGGCTTTACGACGACCAGCCACCGCTCGGTTTCGTCGATGATTTCGAGGCTACGCCGAAGAAAGGGTTGTGCAGTGGGGTGGGGCGGATGCAAGGGTGGGATGCGGGCTCCATCCTGCGCATCGGATCGTCCGCGGGCAAGGGTGGGCTCGGTTTTTCCATGATTAAGATCCGTAATCTGAGCCGGCGATACAGTGCGTCTTTTCTTGCTCTGGAGGGCGTGGATCTGGATGTGGCGGAGAAGGAGATGGTGGCTGTGACGGGGCCCAGCGGATGTGGGAAGAGCACGCTGCTGCATTTGCTGGGAGGGCTGGACCGACCCAGTGGTGGGGAGATCGAGGTGGGAGGGCGGGCGCTGCATCTGGCGGGTGAGGCGGAGTTGACCGCATACCGGCGCAGCACGGTGGGGATGGTGTTCCAGTTTTTTCATCTTTTGCCGACGATGAGCGTGCAGGAGAATGTCTGTGTTCCACTGTTGTTGCAGGGGGTGCCCGTGAGGGAGGCGCATCAGCGTGCGGCGCAGTGGCTGGAATGGGTGGGTTTGGTGGACCGTGCAGGGCACCGGGTGCACGAGCTCAGTGGCGGGCAGATGCAGCGCACGGCGATTGCGAGGGCGCTGGTGCATGAGCCGCGGCTGGTCCTGGCGGACGAGCCCACTGGCAACCTTGATTCGCGGCAGGCCGGGCAGGTGATGGAGCTGCTCCAAAGAATCACTTCCAAGCTTTCTGCCACAATGGTAGTGGTGACCCACAGCGCCGACGTCGCCCGGGCCGCGACTCGCGAAGTGCAGATGTGCGATGGCCGGATTGTCCGGGGTTAACTGTCGGCGGTTTTCCGTTCGACCATGCCCCAGTATTCTCCAGCAATCGTCATCGCTTGAGCCCGCCGTAATCACTCCTCGCATCGCATCCCCCATGATCTCAATTGATGAAATTCGTCTGAAGCTCTCGGAAAAGCCGCTGTTTGCGGAGTTCGATCAGGCTGAGTTGGAGTGTTTGGTTTCGTTAATGGATGTGGAGTTGTTCGAATCGGGAGCGCTGGTGGTTCGGCAGGATGCGCCGGGCGAGTGCATGTATCTGGTTTACGAAGGGGAGGCTCGTGTGGTGCACCACCGGGAGGAGCACAGCGTGGATTTGGCGCGGTTACGGTCCGGGGATTTTTTTGGCGAGGTGGCTTTGGTGGATCATGGTTTGCGCTCTGCAGACGTGGTGGCGGTGGAGCGGTGCACGATGCTGAAGATCAATCAGGGAACGCTTTCGGCTTTGGCGGGCGTTTATCCGTCGGGCGCTTACAAGCTGCTGTTGGCGTTGGGGCGGATCTTGGTGGAGCGGCTGCGGCAGAGTAATCGGCGCTACGTGGACTCGCTGTTTTTCCACGAGGTGGCGAAGGGTTAGGACTGGCTGGAAAAGGGAGCGCTTTTGTTTTGGAAGCGCGGGGGAGGGGTTGATGCGATCGAAAGGCTTGTTCCGCGGGGCCGTGTTAGTCATAACCGCGCGCGTTCATGACTTCGATGCAACACACCCTGGCGAGGAGCGCGAGTATCAGCGGGAGTTCGCTGCACACGGGCGCGCCTGTCACCCTCACTCTGCACCCGGCTCCGATTGGACACGGGCGCAAGTTTCGCCGCAGTGATCTGCCGGATGAACCGGTGATTGATGCGCGCGTGGATCTGGTGAAGACGGTGGAGCGTTCGACGACGATCGCGGAGGGGAGCGTGAGGCTGCATACGGTGGAGCACGTGCTCAGCGCGCTGGCGGGGCTTGGGGTGGACAATGCGCTCATTGAAATGGACGCGAACGAACCGCCGATTGGAGACGGGAGTGCGCGTCCGTTTGTGGAGTTGATCCACAAGGCGGGCATCGTGGATCAGGGGGTGCCTCGCCACTGTTACGATGTGAGCGAGCCGATCTTTCTGGAGACGCGCAGTGGATCGATCATGAGCATCGTGCCAGATGCGGCGTTCCGCGTTTCGTGCACGCAGGTGGGGCCGGATGGGCGGTTCACGCAGTTTTACTCCACGGAGGTCACGCCCGAGATTTACGAGCGGGAGATCGCGCCAGCCCGTACTTTTGTTTACTACGAGGACGTGAAGCCGCTGATGGAAAAAGGCCTCATCAAGGGGGGGAGTCTCGAGAATGCGGTGGTGGTGAGGGGGGAGTCGGTTCTCAGCAAGGAGCCGCTGCGCTTTCGGGACGAGTTCGTGAGGCACAAGATTTTGGATATCATCGGGGACCTGTCTCTTTTTGGGAGGCCGATTCGCGGGCATGTGATTGCGGTGAAGCCCGGGCACGGGCCGAACACGGAGCTTGCGCGGCTTGTGGCGCGGCAGTGTGCGAAGGCCATGGCATTGGTTCCGCCTGCTGTGACTCCCAAGGGGGGGGAGGTGCTGGATGTGAACGACGTCATGCGGTTGTTGCCGCACCGCTACCCATTTTTGATGGTGGATCGTGTGGTGGGTTTCGAGGGGGATACGAAGTGCACGGGGGTGAAGTCGGTGACGATCAATGAGCCGTTTTTCCAGGGGCATTTCCCAGGGCATCCGGTGATGCCGGGTGTGCTGCAGTTGGAGGCGATGGCGCAGGTGGGCAGCATCGTAGTGCTGCGCATGCCTGGGATGGCGGGCAAGATCGGCTACTTCATGAGCGCAGATTCGGTGAAATTCCGAAAGCCGGTGGTGCCTGGTGACACGCTTTTCATCGAGGTGGAGCTGGTGCAGAGGAAGAAGACTGTGATGAAAGCGCGCGGCCGCTGTCTGGTGAACGGCGAGGTGGTCTCGGAGGCGGAGATGATGTTCGGTTTCATTTGAACGTGAGCGCGGAGATTCATCCTACGGCGATCATCAGCCCGAAGGCGGAACTGGGGACCGATGTGGTGGTCGGTCCGTACTGTGTGGTGGAGGATGGCGTGGTGCTTGGTGACGGGTGCTGGTTGCAGAACCATGTCGTCATCGCCGGACCGAGCAGGATCGGCCCTCGCAACCGGTTCTTCAGCTTCGGTTCGATCGGCCAGGTGACGCAGGACTTAAAGTACGCAGGTGAGCCGACGTATCTGGAGGTGGGCGGGGGCAACACCTTCCGGGAGTTCGTGACCGTCCACCGGGGGACTGCGCCGGGGTCCGTGACCCGGATCGGGAGCGGGGGGAATTTTTTAGCGTACAGCCACATTGCGCATGACTGCCAGGTGGGCAGTCACGTGATCTTCTCCAATAACGGGACGCTGGCGGGGCACGTGGAGGTGGGGGATTACGCGGTGATCAGCGGGTTCACGGCCGTGCATCAGTTTTGCCGGATCGGACCGTATGCGATCACTGGTGGGTGCTCAAAGATCGTGCAGGACGTGCCGCCGTACATGATTGCGGACGGCAATCCTGCGAGCGTGCGCAGCTACAACAAGGTGGGGTTGGCGAGGCATGGTTTTTCTGAGGAAGCGACGCGCCATATCAAGGAGGCATATCGGCTGATCTACCGGGCGAATCTCAATCTCCAGCAGGCGGTGGAGCAGATTCGCACAGACCTTCCGGAATCGTCGGAAGTGGATCTGCTGGTGAAGTTCGTCACCAGCAGTCAGCGAGGGATTGTGAAGTAAGCGGCGGCGGTGGTGTGCCGGTGGCGCGGATCAGTTCTTTGGCAGGGATTCGAGCGCGGAGGCGAGTTTTGCCAGTGTCTCGGCGAAGGGCTTTGGATCGAACGTGAACTGGGTGCGGGCAAGATTGATGAGCTCGATGTTGGTCGAGTCGACCGCTTCTGACTTGGAGCCTGCGTCCTTCTTGAGTGCGTTCCAAAGGCGGTCGACGGCCATGACGAGGAGTTCGGCGCGGCGGACTTGCTCGGCCGGGGGCAGTGGGGAGTCTCGGAACTCGTTGGCGAGTCCTGCGTAAAGTTGGAGAAGCTTGGAGGTGCGTTCCTTGGACCATGTTCCCTTGGCGCTCTTACGGGCCATTTGGTCGGCTGCGGACTGGGCTTGGGAGTAGGCGGTCTGCGGGGTGAGTGCGCTTGGGAGGTCTCCGGTTTTTTCGAGCAGCCAGAGGTGAGCCTGCCAGCGGGGGACGAGTGTGGGCTCTTCTTTTTTGGAGAGCTTCCAGCTGAGTTCGCGCAGGGAGACAGCCTGGCCGGTGAGCCATGCCTTTGGACCGATCCAGGTGCCCTTGTCTTTGTAGTGGGGCGGTTCGGCGTTCATCTGGCCGTCGAGTTCGAAAAACATCTCCGGGTGGTGGCCCCGGCTGGCGAGATCTTCATCGAGGTTGAGATGGCAGGCGACGCAGGCATTGGCGCGTGCGTAGAGGTCGGTGAGTTCGCGCAATCCGGCTGTGACGCGCTGGGCGTGGGAGACGTCGGTACGTGTGTGAAAAAGGAGCCACGGTTCGGCGGGGCCGTGGCAGCTTTCACAGCTGACGCCCTTCTGAGTCTGGACGCCTGCGAGAAGGCGTTCCGCCGGCAGGCTCTGGAGTGGGGAGTGGCAGACGGTGCAGCGTGCGGACTTCTGCGCATCGCCGATGCCTAGAGCCTTAGCCATGGCGCTCGAGCGCGCTGTGGCGAGGACTGCGTGAGCGCGGGAGTGGGGGTCTTTTTTTTCCCAGATGATCACCTGGTCGCGGCCCACGCCGCCGCCATGGCAGCTGGAGGACTGGCAGGATGGGGAGCCGACAAAGCGTGGAGGGTGCATGTCGGCGGCGAAAGCCGCGCAGCCGAGAATAAAAAGTGTCGGTAGGAGGCGGAGCATGGAAGGGCCGGATTATATAGTGGGCTCGAAAAGAAAGGGGAGAAAATCCCGGATCAATATAGATTGCGAATTGACCGCGTTACGGCTTGGCGCTGGGAGGGGTGTTGGTTTAGTGAGTGGGGGCAGTTCGTATTAACGAGTCATTAGATGGACCAACTACCTGAGAAGCTGAGTGTCGGCGAGCCGTTGAGTGCGGAAGAACTGATTGAGATTTTTCCAGCATTGAAGGAGGTTCCGGCGACGTTGATCAAGCAGTACGCGGTAGGTGCGGCTGTCCGGCGCAGGTTCAGAGAGGGGGATATAGTTTGCGAGGAGGGTGAGTTTGGATCAACGGCGTTCTATCTAGTGTCTGGTGAGGTGGATATATTCATCAACAATCCGATGGCTCGTTTGAGCAAGGAGACGAACAAGGGGTGGTGGGGGCTGATGCAGCGGATGAAGAGCGTGCTGGTGCCGGGAGGGGGTGGCGGCGGCGTTGAATCTTCGAAGGGTTTCATTGCGATCGACGCCGGCGTGGATCTTCCCAGGGATCTGCCGTTGGCGCGTCTTGGGCCCGGGGATCTCTTTGGCGAGATGACCTGCCGCACATTCCAGCCCCGGTCTGCGACGGTGCGCGCCGCAGGGGATTGCCAGATTGTGGAGATGCTGCGGGTGATTCTCGACATGCTTCTGGGAACCCGGGAGATCGATGTCACGACGAAGGCCAGCACGAAGGTCAAGGCGGCGACGTTCAAGGGGACTTCCTTCCGTGCGGAGATGGATCAGAAGTACCGTGCGCGCTCCCTTGTCACCCATCTGCGCAGCGTCCCGCTTTTCGGCTCCTTGGACTCTGCATTTTTTGAATACCTGCGTGAGAAGGCGGAGTTGGTGTCCTGCCACAAGGGGCAGGTGATTTGTAAGCAGGGGGATGCTGCTGATGCGTTCTATCTAATTCGCTCTGGGTTGGTGCGTGTGAGTGAGAACATGCCCGGTGGAGAGATTGTGAGGGGGTACCTGCAGAAGGGGGACTTCTTTGGTGAGATCGGTTTGCTGTATGATCAGGCTCGCAGCGCCACCTGTTCGGCGTTGAATGCGACGGATCTGGTGAAGATCAGCAAGGCGGATTTCGTTCTGATGCTGGAGCGTTTTCCGGGTGTGCGCGGGGCGCTTGAGCAAATTGGGCAGGCTCGCTTGAAGGCCTCGAAAGGGCGCAAGATTCCTGAAGGGTTGCAGCTCGACGAGTTCCTCAACCAAGGGTTGTTTGAAGCGCAGAATCTTCTGCTCATTGACTTGGAGAACTGCACCCGTTGCGACGCGTGCGTGAACGCTTGCGCGGATGCACACGGCGGGGTGACGCGGCTGATTCGCGATGGGTTGCGCTATGACCGCTTCCTTGTGCCTACGGCTTGCCGGTCGTGCCGGGATCCGCTTTGCATGACCCAGTGTCCCGTGGGGTCGATTCGGCGCAAGGAATCCTTGGAGATCGTCATCGAGGACTGGTGCATTGGGTGTACGAAGTGCGCGGAGCTCTGTCCGTTCGGTAATATCAACATGCAGTCGTTGGAGGTGATGAAGGATGTGCCGGTCACGGAGAAGAAGCCTGCTGCAGCCCCTGCTGCCGTGCCGGCCCCTGCAGGGGCTGCTCCTGTCGCCCCGGCCCCGGCTCCGGCTCCGGTGGCTGCTCCGGTGAAGAAGACTGAGCGCAAAAAGGTGACGGTGCAGAAGGCGACGACATGCGACCTGTGCACGGATTTGAGTATGCCGAGCTGTGTGTACGCGTGTCCGCACGATGCTGCGAAGCGGGTGGAACCGGCGCGGTTTCTTGCGGCCCAGATCGGTGTTTCCGCCAAGAGCGGACGCCGTTTCAGCTGGCTTTCTGGACCGGCGGACCGGACGACCCACTGATGATCTTCCTGCCGCTCAATCACTGATTTCCCCTGATGTCTAATTTGTCTGCGCTTCGCTGCCTCTCTCTTAACCGGCCCTGTTATGCGGATTGATCGATCCCACATTCCTTGGTTTTTGTTTGTGACGATTGCCACTGTGGCGGCGGCGTTTCTGTTCTTGGCGAATTTTTATCCGCAGACCCTGCCATTCCAATTCAGTCTGCCGGCCTTCTTCGGGGAGGCGCCGCCGAAGCGCAACACGTTTGGGGGCACGCCGCTGGGGCTCATCTTCGGGGCGGTGTCGTACCTGATCTTTCTGTTTGCTGCGGCGCTTGGCATCCGCAAGAAGCGGCGTCTCTGGCGCATTGGTCATGTGCAGTTCTGGCTGAAGGCGCACATCTGGCTGAGCGTGCTGAGTATCCCGCTGGTGCTTTTGCATTGCGGGTTCCACATGGGTGGATCGCACACCACGGGGCTGATGCTCCTCTTTGGATGGGTGATGGGGAGCGGCTTCTTCGGGCTCGCGATGCAGCAGGTGATGCCGAAGTTGATGAGGGACTCGCTGCCCCGGGAGGTGGTGTTCGAGCAGATCCCCCATCTTCGTCAAAGGATTCACGACGCGGCGAAGAAGCTTTCCGACGAGGTCTCGGCGGAGGCGGCTAAGCCCGCGGCTGCAGCGACTGCGACGCAACCCGCGCCTGCGGCCGCCCCGGTCGCGGCTGCGCCTGAGACTACGGGCGTGGCTGAAGCGGTTCCCGCTGGGGCTGTTGCTATTGCGGAGGCCGACCCGTCTTTGGGATTCCTGCGGGAGTTTCTCGATGAGGAGTGCCTGCCGTATCTGTCCGGGAAGGTGGGGCGTCTCGAGAGATTGGGAAATCCGAAGACAGCTGAGGCGATCTTCCGTTTGCTGGCTCTCAATGTGTCTGAGAAGTATCAGGGGAAGGTGAGTGATCTGCGGCAGTGGTGTGAGGAGCGGCGTGCGATGGACCGGCAGGCGCGGCTGCACCACTGGTTGCACGGGTGGTTGTTGATTCATGTGCCCACCTCCTTCGGGCTTCTTGTGTATGGGGCATGGCATGCGTGGGTGGCGGTGCGTTACCTGCTGATACTGCCCAACTAAACTTCGAGGCGAATTTGTATGGATGGAAAGGATATCACGCAGAAACAAATCTCTGAGAAGTACAAGGGGAGCCTCGATTACTTCCGACGCGGACATTACCTCCGGCGCTTGCGTCTTGGAGTGTTCCTGCTGGCGGTGGTGGTGAGTATTGGCCTCGCTGTGGGGTTCCGTTACTGGGGGAGTCCTGAGTTGATGAGTACCGGGCCTTTGTCGGCCAACCATGCGCGCTTTGCTAACGATTGTCAGGTGTGCCACGAGGGGGCGGATGTGGACCTTCTCAAGCTGGTGTCTTCGCAGAAAATGGCGTTGATGGTGGACAAGGTCCGCGGGCTTTCTGCGGAGGGGGTGAAATCGTCCGCCATGAAGATGGCTGGGGAGTTGGGCGGGTCGGCTCATCTTCTGGGATTGGCGGAGAAGGGTTTGTCGTACAGTTCCCTTGAGTTGATGGATCGTTCCTGCCTGAAGTGCCATCAGCCGATGGGGCATCATCAGCCTCAGTTGGCGAGCCTCAGTGTGCGTGGAGCGCTCAAGGAGGTTGCCGAGGTGCATGCCGACGCGTGTTCGAGTTGTCACCGGGAGCACGTGGGTCACCAGCGTATGGGGACACCCGGGAGCGAGACGTGCGCGACGTGCCACAACCAGCCTGCTGAGCTGAAGCGCACGCGCGGTGTGTTGCCGCTGCCTCAGGGCATTGAGCCGAAGGCGGGCGAGACGCGGGACTTGGGCGATGGTTTGCTGCGCTTTCTCACGCCGCCCGCGGGAGCGGTAAAGCCTTTTGCGTCGTATGCGGAGGGGCATCCTGCATTCGCCTATGAGGCGGCGGGGATGAAGGATCCGGCTCGCATCAAGTACAACCACGCCCGGCATGAGTTGGGAGATATACCGGATGTAAATGGTCACAAGTTGGGATGCGCGGACTGCCATCAACCAGCCGCCAACGGGGTTTATTACCAGCCGGTCAATTACGAGAAGCACTGCCAGACCTGTCACTCGCTTCATTTGATGCCGGACTTTCCGGAGCTGAAGATCCCGCATGGTGATGCGGACAAGGTCCGGTATTTTCTGGGCGACATCCGGAGGAACTTGGACGAGGCCCTGCGGATACGCGGTGTGGATGACAAGGAGGCGCGCAGGGTTCAGATCGACGAGCAGTCGCGCAATTTCGGGGCGAGGGGAATGACCACCACTGCTGAAATCGAGAAGCGTGTGTTTTTCACCGGCGACCCGCCACAGGACGAGGCGCGCAATGCGCCCAAGAGTAACAAGGTGCCGTTTTTTGCAGGGTGCGCGAAGTGTCATGAATTGGAGTCTGGCGCGAACAATGCGCCGCAGGTGCTGCCGACGATGGTGGCGGAACGCTGGGTGCAGCGGGGGCCGTTCACGCATGTGCCGCATGTGCACATGGATTGTCTGGACTGCCATGGCGCAGCGAAGACGAGCAAGCTGACGAGCGACATCCTGATGCCGACGCAGAGGCAGTGCGCCGAGTGTCACCGGCCGCCGGACCTCAACAAGCTGGAGGACTCGATGGACACCATCAAGATGCGTGCGGCACTCAATCCCGATTCTCATTTGCTCGCCGATGCGCAGAAGCGCAGCGGCGGGGTGCGTTCGGAGTGTCTGGACTGCCATGCATTCCACAGTTCGGCTAGCGCCCTGGTTTTTGTGAACGAGCAGAAGGCTGCGGCGGCTGCCAAGCAGAAGGGAGCTCCTGCAAATGGGGCGCAGGAAGCAAAGGGCACGGACAAGAGTTCAAAGGGTGCGAGTGGTGGGCAGGGAGCTCGGGCGCAGTAGTTGCGGGCACGGCTCCAAGTTTGAGCGGGAATTCCTGTTAAGCCGCACCAAGAGTCCTGAAGTTCTTTGGGAGGCTTGATCGGCTGCGGTGCTGGGTGGGGCTGAACTTGGCGGTCGAGGAGCATGCGTTTTGGAGCGATGTCTGTATGGGGATTTGCGCGGCGGGAGAAAGTCGGTTAGAAGGGGGGAGTGCGGTGAGGATCCACCCTAGACGAGATTGAACACCCAACATTTGCATGGGCGCAGCGCGCCGCTTGGAGCGACCCTTTGCGAGGGGGGGGTGAATTTCAGTGTGTTTTCGAAGCACAGTGGGTCGATGCAGTTGCTGCTTTTCGACCGAGTGGATGATCCGCGGCCGGCTCGTATTCTGGAACTCGACCCGGGGTTCAACCGCACGCACCAGTACTGGCATGCGTTTGTGCCGGGCATTGGAGCTGGACAGATTTATGCGTTTCGCGCGCACGGTCCGCATGTGCCGGAGAGAGGGCTGCGTTTTGATGCGGAGAAGGTGCTGCTTGACCCGTATGGCCGTGCGGTTGTGACGCCAGCCGGTTATCGGCGGGAGTTTTACGGTGACTTCGCGGAGCAGTGTGCGGTGGCGATGAAGAGCGTGGTGACGGACCCGAGGGCTTACGACTGGCGGGGGGACCAGCCATTACGGAAGCCGTTTGCGAGCACCGTGATTTACGAGATGCACGTCGCGGGGTTCACCAAGCACGCAAGCAGCGGGTGCGATGTGAAGAAGCGCGGGACTTATGCGGGGTTGGTGGAAAAGATTCCGTATCTCAGGGAATTGGGGATTACGGCGGTGGAACTGCTGCCGGTGTTCCAGTTTGATGCGCAGGACGCGCGGCCTGGGTTGAGTAATTACTGGGGATACTCTCCTGTGTCGTTCTTTGCGCCACACGGAGGCTATTCGTCGGGTGGGGATGGTCTTGCTGCGCTGGATGAGTTTCGGGATATGGTGCGCGCGCTGCACAGCGCTGGCATCGAGGTGATCCTCGATGTGGTGTACAATCACACAGCTGAGGGGGGCGAGGACGGGCCTACGTTCAGCTTCAAGGGGCTGGCCAATGAGATCTATTATATTTTGGAGGCCGACCGTTCGCGGTACGCGAATTTCACTGGGACCGGGAACACGCTGAACGCGAATCAGGCGATTGTGAGGCGGCTCATTCGCGACAGTTTGCACTACTGGGTCCAAGAGATGCATGTGGATGGGTTCCGCTTTGATCTCGCATCGATCCTCTCGAGGGACGAGAGCGGCCGTCCGCACGAGAACCCACCGGTCCTGTGGGACATCGATTCCGATCCGGTTCTGGCCGATACGAAGATCATCGCAGAGGCGTGGGATGCCGGCGGGCTTTACCAAGTGGGTTCCTTCGTGGGCGACCGGTGGAAGGAGTGGAACGGGCGTTTCCGTGACGACGTGCGCAGTTTCCTGCGGGCGGACCGGGAGACGGTGGGAGGGATTCCGTACCGGTTGCTGGGGAGTCCGGACATTTACGGGCATGCGGCGAGGGAGCCGGAGCAGAGCGTCAATTTTGTCACGTGCCACGACGGGTTCACTTTGAACGATCTTTACTCTTACGCGCACAAGCACAACGCGGCCAATGGCGAGGAGAGTCGGGACGGAACTGATGATAATCGGAGTTGGAACTGTGGTGTGGAGGGGGTCTCAGCGGATGCGCAGGTGGAGCGGTTGCGCAACCAGATGGTGAAGAACGCGCTCTTCATCACGCTGATTTCGGTGGGCACGCCGATGCTACTCATGGGCGACGAGGTGAGGCGCACCCAGCGGGGCAACAACAACGCCTATTGCCAGGACAACGAGGTGAGCTGGTTTGACTGGCGTCTTCTGGACCAGCACCGGGATGTCCATCGGTTTGTGCAGTTGCTTATCGCGCATCGGATACGTCGTCAGTCCGGGCCGCATCGCAGTGGGCGAACGCTTGCGCAGATGCTCAAGCAGGCGCGCGTGCAGACGCACGGGGTGAAGCTGAATGAGCCTGATCGCGGGCCAGACTCCCACAGCATTGCGTTGACCGTATGGATTGTTGCCGACGTGCTGGTGCTCCATGTGATGATGAACGCGCATTGGGAGCCTCTGAACTTTGAGCTTCCTGCCGGGGGCGATTCGCAACTGGGACCATGGCGTCGATGGATCGACACCTCTCTGGAGTCGCCGGAGGACATCAACGAGTTGCTTGAGTCGCCGGCCTTCCACGAGCCTGCGTACACGGTGGCGGCGCATTCCGTGGCTGTTGTGGTGAGGAGTGTCAGCCCTGCGGCCTTTTTGCGGTGAGGCGTTGGAGAGTGGAGGCGATGGAGGGGGAAGGCTTTGGGGATTCCTGCGGGTTCCCGCCACGATTTGCTAACGCTGTGCTTGGCGTTTTTTGGGGCCAGGGATAGGGATATTAGACACGCATGCGAGTGTTCCCGATCGGGTTTTTGTTGCGCGCCCTTCTGTGCGTTGTGATGGCTGCGAGCCCTTGGGAGGTGCTTTGTGCTGCATCAGCCCAGCAGGACTACGAGAAGGTTCCCGTTCTTCACGCGGCGGATCTGCTGGGTGCCCGCTTTCTGTCGGGCAAAAAGTTCAGCGTGCGCGACAAGGTGCAGAGTATGGATGGTGCGAACCATTTTCGGATCGACTCATCCTTTGGGAGTTTTGAGGCGGTCGGAAACCAGCAACTCCTGCAGCGGGTGCGGGAGATTGAGGCCCTGGAGCAGATGCATGAACTCTCGCGAGGGGCCGAGTTCTCGAAGGCTCTCGGGAGGTCTGCGAGCAGCCCCTTGGTCGCCGTGAAGGATCTTGTGCTTCATCCTGCGCAGACTTTGGGCGGGTTGCCGAGGGGGGTATGGAAGTTTCTCCGGCGTGCTGGGCGGGCGGTGGAGGAGGGAGGGCAGGGCAGGAAAGCGAGCGAGTACGAGGACGGAGCGGGGCGTGCGCTGATCGGGTTTTCGAGAGTGAAGCGGGGGCTGGCGTTGCGAGTGGGCGTTGATCCGTACACTTCCAACAAGGTCCTGCAAAAGGAGCTCGATCGTATGGCGTGGACGATGTTTGCGGGTGAGATGCCGCTGCGGCTGGGATCGATTGCGGTGACGGGCGGAGTGGGAGTGGCGCTGGTTTCCACGGAACTGAGTAGCGAACTCAACCAAGTGCTACTCGACTCCAGTCCGATTGACCTGCGCATTCGCAACGCTAAGAAGTTGAAGGCGATGGGGGTTCCCGATGGGGATGCCACTGCACTCGTCAACAGTGCCGCTTTTTCTCCGCTGCATCAGACTGTGATTGTGGCGGCGTTGGAAAAATTGGAGGGGGTCAAGGGGCGTGAGGTGGTGGTAAGGATGGCTGCTGGTGCGGAGAAGGAGGCGGCTGCGGTGCGCTTTCAGCAACTGGCGCTGCTCCTTGTAAGGCTGAAGGAAGATGGGCGCCGTTCGCCCGTACAGCTGGGGATGTTCCGCGGGCGGATGGTGTATGGGGCTGTGGACGGGAGTTACGTGGCGCCGCTGGTCTGTGATTATGCTGTGTGGACGAGGGAGATGGAGGAACTCGTGCGGGCGCTGAAGCAGGCGAGCGCGACGGGTAAGCGCGCGGGTGTGGTCTTTACGGGGGTGGCCTCTGCCAAGTGCAGGCAGCGTTTGCTGGAGGAGAAGGTGGATTTCGTCGAGCGGGCTCTGCCGGGGCCGTGGTAGTGGGCTTCCGTTGAGCTGAGTTCTGCGTGATCCGGGGGACCACCTCCTCCGGCATGGCGCGGTGGCAGCGCGAGTGGCCTCAGCGGGCGGGTTGTGAGCTTGAGGGCAGGTGGTAGAGGTTTGCTTCCGCCTGCACCTTGCGGCGGAAGATTTTGTCGCCATTGGTGGCGTAGAGGTATTGCAGGCCTTGGCCGGAGAGAGCGCAGCTGGTGAGCGGCTTTTGCAGCTGGGGTCTTGAGAGGATGCCGCACATGCGTCCTGTGGGGTCGAAGACTTGAATGCCGAGGTTGCTTGCGACGTAGAAGCGCCCCTGGCGGTCACTGGTCATTCCATCGCCTCCGGAGGCCGTCTTGAAGACAGCGGCGCGTCCATCGGGGCTTGGGGTGTCGAGGTCGACTTCCGTGCGTAGGGTCATGTAGGGGGCCTTTGCGGAGAGGCTTCCGTCGGGCTCGATGTGGAAGGCCCAGACGTGGTCGCCCTTGTAGTCGGAGACGGCGAGGGTGCCTTGATCGTGGGAGAGGGTGATGCCGTTGGGGGCGGTGATGCCGGTGTCTGCAGCGCGCAGTTCGCGGGTCTTGGCGACGATCCACGAAACCTGTTTCTTGCCCGTCTCTGTGAAGTAGATGTGGCCTGAGCGGGAGACAGCGAGGTCGTTAGGCTGGACGTTTTCGGCGAGAACCTCGAGCGCTTGAGTGGCGAGGTTGATTGCTACGAGGCGCTTCTTTGCTCCCTGGCATGCGTAAAGCCTGCCGTCTGGGCCGAACTTGAGTGCGCTGGCGCCTTCATCACTCACCTTGGTGGTCCTGCCGTCTGTGCTGATTCTAAGAATCGCGGGCGCCTTCATGTCGGAGTAGTAGAAGTTGCCGTCGGCGTCTGTGCAGGGGCCGTCGGCGAAGGCGATGTTTTCGGCGACGAGCTGCCAGGGTTCGTTGTTGAGGAGGAGGTGTTGGAGCGGCATGTCGCCGCCGATGGAGCCCTTGGAGACGTCCTTTGGCGTGTGGGCCTCTGAGCGCCACAGCCATTGGAGCGCTTCTGGGAAGAGTGATCCCCCGTGGTTGCCGTTGTGGCCGTAGCCTTCGGCGTATTCGAAGCGGACATCGTAGTCCATGTAGCGGAGCGCGGCGGCCATCTGTTGGTTGGCGAGTGGCCAGTTGCCGAAGGGGTTGTCGAGGTCGCCGCTGCTATCTTGGAGGAACACGCGGATGGGCTTGGGCTCGGTCTTGCGGATCCACGAGGGGTAATGGTGGGCGCTTCGGAGGTTGGTGAAACTGCCGATGGTGGAGAGGACCTTTCCGAAGGCTTCGGGATGCTCCCATGCGACGGTGAATGCGCATGCGCCGCCGGAGCTTGCGCCGCAGATGGCGCGGTCGGCGGGGTTGTGGGAGAGAGGGTGGGTCTTTTCGACTTCGGGAAGGATTTCCTGAAGCAGGAAGCGCGCGTAGCGGTCGCCGAGGGAGTCGTATTCGAAACTGCGGTTGCTGCGTTCTTTCTGGCCCGGACTTGTGGTGGGGAATGCGCCCGGGTTGAGAAAGATTGCGAGGGTGACGGGCATTTTTCCTGTAGCGATCAAGTTGTCGAAGACGATTGGTACGCGCCAGTTGCCTGTGTTGCGTGTGTATCCGCCACCGTCTTGGAAGACCATCACCGAGGCGGGCTTCTCCGGCTTGTACTGTGCGGGTACGTAGATCCACCAGTCGCGCGTTGTGCCCTCGAAGATCTTCGACTTCCAAGGCGGCATCTGGGTGAGAGTGCCTTTCGGCACGTCGGCCTGCTCTAGGGCAAGGGGGTGTGGCTGGAACTTTTCATCCGCGCCGAGGCTTTTGTGAAGCGGGATGGAGGCGAGGATGCATCCGGCGAGAACGAAGGAGAGGGGGGCGCGAGTCTTCATGGGGATGGGGCACATAAGCTGGGAGGTGAGCGTGTGGGTTTGGTGTGCCTGTTAGTTCTGGGGTGTGGTGTTCCAGAGCCAGCGGAGGGTTTCGGGGAAGATCGATCCGCCGTGTTTGCCACTATGGCCGCCGTCGCCGAGGATGAAGCGGTGATCGTAGCCCGCAAACTTGAGCGCTGCGGCCATGTCCGTGTTGGCGATGGGCCAGTTGCCGTGGAGATTGTCGAGGTCGTTGGATCCGTCTTGGAGGAAGATTTTAAGGGGCTTCGGCTTGTCCTTGGTCTGGCGGATCAGTGCCGGGTAGACGTGGCCACCTCGAATGTTGGTGAAGCTGCCAATATGGCTGATGACCTTGCCGAACGCTTCCGGGTGCTCCCATGCGGCGGTGAATGCGGCGATGCCGCCGGAACTGTTGCCACAAACGGTCCACTCGCCAGGTTGCTCGCTGAGCCGGTAGTTTTTACGCACCTCTGGGATGATTTCCTCGATGAGAAAGCGAGCGTAGGCATCGCCGAGGGAGTCGTATTCGAAGCTGCGGTTACTGCGGTCTTTCTGATCCTGGCCTGTGGCTGGGAATGAGCCCGGGTTGATGAAGATGCCGATGGTGACGGGCATCTGCTTTTTCGCGATGAGGTTGTCGAAAACGACGGGCACGCGGAATTGTCCGTCGGGCTTTACGAAGCCTGCGCCATCGCAGAACACCATGGCCGCGGCTGGCTTTTGAGCGTCGTACTGGGAGGGCACGTAGACCCACCAATCGCGTTTGGTGCCTGGAAACACCTTGGAGTCAGTCCAAGGCGGCATCTGAGTTACTTTGCCTTTGGGGATGCCTTCTTGGGGCTGGGAGTCCGGGCCGAGAGGGTAATTGTCGGCAGCGAGCAGGGGGATCGAGAGGAGGGCTGTGGCCAGGAGGGATGGGAGGAGTCGCATGGGGGAGGTGAGTGTGCTGGGATGACCTGCACGAGGCGACACTTCTTAGGAGGGGCGCGCGCCTCTCACACGAGTGGACGTTCTGGTTGGCACGCGACCGCGCCTGATGAAGAGCAGTACGGCTCGTTAATTTTTTGCGAGAATTGCCGCTGGCTTCAGGGCATGGACGACGGATCGCCAAGGTCGAAACGGCGGCTCGCATGGGAAAGGCCCCGGCACTGGCTCTGCCTCCGCGCCCGGGATCCTGTCGGCGAAAGTGGCCACGAGGATGCCCGCGTCTCGCGACTCGGTTGGATGGGGCGATAGGTCCGCGGGGGGCGTGGTTCCCCGCCGCCAAGAGTTAAGGCGTCTTCAGGACAATATCCTTGAAGGAGACTTTCATTGGGGGGCCTGCGTGGAGTTGGAGGGCGAGCACTCCGCTCTTGGCTCCGATGGCGGTCTCATCCGTGACGTCGACGGTGGCTTTCCCGTTGATGAAGTGCTGAAGGTGATTGCCCTTGGCGACGATGCGGTAGTCATTCCAATCGCCCTGCTTGATGGAGGATTGGATCTCCTCGCTGTTACCCACTTCGCCAGTCTTCTCGAGCTTGGGCTTCTTTGGGTCTTCGCCTTCTTTGATGACTACTTTCTCGCCGCGCTTGGCAAGAATGCCGCGGCCCTTTTCCTCGTAGAGAATGCCGCTGTAGGTCTTGCCCGCCTCGAAGTCTGCTTGATAACCGCCGACCACGAAGTTGACCGGATCAACGACCTTGCTGCGGTACTGGATGCCGGAGTTGGCAAAACCTTTTTCGTCCCCGGGTTCGGTCTTGTACTTGAGCGTGAGTTCAAAGTCGCTGACATCTCCACCTTTCCAGATAAGGAAGGTGTTGCCCTTCGCTGGTTTTTCCTTGGTGGTGGAGCCGACGATTGCGCCATCCTTGACCGACCAGAGTTCGCTGTTGCCCTCCCAGTTGGAGAGATCTTTGCCGTTGAAGAGCGTCTGATCAGCCGCTTGGAGAGGGAGAACTGCGGCTATTCCGAGGACGATGAGAGAGTGGAGGGGTTTCATTACAGGAGAGAAGGCTGTTGGGGTGGGTTTTCTTAGTGTTGCCGGAGTCGGGTGGTGGATTCACACCACGGTGGCCGGATGGAGAGGCTTTCAAAGAAAGCTAGGCACGATTTGGGTTGGACCTCGTAGTTGAGTCAAGCGTGAGGGGTCAGAGGGAAAGAAAAACGCCGGAGAGTAACCTCCGGCGTTTTGATGATCAACGGACAGTATCGTGGCTGCCTAGAAGGCGAAACGAATGCCGGCGCGGCTGACCATGTTGTTCTGGTCGCCGTGGCCATAGCGGTCGCCGAAGTAAGTCCAGCGCGCATCGGTGAAGAAGCTCATGCGCTCAGGGAGGAAGCGGAACTCGACTCCGAGTCCGGCATGCCCGCTGGCCCAGTTGTCACCGTCAGCGTGGACTCCTCCCCCGAGGAAGAGGTAAGGGGCTACGCAGGTGGTGTCGCTTGGATAGCGGGCGATGATGCTGCCCGTTGCATTATGGACGGTGCGACGGCTTGTGCTTGAAGAGACTGAGCCATTCTCGCGAGCATCGAGCCAGTAGCCTTCGACGCCGAAGCCGATGAAGCGGGAGACGAAGTAGTTCACTCCGATACCGCCACCCCAGCCGTGGTCGCGGACGGGGCCTGCATGCTCCGGGGAGTTGCCGTCGACGTAGGTGCCGAAGAGGTCGAACTGCCACTCTCCGGAATTGAAGCAGAGGGATTCGACCGGTTGTTTGAACTGCTTGCTGGCGCCGGAGGAGACCTGCTGCCCGGCGTATGCGTTGGTTGCCAAAGCCAGTGCGGCGATGGCGGGGATGAGTGCGGATTTCATGGTGATGGACGGATTTTGTTTCATGCTTTGGTTGCGCGCGACTTGTTCGCGGACGGGGGCAGTCTCTAGATGCCGAGTGGGATATTGGTCAAAGCCAAAAATCCATAAACCTCTATCAATCAGATTTTTGTGATTAATTTGAAGCGCCGCCTTCCACGGAATCGACGCATGTGCAGCGGGTGGATGGGGGGGGCTCCATTTTCGGCCAGACCTGATGGTTCATTGGGTGGGGTTGATGAGGGAAGGGGGGGCACGCCATTTTCCGTTTGTGTTTCCCCGTGCGGCCCCTACAGTCGTGCTCCCATTTTTGCCCCCGATGCTGCACGAACGCTCCGAGTTAAAGATTTTCGCCGGATCCGCCCACCGCGAGTTGGCGCGCCGGATTTGCGCCTTCGTTGGAGTGGGGCTTGGGGAGGCGACGGTGACTTCGTTTCCAGACGGTGAGACTTACGTGAAGTACGATGAAAACATCCGCGGTCGCGATGTGTTTATCGTCCAGCCGACCTGTCCTCCGACCAATCAGAACCTGATGGAGTTGTTGATTATGGTGGACGCCGCGCGTCGTGCGAGCGCGGCGCGGATCACGGTGGTGATTCCCTTCTTTGGTTACGCGAGGCAGGACAGGAAGGATCAGCCCCGGGTGCCGATCACTGCGAAGTTGATCGCCAACCTGCTTACGGCGGCTGGCGTGAGCAGGGTGCTGACCATGGACTTGCATGCCCAGCAGGTGGCGGGTTTCTTCGACATTCCGGTGGATCACCTTTATGCAGCGCCAGTGATGATCCGGCACCTGAGGGAGCGGCAGTTGGAGGACTTGATTGTGGTTTCGCCTGATGTGGGAGGTTTGAAGATGGCCTCTGCGTATTCTCAGGCGTTGAACACCGGGCTCGCGATCGTGGCGAAGCGGCGCAAGAGTCCGACGGAGATTGAGGCGATGAATGTGATCGGGGACGTCGAGGGGCGTCAGGTGCTTTTGGTGGACGATCTGACGGAGACGGCTGGCACGTTGACGAGCGCGGCGAAACTGCTGCGCGAGCGCGGTGCGTCCAAGGTGCTCGCGGCGGTGACGCACGCGGTTCTTTCCGACCTCGCGATCGAGCGGCTCAAGGCTTCCGAGATTGTGGAGTTGATCACCACCAACAGCGTTCCGGTGCGTTCCGGTGAAGGATTTCCGATCACGGAGTTGTGCATCGCCGAGTTGCTGGGTGAGGGGATCAAGAGAATCCACTGCGACGAGTCGGTTTCGTCGCTTTTCAAAATCAGTCCGAACGAAAAAGTTTAAAATCTTATGGCTAAGCAAATCAAACTCAAGGCGCAGGCGCGCACTCAGGTGGGGCGCACTGCGGTGAAGAAAATCAAGCACAATGGGTTCGTTCCTGCCGTGATTTATGGCAGGACGCAGCAACCGCTGAACCTGCAGTTGGTGGCAAAGGAGATTGAGACCCTGCTCAGTCGCGCGACGAGCGAGAACGTGCTTGTGGAGTTGGAGATCGCCGACGGGGCGCAGGTCAGCAGTCGTCTGGCGCTGATTCAGGAGGTGCAGCACCATGCGGTGAGGCGCAATGTGCTCCATGTGGATTTCCATGCGGTGAATGCAGACGAGGAGTTGCACACCCATGTGCCTGTCCGTGTGATGGGTGAAGCCATCGGAGTGCGCTCCGGGGGTGGATTGCTCGAGGTTAACATGCACTCCGTGGAGGTGGCCTGTCTTCCCAAGGATCTGCCTGAGTTTATCGCGATTGACGTGTCCGCCATGGAAGTCGGGCAGTCGATCCATGTCCGCGATCTTCCGCTTCCCGGCGGTGTCTCTGCGCTCGCGCATTCCGAACTCACAGTGCTGCATGTGGCGGCGCCCAAGACCGAGGTTGCTGCGGAAGCCGCGACCGGAGCCGCAGCGCAGCCTGAAGTTCTCAAGGAAAAGAAGCCCGCTGCGGCCGCGGCTGGTAAGAAATAGTCGCGCGCGGAGCACTCACTGCGAGCCTTCATGAGGAGCACTTGTTCTTCGGCCTATCCGGCTGGATGGCTTGTGGTTTCAGATGCCGATGCGATTGATTGTCGGGCTGGGAAACCCGGGCAGGGAGTATCGCCTGACGCGTCACAACGTGGGCTTCATGGTGCTCGACAAGATTGCGTCTGCGTGGGGTTCGGATTTTCGCGAGGAGAAGGCGTGGAAAGCTTCCATTTGTCGCCGTGGGGCGAGCCTGCTTTGCAAGCCGCTTTCGTACATGAACCTCAGCGGAGAGGTGCTCCGGTCGGTGAGCGATTTTCACCGGGTGTCTCCGGCAGAGGTGCTCGTGGTCCTGGACGACATGGCTCTGCCTCTAGGGAGGCTGCGTCTGCGCGCCGGCGGTTCCGCGGGAGGGCACAACGGGCTCAAGTCGATTATTCAGCATTTGGGGACGCTGGAGGTTCCCAGGTTGAGAATCGGGATTGGGTCTGCGGCAACCGGGGCGGCAGTGGGGCACGTTCTGGGGCGCTTTTCGGACGAGGAGGCGGCACCACTGGAGACTGCGCTGGAGAGGGCCGCGGACGCGGTCGCCTGCGTGCAGGAGCGGGGGCTTGAGACCGCGATGAATCTTTACAACTAACACACACCAACCAAACCATGAAAAACCGATACGAAGGGCTTCTGATCCTCAACACCAAGGGCAGCGAGGAGAGCGCCAAGGAAATCATCGAGCGCCTTGAGAAGGATCTCGCCAAGGAGGGCGCGGCCGTGGAGAGCGTACAGCGTCTGGACCGCCGGAAGTTCAGCTACGCAGCGGGCGAACTGGACAGCGGTTACTTTGTGAACTTCATCTTCCAAGCTGAGCCGCAGTTGCTCTCGCGTCTGCGCGGGAAGTTCAAACTCGACAGCGAAGTGTACCGTCAGCACTATCAGAAGCTCCGCCCGAAGAAGGTTCAGGCGGCCGGCTAATTGGGGCTTTTACAGGCCCGGCGGTAAACCAGCGGTGACCCAACCTCTTCCTTGTGAAAGTGCGTTTGCCGCTCGGTTTGCTGCTGATCCCCCTTTTTTTCGGGATCATTCCTTCCGTTCCTACATCTCCCTCTGATTCCACCCTATGGCCAATCTCAATAAGGTAATGCTGATCGGGAACCTGACCCGGGATCCTGAGATTAAGTTCACGCCGAAAGGGACCGCAATCGCCCAGTTGGGTCTTGCGATCAATCGGAACTGGACCAACGAGGCCGGGGAGAAGCAGGAGGAAACGACCTTCGTGGACGTGGAACTCTTCGGGCGCGTCGCTCAGATCGCAGGGGATTACTTAAAGAAGGGCCGTCCAGTTTTCATCGAGGGGCGTCTGAAGCTCGACACGTGGGAGGACAAAGCCAGCGGTCAGAAACGCAGCAAGATGCGAGTGGTGGGTGAGCAATTGCAGTTGCTCGGCTCGCGCGATGGTGGCGGTGCTGGCGGCGGCGGCGGTGGCGGCGGCGGTGGCGGTGGCGGTGGCGGTGGCGGTGGCGGTGGGGAGGGCGGATATTCTGAGGGCCGTCCTGCGACCCGTCCGGCCGCACGGCCGCAGACCCCGCAGCGTCCTCCGGCGGATCCGGATCTGGACGCGTCCGGGGACGATATTCCGTTCTGATCTTTTCTCGAGTCCGCGCCGTGTTGTTGGGGCGCTGAATGTCGGGGGGGTTGGTTTTTTCGTGGGCTGTCCTTGGCGATCACCGAGTTGTTGGTGGCGTGGGCCTTGGCTTTTTTATTTTCCCGGGGCGAGGGATCTCGATCTGCGAAGTGGACGTAGGGAAGCACCGGAGTCGCACCCACCCGTGCATGGGGCGCGAGATCGCGACCAAGTGGAAACATTGCCTGTCCCTTGCGTGCGTCTCTCTTTCTGTCCTTGGTGGCTTTGTACCCTTGTGTGAGAGCCTTGCCTGTGGGGGAGTGCGGGGGAGTGGTGGAAGGATCGGGATGTTTCGATGAGCTCCAACAGCAGGCCCCTGCAGTGCGTGGCTGCTGAAAGCGCGCTCAAGGGTGACCTTCTTGGTGTTTGGTATCGGGCGGAAGCGGTTGCGCAAGTCGGTGCGTTTTACCCACTAGCAAAGACTAGATGTCGTGGATTAACTCAGATGTGGTGCCTCATCCAAAATCTACCGTCCCCGATCAGGAACCCGCTGCGGGGATCCCCTCTGCATTGCGTGAGGGGATTACGAGGCGCTGCCTGCTCAATCGCGGGGCGCGCAGTTTTGTAGGACTGGGGCTGGGCGGGGTTCTTGGGGCTCTCGGTGGCAGTCGACTTTTTGGTGCAGGAGTGGGCGCCGGACAGGGGAAACACTTCGGGAGAGCGAAGCGCGTTCTGGTGATTCTTGAGCAGGGCGGGCTCTCACACATGGACACCTGGGATCCCAAGCCCAATGCGCCCGCCGAGCACCGGAGTATCTTCAAGCCGATCGGCACCAAGGTGCCTGGGATGCAGTTTACTGAGTTGCTGGCGAAGACCGCCAAGGTGGCGGACAAACTGGCGGTGGTGCGGTCGATGTACCACAAGATCAAGGTGGACGATCATCCCCGGGGCACCCAGTACATCCTCTCGGGAGAAGTTCCCGGCGGCCCCGTGGAGATGCCGGATATTGGCAGTGTGGTGGCTTTCCGCTCGGGGAGCGACTGTGGCTATCTGCCTCCTTACATCATGGTTCCGGGAAATCATGAGCAGGCGGCCATGACCCGCACCGGCTATCTGCCTCCGAGTTTCGCTGCGTTCAAGACGACGGGCGCCAATCTTGCCGATCCCAAATGGAAGGTGCCGAATCTCAGTTTCACCACGGGCATTGATGAACGGCGGTTCAAGGACCGGCGCGATCTTCTCAGCAGTCTGGACATTGGATTGGCGACGGAGGCGACTCGTGCGTCGGAGGCGATGAAGTCGTTTTACGACCAAGCGGAAAATCTCCTGACCAACCCCGGCACCATGGGGGCCTTCGATCTCACGAGCGAACCGGATAATATCCGGGAACGTTACGGGCGCGGTCACCGCGGGCAGTGTTATCTGGTGGGGCGGAAGCTCATCGAATCGGGCGTGCGGTTTGTGACTGTCGATGTGCGGGAGCCTCTGAGCGACAAGACCCCCGGCGGCAGCAATCTCAACTGGGATCACCACGACTACATCTACGCCAACGGCACCTGTAATCTTGCGGGCGCCCAGGGCGGAGTGGGCCGGTATGGGATCGGCACCTGGTGGATGATGGGCTCCACGGATCAGGCTTTTAGTGCGCTCATCGAGGACATGGATCAGCGCGGGCTGCTTCACGACACGCTGGTTTGTTTCGTCACTGAATTCGGCCGCACGCCGCGCCTGAACAAGACCAAGGGCCGCGATCACTGGCCCAATGCCTATTCCATCGCTTTTGCGGGCGCGGGCGTTCCCGGCGGGCAGATCATCGGGGAGACCGACAGCGAGGGGGGATATGTGACGGAGAAGCCCTACACACCTGAAGATTACGCCGCAACGGTCTACGAGTTTCTTGGCATTGACCGGGAGAAGCCGCTCTTCACGCCGGACGGACGCCCGATTTTTCTGGCGAAGAAGGGCGAGGTTATTCGGGGGCTGGTCTGAGGTTTTGCAGCTCTTCTTTCTGAGAGCCACGGAGCCACTGAGACTAATGGCCTGCATGCGCGACATCCTCCGCTTTTCCCTGCCGGGGATGGCTGCGCTATTGGGACACGCAGCGAGCAGCTTTGGGCAGTCTCCGGAATTAACCCGGGTGCTGCCGTACTCGGCGCGTCCGGGGGAGACGGTGTCTCTTACTTTGCACGGGAAAGATCTGCTGAAGCCCGGGAAAATCTGGACGAGCTTTGATTCCACCACGGATTGGGAAACTGCGCCCGCAGGCAAGGACGGCAAGAGTGCCAAGCAGGATGGGCGCAGTGTCACAGCCAAGCTTTCCCTTTCCCCGAGCGCGCCGCTGGGAATTGCGTTCCTGCGTCTTCCCACAGCCACGGGCTTTTCAGGGCCGCTGCTGTTTCTCGTCGACGAGCTGCCTGTGGTTGTGAAGTCGACCAAGAACACCTCCGTGGAGAATGCCCAGAAGCTCACGATTCCCACAGCGCTCGAAGGTGCTTCGGATACCGGCGGCTCGGATTTTTACCGGCTTTCACCCAAGCAAGGAGAAGCGCTGTCGGTGGAGGTGTATGCAGGCCGGATTGGTTCTAAGATGGACCCGGTCCTGCGCCTTCTGGATGCGAGGGGTAAGGAACTAGCCCGCGCAGATGACACCCAGGGATTATCTGGAGACTGTCGTCTGCGTTACACAGCGCCCGATGGAGAACCGATCATTCTCGAAATCCGGGACGCGTCTTTCGGTGGTGGTGCTGAGCGCTTTTACCATCTGCGCATTGGTGATTTTCCGCTGCTCACCACAGTCTTCCCACCGGTGGCGGAGGCCGGAGCCAAGGTGTCTCTGCGGGTGAGCGGAGCGGGGGGTGAGACTCTTGCTCCAATGGAGGTGCAGGCGCCGATGCAGCCGGATGGAATCCTTTCTGTGCCAGTGCGATTTGCGTCAGACAAGCCTGCCTCATTTGGTGTTTTGAGGGTGGAGCGGGGGCCGGTGGTTCTGGAGGCAGAACAGCCGGGTTCCCCGTCCGTCCAGTTGGTTCCTGTTCCCAGTGTGTTTGCGGGACGTCTGGCGCGGGTCGGCGAGCGGGATGTAATTCAGATTGCGGCAAAGAAAGACGAGCGCTTCACCCTTACTCCGCTGACGCGAGACATCGGCTCGCCAGCCGTCCTTTACGTCGCGGCGACTGACGAGAAGGGAGCCATTGTGGCCGAGAATGATGCCGGCACAGCTGGGGTGCAGGGGGACGTGGCTTTGAATTTCAAAGCGCCGAGGGATGGCTCTTACAAAATCCAGATTGAAGATATTGCGCGCAGGGGTGGCGGCGAGTTTGTGTATGGCCTTCGGTTGGAAAAGTGGGGCGCCAAGGGGTTTGAATTGAGCGCGGCCTCAGACCGCTTCCTTGCGGCAAAGGGAGGATCCTTCAGCACAAAAATCACGGCCCAACGTCGTGGGGTGAACGGCCCAATTACTCTCGAACTGGCCAGCGGTGATGGCAGGCCTCTTCCTTCAGAGATGCGGTTGGAACAGCACGTGATCGAGAGGGGGAAAAATGAAACGCTGCTCCAGGTGTTTGTTCCGAGCGACGTGCAGTCGGGCGCCTTTTACCATGTGCGGATTATTGGAAAAGCGACGGAAGGCGAAGAGGTGGTGAGTGCTGTGGCTACGGGCCCGAAAGCGGATGCAAATAAAGCGCCGAAGGACCAGGTGTCGCTGGCGCTTCTGTCCATGCCCTTTCCTCCCCGGCTTCTGCGGGAAACGTTTCCCATCTGTGTGGGGCCAGATGCTCCCGATTTCTTCAAGATCGAGCTGGCTTCGCCTGTTGTGGAATTACCCACATTAGTCGGGAAACGTTCCTTTGTGGTTCGGCAGACGTCGATTGACGCGGCGTTCGATGGGAATGCTCAGTTCAAATTCGTCGGTCTTCCGGAGGGTGTCGCCATCCGCGCCGAGTCGGGCAGGGGCGGGCGGATCAAGGGGCAGGTGGATTTCATCTGCGAAGTGACGGGGCCGGAAACGATCGCCGTTGGCGCCCACACCTTTGAGGTCGTTGCGAGTGCTGACTTCAAGGGTGTGCACAAGGATGTCCGGCTTTCCCACGTGCCGCTGCATGTGGTGCAGCCGCTGGGGCTTTCCGGAGTCATGGGCGGTCCGCTGGCTGCGGGCGGGCGGCAGAAGCTCAAGATCGTGGCGACCCGTTACGCGGAAGACGACTCGCAGCCGATCACCGTGCGCCTTGGTAAACTTCCCTCGGGTGTTTCCGGACCGGACTCCCTCCAGATTCCCGCCGGGATGAACGAGGTCACGGTCGAGCTCAGTGCTGATGCGGGCATTGGCGACCCGCGTTCCGAGTCGCTGATGATCTCGGGAGTTACCCGGATCAAGGGTGTGGATGTTGCAGTCGAGGCAAAGCCCGTCGCTCTGGAGGTTGGAAAATGAAGGCGATCCGGTTGCTGTTCTGTCTTCTGTATTTAGCGGGTCAATTATTCGGCGCGGAGCAGCCTGAAATGGACAAGCCCGTTGTTGCCCTTGAACCGGTGAAAATCGGGCATCCGGAGAAGGTGGAGATTACCCCGGCGGCGGTGAAGCTGAGCACGCCGCTGCAACAAGTGCAGATGGTCGTCACGGGTATTTATTCCGACGGAACAGTGCAGGATCTGACGAGGGCGGCGCAGCTGAGGGCGGGCTCGGAGGGGATCATCCGCATGGATGGAGCGCTGGTGCTGCCCGTGGCGGATGGAAGCACGGAGCTGATCGTGCGGGTGGGAGAGTTGGAGCAGCGCGTGCCGGTGCTGGTTTCCGGCCAGGGGACACCGGAGCAGATTTCCTTTCATTACGGCGCGCTCGCGGCGCTTTCAAAGAGTGGCTGCAACTCTGGCGGCTGCCATGGTGCTCCGAGCGGCAAGGGGGGCTTTGCGCTGTCGATGGTGGCCTTTGATCCTGAGGCTGACAAAATTGCGCTGACCCGGGATTTCCTTAATCGGCGCATCAACCTGCCTGAGCCCGAGTCGAGCCTGCTCTTGCGCAAGCCGCTGATGAAGGTGGCGCACCGCGGGGGACAGAAGCTCAAGGAGGAAGACGAGTCCTATCGGCTGCTGCTCCACTGGATTCAACAGGGCTGTCAGTTTGAGCCAGAGAGCGCACCGAAGCTCACGGGCATCCGGGTGGATCCGGCGTTGCGCCGTACTTTGAAATGGCCTGCGCATACGCAGCAACTGCGTGTGACGGCGGATTTCAGCGACGGCTCGCAGAGGGACATCACCCGGCTGGCCATGTACTCGAGCTCCGAGGAGGCCGTCGCCACGGTCGGCCCGAGCGGGCTTGTTGTCGGTGCGGGCCGGGGGCAGGTGGGGATTTCGGTGCGTTTCTTGGAGAATGTGGAGACCTGTTATCTGACCTTTGTGCGGGATGTGCCGGGCTTCGAGTGGAAGGCGCCTGCGCCGGCCAATTACGTGGACACGCTGGTTTTCAAAAGACTCCGGCTGCTCCAATATCTTCCGTCTGCAACGTGCACGGACACGGAGTTCATCCGGCGTGTTTCGCAGGACGTCGCCGGGTTGCTTCCGAGCGTTGAGGTGACCAAGGCTTTCCTTGCGGATGGTCGGCCGGACAAGCGTGCGGCGTTGATTGATTCGCTTCTGGCGGGAGCCGATTTTGCGCGCTTCTGGGCATTCAAGTGGGGCGATCTGCTTCGGCTCAACGCTGCTGCCGTCTCGGAACCGGGCACGCACAAGTATCATGCATGGCTGGTGAAGGCGTGGGAGGACAACGTTCCCTATGACCGGTTTGCCAGAGAATTGCTCACCACGCAGGGGAGCACTTTGGAGAAGCCGCAGGCCGGCTTCTTCCGCACCACTGCTAACACGGCTGAGGCCACGGAGATGACGGCTCAGATTTTTCTGGGTGCGCGTGTGCAGTGCGCGAAGTGCCACAACCATCCGTTCGAGCGTTGGACTCAGGACAATTACTACGGGCTGGGCGCGTTCTTCGAGCGGGTGCAGCGCAGGAAGGGCGCTCGCGCTGATGAGACGCTCGTCTTCCTCGCGCGCCGCGGTGAGATCACCCAACCCCGCACCGGACGCACGATGAAGCCATGGGCTCCGGGTGCTGGTGAGATGGCCCTGCCTCCCGACGCCGACCGTCTTGCTGCTTTTGCCGACTGGCTTACCGCCCCTCAGAACCCATTCTTCGCGAGGGTGGAGGTGAACCGGATTTGGTGGCAGTTGCTGGGACGCGGAATTGTGGAACCGATCGACGATTTTCGTGAATCCAATCCGCCGACCAATCCGGAGCTGCTTGATGCCTTGGCTGCTGACTTTACCGAGCACCAATTTGATCGGCGGCACATTTTGCGGACGATTCTGAACAGCCGCACTTATCAGGCGAGTTCACGTTCCAATGATTTCAACCGATCGGACGAGAAGAACTTTTCTCACGCGCAACAGACCATCCTGACTGCGGAGCAGTTGCTGGACGCGGTCTGCCGGGTGACGGGGAGTCCCGAGCGGTTTGGGAATCTTCCCATTGGGACGCCTGCAACGCAGTTGCCGGCGCCCCAGCCCAACAACACGTTTCTGAGCGCCTTTGGGCAGCCGACGCGGCAGAGTTCGTGCGCTTGCGAACGCCAGGGCCAGCCGAGTCTGACGCAGGCTCTGCAGCTCTCGAACAGTCAGACAGTGGAGTCCCGGCTCAAAAACGGGGGTGGCAAGTTTTTGAAGGAGATGGCTGCGCAGAATAAGAGCGATGAGGAGATCATCACGCACCTGTATCTTGCGGCGCTTTGCCGGTATCCGGGTGAGGTTGAGCTGGCCAAGGCCAAGGCGTATCTTTCCGGCAGAGCGGACCGCGACAGTGGCATCGAAGACATTGCATGGTCTGTGCTGAACCTTCGCGAGTTTGTGTTTCGTCATTAAGGGCCGGCGCACCGACCATCACATCACCGATCCGAGCCATGCTGCTGAGTGCGCCAAACTTGAAAGGGAACACGGTCCTCATGCTGTGCTTGATCGTGGCGTGTGTTGGGGACGTGAAAGCCGGGCCAGACCCCGTGAGCTTTCGCGCGCAGATCGCGCCGATTCTTTTGGAGCAATGCCAGACGTGCCACGGTGCGGCGGAACAAAAAGGCGGGTACCGTCTCGATACCTTCGAGTTTCTTTCGCGAAATGAAGATCTCTCGGATCCGGTCCTTGTCGCGGGAATGCCCGAGAAGAGCAGGCTCTACACAAGTTTGGTCACGGCAGATCGCGACGAGCGGATGCCGAAAAAGGCGCCTCCGCTTCCGGCGGCGCAGGCGGAACTGGTGAAGCGGTGGATCGCGGAGGGAGCGGCATTCGACGGGGGAAATGCCACGGCTTCACTCATTGAAATGGTGCCGGCACGCACCCATCCGAAGGCGCCCGAGGTTTATGCGCAGCCGCTTCCGGTTACTGCACTCACGTTCAGTCCCGATGGCGCCGAGGTGTTCGCTGGTGGCCTCCGGGAACTGACTGTGTGGGATGCTGCAACGGGAGCTTTGTTGCGGCGCATCGGCAACGTGGCGCCGCGCACCTTTGATCTGGTGTTCGCTCCCGACGGTCGCACGCTGGCGGTCGCTGGGGGAGCGCCTGGGGAGTATGGCGAGTTGCGGCTGTTCGATCCAAAATCCGGGGCGATGCAGTCCCAGGCTCTCAGCAGTGCGGATGCCGTTTTGGACGTTGAGTTCAGTCCCTCCGGGGAGCTGATTGCGTGTGCAGGCGCCGACCGTAGCGTTTCGATTGTGGAAGCTGCATCCGGCCTCAGACGCCACCATCTGACGGTGCATTCGGATGCGGTGACCGCGGTTGCGTTTAGTCCCGATGGTGCCCGGATTGCATCCGTGAGTCTTGATCGTGGAGCGAAGGTATTTGATGTCGCGACGGGAAAGCTGGCGGGCATTTACCGCGAACATCAGGCGCCGCTTTACTCGGTGGCATTTAGTCCGGATGGCACGCAGATATTGAGCGCCGGCCGGGACAAGGCGGTGCATGGGTGGAGTATCGCAGACGGCAAGAAGCAGCGGGAACTGGCCGGGCAGGGCGATGTGCTGAAGCTCCTTGTTTCCGGGGGGCAGACGTACCTTGCCGGGAGCGGGGCCAAGTTGGTGCAGGCGGCGGTGGCGGATCTGAAACTTTCCCGGGCGTTTGAAGGTGCGCGCGACTGGATTTATTCGATGGCTATTCATCCCGGCACGCAACGGGTCGCCGCCGGTTCTTACGATGGAACGGTGACGATTTGGAATCTTGCGGATGGCAAGGTGGTGACGAGTTTCTGCGCCTCACCGGGGTGTAGCGCCAAGACTGCGGCGCTGAAGTAGGTGGGCCACACGCTGCGTGTGCCTTTTTGAGCGCGGCCGCTGGTGGATCGCGAGCGGATGGGGATTCATCGAGCCCCGGGTGCCGAGGCTATTCTCCGAAAAGCGGATGGTTCGCAGTGCGGAGGGTGCTGTCAGCGTTGAGAGTCTGAAGCTGCGCGGACTTGGTTCTCGGTGGCGATCCTCGGGGATCTTGGATTTATGGGGCTTTCGAGGGCTTCTTGAGGAAGTCGGCGACGGAGCGCACGGGTTGCGCTGGGGGCGCTGCGCTGTGGTCGGATTAAGGTGTGCGAACGCGCTGGGGTTATTGCAGCGGAGGGGCTGGGAGGGAAGGGAGGAGGACGATCACAAGGCAGAGGGCGAGGACCATGGTGGCGGGGACGGACTTGGACCAGGGATCGCGGACCCGGATGTGCATGAGCACAGCGCCGACCATGAGGACTGCGACTGTGGAGGCTGCTGGGAGGACGAGTGCGGGGAACCAGATGCCTGCGATGAGGAGGAGTGCGGCGCTGATCTTCATGGCGCCGACGAGGAGCATGAACCAGTTTGGCAGGCCGTAGGCGGCGAACTCCTCGGCGAGCGAGCGGGCGTCGCGTCCGCGGTAGGGGGTCTGCTTTCGGCTGCGAAGGAGCCAGACGTTGAGGAGGCCGAGGGAGACGATGAGCTGGGAGATTAAAATGAAGGATTGCATGGTCGAGTGTTGGCGCGGGCGGTGGACGGGCCCAGAGTGTAGGCATCGAGCAGAGCTTTCACAGTCCAATGGAGTTTCTTCTTCATGCAGCGCAGCTGGTTTCTGCGCTGTGTTTTGGCGGATATGGGATGGGCTGCCTGGTGTCTGCGGGGATGCGGCGGGAGTTTGAGCGTTATGGTTTGCCCCGGTTGCGTGTGCTGACGGGGGTGCTGCAGCTGGCGGGGAGCGCGGGTTTGGCGGCGGGTTTCTGGTGGCCGGCCCTTGGGATGTTGTCCGCGCTGGGTTTGAGCGGGATGATGGTGGTGGCGACTGGGGTGCGCATTCGGATTGGGGATCCGTGGTCGGGGAGGATTCAGGCGCTGGGGTGTCTGGTTCTCAACGCGTTCATTGCTGCAGTGCACGCGGTGGCGCTGTTTTGAATGGGGTGCCTCTTGAGAAGGGACGCGCTGATGCGCTATGCCCTGGACATTCCTGGCAGTTCAGGGCGCCGGAGGTATGCCGGGGATTTCGAGCAGCATGGAGTCGAAGCGTTTGCGGTTCTTCTCCCACCATGCGGTGGCGGCTGCGGCGGAGGTGAGGCGTTGGCCGGTTTTTTCGAGCACGGTTGCGGCGACGCATGAGCGCACGTCGGCATGGGGATCGTCGAGTGCGGGGAGCAGGGCTTCGAAGCAGGAGGGATCTGGTCGTTCCATGAGAAGCCGGGCTGCTTGGATGCGGGTTTCGGGGAACGGGGAGTGGAGGAGGGCGACGGAGAGGAGGGCTGGGCGCAGTTCTGCGGGGGCGTTGGAGGCGACGTTGAGGACTTCCGCGCGCGTATCCGGGTCTTGTGCGGCGGCGCCGGAGCCGATGCCGTGGGGGAGGAGGGGTTCTGGGAGTTGGGCGATGGCGCGTGCGGCGGAGAGCCTGTGTTCGAGCTTGGCGGATTCGAGGGCGCCGGGGAGAACGGCGAGGAAGAAGCGGCCATCGATGGAGCGGGCGAGTGCTACGACTCCGGCGCGGAGGTCGTCATCGGGAGCGGCCTTGAACTCCGCGCTCCATGCATCGGGATCCTGCCAGTGCGAGGGGTTGGCTTTGACGTCGCGCAGGCGGCGTTCGCAGTAGGTGGCGGGGTCGCGAAGGGAGTCTGGCCACGCGGTGTCTGCCGCGGCTTGCTGGTTGGGCGCCGCCGATGAGGGCTTGGGGGGCGGGGATGATGGGGGTTCTGGCGTGCGGGCGGGTTGGAGGGTGCGGAAGAGGAGGAGGGAGGCGGCGGTGAGGGAGAGAGCCGCAACGGCGAGGGCGAGGTGTCTCAAGCCGTTGTGTGGTGTTGGGCGCTGGAGTGGCCCTGGGGGTGTCACGGGGTGACCTTGATGACGGCGCTTCCCTGTTCGGTGCCGTTCTTGGAGAAGGTGACGACGACGCCCATGTTGCCGTTGATATCCATGCCTCTTTGGAAGCCGTCGTCGCCGCCGGAACCGGAGGTGATATCGAGGGAGGTGATGGTGCGGCGGAAGGGGAGTTGTTCGGTGTGGAAGTTGTAGGTGTCGCCCTTGCGGAGGCGGAGGACCGGGGTGACGCCGTCCTCTGCGACGGCCCAGAGGCCGGCATTGTTGGCGGTGGTGACGTTGGTTCCGGTGAGGGTGCCTGTGAAGGCGATGTGGCCGTAGATGCTGCAGAGAGGGGTGCCGAGGGTGAGGAACTTGGGTCCCGTGGAGGGTGCGTCGGTGCCTGTGGTGGGGGCGAAACTGCCTGTGAGTGCGGTGTTGAAGAGGCTCCGGCCGTTCCAGATCCAGATGCCAGTGCTGTTGTCGCTGAGTTTGGCGCTGAAGACGACCGCGTTGTTGGTGATGAGCACCGGGGAATTGAAGGTGGCGAACTTGGCACCGGAGGCGGGGGGGATGCCTCTTTGATCTCGGGCGACGTCTCCCTCGCGGGCGACGACGGTGAAGAGGCCGGGGCGCTGTGCGAGGTCGGAGAGGATGGCGGTGTCGTTGTCTTTGGTGGTGGCGGGGGTGCCGGAGTTCATCAGGAGGTTGACGATGAGGGCGATCTGGCCGGTGCTGTTGACGCGCGGGGCTGTGAGAGTGGAGAGCGCTGCGCCTCCGGCGGTGGATCCGGCGGAGAGGCCTTTCCTGAGGCGGAGGTTCCAAGAGGGTGCGCTGGCGGTGTAGTTGCTTACGCTGTAGAGGGCGGTGTCGTTGGAGGGGGAAACGCCCGTGCCCCTGAGTGTGGCGAGAACGGCGAGGTAGTTGGCTGCGTTGACTGAGGGAGTGCCGGTCCAGTCTGCGAATTCTGCACCCTCTGGAGCACCCGGAGCGGGATCTTCCTCTAGGATGACGAGTTTGCCAGCGAGGGATGAGGAGGCGACGAAGATGCCGGTATCGCGGTCGGCCGGAGTGCCGGCCATTTTTCCGGTGAAGAGTGCTGCGCCATCGTCCGTGGTGCGCGCCGGTGTGTTGAACTGGGAGAGGTAACCGCCCCCCTCGCTCCAGGTGTAGGAAGCGCCGGTGTAGTCGTTGAGACGGACCTCGCGGGTGAAGGAGGAGCCGGTGTTGTTGACGTTGTAGAGGGCGCTGCCGTTGGTTTTGCTGGTGGAGGGGTCTGTGGTGGTGATGAGCAGTGTTCCGGTGAAGTCGATGGAGGAGGCGTCGTTGATGAAGACGTTGGAGAAGGAGGAGAAGATGCTGCCTGTGGAGAGGAACTCCTTGTTGCCTTCGAGGGCGACGACGTTGGCGCCGGAGGTTCCATTGGAGTAGAAGATCGCGGTGTCCTTGGAGGTGGTGACCTGTCCGCCGAGTTCGAGGCTGGATTGGAATGCCACGCGGCCTGTGCTGTTGAGGACTGGGCGGGAGAGGGTTTTAAGAACGCCCTCGCTGCCATAGGAGACACCGGAGCGTGCGAGTGTGGTGAGCGAGCCGTTTTCGATGGTGAAGGAGAAGTAGCCGCGGCCCGCATTGCTGGCGCCGGCGGTGCTGTCGCCGCCGATTTCGATGAGGTAGACGACGTCTTTGATGGCGTACCACGAGGTGGATTGGGAGGTGGTGGCGTCGCTGAAGCTGGCGACGGTTTGGAGGTCGTTCTGGCTCCACGCGGCGGGAGTGAAGGTGTTGCGAGGGTCTGCGCGATCAAAGAAGACTTCGCAGTCGAAGCGGAAGGTGCTGGCCTCCGGGTAGGTGCCGTTTGGGGCGGTATAGACGCCATTGGGCAGGAGGGAGCGCACGGTGACCATGCCGGATGCGGGTGCCTTCCATGAGTACCAGACATTGGCGCCGTCTCTGTTCGTGCCTACCGTCGTGCCAGCTATTTCGTTGTTGGTGGCGCTGTAGATGCTACCCGCAACACGTGGTGCTGGGAGGGTTGAGGGCAGGGCGTATGTCCCGCCGAGGGAGGCGTTGACGGTGTCGTTGGCGGGGGATACTTGAGCGGGTTCGGCGTCGAGGACGATGGAGAACGGGAATGCGTAGCCGGAGGTGCTGGAGACGCGGATGTAGTAGGTGGTGGCGGCGGTGCCGTTGACTACGATACGGGGTTGGCCGTTGAGGCCGTTGTTGGTGCTTTGCGCGATGAAGGTGCTTGAGGCTGTCGTGGTGAGGCTGTGTGGGCTGGTGAGTGCGTTGCTGGAGTTGCTCCAGATTTGGAGGATTGCGCCCGAGGCCGAGGCGACGTCTGCGGGGAGGTTGTCGATGGCCACGGTGAAGACGTGGGCTGTGGCGGCGACGCTGTAGCGGTACCAGACGGAGCCGGCGGTGATGTCGGTGTCGCCGGTTGGGGCATTCTCGCTACCGGCGAAGAGCGTGAGGGCGGTGGCGCTGTTGGAGGTGATGTTGCCGCTGAGCGTGAAGGTGGTGGCGTTGGTGATGGAGGCCACTGTGAGGTTGGTGGGCGTGATGCCACCGCCCGTGACCGGCATGCCTATGATAAGGCCGGTGGTGCTTGTGCAGGTGACGATGTTGGACGTCTTGGTGGTGGCGCAGTTTGTGAGAAGGATTCCTTCGCTTGACGACCCGATGGTGGTGCCGTTGGTGGGCGTGCCAATGAGGGTCTGGGTTGTCGGCGAGATTGGGTTGGCAAGGAACTCGATGGCGCTGGCCATCGCATCATTTGCGACTGGCCGGGGGCCGAACTGGACTTGGAGGTTGATGGTGCCTGAAGTGGCGCCGCCGTTTTGTCCGACGCAGAAAAGGTAGACGGTGTTTGCCGTTGGGTTTGTGAGGGTGGCGTTGCCGGTGGTGGTGCCGAGATAAATGTCGTCCTGCGTATAGGTGACGTAGGGGGAACCGCCCGCCGTGGTTCCGAGGGGGGTGGGCGTTGCTGGGGCGGTGAGTGTGAAATACGGAGGTGCTCCCGCCGGGTATTCGTAGACTTGGATGGTCGTGTCGTAACCGGAGCCGTAGGTGGAGAACATGACCTCTGCGGGGGGCGCGTCGTCCGTGTTCCAGCGGAACCAGATGGTCCTTCCGCCATTTGCGGCGGGTTCATTGGTTTCGGTGTTATAGGTGCCCAGAGCTGTGCCGAAGGTTGCCCGGGATCCTGGGACAAGTTGGATGGCGTCCGAGATGTTGTTGCCGACCTGGGCGGATGCGCTTGGAGCCATGAGGGCTGCAGCGGCGGCGAGGCAAGTGAGGAGCAGGCGGGTGGTGAGGAAGGACGACATGGGGGGATGCGAGTTGGACTGCAGGGGAGATGAACGGCGCAGGGTGCGCGCGCAGACTCATTAAGATAACTAGTTATTAATTAGCTATTTCACAATGACAAAGGTCTGTGTGTGTTCGATGTGTGAAAGATCTGCAAATCCATGACGCCGGTCGGATGGCCTGCGCGAGTGGTTGCAGGTGGACGGCCAAGGCCTGGGGAGGTTGGAGGCTACGTCAGAATGCAGCGCCTGTTCTGGGCGTTGCCCGCCCGGGCGGGTCACTTCTTGGCTGCTGGTTCTTCGTGACAGATGCAGAGCCACTCGGGCTTTTTGCAGGTGCCGCAGGGGGCCGTGTCGTAGTGGAGACGCGCGGTGACGGGCTTGGCTTTTGCTGCAGGGCGGAATTGGAAGATGACCCACTCACCCGCTTTGACGAGTGGCACGGCGAACTTGCCGGCTTGGGCTTCGACGGTGAGTTTTTCGGGACGCGAGCGGTCGCCGAGGGTGGCGGTGAGTTGCTGGGTTTCGATGGCGACGGGTTTCATGTTTTTGTCGAGGAGGGCGATGAGGAAGCGGCCGTCCTTGACGGTGACTTCGCCGTGCATGGTTTCGTCCTTGGAGAATTCGAGGATGCGGCCGCCGTTGGGTCCGATCTCGACTTCGCCGTGGGCGAAGGCGCTTGAGAGGATGCCGAGGGAGGCGAGGAGGAGGAGGGCTGTGGTTTTCATGGGTGGTGGGTGGTTGATGGAGTGGGTGGTGGTTGTTGTTTTGAGAAGACGGGATCGTGGGGATTGTAGGGTTACTGGGCGGCGGGGGCTTCGCGTGCGAGCGCCTGAGCCGCAGCCTTGCGTCCGAAGGTGAGGAAGACGGCGGGTGTGAGGCCGAGTCCGAGGAGGGTGGAACTCAGGAGGCCGCCGACGATGACGACGGCGACTGGGTGGAGGATTTCCTTGCCGGGTTGGTCGCCGGCGAGGACGAGGGGGAGGAGGCCGATGCCGGCGCAGAGTGCGGTCATGAGGACGGGGACGAGGCGTTCCTTGGTGCCGCGGATGACCATGGATTTGGTGAAGGACTCGCCCTCGTGCCGCATGAGGTGGAGGTAGTGGGAGATGAGCATGATGGAATTGCGGGCGGCGATTCCTGCGACGGAGATGAGGCCGACGAGTGTGGCGATGGAGACGTTGTTGAGCAGGAGGCCGGTGAGGGCGAGCCCGCCTGCGAGTGCGAGTGGGATGTCGCAGAGGACTTGGGCTGCGAAGAAGGCGGAGCGGAAGTAGCCATGGAGGAGGAAGGCGACGAGTGCGAGCACGAGGAGGCTGAGGAGTGCGATGCGACGGGAGGCATCGGCTTGTGCGCGGAACTCGCCTTCGTAGGAGAGGAAGTAGCCTTCGGGAGGGCGGACGGTTTGATCGACGCGGCGCTGGAGTTCGGCGACGAGGGAGCCGACGTTGCGGGCGGTGGGTTTGATGGCGAGGACGAAGCGGCGCTGGCCGTTTTCGCGGAAGATGACGTTTGGGCCTTTGGCTTCGCGGACGTCGGCGACGAGGGAGAGAGGGATGCGTTGGACGTTGGCATCGCTATCGTGCACTTCGACGGGGAGTTCGGCGAGTTTGTCCGGGGATTCGCGCCATTCCAGAGGAAGACGGACGGTGAGGTCGATCTCGCGCTGGCCCTCGCGGAGGGTGGCGACTGTTTCACCGCCGAGCAGGGTGGAGAGGCTGGCGTTGAGGCGGCCGGGGGCGATGCCGTAGGCGGAGGCGCGGTCGCGGTCGACCTCGATGCGTAGTTGGGGGATGAGGGATTGTTGGTCGAGTTTGCAGTCTTCGAGGCCGGGGATGGTGCGGGCGACGTCGGCGATCTGGGTGCCGATGTGGCGGAGGGTGTCGAGGTCGGGGCCGAAGATTTTTACTGCGACTGGGGCGGAGACGCCGCTGAGCATGTGGCCGATGCGGTCGGCGAGGGGGCCCATGACGACGGAGAAGGTGCCGGGGACGGCCTGCACCTTTTTACGGACATCGGCGAGGATCTCGGAGCGGGAACGCTGGGGTTGCTGGGAGTCCTCTGTGGGAGATGCGGAGAGGTTGGCTTGCGTGTGGTTGTTGGGGCGGAAATCGACGTCGAACTCAGCGGTGCTGACGGGGACGACGTGGTCGCCGCGTTCTGCGCGTCCGAGGCGGCGGCCGACCTTGTGGACTTCGGGGATGGAGAGGAGTTGTTGTTCGAGGACATCGGCGATGCGGTTGGTTTCGTCGAGGGAGGTGCCCGGGGCTGCGGTCATGGAGACGAGGGCGGTTTCCTCGCGGAAGGCTGGGAGGAAGTCCTTGCCCATCTGAAGATAGAGGAGGAGGGAGGCGGAGGCGGCGATGGCCGCGAGTGCGAGGAGGAGGAAGGGTTGGTTGAGGCCGAAGCGCAGGAGGGTGTTTTCCAGAAGGGTCTTGAGTGCACGCACGAGTGCGCCGTCGCGGTGCGTGGTGTTGGCTGCGGGCTTGAGCAGGAGGGAGCAGAGGACGGGGATGGTGGTGAGGGAGACGAGGAAGGATGCGACCATCGCGAGGATGGTGGCGATGGCGATGGGGGAGAAGAGGCGGCCCTCGACGCCGCTGAGGCCGAGGAGGGGAAGGAAGACGAGGATGACGAGGAGGGTGGCGTAAAGGATCGAGCTGCGGACTTCTGCGGAGGCGCTCGCGATGACTTCGAGTGGGGGCCGAGGTTGGGGGAGGGCGGCGTTTTCCCGGAGGCGTCGGAGGACGTTCTCGACGTCGACGATGGCGTCGTCGACGACCATGCCGATGGCGACGGCGATGCCGCCGAGAGTCATGGAGTTGACGGAGACGCCGAGCCAGCGGAAGCAGAGGAGGGTGATGGCGAAAGAGAGCGGGATTGCGGTGAGGGTGATGAGGGTGGTGCGGGCGTTGAGGAGGAAGAGGAAGAGGACGGCGGCGACCATGATCGCGCCGTCGCGGATGGCGTCCTTGAGGTTGCCGATGGCGTGGTCGATGAAGTCGGCCTGGCGGAAGAGGACGGTGGCTTCGACGCCTTTGGGGAGCGCGGGTTGGAGTTCGGCGAGCGCTTTTTCGATCTGTGTGGTGAGGGCGAGGGTGTCGAAGCCCTGGGCCTTGGTGACGCTGATGACGACGCCTCGTTTGCCGCTGACGCTGGCGTCTCCGCGCATGGGCTCGACGCCCCACTTCACGGTGGCCACGTCGGAGAGGGTGATGGCGCGGTCCCCGATTTTTTTCACGACGGTGCTGGCGATGTCGGCGAGCTGGGTGGTCATGGCGAGATTGCGGACCATGATTTCTGTGGGGCCGTTGGTGAGGAAACCGCCGGTGGAGTTGGAGGCGGCATGGCGTGCGGCGGCGAGGACTTCCTCGAGAGTGATGTCGTTGGCGGCCATGCGATGGGGGTCGGGTTCGACGTGTGCCTGCTGGATGCCGCCGCCCATGCTGAGGACTTCCGCGATGCCGGGGATGCTCTGGAGGCGCGGGCGGATGGTCCAGTCGGCGAGGGTGCGGACGTCGCGGGCCGGGGTGAGGTCGTCGCGGGAGCTGACGCCGATGAGGAGGATCTCGCCCATGAGGGAGGCGGCGGGAGTAAGGAAGGGTTCGACGCCCGCGGGCAGTGCGCTGCGTGCGGCGGCGAGGCGTTCCTGAACGAGGATGCGTGCCTTGTGGATATCCGTGCCCCAGCCGAATTCCGCGTAGACGAGCGAGAGGGAGACGTCGGAGTTGGAGCGCAGTCTGGTGAGGCCGGCGACACCGAGGAGGGCGCGTTCGATGGGTTGGGTGATGTTGATTTCGACTTCCTCGGGAGCGAGGCCCGGGGATTCGGTGAGGATGATGGCGGTGGGTTTGGTGAGGTCTGGCAGGACTTCGACGGGGAGTTGGAGGGCGCTCTGGAGGCCGAGTGCGAGGACCGCGAGCGCGATGAGTAGGACGACGGCGCGGTGGCCGAGCGAACTGGAGATGAGCCGGTTGAGCATGGGGTCAGCGGATCTCGGGTTCGGAGAAGTGAGGGGTGTGCGTGGGAGTGAGCTGGGCGCTGCGTTTCGAGGCGATGAGGAGGGCGAGGAGCAATGCGTTGGAGGCGAGGGAAAGCAGGGTGAGGAGGGAGGGGGTGGTGGTGGATTGAGCGGTGGCGGTGGACGCTGTTTTCTGGCCCGCGGTGACTTCGCTGCCGTCCTCGTTGTGTTCGTGGCCGTGGGCGGCATCGAGTGCGGCCTTGAGTGAGACGCTGCCGCGGCCTGCGAAGGCGAGGGAGTAGGCGCCTGTGGTGACGACCTCGTCGCCGGCGAGGAGGCCTGAGGTGATCTCGACGAAGCGGTCGTTGATGGCGCCTGTCTGGACGGGGACTTTGACGAAGGCGAAGGGGAGTTCGTAATCCTTCACGTAGACGAAGCGGCTGGCGGCATCGCCTTGGAGCGCGGAGCGCGGGATGCTCATGACGTTTTCCCGGCGGCCGAGGACGATGGAGAATTCGGCGCGCATGTCGGGGCGCAGGGAGAGGGTGGGATTGGCGAGAGCGAAGAGTGCGTCGATGGTGCCCGTGGCTCTGTCGGCCGAGGTGGCGAAGCGGAGGAGTGTTCCCTCGAAGGATTCGTTCGGGAGAGCGGAGACGCGGATGTGTGCGGTGCAACCCGGTTGAATGCGGCCTGCGAGGTGTTCCGGGACGCGTGCGACGGCGTGGACTTGGGAGAGGTCTGTGATCTCCATGAGGACCTTGTCTGGATCGACGGGTTCGCCGAGGCGGGTGTCGCTTTTTGTCACGAGACCACCGGCCGGAGCCTTGAGCCAGATGGAGGGTGGCGGGTCGCCGGGCTGGCGGCTTTCGAGACGGAGGACTTCGGTGCCCGCCTGGACTACGGTTCCGAGGATGGACTTGATCTCGATGATGCGTCCCGGGATGCGGCTGGAGACAACGGCGCGGTGTTCGGGGATGGGCTGGATGCGGCCGAGGGCGAAGGCGGTCTGTTCGAAGACTGTTTCTTCCGCCTCCACGGTGGCGATCTTGAGATTGTTCACGCCCGTCTCATCGAGGATGACGGTGGCGGCTGCTTTTTCGGGAGAGACCGCGGCGGGGGTGCTCACAGTGGCCGCGCTGATCGCGAGGGTGCAGAGGAGTGGGCGGAGGAAGAGGCGGTTCATTGTTTGTGGGCGGTTGGTGCGACGGTGTTGCCGATGGCTGCGTCGTGGCGGATGCGCGCGAGGTGGTAGTCGCGGAGTGCGTCGAGACGCTGGCGCTGGAGATCGAGTCGGCGGGTGCGTGCGCGGAGCACTTCGGTGAGCGGGGTCTGGCCGGAGGTGTAGGAGTTGCGGAGTTGGTCTTCGATCTGGGAAGCGGCGGGGAGGACCTTGCTGTCGAGTTCGGCGAGGAGGGCTGCGTAGGAGTTCATTGCGCTGCGTGCGGCGGTGCTCTGCGCTGAGGCGGAGAGTCTGGTGGCATCGAGTTCTGCGGCGGCGCGGGAGGCGGCGGCCCGTGCCTCGAGGATGCGCCCGGAGTTGTCGTTCCAAAGGGGCAGGGGGAGGGAGAAACGGAAGCCGACGATGCGTTCGGTTTCTGTGCCCATGGGTTCGTCGACGGTGCGGTCGCGGGAGAAGGAGGCTCCGACGCTGATGTCCTCCCAGCGGCGCGCCTGTTGTTCGAGGACGAAGGCGTTTGCGGCGGTGGCGCGGTGTTGTGCGGCGATGATGTCGGGACGCAGGAGGGAGCGTGCTGGTGGTGGAGGGGGAGCGGGGTTGGGGAGCGAGCCTGTGATGTTGATGTGTTCGTTTGCTGAGACGCCGAGCAGTGGGCGCAGTTCGCCAAGGAGGACTGCCTCGTCGGCGTTGAGCATGAGTTTCTCGAGCTGGATCTGGCGGGATTCGAGGTCGACCTGGGAGGCGTCGACGGCGGAGGCTTCGCCGGTTGCGACGCGCTTGATGAGGAATTCGGAGAGGTTGCGGCTGTTGTCGAGTTGCTGCGTGCGCAGCGAGCGCTGGCCGGAGATGGTGAGGAGTTTCACGGCGGCGGAGCGGACTTCGGCGGCGAGCTTGCGCTGGGCGTCGCGGAACTCGGCTTCTGCTGCTGCGAGTTCGGCGCGGGAAACCGTCCTTTCATGGCGCAGACGGGCGGTGATGGGGAATCGCTGGGTGAAGGAGATTTCCGCGGAGTGTTCGGGGCCTGCGGTGTGGCGGGTGAGGTCGAGGCCGAGTTCCGGATTGGGGAGTCGTCCGCTTTGGTGGAGGCGGCCGGAGGCTTCGTCGATGCGCAGGCGTGCGGCGGTGAGGGCAGGGTTGTGCTTGAGAGCGTATTGAGCGGAACCGTCGACGCTGAGAGAGAGGGTGCCGGCGCGTGCGGAGGCTGCGCAGACGAGCAGAAGGAGGATGAGTGGTGTGGGAGACATGGGCGTGTGAAGCTGCGACGTTGCAGGATTGGAGGGCCCGGCGTGTGTGATTGCCGAGACGGAGTGGACGGGCCGCGCAGGCGGTGGCCGTGGGTGGGAGGGCAGAATGCTCAGGCAGCGGCGGAGGCCGCGGAGGCCTCAGATCTGGAGGATGACCGTGCGTGCGATCTGGATGCCGACGGGCGGTGGATCTTGCGCGGGGGCACCGCGTGGAGCGAAGACTGAGGCGCTCTGAGCGGCTGCGTGGGAGCGGGCGTGCGGGTGCCAGTGGCAGAGCGCGAAGAATGAGGGGAGGACGTGAGGGGGGATGAGTTCGAGGGATTTTGAACTCAGCAGCGACCAGTCGCCCGGATGGATGCGTGGATGATCTTCACGCGGGCCGGAGTCTTCCTCGTGATGGAGCGGATCGGAGTCGGGTTGGTCGGAGTGGCAGTGGTCGCCGTGGGGGCCGTGGCAGTGCGAAGCCTCTGTGGGGATGGCCTGGTTGCCACACAGGCAGAGGAATGCGGCGCGGATTTGGGAGGTCTGGGCGAGGCAGACGGCGGCGAGGCTCAGGAGAACTGCCAGAAGATGGCTGAGGAAACTGCGGCGCACAGGGACTTCACAACAGGAGTCGGGGCCGGCTTTCAAGCGCGATTTCGCGGAGTGGCCCTTCGAGTGGCTGTGGAGGGCGATCGGACGTGGGAGGAAAACCGTGCAGGGGATGTGGGTCGCGCCTGCTTTGGCACGGAGGTTAGCTGCCTTTGGAACGGCTGCTTTCTGCAGGGGCGGTTTTGTGGGGTGGGAGCTTGATTGTGGCGAGCTCCGCCTTATCGAGGCGGCCGTTGTGGTTGCGGTCGAAGAAGCTGAGGGGGCCGTTGGGTGCGGCCTTGAGAGCTGCGTTGACCGCATCGATCTCGTCGCCATCGATGGAGCGGCTGTTGTCGGTGTCGAACTTGGTGGCTGCGTTGAGGGCGGCGGTTTCGCGCCGTTTCAGTTCGGCCTCCTGGCGGCGTTCGGCTTCGAGGCGTGCCTGTTCGGCCTGGCGTCTGCGCTGGTTGGCCTCGCGCTGTTGTTGTTCCCGTTTCTGATCGGCCTCGCGTGCTTTTGCGGCGGCGGCTCTTGCCCGTTGGGCGTCGTCGTTTTCGGAGCCGGGCTTCGGTGCGGATTGAGCCAGTAAAGGGAGGAGGGCGAGAGTGGCGAGGAGCAGCTTCGCTTTCATGATTGGTGGGGGGGCGGTATGCGGCGGAGGGGCTTGGTTTGAAGGTGCGCGGGGGGGGAATGGATACGCGGTGGTTCGGCCCGGGCCGTGGCTTATTGGGGCTTGCCGCCTTCGTTCCAGAGGATGCGCAGGTTGTGAGTCTGTCTTCCTGCGAGGACGAGGTCTGGTTTGCCGTCTGCGTTGAGGTCGGCGGCCTTCATATCCTCGATGGCAACGGCATCGCCGGAGAGTTCCGTGGTGCGCCATGCGGTGCCTTCGGAGTCGAGCGGGGTGAAGAGGCGCACGCCTGGGGAGCCCTTGGGATTCATGGCGCGCCAGCCAGCGGCGATCTGGTCGCTGCCGATGCCAAGGAAGTCTGCGATGACAACTGCGTGTCCGTCCTTGAGGGAGGCGTCGAGGACATTGCGGCGCCACGGGGCGTCTGGATTTTCGGAGGGGGTGTAGGAGGCGACGGTGTCTCCGTGCATGGGCTCAATGGTGCCGAGGAAACGTTTGCCTCCGGGAAGTCTGCCGTCGCGGACTTCACCTGTCCAAGAGTCGGAGAGCTGGGTCTTTTTCCATGGGCCGGAGTCGGCGCGAGTGAAGCGGAAGATGCCCTCCTTGGCGGCGGTGAGGATTTCGTGGCCTTGGGCCGGGTTCCACTGGATGGGGTGGAAGTTGTGACTGGCGTGGGTGAAGTCGCTGACGAGGGAGGTTGTCCATGGGTCGCGCGGATTGGCTGGCATGCGGTAGGCGAAGACGCGGCTGCCTTCGCCTGCGTTGTTGCGGTTGCCGCGGCCATGGAGTGGCTTGACGATGAGGTCCCATTTTCCAGCGGGGTCCTGCACCCAGTGCATTCTGTGGACTGTGGGTTCGTGGTGGAGTTTGACGGCGTCCCAGCGCTGGGTGCGGTCGGCGGGAGGGATGAGGTAGAAGACGCCGCCGCTTTTTTCGGGGTCGGAGGTTTCGCCTGGATTCCACTGGGCGCCGATGGCGATTTCGGCTTTGCCATCACCGTCCAGGTCGCGGGCGGCGATGCAGACGTTGTCGCGTTCGGTGAGGTTCTCGCTGATGACGTGTTTTTTCCAAGTGGGGTTCTGGTACCACTGGATGGTGTGCTGGTCGGCGAGGAGGATGTCGGGTTTGCCGTCGCCATCGACGTCGGCAATGGCGATGCCGTAGCCGATCTGCACTTCGGTATCGATGTCTTGAATGCGGAAGCTGGGCTCTGGTGGTGCACCGAGAAGGGTGCGGGTCAGCAGGGTGGCGGTGAGGGTGGCGGAGGCGAGGCGGAGCGGGGTGGGGGAGTGCATACGCGGGCGAAGTGTGGCGCAGTGGGGGCTGGGCTTCCAAGGAGAAGTTCCCATGCGTGACATGGGAGGCGGGCGCGCGTCCGCCGTTGGATTGCGCGCTGTTTTATGGGTGCTGGTGAAGCGGTGTGGCGAGTTTTTGGAGCCAGAAGTTGGAGCGTGCCACGAGTGCGCTGAGGAGCAGGGCTCGGCCGACTTCCCCCCGTGAAACCTTCACCTTGGTCTGGGTGAGAAGGGGCGGCGTCTCCCTCATTTTTTGGAGGGTCTTGACGCCGAGGCGCCATGGGAGGAAGCAGGCGATGCGCACGCGGGCCGGACGGATGGCGTGGATGTAGGATGCGCCGGATTGGAGCAGCGCTGCGGCGCGGTGCATCCAGTGGTTGAAGAGGGGGGCGGCGGCGTGGGGTTGGAGGAGGAGCTGGGAGGGGGCGATGCCTTCGGCGAGGAGTTGGTCTGCGGGGAGGTAGCAGCGGCCGGAGCGCAGGTCGGCAGGGAGGTCGCGCAGGATGTTGACGAGCTGTAGAGCGCAGCCGTAGTCGCGGCCGAGTTGGGAGAGGTTGTGCGCTGGAATGTCGGAGTAAGAGGGGAAGTGGAGGAGGCAGATTTGGGTCCAGAATTCTCCGACACAGCCGGCGACCAGGTAGGTGTAGTGCTCGAGTGCGGAGGCGTCCGGGAGGGCGATGGTTTGGAGCGGATCTGCGAATCGGTGGAGGTCGAGGCGCTGGCCCTCGATGATGGTGGCCATGACGGAGCGCACGCAGGCGGCGTCGGTCTTGGGGAGGGTGTCGAGCCAGTCGAGGCAGGCGGGCAGTTGTGCGATGAGGCGTGCTTCCGCGGGGTCGGGTGGCTGGATGTGGCGCTGGAGTGCATCGATGCCGCGGCGATGGCCTTCGCTGAGCATGAGGGCGAAGGAGTGGAGGAATTCCTGCCGGAGTGCGGGAGGGCACTGGGCCGAGTCGGCGATGGTGTCGCTGGTGCGGGCAAGCAGGTAGCCCACGCTGATGGGGGCGCGGATGGAGGGGGGAAGGACGCGGATGCTGAGGTAGAAGGACCGAGAGACGGAGGCGAGGAGGTGGCTGCCGAGGGCGTCGTGGGTCATGGCAGGCTGGTGGAGGCGTGATGCGGTTTTTTGAGAGGGATGGCGACGAGGTCGATGCGGTTGGGGTGGGCGATGCCGACGCCGAGATCCTCGGCGAAGAGCATCCAGCGAGCCTTGGGGGCGAGGGGCGGAAGTTTTGCCGAGGTGCGCCAGAGGTCGAGTTGATGGAGGGCGGTGAGGTCGAGGGCCAGCGGGTCGAAGGCTGCGTAGAGGCTGGAGTGGGCGTAGGCGTAGTTGGGGGAGGCGGAGGGGCCTCCTGCGTACTGGGCGACGAGGGCGTCCATGAGGTGGAGGACGACTTTGGAGCGGATCGCTTTTTCAGCGGCCAGTTCGGCGAGCGAGGCGGCGCCGCTGCCATCCGGGTGGACGAAGCGGCGCCAGTTGTCGACGTTGGGGATGGCGAGGTTGTAGATGGCGCCGGCGATGGCGCAGCCCGCGGAGTCCGAGAGGACGGGCACGTTGATGACCTTGGTGACCTCTTGGCTGAGGACGCGTGAGACGTGGCTGGTCTGGCTGAGGGGGTCGGTCTGTGCGGTGCCCGAGGGGAGTCTGCGTGTGAGCGATTTTGGGAAGAGGAGGTCGCCCCAGATGAGTTTGCCGATGACGGAGGTGTCGATGGCTGCGGCTGGGTCGTAGCCTGTGGCGGGTGGGATGGAACGGACTTGGTAGCCGCCGCGGCGCTGCTGGTATCCGGCGGCGGAGAGGGTGTCGGCGTTTCTGTCCCAGACGAGAATTTGATCGAGAGGCACGCCTGCCATCCGGAGGCCGTCGACGATGGCATCGACTACTTCGGTGTGGGTGCTGAAGCCCGGGCCGCCGATGGTGGAGACTTTGATGCCGACGCGGTCTTTTGGGGAGACGAGGGAGGTCCAGGCTTTCTTGGGTGTGTCCTGGCCTGTGGCGGCTTGGACGATCTGATGGACCATGGCGCTGACAGCGGCGCCTTGTGGACGGTTGTCGGCGAGGCACTCAGGGTTCTGGATCCAATAGACTGTGGAGCGTTCGGTGCCCCCGGGCACCTCGGCCGCAAGACTTTGGGTGATGAGAACGGCTGTCAGCGCAGCCCAGAGGGACCTCCACACGGGGGCGACTATTTCCGCAGGTGCGTACGGTGTCAAATTTGGCGAGTGAGCGCCGGTGGGTGATGGGATCCACGCTGATGGTAACGATCTTGGATGACATTCATCTCCGCAGCATAGCGGCGACGCTTCGGGAGGGGTCTTCGTTGCACGTAGCGACCCTGCGCGATCCAGAGTCTGCGCGGTAGAGGCGGTTGGATGTGTGGATGCTTTCCACCAAATTCTATTGCGCTATCCACGAAAGCAATTCGCTGCGGTTCGGTGGTCGCTGGAAGCCCATAAGGACCACGGGAATAAATCCGGGACGTACCCTGATGATTTGATTGGCCTCGGTTTGGCCGGATTGGCTTCCGATCCGTTTGTCGGGTGGCTTCGAGAATCTCGCCATCGCGTTGCGTGCGCTCTCATCAGCGCTGGGAATCCGCTTTTTCCGCATCAAACAGTGCGAGGAAGTAATCATAGGTCGGAACTCGCGAGCCGTCCGGACGGATGAGCCAGTTGCCGACGCATTGCTCGGCGGTCGCCATGACGCCGGTGGGGAGTCCCTTTCCCTCGTATTTGCCGCCCATGCGAAGATCGTTGTCGTAGATCTGCCAGTGGATCATGTAGCGCACACCAGCGCGCAACGCCGCGTCGACCATGCGATGGAGGGCGTAGAAAGCTGCTCCTGACGTGTCGCCGTCGTAAACAGGGTAGTTCTTTTGAATTTTTTCAAAATCGCGCTCTTGGGCGCCGAACTCTCCAAGCATCAGGTTACCCTCGCCCAGAATCCCGTCGTGCGGAGCCTTGCTGGCGAGGTATTTCAAACGCCCGAAAAGGCTGTCCTCTTTCCTGGGAGCCCAAGTTTCCCAAGAAGACAGGCTGTAGAGATCGCACTTTGTCTTCGGAACCACGGTATCGACGACGAGGGGTTTGCCCTTTTCGTAGCGGATTCCTGCCTCGAGGTCCTGCAAGGAAGGCACGAAGTTTACTTCAAACGCGTGCAAGACTTGGACTCCCTCCGTGCCGCAGTCGCGGCGTGCTGCCTCGACTGCCTTCTGGCGGGTGTTGATCCACTCGCACATGCCTTGGTAGGCGGTGTCCCAGGTGTCTGGCTTCGCGTCCTTCAACGCAAATTTCATCACGTTGTCGGCTTCCCAGTTTTGAAGCACGAAGGTCTTTCCCGTGCCGCGGTAGCGGGTCAGGAGATGTTTGGTGAGTCGATAGATTTGATCGTGAACCTTCTGCCTGTCGGTTTCGGAAAGGCCCTGCTGCCAGAAGTATTGGTGCATTCCAAACTCAGCGGTCTCCAGCACGAGGGTGTGAAACTGCATGGCAAACACCGCCTCATAGTACGGTGTCTTGGCGAGGGCTTCGAGGTCGGGGACAGCCACATCCCTCGGCCATGTGCTGTGCCAGGAATATTGCTTCTCATAAATCGAGTAGAACCAGACTTTGAGAATCTTTGCCCCGAGCGTCTGCACGGCTTCCGCCCCCTCGATCAGGAAAGGTTTTTCGGTGAGTGCGTACTGCCCGTTGACATGCGTGACTCCGAGGACGTCCGAGATCTTTCGTCCGTGCAGCAAGGCGCGCGTTTCGGAGACGGCGTCGGTGATGGTGAGTTTTGTCTTTGGTCCCGCTTCCATTGGGTCGTTTGCCGTGAAAGCGGTGTTTGCAGCGAATAATATCCCGGCCAGATGAAGAAGGTTTGAGCGGAGGGTTTTCATTGGGGTGTGCCGCTTTGTTTTTAATCTGCGCTGGGCCTGAATGGTTCATTTCAGTTCCACGTCGGACAGAACGGCTGTGTCCGAGGTGACTGGCAGATGTGAGCAGAAACCGATGCCGACGTAATAAGGCCCCTCCAGACGGAGGTCTGCCGTGCCTTCGACCGCGCGCATGGGTTCGCTATTGAGGCTGACCAGCAGAGTGAAGGTGTCGCAGCGTTTCGTGATGCTGAGGCGGATGGGAGGGGCGTCGGAAGCGCGCTCGCCCGCTTGCACGCGGCAGGTTTCCAGAATTTTGGCGCCTTTTTCCGAGCGCTTTGCCAGATGGATCAAGCCGGCGCCGTGCAGCGCGACCATGACGGTCTTTGAGTCGTCGCTGAGATCCTGGCGGAACATCAGGACGGCCTTGCGGTCGTAATAGCCCTGGCGATCTGGGAACGTGATGCTGGCGCTGAGCGAGGCATCACCGGACATTTGTTTCCACGCGTAGCGGAGTTCGTCGCGTTGGTACCAGATGTTATAGCCTGCGGAGGTCAGCCTGTACTGGCCCGTGGTTGGTGAGAAGTTTGCGTTGCCGGGAAGCAGGGGGCCTCCGACATCTGCCTGTCCTTCGAAGATCCCCAGCGGTTTGTTGATCGTGACGGTGGGGCGGTGAAAACCCTCCGGGGGTGGCACCTGCTTGTGGGGATTGGGCTTCGGCATGCTTGGCAGCGACCAGTCCGGGGGGATCGGTTTGGTGACACTGACGAAGGCCACCTTTTTGCTGTCAGGGGACCATGAGGGGACATTGAGCGTACCCTGGCCGCCGAAGAGTCTGGCTAGTTCGCGCACTTTGCCACCGCCGGTGGGCATGAGTCGAAGCATCACATCGCGGTTCTCGGGATGCTCGTCTGGGATGACGTCTTTTCCGAAACTAATGAACACCATCCATTGTCCATCTGGTGAGAGGTGGGGAAACCAGTTGCGGTATTCATCGGCGACCACGGGTTCCTGCGCGGAGCCGTCGGGCTTCATGCGCCAGATCTGCATCGTTCCGGCGCGCTCGGAGTTGAAATAGATGTAGCGTCCGTCCGGCGAATACTCGGGGCCGTCGTCGAGACCCGGGTTTGTGGTCAGGCGCTTCTCTTCGCCGCCGGCGGTGGGGATGGTGTAGACATCGAAGTTGCCATTGCGCTCCGCGCAGTAGGTCAGCGTCTTGTCATCGGGCGACCATCCATGCCAGTAGGATGGGGACAGCGGGGTCACCAGCCGTGCTTCACCGCCGTCGATGGGCAGAACATAGATCTGGGACTTTTTGCCGTCCAATCGGGAGCTCACTGCGAGCTGTTTTCCATCAAAAGAAATCCCGTGGTCGTTGTTGCACTTGTTGGCGGCTCCGGTCTCGAGCAGCTGCGGCTTGGCTCCGGGGGGGACGGCGGGTTTGTCGTTGGCGGTGACGGGTAATTTGTAAATGCCCCCCTTGAAGTTATAGATTAGGTATTTGCCATCTCGGGACCAGTTGGGGGCTTCAATGTGATCGCGGGTGCGGTAGACCACGGTCCGCTCGCCGGTATCGACGTGGATGGTTTCAAGCGAGTATTCGAAGCCCGGGGACGCGTTGGTGCCGGCACCGGGCGGCACGCTCTGTTGGGCATCGGCGTAAAGTGCGCTCACGAGCGCAGAAGTAGCGGTGATTGTGTGCAGGAGCAGGGATCCGGCGGATTGAGCGAGGTGGTGGCTGATGGTTGTGGGGGGCGTTTTCACGGGGGTGGCTTGGGGAGGGGAGTGGAAGTCGGTCTTTTTCTGGACGGTTGGAACCTCAGGGGGTGGCTCGCTGCAGCTTCTGCACTTGGTCTCGCGGGTGCGTGCGGAGCACCATCTGCACATCGTCCGCATAGTGGCCTGCAAAAGTGACGACGCCGTCCACCGGGGTTTCGTTGCCGGCGATGGCTTTGAGTTCCACGACCAAGAAATGGGTTTCCGGTGGTACAATGAGGCTGCCTGTGACGCGCTGCCACGTCTTCGGATCGTCGTCTGCCACCAAGCGCCACGTGCTGTAGCCGAGTTCTTGGTGGAGTTTTTCTTCCCAGTTCTTCCGTACAAAGGAGGGCTCGCCCGCAAAGGCCCACATGCTTGCTTCAAACTGTGACGGAGTGCCTGGTTGTTCCCGTATGCAGTTGAACCACGCGGACCAATCCACCACCGCAGACCCGGTTGCGATTGCGTCGCGCCATGGTCTGATGTCGATGAATTGGTACATGTTGCCGTGGTAGGCGCGCGACGGGAAACCGTCCCTCGAATCCGAGCGCAGGAAATGGAACATCCGGTTTCCTTCGTGTGGCGTGATGCCCTGCTGTTCGGCGATGATTTCTGAATGGTCGCCACTCCAGACTCCGAATTGCATGGGAACGCCGTCCGGCATCGGGGTAATTGCCTCCTCAAATCCGGGATTAGCCAGGGTTAATACCTGTTGGAGGATGCGTGGTGTTGAATATCCAAATACGAGTGCCGCGCTGAGCATTCCAAACACGATCCCTGCTGCGGCGGCAGTGAGCGGGCGGAAGGAGAGCCACTGCGTTCTGTGCTTTTCCTCAATGGGGGCGAGTGGTGGGCTGTTGTGGTTCGGTGCGGAGTTGCGAGGCTCAGGCACTGATGCAGCAGGGAGATAGTCAGTCAGGCTGCTTTCGATCAGCCAGTTTTCGAGCAGGGCGTCCTGATTTTCGGGGGCGGTTAGTCTCTCTGACAGGGATTGAAGCTGATCAGAGGTAAGCGTTTCATCGCTCCAGCGCTGTAAGAGTTCGTCGATCGTCATGTGTTCCATTCCTCCTGAGATAGTCTGCGGCGCACGCACTCCAAGAGGGCGGCTCGGAGTCGGATGAGTGCCTTTTTCACTGCTTCAAATGACTGCCCTGTTTCGCAGGCGATTTGTCCCAGAGTGGCGCGCTGGGTGTATTTGAGTGAGAGCAGCTTTCGCGATCGCTCTGGGAGTGAGGCGACGCATTGATCAAGGGCAGCCAGCCGCGCTGAGGCAAAGTGCTCCTGCGTATCCGCGCGGGCGAAGCTCTGCTCCACGCGGCAGAGGAAGTTTTCGAGGACGTCGCTACCCGCTAGAATCGTGGTCTGCTGCTTTTTCTCCCAGTGCCTGCGGATGAGATTCCGCGCCACTCCCCGGCACCAAGCCGCCTGATTTAAGATTTCTGCTCCCTTATCCACTTCCAAAGACAAGAGCGCCCAAACCTCCTGCAGGATGTCCTCCGCCGCATGAGCATCGCGCAGCAGACCGTTCACGAAAGCGCCCAGCAAATGCCGGTCGCGGATAAACTCGGCGGCTGCTTTGTGAATGGCATGGGATTCGACGGACATGTGTTCGGCAATCGTCCGGTGAATCCGTGAAATGGGGACAAACTAAGTTGGAAAATTTTCGGAGGCGCCTCGAGGGGAGCTATTGGCAAAGGGTTTTCCCAGTGGGATTCTCTCCAAAACATTGCCGACCAGGTTACATGCGCTGTGGGGGTCTTTGATGTGTCTTTTCACGGACGAGGGCGCGGACGCTCAGTTGATTCACCGTGGGTGTGATGCGGGTTTTTGGAGAAAAAAGGCGTGTGGATCAGGATAGGAATTGGGCCACGCGGAGTTCGGACCATGGGTGGAGGTGTCCATCGTGTTGGAGGAAGCCCACGTGGCCGCCGTGGGCCGGGGTCTCAAGCCAGAGCGCCGGATGATTGCGAGCGATGTCGTGTGGAAAGGAGGGGGTGGCGAGGAAGGGGTCGTCGAGCGCGTTGAGGAGGAGGGTGGGGACTGTGAGGTGCGGTAGGAAGTGGAGTGCGCTGCAGCGCGTCCAGTAGTCCTGCGCGTTGTGAAAGCCGTGGAGGCGTGCGGTGTAGGCGTCGTCGAAGGTGGCGAATGAGCGGGCGGTTTTGAGGGGCTCCAGCGAGATGGCGTCAGGGAATCGTGCGGCCTTGGCACGGATCTTGGCGCGGAGGGTGGAGAGGAAGCGGTGGAGGTAGAGGCGGTTGGCGGGGCGGGTGTCGAGCGCGTGGGCGCTGCTGGCGAGGTCGATGGGCGCGGAGAGTGCGGCGGCGCTGGTGATTGCAGGGTGGGGCGAGGGTTCGCCGAGGTATTTGAGGACGAGGTTGCCGCCGAGGCTGAAGCCTACGAGGGCGAGGGATTGGTAGCCTTCAGCGGCGTGGGCGAGGACGGCGCGGAGGTCTTCGGTGGCGCCACTGTGGTAGAAGCGCAGGAGGCGGTTGGGCTGTGGGCCGCATCCGCGGTAGTTCCATGCGAGGACGTCCCATCCGCGGAGAAGGAGGGTGGAGGCCATTCCGCGGATGTAGGGCGAGTGGAAGCTGCCTTCCAATCCGTGGCAGAGGATGGCGAGTCTGCGGAAGCCGCGGGAGACGCTCCAGAGGGAGAGGAAGTCGCCATCGCTCAGTTCGAGTGTGTGTTGGGTGGCGTCTCTCGGGGCGCTTCGAGGAAGGAGGGACGCGAGAAGCGTCTGCACATGGGGGTTGCGCAGGGGGAGGGTTGGATGGAAGTGGGCGCCGAGGATCGGCATGCCTGCAGATTTCACGGATGCAAATGCAGAGGCAATCCGGCATAGAGGCGGGGAATGAAAATGCTGCGAGCAGGGCTTGCCGTGATGGCGTGTATTGCGGCCGCATGGCTTGCGGGCTGTGCGGGGCCGGCGCCCTATGTTTACCGGTATGTGCCGGGGAAGACGGCGGTGCTTGAAGGAGTGGTTGCGGAGGCGCCACCCGGTGCTCCATGGGCGGTGCGAAAGGCGGTGATGGCAGCCAATGAGATTGCCGGAAGGCCGTACCTGCGAGGCGGGGGGCACGGATCCGGGGAGGCGGCTGGGTATGATTGTTCAGGGGCGGTGTCCCATGTGCTGGTGGCGGCTGGGCAGGCGCCGTCCGCTGCGCCCTCCGGGGCGTTTCGCAGTTACGGGAGGAGGGGGAGAGGGGAATGGATCACCGTGTACGCGCGCCGGGGGCACGTGTTCATGGTGATTGCGGGGCTGCGCTTTGAGAGTGGGTGGGGCTGGCAGACGCAGGGGCCGCGCTGGAGCATGGAATCGCGGACGACGCGCGGTTTTTCCGTGCGTCATCCGAGCGGGCTGTGAGCTGCAGGCAGCGGCAACGCGTGCCGGGTGGGGATCAGCGCAGGGGGGAGTAATCGGTGGGCAGGAGGAAGAGGGATTCGACGCCGTTGGGGGCGGTGAGGGAGCCGCCTGCCTTTTGCTCGGAAGCGTTGCGTGCAGCGGTCCATGCGGGGTCGGCGCGGAAGGCGTCGAATGAGGCTTTGGCGGCATCGACGCTTGCGTGGGAGAGGAGGTAGACAAGGGTGTTTTCTGCGCCCTGCTGGTCGGGCATGAGTTGCCAGTAGAAGAGGTTGGTCATGCCGTGCTTGGCGAAGAGGTCCATGGTGTGGTCGCGGAAGCGCGCGTGGAGGGCCTGCAGGTTGCCTGGGGTGGTGGTGTAGGTGCGCAATTCAAAAACCCTTGGGGAGGATGCGGTGGCTGGTTTGGTGGACGTTTCTGAGAAGCGCGAGAAATCGGTGGTGGTGAGGAAGCGTTGTTCGACCTTGGCGACGAGTTTGCCATCGCGTTCGGAGGCTTCGCGGGCCTGTTTCCATGCAGGATCTGCGAAGAAGTTTTTCCATGAAGTCTCGCGCGCCTCGCGGCTGGGGTAGGCGAGGACGTAGACGAGCTTGTTGTCTTTGTTCTCCACGGGGACCCAGTAGCCGATGCTGGTGATGCCGTGTTTTTGGAAGAGGGCGAGTGTGTGGTCGCGGAATCTTGCGTTAAGCGCGTCGAGTTTGCCTTCTGGGGCGTAGTAGGTGCGCATTTCGAAGACGCGGGAGTCTTTTTCGGCGGCACGTGCTGGTGTGGCGATCGAGGTGACGATGGCGAGGAGAGCAGGGAGCAGGGCGAGGAGCAGGGTTTTCATGGGGTGGATTCAGGGGGAGAAGCCCGTGAGGGTGGAGTTCCTTAGAAAGAGTAAACGCCGACTGAATTTCTTCAGTCGGCGTTTACCTGTTTTCTGGGGATCTGGGGGAGATCTCAGGGGGAACTTTGTTTCCGGGGGAAATTTTAGGGGGAAAGCTGGAGTGACTCGTCGTACATCCCTATGGGATCCGTTTTAGGTGTGGGAAGGGTCTGAGACAAGAGAAATTTGTAAAAATTTCGTGGCACGAAGGTGCAAAGATGGGTGGGGGTAAATTGACAGGGTAAATTGACGCTTGCACGGGCTGCTGCTAGGGTCGGGGAAACGCCTTGGGCATGCATTCCCTCAGCTACCGATTACTGGAGACGCAGGTGCTAGTGCTCAACCGTCTTTGGCAGGCGGTGAATGTGTGTTCTGCGCAGCGGGCGTTCGGGCTGCTTTTTGCGGGGCATGCGCAGGTGGTTTACAGCGACGCGAACAACCAGTACTCGACGCACACATTTGAGAGCTGGCGGGATTTGTCGCAGCGGGAACCGGAGGCGGAGATGGTGCCGACGGTCTCCTTCAAGATTCGGGTGCCCCGGGTGATTGTGCTGATGTTTTTTGATCGTGTGCCGCGCAAGGAGGTGAAGTTTACGAGGCACAACATCTTTCAGCGCGACCACAACACCTGCCAGTACTGTGGGAAGGTGTTTGAGCGGCGGGACCTGAACCTGGATCACGTGGTGCCGAGGGATAAGGGGGGGGCTACGACTTGGGAGAACATCGTGTGCTCCTGCATTCCGTGCAATACGCGCAAGGCGAACCGTTCGCCGCAGGAGGTGGGGATGCGGCTGATCCGTAAGCCTGTGAGGCCGAAGTGGCGGCCGTTTCTGCACATCACTTTCGACGCAAGCGTGCATGAGAGCTGGCTCCAGTTCGTGGATCTGGCGTACTGGAACGCGGAGCTCGGCGAGTGATCGAGGGCGCTGGTCCGATTGGGGGAGGAGCGCGCATCCGAATCTGGATGCGGCGAGGCTCCGGCGCCTGAGCGCAAGTAAGGCGCGCAACGACGCGGTGAGCGGCGGTGAGGGCGGTGCCCTCGGGGCTACTTGTGCGGGGCGGGAGAGACGGCGACGGGGGCCGCTTTATCCGAGGGGAGCATCGAGAGGAGGCTCTGAGGGAAGATGCCGAAGTAGAAGATGGCGGTGCAAAGCGCGGCGACGGTGAATTTGGTGAGGCCGGAGGCTGTGACGGGTTGATCTTCGGTGGGTTCCTTCCAGTACATTGCGCTGACGACTTTGAGGTAGAAGTAAAAGCCGGCAGCGACGGTGATGATGCCGACGCTGACGAGGAGGAAGTTTTGGCGGGCGATGGCGGTGGAGAAGACGAGGAGCTTGCCGTAGAAGCCTGCGGTGAAGGGGATGCCTGCAAGTGAGAGCATGGCGATGAGCATGCCGAAGGCGAGGAAGGGGGACCGCTTGGAAAGGCCGTTGAAGTGGACGATGTCATCGCCGCGGGAATGGCGGGAGACGACGGTCATGACCAGGAAGCTGAGGAGGGTCATGAGGAGGTAGCCGAAGAGGTAGAAGCCGATAGCAGTTTGCGTCCTGTAAAGGTTGCCTGCGGCCGGATCGATGCTCGCGAATGCGACGAGCAGGTAACCTGCATGGCCGATGCTGGAGTAGGCCAGCATGCGCTTGAGGTTGTCCTGTGGGAGGGCGGCGAGGTTGCCGTAGAGGAGGGTGAGTACGGCGAGCAGGCCCAGTACGGAGAGGACTTTGGGGGCGATGGAGGGGAGGAAGACAACGGTTTGGAGAACGCGAGCGAGGACGATGAAGCCTGCCGCTTTGGAACCCACGGAGAGGAATGCGGTAACCGGCGTGGGCGCGCCTTGGTAGACGTCGGGCACCCAGAACTGGAGGGGCGCTGCGGCGACTTTGAATCCGAGGGCGATGAGCAGGAGCATCAGCGCGAAGAGGAGGGCGCTTTCGCTGCCGTGGAGTCGTCCGCCTTCGGCGAGAAGAGAGGGGAGGACTTGGGTGATACGGGCGAGGTTGGTCTCGCCGGTGAGGCCGAAAATCCAAGTGATGCCGTAGACGAGGAATCCAGTGGAGAGGGCGCCGAGGATGAGGTACTTGACGCCGGCTTCCAGGGAGGCGTTCTGGCGGCGCATGTAGGCGACGAGAACGTAGAAGCTGATGGTGACCAGTTCGAGGGCGACGAAGATGAGGAGGAAGTCGACCGCCGAGGCCATGAACATGAGTCCCGCGCAGGTGAAAACTGGGAGGGCGAAGAATTCGCCGGTGCCTGAGCCGGGTTGGATGCCGGGGATGAACTTCTCGAGAACGGGGCGGAACTCGAGGGAGATCACCATGACGATGATGGTGGTGAGAAGAGCGATGCGCTTGAAGAAGAGGGCCAGCGGATCGGCGCAGTAAAAGGCGTGTGAGGGATCCACGCCGGTGTCGCCAGTGGTGAAGAAGGACCAGGCGAACACGACGCTGAGAATGGCGACAGACCAGCGGGCCATCCAGCCGCGGTCACCGCCTTTGGAGAAGGACTCGAACCCGAGGAGGACAATCCCGAGGAGCAGGACGACGATTTCGAGTGTGAGTGGAGCGAGCGGGGCAGGCATGGGGTGAGAAGGGAGTGGGCCTATTTGGGCAGGAGCGCTTCGATGCTGGGCTGCAGGTAGGAGAGCAGGTTGCCTGGGAAGAAGCCGGCGTAGAGGAGGAAGGCGAGGAGGAGGATGAGGGGCCAGCGCAGGTTGGCGGCTGGATCTGTGAGCGCTTCGGCGCCCTTGCCGACTGGTCCGAGGAAGACAGAGCGATAGGCGCGCAGCATGTAGACGGCGGAGATCACGACGCCCCACAGAGCGAAGGTGGTGGCAAGTTGGAACTTTCCGGTGAGTTCTGCGGGCACGGCGGGTTTGAAGGCGCCGAAGAAGACGAGGGTCTCGCTGGCGAAGTTGGCGAAGCCGGGGAGGCCGATGGAGGCGAAAGCTGCGCAGCCGAAGGCGGCCCCGAGGAAGGGGGCGACTTTCCCGATGCCTCCGAAGCGGTCGAAGGCGAGGCCGGCGTGGTGTGGACGCAGCAGGCCGGCCATTGCGAAGAGCAGGGCAATGGAGAGGCCGTGGGCGAACATGAGCAGCGCGGCGCCGGAGAGGCCGATGGCGTTGGCTGAGGCGATGCCAAGGAAGATGTAACCCATGTGCATGACGCTCGAGTAGCCGAGCATGAGGTCGATCCTGCGTTGAGCGATGGTGACGAGGCCGACGTAAATGATGTTACCCACCAAAAGGATGAGAAGCAGCCATGCCCACTGCTGTGCGCCGGCGGGAAGCAGGGGGATTGCGAGACGGATGAGGCCGTAGAGGCCGAATTTTTTGAGCACCCCGGCGTGGAGCATGGCGGCGGGGGTGGGAGCGGATGCGTAGGCGTCCGGGGCCCAGGAGTGGAAGGGGAAGAGGGAGATGAGGATGCCGAAGCCGACGAGGAGGAAGAGGTACGGGCGGCTTTGTGCGGCGGCCGGGATGAGGGTGGCTGATGCGGCCTTCTGAAGCTTCATCATGTCGAAGGTGCGAACCTCTGCAGGGAGTGCGTTGTAGAGGTCGACGAGGCCTACGAGGAGGATGAAGCTTCCGAGGGCGAGGTAGATGGTGATCTTCCATGCGGCCGCACGGCGCTCTCCGCTGCCCCAGATTCCGATGAGGAGGAAGGTGGGGATGAGTGCCAGTTCGTGGAAGGCGTAGAAGAAGAAGAGATCCTGCGAAGCGAAGGCACCGGTGGCGCCGGCGGCGATGAGGAGCACGCAGGCGTAGAAGAGGTTTTCGCGGCGTTCGATTGTTGGAGTGAGCCAGACGGCGGCGAGGGTGACGAGGCTCGTGAGCAGAAGCATCACGAGGGAGAGGCCATCGGCGGCCAACAAGTACTTGAGGTCCCAGGCTTGGACGAGGGTGGAGGAGTACACCATCTGGAAGCCACCTTGGGCGCGGTCATAGCCCATGAGGGCGATGAGCGTGGCTAGGAGGCCTGCGGCGGACACGCCGAGGGCTGTCTTGCGGGCGGGTGCGCCGAGGAGGATGGCGATCGCGCCAAGGATCGGAAGGGAGAGGATGAGGTTGAGCACGTGAAAGGACTCCTTGCTTGGGTGGATGCGCGGTTTATCGGAGGGCCATCAGGTAGATGAGGACGACCACGCCGAGGCCGAAGAGAAAGGCGTAGGCCTGCAGGTTTCCGAACTGGAGAAAGCGGAGGAGGAAGCCTGTGCCCCATGTGGCGCCGCTGAGGCCGCGGACAAGCATGCCGTCGAGGATCCAGCGGTCGATCCAGTTGGAGACGGAGGCAAGGAGGTCCTGCGTGGCGCTGATGAACGCGGCGTAGATCTCGTCGATGTAGAATTTGTTTTGAAGCGGGGCGATGCGCAGGGGGTCGCGCTTGGCTTTGGAGTAGAGGGCGAGTGCGATGGCGCCACCGACGAAGAAGGCGGCTGTAGCGAGGGACATCACGGTTTCTGCGCCGCCGCCCGCATGGATCTTGTGGAGGCCTTCGGCGAGGTCGTGGCCCATGAGGGTGTGACCGATGAAGGGCCAGCCCGCGACTACAGAGAGCAGGGCGAGAAGGGTGAGCGGGGCGGTCATTGCGACGGGGCCGTCGTGTCCATGCTCTGCGGCTGCGGAACGTGGCTGGCCGAGGAAGACGACCACGAAGAGGCGGGTCATGTAGAAGGCGGTGAGCAGCGCGGTGAAGAGACCGAGGGCGAAGACGGGTTTGCTCTGCTGCCATGCGGCGAGGAGGATGAGGTCCTTGGAGAAGAAGCCGCTGAGGCCCGGGCAGCCGATGAGGGCGAGGTAGCCCAAGGCGAATGTGAGGAAGGTGAGCCGCATTGATTTGGCGAGGCCGCCCATTTTCCAGATGTTCTGCTCGTGGTGGAGAGCGTGGATGATGGCGCCGGCGCCTAGGAAGAGGAGGGCTTTGAAGAAGGCGTGGGTGAAGAGATGGAACATGGCGGCGCCTGGGGCGGCGAGGCCGATGGCTGAGACCATGTAACCGAGCTGGGAGAGGGTGGAGTAGGCGAGGATGCGCTTGATGTCATCCTGCTGGGTGGCGAGCAGGGCGGCGAAGACGGCGGTAAGGATGCCGATCCATGCGATGACGCTCTGAGCTGCCGGAGAGAGGGTGATGAGGAAGGAGATGCGGGCCAGCATGTAGACGCCGGCTGCGACCATGGTGGCGGCATGGATGAGTGCGGAGACGGGTGTGGGGCCTTCCATGGCGTCTGGAAGCCAGACGTGGAGTGGCAGCTGGGCGCTCTTGCCGACGGCGCCGCAGAAGACAAGGAGGACGGCGGCGGTGAGGAAGCCGGCACTGAGGTTGAGGGAGCCGATCTTTGCGGCGAGTTCTGGGAATACGACGGTGCCGGATGCGCTCCAGAGGAGGAGGATGCCGAGCATGAAGCCGAAGTCGCCGATGCGGTTGGTGAGGAAGGCTTTGTTGGCGGCTGCGGCGGCGCTGTCGCGGGTGAACCAGTGGCCGATGAGGAGGTAGGAGCTGACGCCGACGAGTTCCCAGAAGATGAACATCATCGCGAAGTTGTTCGCGAGGACGATGCCGAGCATGGAGAACATGAACAGCGAGAGGTTGCCGAAGAAGCGGCCCTTGGACTCGTCCTTGGCCATGTAGACCGTGGAGTAGATGTGAACGAGGGCTCCGACGCCTGTGACGACGAGGAGCATGACCTTGCTGAGGGGATCGACGAGGAGGCCGATGGGGATGCGGAGGCTGGCCAGTTGGATCCAGGAGATTTCGATGGGTGCCGAGGGGGTGCCTGAGAACCAGATTCCGATAGCTGTGATGAGGCCGAGGACGGCGGAGAGGACGGAGAGGCCGGTGGCGGCGGCCGGGGCCCTGCGCAGGGCGAGGTGGATGAGCGCTGCGGTGAGCAGCGGGTTGAGGAGGACGAACCAGGGCAGGTGAGGGTCCATGGATTAGAACTTGAGGCTGTTGATGTCCTCGACGTGGGTGGTCTGGCGTGCGCGGTAGAGTGCGACGATGATGGCGAGGCCGACGGCGACCTCGGCGGCGGCGACTGTGATGATGAAGAAGACGAGGATTTGCGCGTTGTAGTTTGGGAGGCCGTCGGGTCCGAGGTTGAAGCGGGAGAAGGCGACGAGGGAGAGGTTGGCGGCGTTGAGCATGAGCTCAAGGCACATGAAGATGGTGAGGATGTTGCGGCGCAGGAGCACGCCGGAGAAGCCGATGGCGAAGAGCAGGCCGCTCGCGAGCAGGTAGTGGTTGAGGGTGACGCTCATTATTTCAGATCCCGTTTGGAGAGGACGACGACGCCGATGGTGGCGACGAGGATGAGCACGCCGGTGACCTGGAGGGGGAGGTTGTGGGTGCTGAAGAGGGTCATGCCGATCTGGCGCACGTCGTCGACCTGTGCGATGGGGGCGAAGGGTTTCTGTCCGAGGGTGAACTTGCGCAGGACGAGGACGAGTTCGGCGACGAAGCCGAGGCTCACCAGTGCGCCACCGGCCACGGCGAGGAGGTTGAAGCGGCGGCGCTGCTCCTCGCGCAGATCGAGAAGCATGATGATGAAGAGGAAGAGGACCATCACGGCGCCCGCGTAGACGAGCACCTGGATGACGGCGATGAAGTAGGCGTTGAGGCCGACGAACAGTGCGGCAAGGCAGAGGAACGAGGCGACGAGGCTGAGGGCGCTCGCGACCGGGTTGCGGTTGATGATGACGCCGATGCCGAAGACCAGCATCAGTGCGGCGAATATCCAGAACAGCAGAGGAGACATGAGGGCGTGCGCGGCGGGGCGGTTATTTCTCAGGGTTCCACTTGTGGACGAGGCCGTCGAAGACGCCGCCCATTTCGTAGAGTTTGGCCTTGTCGTGGACCATTTCGGCGCGGGAGGTGCCGGTGATGGCGTAGTCTTTGCGGAGGAAGATGGCCTGTTCGGGGCAGACCTCTTCGCACATGCCGCAGTAGATGCAGCGGATCATGTCGATTTCGAAGGCTTGGGGGAATTTCTCGACCTTGGAGAATTTGCTTTCCGTGGGGAGTTCGCCTGGGGTGATCCGGATGGCGCGCGGTGGGCAGATGAATTCGCAGAGTTGGCAGGCGACGCAGCGTTCGCGGTCATGGTCGTCCTTCACGAGGGTGGGAGCGCCGCGGTAGTGCTCGGGCATGTGGGCGTCCCATTTTTCCTCGGGATACTGCATGACGACCTTGGTCTCGCCCTTGAGCATCCTGCGGATGTGTTTCCAAGTGATGGCGAGTCCGGCGATGATGCTGGGCAGGTAGATTTTTTCCGCGAAGGTCAGCTTGGGACGTTGGACGGTGTATGCCATGGCTGTTTAGTGGGTGAATGCCAAGATGCCGGCGGTGAGGAAGATGTTCACGAGTGCGATCTCGAAGAGGTAGAGCCAGCCGAGTTTCATGAGCTGGTCGTAGCGGAAGCGGGGGAGGGTCCAGCGCACCCAGATGAAGAAGAAGAGGAGCACGGCGACTTTGCCGAAGAAGCTGGCGATGTTGATGGCGCCCCAGATTGGGCCGTGGGAACCGTCGGGGATGAAGGGGAGGTGCCAGCCGCCGAGGAAGAGGACGACGGTGAGTGCGGAGCCTGCGATCATCGCGGTGTATTCGCCGAGGAAGAACAGGGCGAACTTCATCGAGGAGTACTCGGTATGGTAACCGGCGACGAGTTCGCTCTCCGATTCCGGGAGGTCGAAGGGGAGGCGGTTGGTCTCCGCGAACATGGAGATGGTGAAGGTGATGAAGGCGAGCACCATCGGGAGGAACAGCAGGAGTTCGCGCAGGTTGAGCTTGCCGTCGGTGATGGGGAGCAGCAGCCAGCCTTCGTGGACCTGATAGTCGATGATTTTGGAAAGGCTGGTGGAGCCGGCGACGAGAAGGACGGGGACGGCGCTCAGGCCCATGCAGAGCTCGTAGCTGATCATCTGCGAGGTGCTGCGGATGCCGCCGAGGAAGGGGTACTTGGAGTTGGATGCCCAGCCGGCGAGGACGATGCCGTAGACGCCGACGCTTGAGATGGCGAACATGAAGAGGAGGCCGACGTTGATGTCGGCGACCACCATCTTGACCCCCATAAACTCGCTGCCGAAGGGGAGTGCGCTCAGGGTGATGAGTGCGGGCATCATGGCCAGCGCGGGTGCGAGCCAGAAGTAGGGCTTATTGACGTGGCCCGGGGTAAGGTCCTCCTTGAGGATGAACTTTGCCGCGTCGGCGATGGGCTGGCCGAGGCCTCCGAGGAAGGGGGAGAAGTCTTTTTTGAAGCCGAGGAGAGTGAGAGGAAACCCCGTGCGGTTGGGGCCGAGGCGGTCTTGGATGAGGGCGCTGACGCGTCGCTCAGCGTAGACGGTGTAGCTGACCATGGGGAGCACCACGAGGAAGACCAAGAAGATGGTCTTGCCCAGAGAGGTGAACACCAGGAACCAGGGGATGGAGTCGAGGAGTGCCATGGGATCAGGATTGAGCGGCGTTGGCGGGGAGTGCGGCCATGGATGAAATGGGCGAACCGAGGTCGCCGATCTTGCTGAGGCTCATGCCGGAGAACTCTGGATGGATGGAGGCCATCCATTGGAAGAGGGATTCGATGGTGGCCGGGTTCTGGGTTCCTCCGAGTGCGAGGAGGAGATCGCGGAGAATCTCCCAGTCATCGCGGGCTTCACCCGGTGCGGTGAGGGCGCGGTTGAGGCGCTGGAGGCGGTCGTTGAGGTTGAGCATGGAGCCGCGCTTTTCGACCCAGCCGCTGCCCGGAAGCAGGACGGTGGCGAGGCGGGTGGTTGCGTTGGGAAGGATGTCGATGGCGATGACTGTGCACTTGGAGGCAGCGAGTTCCTCCGGGGTGAGGCCGCACTTGGTGGCGTCCTCGAGGCAGATCAGCACCTTGATGGAGCCGGAACGTACGCGGTCGGCGATGGAGGGGAGGCGGGCGCCCGGTTGGGGTGCGGCGACTTGGAAGAGCCGAGCTCCGGTGGTGTTGGGGTTGCGGTCGGCTGGGATGAGGATTCCATCGGGTTCGCCGGTGCGCGGGAGGATGTCGACGCGGTCGCCGAGTTGGAGCGTTTTGGCGATCTGGCTGCAGAGGAAGAGTTCCTCATTGGTCATGCGCGCGGAGGCGATCATGGCGATGGCCTGGCTGGGGTAGGCCTTGAGGAGTTCGGCGGTGATGGAGAGCGCGCTGCGCCAGTCGACGGGTTGTCCCTTCACCTGCGGAGTGGTGAGGCGAGCGGGGTCGGCGATGAACTTGAAGTTGAGGCGGTGGGAGTCTGGGAGCCAGCAGCCGTTGACGTCGTTGTTCTCCCGCGGAGTGATGCGGTAGATTTTGTTTTCGCGGGTGCCGACGGTGATGTTGGAGCCGAGGCCGTCGTTGATGTCGATGGTCTTGGTTTCCTTCAGGAACCAGACGCGCATCTTGAAGCGGAAGTCGGTGGAGGTGAGAGCGCCGACGGGGCAGATGTCGACGGTGTTGAGCGAGTAATTGCTGTCGAGGGTGCGCTCGGGATGGCAGGCGATGGTGGAAAAACTTCCGCGGTCGACGAAGCCGAGGACATCATCCTTGGCGACTTCCTTCATGAAGCGGATGCAGCGCGAGCAGAGCACGCAGCGTTCGGCATCGAGGGTGACGCGGGGTCCGAGTTCGACGCTCTTGGGTTTCTTGACCTTGCGTTCGAGGAAACGGGAGCTGGAGTTGCCGTACTCGACGGAGAACTCCTGGAGGCGGCACTCGCCGGCTTGATCGCAGATGGGGCAGTCGAGCGGGTGGTTGATGAGGAGGAACTCCATCACGCCCTTGCGGCATTCCTGCACCATGGGGGAGTCGGTGCGCACGGCCATGCCCTCTGAGACATCTTGTGCGCAGGAGATTTGGGCGCGCGGGATCCAAGCTATTTCTGGGCGGCCGTCTGCGCCGAGGACGGGCTGGCGGTCGGGGCCCATCTTGGGCATGCCCATTTCGACGAGGCACATGCGGCAGTTGCCCGGTGTGCTGAGCTTGGGATGGTAGCAGTAGCGGGGGATGAATTTCTGGGCCTGACCGCAGGCGTCGATGAGGCGTGTGCCCTTTGGGAACTGGAGCCAGACGCCATCGATCTGGACGTTGACCATGGGGACGGGAGCTGCGGGTGCGGTGCTCATCGGGGCTAGCGGGTGGCGGCTTCGGCCATGGTATCGCGGCCGGGGTTGCGGGGAGCTGGAATGGCGGGGATGTGGTCCTTGGATGCGAGTTCCTCGGAGGTGTATTCCGGGGGCATGGGAGGGGGGGTGTCCTTGGTGGAACGAGCGGAGAATTCATCGCCGAACTTGGCGAGGAAGCTCTGAGTGGGCCAGGAGCAGGCTTCACCGAAGGCGCAGATGGTTTTGCCTGCGATGTTGTCGGCGACGTTCTTGAGCACCTTGGGGTCGTTGGAGACCCCGCCACCGGCGAGCATGCGGTCGGTGATCTTCTTCATCCAGAGGGAGCCTTCGCGGCAGGGGGTGCATTGGCCGCAGGATTCGTGGGCGTAGAATTCGTTGATGTTGTTGAGGGTCTCGACCATGTCGCGCGAGTCGTCCATGACGATGACGCCGCCGGAGCCGGCCATGGAGCCGCAGGCTGCAAGGGTGTCGAAGTCCATGGGGATGTCCTCGAGGGTGATCTCGCGGTCCTTGAGTTTGAACTTCTCGCCGGCGCGGAGGACTTTTGCGGAGGAGCCGCCTGGGATGACGGCTTTGAGGGAGCGGCCGGGCTTGAGGCCGCCGCAGACTTCGTGGATGAGTTCGCCCATGGTGAGGCTGCCGACCTCGACTTCGTAGTAGCCGGGTTTTTGAACATCACCGCTCACGCAGAGGATGCGGGTGCCGGTGTTGTTGGGGCGGCCGATTTTGGCGTACTCAGCACCGCCCATGCGCAGGATGTGCTTCACGTCGCAGAGGGTCTCGACGTTGTTGACGATGGTGGGGCACTGGTAGAGGCCGAGGACGGCCGGGAAGTAAGGTGGCTTGATGCGTGGGTAGGCACGCTTGCCTTCGAGGGATTCGATGAGGCCAGTCTCTTCACCGCAGATGTAGGCGCCCGCGCCGCGGTGCACGTAGATCTCGCAGTCGAACCCGGAGCCGAGGATGTTTTTTCCAAGGAAGCCGCGGCTGCGGGCTTCGGCGAGTGCGCGTTCGAGGATCTGAGCGCCTTCGGGGAATTCGCCACGGATGTAGAGGTAGGCGAGTTTGGCGCCGACGGCGAAGCAGGAGATGATCATGCCCTCCAGGAGTTGGTGGGGATCCTGGTGGATGATGTAGCGGTCTTTGAAGGTGCCGGGTTCGGACTCGTCCGCGTTGCAGATGAGGTAAGTGGGCTTGGGGCCGCCATGCTTGATGAAGCCCCATTTGACGCCCGTGGGGAAGCCGGCGCCGCCGCGGCCGCGCAGTCCACTGGTCTTGACCTCGTTGACGATCTCCTCGGGTTTCATGCCGAGTGCCTTGCGCAGTTCGGCATAACCGCCGGCCTTGAGGTAGCACTCGATGTCGTTGGTCCAACCCTCGCGGTCGATATTGGCGAAGACGACACGCTTTTCGCGCGGGTGCGGGGTCTTGACCTTTGGGAGTGTGGCGTCGGAGCGCTGGAGGGAAAGGAGGGAGGCGGCCTCCGCGATTTTCACGTTTTCCTTGAAGCAGTCATTGACCATGACCACGGGAGCGGATCCGCAACTGGCGAGGCATTCGACGAACTCGATGGAGTACTGTCCGTCGGCGCTGACGGCGACCGGGCTGCCGTGGCCGGAGTTGTGGACGGCGTGGCCGGTGAGTTTTTCCGGGGAGTGGGATTTTTCGGCATCGCCGTGGGGATTGCCGTAGAAGTCGGCCTGCCACTGTTTGATGTCGATGCCGGCGGCCTTGGCGATTTCGTCGCGCAGTTGGTAGCTGCCTGCCATGGAGCAGGAGAGGGTGCGGCAGACGCGGATGTGGGTGCGGCCCGCGGGCTCGCGGCGGAACATGGGATAGAAGGTGACCAGTTCCAGAATATTGATGGGCTGGAGGTCGAGCTTCTGAGCGATCCAAGTGATCGCCTCATTGGAGACATGTCCGAAGTGTTCCTGCCAGAGATGGAGCAGGGGAAGCGATGCGCTCCGTTGGGAGACGGGGTAATGTGAGATTGCCTCGTCGATTTTGGCCAGAAGCTCGGAAGGGATCTTCATGGGTTTTTGGAGGGAGCCGATGGGTCGTTGGACGCTGCTGGAGCCGGGTTGGGCTGGACGGTGGATGCGGGAGCTTGGGACTTGGACGCCTGGAGTTTGGGGATGGGGGAGATGAGCTTGTTGTCGAGGAAGTGGAGTTCGATGGTCTGGCCGTCCTGTTCGTAGTAGTAGCGCACGAGCTCGACCTCCTTCTTCTGGGTTTCGAGGGAGAGGATTCTCGAGGCGGAGGATTTTGGAGGGCCGAGGATGGATTCGACTTCCTTGGGGCTGACGCTGCCCTTGCCTTGTTCGCCGGCTTCGTACTGGCGGTTGACCACGGCGATATTGGCGTCGGTGATCCGGGCCTCGCAGGCTGCGAGGGAGAGGGCGGCGAGTGCCAAGGCTGCGATGGAGGTCATCGGTCGCATTCTCCCATGACGAAGTCGAGCGAGCCGAGGATTGCGACGACATCGCTCATCATGCTGCCGGGGAGGATTTCCGAGAGCACGCTGAGGTTGACGAAGGAGGGGGAGCGGATCTTCATGCGGTGGGGGGTGCCGCCGCCCTTGGAGTTGATGTAGAAGCCGAGTTCGCCTTTGGGGTTTTCCGCCCCGAAATAGACCTCGCCAGCGGGGACGTCGGGTCCCTCGGTGTGGACGATGAAGTGGTGGATGAGTTCCTCCATCTTTGTGAGGACGGTGGTTTTTGGAGGAGCGAAGTTTTTGGCGTCTTCGACGTTGATGGGGCCGTCCGGGAATCGATCGAGGACTTGGCGGAGGATGCCGACGGACTGGCGCATTTCCTCCATACGGCAGAGGTAGCGGTCGTAGCAGTCGCCGATGCTGCCGATGGGCACCTCGAAGTCGTAGGTTTCGTAGCCGAGGTAGGGTTGGCGTTTGCGCAGGTCGTGGTCGACGCCGCTGGCGCGCAGGTTGGGACCGGAGAGTGCGTAGGCGATGGCCTGCTCTTTGGTGATGACGCCGACGTCGCGGCAGCGGTCTACGAAGATGCGGTTGCGAGTGAGGAGGCTGTCGACGTCGTCGACGACGGGGAGCACCTCGTCGATGAACTTGCGCACTGCGGCGAGGAAGCCCGGGGGGACGTCGCGGGTCTGGCCTCCGACGCGGGTGTAGCTCGTGGTGAAGCGCGCACCGCTGAGCATTTCGCAGAGGTTGTAGACCTTCTCACGCTCGGTGAAGGTGTGGAGGAAGACGGTCATGGCGCCGATGTCCATGGCCATGCAACCGACGCCGAGAAGGTGGGAGGAGATGCGAGCCAGCTCGCAACAAATCACGCGGATGGCTTGTCCGCGCGGGGGCAGGGTCCAGCCCATCAATTTTTCGACGGCCAAGGCGTAGGCGACGTTGTTGGCCAAAGGAGCAAGGTAATCGAGTCGGTCCGTGTAGGGGACGAACTGATTGTAGTGCATGTTCTCGGCGATTTTCTCGTCGCCGCGATGCAGGTAGCCGATGTCCGGGATGGCTTTGGTGACGACCTCGCCGTCCATCTCGAGGATGAGGCGGAGAACCCCGTGTGTGGCGGGGTGTGAGGGGCCCATGTTGAGGATGAGCTTTTCGCCGAGGAGATCTTGTGTTTGGGAGGCTTTTTCCAACGCGCCGTGGGACTTGGCGATGGTGTCTGGGGCGGAGAACTCTTTGGTGGAGAAGGCCATGGTGGAGCCCGGAGGCCCGGGTAGTGGACGTTAGGTAGCGTGGAAGAAACGGGGCAAGCGTAATTTGTGAAAAAATTCACAAGCGGATGCCCCCGCCATGGGTGGTGGCCCGTCCGTTCGCAGCCGCCAAAATCTCCAGTGCACCTCCAGAGCCAGACGCCGACCTGAGGGGTTGATTCACCGGAAGGCGGGCGGTCAGGTGCGGCTTGGATGGGGCGGCGCTTCGATGCGGTCGTTTGCGCGAGGCTCTCCCATTGGGTTTGCAAGGTGACGTCAACCGGATGTCCACGGCGGGAATCCGGTACCCACCCTATTGAGCTGGGGTGAATCTCCTCAAAAACGCATGGGGCAATGGAGGGGATGGGGTGGAAATAGGTTGCGGGCCGGATGCGGGGTCGCTTATGGGTTCGCATCCACCCGGCATGATCATCTCCCGCATGGTTGGCTGGCTGATGCTGGCGGTTGTTTTTAGGCTCGAGCCTCTCGTCGTTGCCGAGGATGTGCGCGCCCCGATGCGGAAGGCTGGGGAGTTAATCCGGAAGCAGGAACCGGCCAAGGTGGTGAAGGAGGTGGAGGAGATGGTGACTCCGGACAACGCATCCATCGTTATTTCTCTTGGAGAGCAGCGTCTGCGGATGCTGGGGGACGGGCAGTTGTACATCGACAGCCCAGTCTCCACGGGCAAGAGGGCTGGTATGACGCCTGCGGGCGAGTTCAAGGTTTTGGAGAAGGATCCCAACCATCGCTCGAACCGATATGGGGCTTTTGTGGATGAAAAGGGGCGGACGGTGCGCGACGGGGTGAGTCTGCGGGTGGATGCTGCGCCGAGCGGCACCCGGTTTCGTGGGGCGCCGATGAAGTGGTTCCTGCGGCTGACCCAGGATGGGGTGGGGCTGCATGTGGGGGTGCTGCCGGGGTATCCTGCATCGCACGGGTGTGTGCGGTTGCCCGCTGAGATTGCCGAGTTGATTTACCAGCGAGTGAAGGTGGGGACGGTGGTCACCATCGAGCCCTGAAGCTGGGGGCGTCCTCGCTGGGTGCGTGTGGTTGGCGTCTTCGGGTGATCGCGCAGGCTTTTCAATCGGAGGCGAGAATGGCTTCCCGGAGCAGGTTGAGTGTGGTCTGGGTGGCGAGGGCCTTGAAGCTTTCGCGCTCGGTGCGGAACTGGAAGCGGTGGCAGCGGACTGGCCCATCCTTGCGTGCCAGGGCGATGAAGATCGTGCCGACGGGTTTTTCGGGGCTGCCACCGCCGGGGCCTGCGATGCCTGTGGTGGCGGCTGCGAAGTCGGCGCCGGAGCGTGCCAAGGCTCCGCTAGCCATTGCCGTGGCGACGGGTTCGCTGACTGCGCCATGTTTTTGGAGGAGTTCTTCCGGGACGCCCAGATCGCGGGTCTTGGCATCGTTGGCGTAGGTGACCCACCCGCAGCGGAACACGGCGGAGGAGCCGGGGACGTTGGTGATGTGGTGGGCGATGGAGCCGCCTGTGCAGGACTCTGCGGTGGCGAGAGTGAGGGAGCGTTCGGTGAGCAGGTCGACGAGGATTTTTTCGATGGAGCGCTCGTCGGCGCAGACGACATGGGCGCCGATTCGGGAGCGGATGAGTTCCTCGGCTTGCTGGATCTGGGCCGGGGTGCCGATGACGCGCACATCGACCTCTCCGGGGCGGGCGCAGTATCCGAGTTCGACGCCGAGGGCGAGGAGGTCGGCGCCCACTTTTTCCTCCACCATCGACTCGCCGAGTCCGAGGACCTTGAGGGTGAGCTTTTCGCACACGGGATCGGAGGGAAGGAGCGAACGCAGGATGGGAATTACCGATTGCTCAAACATCGGCTTGAGTTCGCGAGGGGGGCCCGGGAGGAGGAACAGGTGTGGTGAGAGGATCTGGCTGCCGGGGACCGGGAGCGGGGGCAGGTAGAGGCCGGGAGCGGTGCCGTGCTCGTTGGTGAGCACGGTGGCCTCCGGGGGGCGCAGCGCTTGGAGTTCCACTCGTGCGCTCAGGGGCAGGTTGCGCCGGGCGAACCGGGCGCGGATGGCTTCCATGATCGTCTCGTCGTGCACGAGGCGCAGGCCGAGTAATTCTGCGACTGCCTCGCGGGTGATGTCGTCGGTGGTGGGGCCGAGGCCTCCGGTGATGAGCAGCACGCGGCAGCGGGGGAAGCAGTCGCGCAGGTTGTCGGCGATGGCTGGGCCGTCTGGGACGGTGAGCTGGCGTTGGATTCGGAGGCCGAGTGGGAAGAGGGCTTCGGCGAAAAAGCGCAGGTGGGTGTTGAGGACAGCGCCGAGAAGCAGTTCGGTGCCGGTGTTAAGGACTTCAAGGGGCAGGCTCATGGGGCTTGGGAAGCTGGGAGTTTGCGGAGGCTTTGGAAGGGGGGGGCGTCAGGAGTTGCGGGTCATTTGGAGGCAGTGCGTCAGCAGCGCTTCGAACTCCGCGCGCTGGAGTTGGCGGGCGTCCTCGAGGGCCTTGCCGGTGGGGCGTTCTTCAAAGAGGTGGGTGAGTTGCGACGGGTCCCATCGCTTTCCCATTGGGGACTCTTCGTGGAAGCACGGGGGTGTGCCCGCGCGGCGGAACCAGTAGCGGGCGTTGTCGAAGTCGCCTTCGCGGCGGTGGAGCATGCCGTGCCAGTAGGAGCCGAGGTGGGAGGGGTTTTCCTGGAAAATGGAGTGCGCTGTTTCGAGAGCGTCGAGTGCGTAGAGCAGGCCGCCGCGAACGAGTTCGAGGTGGGCGGTGTCGGAACGTGCCGCGCTTGCTCCGAGCTGTGTTGCAGTGGCGGAGGCGACTCTTTGGACGAGGTGGTTATCGAGCACCTTGGTGGGGTGAAGCTCCAACAGAAAACCGTCTCTTTCTAATACAAGACGGAGGAGTTCGGGGTGTTCTTGCATGGCTGCACTCAATGGGCGCGGGGAGTGCGCTCACAAGCACTTTCTGGGGATGGGGAGGTGTGTGCGGTTCGCGCACTTGCCAATTGTAGGCGGGTGCGCTGAGGTGAGGTTATCTAATCTATGAGCAATCTTTTCGATCTCTCCGAAGAAGTGGCGGTGGTGATTGGTGCGACTGGCGTTTTGGGCGGAGCGCTGGCCGAGGGGTTGGCGCAGGCGGGGGCGAAGATTGCGGTGCTGGGGCGCAACCGCGAGCGCGGTGAGGAGCGTGTGAAGGCCATCGTGGCGGCTGGCGGGCGGGCGCAGTTCTTCCCGGCCGATGCGATGGATCGCGCGAGTCTCCACGGTGCGCATGAGGCGGTGACTGCGGCGCTCGGGGCGCCGACGGTGCTGGTGAATGCGGCGGGGGGGAATGATCCGAAGGTGACGGTGACCGCGGAGCGCAGTTTTGAAAGCATTGCGGCGGAGGATTGGCGGGCGAATTTCGACATGAACTTGGTGGGTGGTGCGCTGCTGCCGTGTCAGGAGTTCGGGCCCGGGATGTGTGCGCGCGGGCGGGGGAGCATCATCAATATCGCGAGTGTTTCCGCGCATCTGCCGCTTTCGCGGGTGGTGAGTTATTCGGCGTCGAAGGCTGCGGTGCTGAGCCTCACGCAGTTCCTTGCGCGGGAATGGGCGACGAAGGGTGTGCGGGTGAATTCGTTGACGCCTGGGTTCTTTCCTGCGGAGCAGAACCGCAAGCTGCTCTTCAACGAGGACGGGTCGCCGACGGCGCGCACGGTGGCGATCTGGGGGCACACGCCGATGGGGCGCTTTGGGAAGTCGGAGGAGTTGATTGGTGCGGCGGTGTTCCTTGCGAGTGCGAGGGCGGCGAGTTTTGTGACGGGTGTTGACCTGCGAGTGGACGGTGGGTTTTTGAGTCAGACGATCTGAGCGTGCCATCCCCCCCAAGACTCATGAACACACTCTCAGTGATCGGCGAGGCTGGTGCATCCTTGAATGCGGAGCGGGTGCGGACGTTGGTGGCGCAGGCATGTCCTGCGGCGGATTACCACGGGCGCAAGGTGCTGCTGATCATTCCGGACGGGACGCGGACTGCGCCTGTGGGGCTGATGTTCAAGGAGATCTTCGCCCAGATTGGTGGAGCGGTGGCGGTGCTCGACATCATGATTGCGCTGGGGACGCACCAACCGATGAGCGAGGAGGCGGTGTGCGAGCGGTTGGAGATCACGCTGGAGGAGCGCAGGGGCGCGTATGCGAAGGTGCGTTTCTTCAACCACGAGTGGGACAATCCGAATGCGCTGCGGCATCTGGGGGTGATTGCAGCGGAGGAGATCCGGGAGTTGAGCGGGGGGTTGTTTGCGATGGATGTGCCGGTGCAGGTGAATGCGCGGGTGTTTGACTACGACCAGCTCTTCATCATCGGGCCTGTTTTCCCGCACGAGGTGGTGGGGTTCTCGGGTGGGAACAAGTACCTGTTTCCCGGGGTGAGCGGGCCGGAGATCCTGAACTTCTTTCACTGGCTTGGGGCCGTGGTGACCAACCCGATGATCATCGGCAACAAGTGGACGCCGGTGCGCAAGGTGGTGGACTGCGCGGCGGCGATGGTGGACGTGCCCAAGCTGTGCTTTGCGCTGGTGGTGGAGAAGACCGACTTCGCGGGGCTTTTTGTTGGGACGCCGGAAGGGGCGTGGGACGAGGCGAGTGAGCTTTCGAGGCGGCTGCACATTGCGTACAAGGACAAGCCGTTTCACACGGTCCTTTCGTGTGCGCCGAAGATGTATGACGAGCTGTGGGTGGGCGGCAAATGCATGTACAAGCTGGAGCCTGTGGTGGCGGATGGCGGGGAGTTGATCATCTACGCGCCGCACATTCATGAGATCTCGCTCACGCATGGTGCGCTGATCCGGCAGGTGGGCTACCATTGCCGCGACTACTTCCTCAAGCAGTGGGACAAATTCAAGGACATGCCATGGGGGACGATTGCGCATTCCACCCATGTGCGCGGGATCGGCACGTATGAGGATGGAGTGGAGCGCTGCCGCGTGCAGGTGACGCTGGCCACGGGAATCAGCCCGGAGATTTGCAAGGAGATCAACCTCGGGTACCGGGATCCGGCGACGATCAATCCCGCGGATTATGCGGATCGCGAGGAGGAGGGTGTGTTGTACGTTCCGAAGGCGGGCGAACTGCTTTACCATCTGCGGCAGCGGCCGTCGTGGGCGCGCGAGATGTGAGTGGGGGGGCGGAGGGTTCCGAGGTGGTGGGGAGTTCGCGCCCGGTAGGTGCAGATTAAGGTGCGGGCGTTTTCTGTGTGTTGGTGACGCGGAATGTGCGGGTCTGGCTGGTCGTGCCGTTGGAGGCTTCGAGGGTCCAGTCACCCTCGGCGAGTTGCCAGAGGATGCGGCCTTCGGCGTCGGGCGGGAGGGGTGCGCCGTTGAGCTTCCATGTGGTGCGGGCGGGTTGGTTGACGCGGAATTCCACCTGCTGCTGGCGTGCAGGCAGCAGCGGGTCGAGGAGGTAGACTGCGTCTTTCCGTGGGATGAGGATGCGGAGGTCGGAGGGGTTGTCGGCAATGCGCGCCGCGCGGCGGTTGTCGGCGGAGGCGCACCATGCGGCGAATTCCGCTGGGAGCAGCGGGGTGCCTTCCGGGGTGAACCAGTCGGCTGCAGACTGCGTGGGTGCGGTGTCCGGGAGGAAGAGTTCCTGGAGTGTGTGTTGGGATGCGGGTGCAGGGAGGAGGCCGCTCAGAGAGCAGACGGTGGTGCGCGGGAGGGAGGGTTCGGGGAGCGGGTTGTCGGTTGGGAAGAGTTCGTCGAGCAATGCGCGCCAGAGAGGGGCGGCGGCGGTGATGGAGGCGGTGCGCGTCATGGGCTGGCCGTCGAAGTTGCCTACCCAGACGCCGATGGTGTGTTGGGAGGTGAAGCCGACGGTCCATGCGTCCCTGTAACCGGCGCTGGTGCCGGTCTTGACGGCGACGCGGCCCGGAGTGGCGAGAGGCGAGTGCCAGCCGAAGCTGGGGGCGCGCGCTTGGTTGTCGCAGAGGATGTCGTTGAGGATCGCGACCGCGTGCGTATCAGCGACGCGGGTGGAAAGTGTGGGGGTGTTTTCCAGAAGACGCGGTGGGGAGGCGATGCCGCTGCGGGCGAGGCCGGAGTAGGCGTTGGTGAGGTCGAGGAGGGTGACGCCGACGGTGCCGAGGATGAAGCCTGCGCCTGTGTCTGCGAGGGGTTGGTCGAAGCGCAGGCCCCATGCGTGGCAGGAGTCGAAGACGTTGCGTGCGCCGATGCGTGCGAGGGCGACGACGGCCGGGACGTTGAGGGAACTGCCGAGTGCTTCGCGCACCCGGACGGGGCCAGCATGCGAGTGGATGAAGTTGTGAGGGTCGTAGTCGGGATAGACGTCGCGCACTGCATCGGCGGTGTCGGGCAGGATGGTGGCGGCGGTGAGGACGCGGCGTTCGAGGCCGGCGAGGTAGAGGAATGGCTTCAGAGTGGAGCCGCAGTTGCGGAAGGTGAGGGCGCCGTTGAGGGAAGCGGAGTCCTGCGCATCGGTGGAGACGCTGCCCAGAGCGAGGACGGATGCGGACTGGTTGTCGATGAGGACGAATGCGGCGTTGCGGATATCGCGTCTGGCGATGGTCTCGAGGTGGCTGCGTGCGATGGCCTCTGCGCGCTGGAGCAGCGGGAGGTCGAGGGTGCACCGGGTGGACGGCGGCCATGCTGCGGTTCCGGGATCCTTTGCTGGCAAAGGTTTGCGGGCGGTCAGGGTTTGGAGGAAGTGGGAGGCGAGGCGTGGAGGCAGGTTGCGGCCCACAGGGGGAAGGCGCACGTCCTCCGCAGAGTCGATGGCGCCTCGTGTGCGCACGATGCGGAGGGTGCGTTCGAATTGTGCGCGGGCTGCATCCGGGCGGGTCCATGGATTGAGCCTGCTCGGAGCTTGGGGAAGTCCCGCGAGGTAGAGAGATTCGTCCTTGGTGAGGTTGCGTGCGGGTTTTTGGAAATAAGCGAGGGAGGCGGCTTCGATGCCGATGAGGCGGTTTCCGTACGGGGCGCGGTTGAGGTATTCCTCGAGGATGCGTGGTTTGCCCCAGCGCCATTCGAGTTGGAGGGCGACGAGGGCTTCGTGGAGTTTGGTGGTGTAGGAGGCGCGCTGGCGGCCTGTGGCAAGCTTCACGACTTGTTGGGAGAGGGTGGATGCGCCGCCGCGGCCGCGCAGGGCTGCGCGCGCGGTGGAGCGCATGTCGATGCCGTGGTGGGAGAAGAAGCGGTGGTCCTCGCGCGCGACGGTGAGTGCTGGCATCCATGGGCCCATGTCGCGGAGCGGGATGGGGCGGTGCGAGCGGGCGTCGGGTCCCGGCAGCTCACAGAGGAGGGTGCCGTGTTTGTCGAGGAGCACGGTGGTGAGCGCGGGGAGGTGTGCGTGGCGCAGGGGTTCGGGGAGTGGTGTGAACTGGAGCCATGCCAGTGCAGCGAGGCAGCACGCGGCTGCGGCGAGGATCATCGCTGGGGCGCGTCTCATGATCGGACTCCTGCTCATGCGTGGGCGATCGCCGCGAGTGGGCTTGGATGCTTGATCTGCGGGCGGTCGGTTAGGGGGTCACGTGGCAGGTGGCTGGCCCGGAAAGGCCGGAGAAGCGGCTGTCGTACATGGGGACGGCTTGTGCCGGAGGCCATGTGAAGGTGCCAGCGCTGGTGACGCGGGCGAGTGTGGAGTAGACGGCGGTGCCGGGTGTGACGCGGTTGAAGTAGAGGCAGGTGGTTTTGTCGCGCAGTTCGGAGAAGGAGAGCGCGAGCTGGTGTTCATCGGCGGCCACGGGCTTTTGGAAGCTGCGCGCGACGGAGGGGATGTTGGGGTTGAGGGTTTCGAGGCAGGCGGGAAGTTCGCCTTCGATGGCCACGTAGTGATGCAGTTTTGGGGAGAGGAGGCGGAAGGTGATGAGCAGTTCGTCTCCGAGCTTGTAAGGCGCCTCTGCGGTGCCGGTGCGTGCGGGTTCGGTGCGGTTGACGACGACGCGTTCCAAGCGCAGGCCGCGGTCGAGGCGCTGGTCGTCGTCCACCGATTGCATGCGGAACTGAGCGTCGAGGAGGACGCTGAGGCCTTCGGTGGAGGATCCTGTGAGCACGGGGTTGAAGGAGCGGAGTTGTGCGAGCGAGCGGTCGTTCCACGCTGCGGTGGCGGCGTTCTTGGAGACCGCATCGGGCTGCGGTGTGGCGTCGGCGATGTTGCGAGCGGGTGCTTGGGCGCCCTCGTGCAGGACGCGGAAGGCCATGAGAAGCCAGAAGTTTTCCTGGGTGGAGAGGGAGCGGGAATCCTCAAGGGAAGCGGAGATGCGCTCCAGCATGGCCTTGCGCGCCTTGCCGGTGTTGGCTTCGGGATGGGTTGTGGCGAAGGCCCACGCGCGGATGGCATCGACGCGTGTGGTGGAGGTGAAGGAGTCCGGGTCAAAGGCGATCTCTTTGAGTGGCTGATCGATCTCGCGCAGGAGTTGGTCGCGCTGGGTTTCCATGCCGCCGATCTGGTGCATGGCGACGGCGAGGAAGGCGCGGGCTTCGTCTGTGAACGGACCGCGGCGGGCGTGGAGATCGCGCGCGGAGGGTTCGAGTTCGCGTGCGCCTTCCTTGTCGGAGCTGAGCACCATGAGGGCGAAGCAGCGGTTGAAGGCCGCGGTGCCGGGGGTGGAGTCGGAGCGACGGCCGAGGGCGATGTCGCGCACGAGTTTGGGGAGGTCATTGGTGAGGCGGGGAGGGACGTCCCATCCGTTTGCGGCGGCGCTTTTTGCGGCCCAGCAACCGAGGATGGATGCGAAGGGGGCAGGGGCGGAGCCCGGCCAGTAGGGGAGCTGGCCGTCGGGAGAGAGGCTGGAGGCCATTTTTTCGAGGCCTGCGGAGACGCGGGTGCGGTAGGCGGTGTCGCGTGCACCGTTGTCCGGGAGGTAGGCGATGAGGTCGCCGAGGACGGTGTAGGCGAGGATGCGGCTGGAGATCTGTTCAAAGCAGCCGTGGGGATATTCGAGCACCATGGGGAGTGCGGTGAGTTTGGGCAGCCATGGGGAGGTGGAGAGGCTTACGGACACGCGGCCTGTGGCGCGTTCCCAGCGTGCAGGGATGAGGGATGCAGTGGCATCTTGGAACGAGCCTGGGCCCAGTGTTCTGAAGACTGCCTCGCGGCGCAGGAGGGTGGGCGGGTGGACGGGAAGCTGCATCTCCACGGAGTCGCCGGTGCCGGAGTTGGTGGAGAAGGTGATGGTGGCGGAGTCTTCGTCGCCGATGGTTGCGGGGAAGACGAACACGGCGGGTTCGTTGCGCGCGATGGTGCGTGTCTGGGAGGGGCTGATGGTGAGGTTGGGGGAGCCCTTGCATTCGAGAGTGACGCTGAGGGAGTCGGCGAGTTTCTGGCGGACGATGGCGCGCAGTTGGAGTTGGTCGCCATTGCGAATGAAGCGAGGGAGGGCGGGTTCGATCTGGATTTTCTTGGAGACCTCGATGGCATCGGTGCCGACGCCAAACTGGCTCTGCAGGGTTTGTGCGAGTGCGACGATGCGGTAGCGGGTGAGGCTGTCCGGGGCCTTGAATGAGAACGCGGCATGGCCCGCGGAATCGGTGCGCAGGCCGGTCTGCCAGTGGGCGATGGGGAGAAAGTTTTTGCGGGGGGATTTCCGTGCGCGGGAGCCGGTGCCATTCTCGTCGCCATCGCCGATGATGAAGCCTTTTTGGGTGAGGTTTTTTGGATCGATGAGTTCGGCGAGGAGTTCGAGTTTGGACATGGCGGACTGGACGGCCATGAAGCGTCTGGGATAGAGGGCGGTCTTGAGTTCGGGTTGGCGCCATGCGCCGGCGACGAGGAGCGCGTCGTCGACTGCGTAGAGGGTGATATCGGCATCGGCGACGGGCTTGCCGAGGGCGGTGACGGTGAGGGTGCCCGCGGCCATCTCGCCGGGTGCGACGTCGCGGGAAGTGAGGGTGGTGGCGACTTGGAGGTCGAGTTCCTGTCGTTCCACGGAGAGTTCGATTTCGCCGATGCGTTCGGAGGGAAGCCCTCCGTTGGGAGCCGGGCGCAGGAGGTGGACGGAGGCCCAGACGTTGGGGAAATGCTCGGGCTTGATGGGGATCTCGATGCGGCCTGCGTTGCTGGCGAGGTCGACCTCGAAGCCGCTCAGGATGGACTCGTTGCATTCGAGAGAGACCCATGCGCGGCCCGCGAAGGGCGCAGCCACCGCGAGTACGGCGGTGTCGCCGATGCGGTAGCGGTCCTTGTCGCTTTTGATCGCGAGCGAGGTGTCGTCGTTATGGCGGAATTCGGCGGGAGCGTCTTGGGCGTCGCCTGTGACGAAGGTGTCGTCGGTCGCGGGCGGGGTGGACGGGTTGCCCGCGATGCGCGCCACGACTTCGTAATGGCCTGGTCCTGGCACGGGGAACTTCTGTCGCAGCGGTGTGGTGGCGGTGAGCAGGGGCTGCCTTTCACGCACGCTGGTGTGAATGGCGCGGTAGACGTGCGGGGCGATCTGTTCGCGCACGGTTTTTTCCAAGATGCGCGTGAGTTCGACTTCGACGGCTGTGCCTTCCGCGGGCTTGTTCTGCGGGGTCCACGCATCCACTTGGACGAGGAGGCTGTTGTTTTCGGCGGGGCGAGCCTGTGTGGAAAGGAGCAGAGGGACGAGATGGACCCTTGTCTCGGCGGGTTCGGTGACGGTCTGGCCGTCGACGCCGGTGACGTCCACGGTCCATGAGACCTTGAACCAGCCGCGCAGGAGTTGGTCGGTGAAGGGGTTCGCTGCTTCCAAAAGCAGGGTGCCGTCGGCTGCGAGCACGCCTTCGCCGCGGACCTGCGCTTCCTCGTTGGGCGTGAACTCGGTTTCCGCGCCGTGGCGGATTTCACGCCATGTGGAGGACCAGCGCACGCGGGCTTCGGCGTTGGGTGCGCCGTGGAAAAGGCGGGATTGGAGTTTAAGGGCGGAGAGGGCGCCCTCGCGTGGCTCTGGGGTGAGATCGACGGTGAATGGGGGTGGTCGGAATTCCTGGACGTTGATGAAGGTGGAGAAGGTTTGTTTGGAAGTCTGCGGGAGGGATGCGCGCAGGCGGTAACGGCCGAGGGGGATGCTGTCGGGGATGCTCCACTGGCCCTCGAAGCCGCCGTAGGCGTCGGTGGTGGTTTCCGCGGAGTGCAGCGGGGTGTCGGAGTCCTTGATGTCTTCGATCTGCCAGTGCACGGGGGTGTGGGCGGGGATTTGGAGGGAGCTGCCGTTGTTTTCGGCAATGCGCGCGAAGCCCTTGAAGCGGACGTCTTGGGCGGGTCGGTAGAGTGGACGGTCGGAGACGAGCTTGAGGCGCAGGAGGCCGGAGTCCAAGGCGTCGTCGAAGTCGCGGCCGCGTCGGGAGCCGTACATGCGGCTCACGGGGTGGAAAGCCGTGCCATGGGGCGTGTTGACGAGGAAGGATTCTACCTGCGGCTTTGGGTAGGGAGGGAAGAGGAGTGTTCTGGCAAAGCGCACGATGCCGTCGTTGTCGGAGCGTGTCTCGGTGATCCAGCGGTTGTCACCAGTGACGGCGCGCACGAGCACACCGGCGAGCGGGGTGCCATCGTTGAGGCTGGTGATGCGGAGTTGGTGGGCGGAGTCGCTGTTTTTTTGGAGGACCGCGAGGTCGGTGAAGTAGAGGAGAGCGCGGTTGCCGATGCGCGCGCCCTTGGAGTCGGTGGAGGAGACTTCAAGGAGGCAGGGGCCCGTGGGTAGCCTGCCTGCGGGCGACCATGCGATTTCGCGGGAGACGGCGGTGTCCTCGAAGGAGGCTGGGAGTGTGCCTTCGGCGAGAACGTCGAGGTGGCTGGATTCCACGAGCAGTTCGGTGGGCATGTGAACGGGGGTGCCGGTGCGCTCGTCGCGCAGCGTTCTGCCGGTGGCGGGGTCGGTGGAGTTGCTGGTGAACTCGAGAAGGCGGCGCGTTACCGCAGCGAGTTTTTCCGGCGGCACGGGAGCGAGGCGCCAGTGGAGTTCGCCGGTGTTGACCTGCAGGAGCGGAAAGCGGAGGCCGGCTTCGGAGCGGCGGTGGAGGGTGGCGGGAATTGCTGAGTGGAAGCCGAATTGGCGTTCGGGAAAGAGGAGGGTTGCGGGCTTGGGTGGAAAGGATGCGGACCAGCGGCTGTCCTGCTGCATGGAGTAGCCGCGTTGGCCTGCGATGGTGGCGGGGATGAGAACGCGGTAGCGGGTGTGGGGATCGAAGGGGCCTTCGGCGATGAGTTCCCTGCCTTCGGTGGTGAACAGGAGGTTTGTGACCGGGGGTTCAAAAAGAAGGCGGCTGCCTTCGGAGGCGGATACGGGTTCGTTGAAGGAGATGTGGATTCGGGGTTTGTGGAGGGCGGTGTTGCTGCCCCAGACTTTTTGCACACGGAGGATTTCGGTGGTGCCGATGGGAAACGCGGCGAGGGCTGGGAGAGTCGTGCTGGTTTGCGCCTCGCGCAGATTTTCGACCAAGAGGTCGATGGTGGCGGCTGGTGGGAGATCCTCGCGCGGGGTCACCCAGAGGCGGGAGGTGACGGGGGCATCGGCTGGAATCTCGGCTGGGATTTCGGCTTCCACCGCATAACGGCGGCGGGTGTCGCGGTCCTGAAAGAAGACGCAGTTGGGGACTTGGGCAGCGTGGGTTTTGTACGTGAGTGAGAGGCCGACGCGGGGCTTTTTTCCGAGGAGGGGTTGGGTCTCAAACTGGGCGGAGACTTCGAAGGGCGGGGAGTCGTGCGAGCCGAGGTCGGTGGCGGCTTTGAGAGGCGCGCCGGTGAGCGAGTGGAGGTTCTTTGCGAGGTGGAGTTCGTAGCGGGTTCCGGGCCGGACCTTTGCGCCGACCTTGAAGCGGCCTTCGGTCTGGCTCTTCCAAACCCATGTGCCGGTAAGTTCGGGTGACCAGCTTAGGGGACTGGTGGTGGACGGCGTTTCGATGGCGTCCGCGGCGATCATCGGCTCGGGAAAGCTGACAGTGAGGACTGCTCCGGCTATGACGTTTGAGCCCTGCTCCCATGCTATACGGACGGAGGGCTCGGGATCGGCCGCGCGCAGCAGATGCCACGTGGGCGTGCTTTGGGCGCTGAGGAGAATGAGCAGCGATGCGATGAGGAGCAGGAGGTTTCTGCTCGGGCGCGGGCGCGGGCGTTGCAGGGGGCGGGTGTTCATCGGGTTCCTTTAACGGCGAGGGCGTTGTTGCGCAGGTTGGTGGCGCGGTCGCGTGCGCGGGGGTCCGCCATGGTGAGCACCTTCTCGGCGAGGTGGATGGATTCGGCTTGGTTGCCGTTTTCGAGTTCCACCTCAGCGAGCAGCAGGAGGGCCTCCGCGGACTGGGGATGGAGTTGTGCTGCGCGCTGCGCTGCACGGCGTGTGCGGAATTCATCATCCATCTGGCGCAGGGCTTTCACCTTGGCGATGGAGCCGTCGAGGTTTTGGACGATCAGCCATGCCATCTCGGGTTGGCGGAGTTGGAGGAGGACTTCGGCCTGTTGTTCGGGATCGCTCAGGGAATCGAGTGCATCGAGTTTCGCCTGCTGTTCTGGGTGCAGGATCCACGCGAGGTAGTTGGAGTTGGGGTTGCGCACCGGGGCGGTGTCGGCTTCCGGATCGTTGGCTGCTTTGCAGAGGCCCTTCCACAGGCGGGTGCGCGGCATTTCGGGAGCGGTGGCATGGGCCTCGAGTGCGTCCTCAAGAGCCGCGGCGGGGAGGGGAAGTTCGAGGAAAAGCCGGGAGCGTTTGATGAGTGCGTCGGTTTTGCGTTGGGCGTTTTCGGCGTCGCGGACTGCTTGGTCGAGGGCCTCCATGAGGGGCATCCATGCGGCGCGTTTTTCGAAGACGGGCAGGAGGAGTTTGACCTGCGCGTGGGTGGCGTTGAGGGCGTTGGCGGCTTCGATGGTGGCGGCTGCGCGGGGCCAGTCACGCAACTGGATCAGCCATTGGGCGCGCTGGACGAGGTCTTCGACAGCGGTATTGGGCGTGGGTTTCTGAAGTGCGAGGGTCTCGGTGAGGGCCGAGACGGCTTCCTTCCAGTTCTTCTGGCTGGCGAACGCGTTGGCGGTGAGACGCCAGGCACGGGCCTTCTGCGGGCCGGACGCGGGGTAGGATTTCCAGCAGGCGACGGCTTTCTCGGGATCGCCCGCCGCCAGAGCGATCTCGCCCTCGAGGAGGAGCATCTCGGGCGTGCGGCTGCGTTTGCCGGAGGCGGTTGCAGACCAGCGCTCGAAGGCGTTTTGAGCGCGCACGCTGTCGTTCATCTCGAGGCGCGCCCGGATGAGGTCCTGCCATGCGGCGGCGTCTTTCGGTGAGGTGAGGATGCGGCGTTCGGCGAGTTCCGCGCGGGCGGCTGGGGTTGTGGGGGCGGTTTGTTGAGGGGTGTCCCCGGGGGCGGCGTATGTGTGCTGGAGGAGAGGGGCGGCGAAGAGCAGGAAGGCGGAGCAAAGAAGAGGGCGGGAGGAGCGCATGGGCGGCGGATGACGAGGGGGTGTTGGGGGCGGATGTTAGCGCAAAGTAGTGAGTTGTGAGCACCAAACTGTTTGAGTTGGGCGCTGCCATGGTAGGCGTCCGTCCGATTAGAAGCGGGTGACGTTATGGTGTCCGAGGAGGGATGCGATGTAGGCCACGTGTACGAGGTGGGCTCTCACGGAGAGGTGCTGGCACCCATCTCAGTGGGGCTAAGGCGAAGCCTTTGCCGATCATGGTGGCGAGTGGGGAGGAAGAGTGATTTTCCCCATTGATCCCTTTCTGGAGGCGGAGATGCCTGCAGGGTGGAAGTGGTTACCCGGCAAGGATTCGAACCTTGACTAAGGGCTTCAAAGACCCCTGTGCTACCTTTACACCACCGAGTAAAAACGAGCCCCGAACCCAATCACCTTCCGGGGCCGGAGGCAACCGCAATTGCGGGGGGCTGGAAAGGATTTCATTGCGGGTTGAGTGGGGGCGGGATTCTTTCTCTTGGGGGGCGACTGGAGTGATGGGCCGCGCACGGGGGACTGCGGCTGCGGCGGGCCGTTGCCGGGAGGATTGCCCCCGCGGGTGTGGGCTGGCACGGCGGCGGGGTTTTGATGGGCCGTGGGTTGCGATTGTGTTATCGGGTTGCGGATTCCACCCCCGCGATCAACGCGCCGCACTCGTTTGTTTGGTTTCCCCCTGTGTTTTCTATGAAAAAGCTGATTCCCGTTTTTGTGTTCTGTGTTCTGGCTTTGGCCGGGCGCAATGTGAGTGCTCAAGAGAAGGCTGGGGCAGGGGCGCCGGCGCCGCCGATGGCGAAGGCCGCGGGTGGAGGCGGAGCGACGGGGAGTGCGAGGCGCATTCCCGCGGAACTGGAGGCGTGGCGGGATTGGGCCACATGGGAGGACCGGGACAGGAATGCTCCCGCCCTTTATTCCGATGGCAAGAAGCGGCTGAGCCTGTGGCCGACGCGTCTGCAGTTGCGTGTGGGGGCGACGGGCGGGGAGTTCGATTTTGGGGTGACGCTTTTCAGCGAAGGGTGGGTGCGTTTACCCGGAGATGCGCGGCACTGGCCCGTGGGCGTGACGGTGGGGGGCGCTGTGGTGGCAGTGTTGGAGGAGGGGGGCAAGCCAGCGTTGTGGATGGAGGCGGGTGAGCATCGGATTGCGGGCCTTTACCAATGGGGCGAGCTGCCTCAGGGGCTGTCGCTGCCGGCGCAGATCGGGCTTCTGTCGCTGAGCATCGAGGGGAAGGAAGTGGAGTCCCCGACGTGGGATGCGAATGGGTTCCTGTGGCTCAAGCGCAACGCTTCCAGCGAGGAGGCGGATCGGAACTTCCTTTCCTTGAAACTGTACGGAGCCTTGGAAGACGGGATCCCGATGTGGCTGCAGACAGAGGTGGAACTGACGGTGGCGGGGAAGAGCAGGGAGGAGGAGCTGGGGCATCTGCTGCCGGAGGGTTGGAGCCTCGCATCGGTGGAGAGTCCGGTGCCCATGGCCGTGGACGAGCAGGGGCGTGCGAAGGTTCAGGTGCGGGCGGGAAAGTGGACGCTGAAGCTGTCGGCGTTCCGGCTCGATGCGGCGGGCGAGTTGCGCTTTGCGGCACAGGCGAAGCCGGCTGCGGGGGAGGAGTTGATCGCGTTCCGGTCGCATCCGGAGCTGCGGACCCTGGAGCTGGTGGGGGCGCCATCGGTGGATGTTTCGCAGACCACGTTTCCTCAACGGTGGCGGGAGCTGCCGGTGTACCGTTGGGAGACGGGGGCGGTGTTGCGCATTGAAGAGCGGATGCGTGGGATGGGGGATCAGAAGCTCGCAGGGGTGTCGATCGTGCGGCAGTTGTGGTTGGAGGAGGACGGGGGCGGGTATGCGTTTCGGGATCGGATCAGCGGGGATCGCCAGCAGACGTGGAGGTTGGATGCGGCGCAGGGGCAGCAATTGGGGTCTGTGAGGAGCAAGGGGGAGGGGCAGTTGATCACGCGCAATCCGCGCTCGGGAGCGGCGGGGGTGGAGGTGAGGGCGCGCGGGTTTCAGTTGGAGGCGACGGGGCGCAGTGGGCGCGATGGGCGCGGTGGGGATCTTTCGGCGAGCGGGTGGGAGACGGATGCGGAGTCGGTGAGGGTGGAGTTGAACCTGCCACCGGGATGGCGGTTGTTTGCGCTGTTTGGGGCGGACTGGGTGAGTGGGGACTGGCTGACTTCGTGGACGTTGTTGGATGTTTTCCTGCTGCTGCTGCTGAGTCTTGCGGTGTTCAAGATGTGGGGTTTCTGGCCGGCGGTGCTGGCGTTTCTTGGGTATGGGCTTTCGTATCACGAGCCTGGTGCGCCGCGGTATGCGTGGCTGGTGTTGCTGGCGCCGCTGATCGTTGAGCGCGTGCTTCCCGCTGGGCGGGGCCGTGTGTTTGTGGGGGTGTTCAAGTGGAGTTGCGTGCTGGTGCTGGCGTGTGTGCTGGTGCCCTTTCTCGGACAGCAGGTGCAGCAGGCGCTTTATCCGCAGCTCGAGCGGGTGGGTGGCGGGCGGATGGCGGGAGCTGGCGGATCTGTCGGCATGGCGGCTCCGGCGGCACCGGCGGGGGAGATGCTGGCGGAGGATGCGTCAGGTCTTAAGCGGGAGGCTAAGGCATTGGCAGCTGCGCCAGGCGCTCGGGACGGATCCCTGCGCAAGATGGCGGACAAGGAGGAGGGGCGGGCGGACCGCTTGGAGTCCCAGTTTCGGAGCCAGAGTGCAGCGAAGGCGCAGGCGGATCAGCGCAGCAACAGCAACCTTGCGTACGATAAGAAGGCGAAGATCCAGACAGGCAACGCGATGCCGGATTGGAGCTGGCGCAAGGTGGGTTATGGTTGGAACGGGCCGGTGGACGCGGGCCAGCGTGTGCAGCCGGTGTTGATCTCGGTGGGCGTGGAGCGGTTGTTGACGGTGGCGCGTGTGGCGCTGTTGCTGGGTTTGGCGGCGGTGCTCCTCAATGTGCGGGGGATGCGTGCGGGGCTTTTCCGCGGGGCTTCATCGGTGGTGCTGGTCCTGTGTGTTTTGATGGGTGGAGCGGGACAGGCACAGGCGGAGGTGCCCGACGAGAAGACTCTGGAGATGTTGCGTCAACGGCTGCTTGAACAGGCACCGTTGTTTCCGCACGCGGCTGATGTTCCGATGGTGGATCTGAACATCGAGGGGCGGCGGATGAAGATGGATGTGGAGGTTCACGCGGGGGCGCTTGTGGCGGTGCCGTTGCCCGGGCGGCTTCCGGTGTGGTCGCCGCTCTCCGTGACCGTGGATGGGAAGCCGGAGGCCAGTCTGCGGCGTGAGGATGGGTCGCTGTGGGTGGTGCTTTCTGCGGGAGTGCATCATGTGCGGGTGGATGCGCAGCTTGCGCAGGGGGACGAGTGGCAGTGGTCCTTTGCGCTCAAGCCGCGCCGGGTGCGGATCACGGCGCCGGAATGGATGGTGAGCGGGGTGCGTTCTGGGGGGGAGCCCGAGGCGCAGGTGTTCTTTGTTCGGAAGGAGAAGAACGGCGGTGCGCAGGGCGGTTACGACCGGCAGGAGTTGCAGGCGGTGGCGCGGGTGGAGCGGCGCGTGGAGCTGGGGTTGGTGTGGCAGGTGCGAACGACGGTGCGCCGGCTTTCGCCGCCGGGAAAGGCGTTGTCGCTGCGGGTGCCACTGCTGACGGGCGAGAGCGTGCTGACGAGCAACGTGGTGGTGAAGAATGGATTTGTGGAGGTGCGTCTCGGAGCGCAGGAGGGCGCGTATCAGTGGGAGAGCAGCCTGCCCGAGGGGCCGAAGCTGGCGCTCGTTTCGCGCAAGGACGATGCATGGGTGGAGCGTTGGGAGGCGGTGGTGTCGCCTGTTTGGAATGTGTTGTTTTCGGGACTCGCGCCGACGTTTGAGGCGGGGCAGCAGGAGCTGTTGCCAGTGTGGCAGCCATGGCCCGGCGAGACGGTGGAACTGGCGATGAACCGGCCTGAGGCGGTGCCGGGTGCGACGGTGACCGTGGACCGTGCTCAGCATGAGGTGCGTCTGGGAGAGCGGCAGCGGGTGGCGAAGCTGGATTTTGCGCTGCGTTGCAGTCTCGGGGAGGATTTTGTTCTGAAGCTGCCCGAGGATGCGGAGATCACGGAATTGCTGCATGACGGCAGGTCGATTCCTGCGCGCAGGGACCGGGAGAAGCTGGTGGTGCCGCTGCGGCCCGGCGCACAGAACGTGTCGGTGAGCTGGCGCACCAAGACGGAGCTGGCGGCATTCGGGCGCACGGACCGTGTGGAATTCCCCGTGGAGGCGGCCAATGTGGAGACGCTCGTGCAGATGCCCGCCAAGCGGTGGGTGCTGTGGGCGCGGGGGCCGCAGCGTGGGCCGGCGGTGCGTTTCTGGGGGGTGTTGATTGGGGCGCTGCTGGCGGGTGCTGTGTTGGGGCGGTTGCAGGCGTCGCCCCTGCGTGTGGGGGAGTGGATGCTGCTGGCGGTGGGGCTCACGCAGGTGCCGTTGCTTGCTGCGTTGTTTGTGGTGGGGTGGTTTTTTCTGCTGTCGTGGCGCGGGGGGGAGGGGTTCCAGAAGCTGGGTCGCTGGCGCTACAATCTCACGCAGTTGGGACTCATTGGGGCGACGGTGGCGATGCTGGTGATTCTTGTGGTGGCTGTGGGCGAGGGGTTGCTGGGGTCGCCCCAGATGTTCATTGAGGGCAACGGATCCACAGCGGAGTTGCTGAAGTGGACGGTGGCGCGAGTGGAGAGTGCGCTGCCCCAGCCTGGCTGGGTTTCGGTGTCGGTGTGGTGGTACCGGGTGGCGATGCTGGCTTGGGCGCTGTGGCTCGCGCTGGCCTTGATCCGGTGGCTGCGTCAGGGATGGGAGAGTTTCAGCCGGGGCGACCTGTGGCGGCGCAAGCCCGCTGCAACACCGCCGCCGCTGAGCTGACGGCGAATGCACGGAGCCGCGCGCGCTCAAGCTTCACAGCCATGGGTGCCGCCGTGGCTGATCTGCGGATCTTGGAGGGACTGGCGTGAATGGGCCGGCCGATAAGGGGCTTTGCCATGATATTTGGGGACGACGCGAGCGGACAGACGGATGCGCGAGGAGATACTCACGAGGTTCAGCGCCCTTGCGCTGTTCCGGGTCGATGGCCTTGGAGGCCGGTAGACGAATGCGAAACGCCCAGTCCCACCTCACCAAATCGCAGAAATACCCGGGTAAGTCGCGATCGCTGCGTCCCCAGTGACAAGCGGGCACTTTCGAAGCAGTGCCTCGGCAACCAGCACGCGGTCGAGCGGGTCACGATGGATTTCTGGAAGCGCGACCGAATCCAGAGTCACGGCCCTTGTAAACGGTATTTCATGCACGCCATGACGCACGATTGCCTTCTCCAAAAATTGATCGGGAGGCATCGGAAGAGAAAGCCTGCCCCGTTTGTACAGCAACGCCACTTCCCAAGAGGTCGCCATCGAAACCAGCAATCCGTCGCGGTGGCGCTGGATGGCATCCATCGCGCGGCTTGAAAGCTTTTCGGGATCTGAAGCCATCCAAATGAACGCGTGAGTATCCAGCAAAATCACCTGAGCTCCTCCGGCCAGTCCTCTGGGGGGACACCAGCCATCGGGTTTCCGATAAACCTCGCGCCGAGGAGTGCCGGATCAGGCTGGAGCGTTGCCCCCCGCGCAGCCTCATGAGGTACGATATCTGCAATCGGCGTGCCGTTCCTGCAAAGGACGACGCGTTCTCCGCGGGTTTCCACGGCGGCGACCAATCTGGAAAGCTGCGTCTTGGCCGCGTAGAGGTTCACCGAAATGATGCACAAGCGTATCATTTAGACCAGACTTGGGCTAGTCTCGATGAAGTGCCAAAGGACCCCAGAAAGGCCCACTTTGCTCACCCGTCGGCTGTTGGTTGGCACTGGAGGGCTCTCAGAGCCCAAGGGACATGGTCTTTTTCAACCCAGCGAGAGCGTCCCGGGCAGACGGTGCCTGTGTCACCGGGCGGTTCCACTGCAGGAATTTGCTTTTTCAGCCGGTGCACCTGGAGCCGTGGGAGAGTGGACTGGGGCTGATCGAGCGGCGTCGTGTGCAGTGATTTCGTGGGTGGTTATTTTTTGACCGTGAAGGGTGCCAGTAACTCGCCTTCGGTCCACGGCGCGGTTCGGTTGCTGATGCTGGAGCGGATGGAGGCGACTTGTGAGGGGGAGACCGGCGAGGCGGTGTGTCCCCATTCGCGCCGTATGTAGGTGAGTGTGGCCGCCACAGACTGATCGTCCAGCGCTGCACCCAGAGGAGGCATTTCAAGCGCAAACGTTCGGTTGTTGACCCGGATCGGGCCAGTCACGCCATGCAGCAGGATACGAACGATACGGTCCGGGGCACCCAGAACCCACTCGCTGTCCACAAGCGGCGGAGCGACTCCCTCGGCTCCGAAACCAGAGGGTTGGTGGCATCCCATGCAGACGGTGGTGTAGAGTTGTTTTCCCTTGGCGAAGAGCTCCTGTTCCTTGGGGTTCAGGGCGGGCACTGGAGGGGGAGGTGTGAATCCTCGTTTCCCAGGCCAGGCTAACATCAAGCGGAGGCCCTCCGAAGTTTCCTTTAAGGCCTTATTCGGATCCGCATCCAATCGCCCGAGCAAGACAGGCTCCTCATTCAAGAGAATGAATCGCTGGGGAGGTTCGCGACGCAGACGAGCCAAATCGGGTGCGATTCCCGAAAGAATCGCCTTCGACAAAGGGGTGCGAAACTTCTGCTTTGCAGCCAGGTCGAGCAGGAGCGCCACCTGACCAGGACGTTTCCGTGCCATCACGCAGCGAGCGAGATTCTTGATCAGTGTCTCGATCTTCACCTCATTTCCCGGCAGCTGAGGATGGGCAAGCAAGGCGGCGATGATGTCGCTTTCCCGACCGCCGTAGCCGCAGATCAGCGCATCAGAAACGAAGGCGTGCGGCTTCATGATCGCCAGACTCACTAAGGCGCGTTGGATGGCTTCGTCAGGCAACGAGGAGAATCGGAAGGCCAGTTCGCCGCGCACCTTCGGGTCTGGATCTGTTGCCAGTTTGAGCAATTCGGGGGCCACGCTCGCATCGCTGAGTCTGACCGCGGCAGCGCGCAGACGCGGGTCGGTATCTGTGAAGAAAGCCCGGAGCGCCTCGGACGCATCAGGATTCTTCGCGATCTTGAATTCCCCCAGTCCTTCCAAGGTCCAAAAGGCGTGGAGGCGGGCGAGGGGTTGCTCGTTTTTCGATAACAGCTCGCGCAGGGCAGCTTTGACGCTCTGATCTCCCGCACAAACCAGCATGCGCTGGGCGTTGTCCCGAACCCATCCGTTAGAATGGGAAAGATAAGGCACAAGCTTTGCCGGCTGGGTGGGCAGGACCACGTGGTGCGGGTTGGTTGCGTTGGGCACAATGCGCCATATCCGGCCATGATTGATGGGCTGCTCCAACTGCCGGGTGCGGATATAGTCCGCCAGAAACGGCGTCATGAAATAAGCGTGCTGGATGATGCCGCGATACATGTCAGTGACGTAAAGTGCGCCTTCGGGACCCACATTCAGATTCACCGGACGAAAGCGTTCATCAGTGGAAGTAAAGAAGTCGCGTTGTTTGTAGGCATTGGCCGCGGAGAGAAGGCCGTTCTCTTCGCTCAAGATCATGCGCTTCACTAGATTGCCCGCAGGCTCGCAGGCAAAGGCGTTGCCGCGGAAATCGGACGGGAAGAGGTCTCCGCGGTAAATGCAGGGCCCGCACGCCGCAGTGACGCTGATGAGTGTGCTATTCTCTTTGCGCACCTGGGACTCCCTGAATCCAGTCTGGAAGCCGCGCGAGGAGGCTGTCGGCCATACCGTATGGTCCGTCATAATCGGCACGAACAACCCCTCAGGTGACTCGAAACGCGGGTTTCGCGCATAGTGCGACGGCGGGAAGTAATTCACATTGAGGGGACTGCCATTCAAATTCCCGAACAGGCGTCCGTCATCATCCATGGACTGCCCCCACTGCCCGCGAGACGCAACGCTGTCCTTGATCCATTTACCATCAGAAAACCGGTAACGCGTTCCGTGTTGGGAGAGGTAAATCCAGTTGTCCAAGGCCCACACTGGGGTATTGGGCATGTGCTCCGGCTGCCCCCCGAGCTGTCCCACCTTCTCATCGATCACCGTATTTTCGTCGGCGACGCCATCGCCATTGGTGTCCCGATAATAGATGAGATTGGGCGGGACGACGGCGAGCACGCCATTTCCAAAAGGCATGACCGCCCGGGGCATCACGAGCTGATCTACAAACACCGCGGCCTTGTCATAAACACCGTCCTTTCTGGAACTCTCGAGCCGTTTGATTCGGCCGACGGGCAAATCCTCTCCGTTCCCCCCGAGGTCTTGCATGTAGCCCTGCATTTCCACCACGAAGAGGTGTCCGTTTGCATCGAAGTTGATGGCTACTGGGGACTGCACCATGGGCTCGGCTGCGACCAGCTCCACATGAAAACCCTCGGGCACGGTGAAGGTTTTCAGAGCTAAATCCGGGGAATAGACCAAGGCAGGTTTTCGGAACTGTTCCGGGACGGGAATGATCTCCTTGGGGTTGCCTGCGTTGGGTTGGACGCGCAGTGGCTTGTCGGAGGCCTTGGGAGGCAGCCTGCCGCCCGTGTTGCCTCAAGTCAAAATGACACCGGGGAGGCAGAAAATGACGATACGTTGCCTCATAACTCGTGACACCGGAGGGGGCTGGGGTTTGGAGCGATAATGGCCCTCTGGAAGGAGCCCGTAGGGCGACTGGAAGAGGGCGATTATCG
>CAMAUX010000006.1 GCA_945861435.1 Chthoniobacter flavus | reverse complement strand
TCGCGGCTTTGACATGCTTCATGTCGCCGCAGCCACCCAACTGAAAGCCCGGCAGTTCCTGACTTTTGACGCGAACCAGAAAAAGCTCGCCGAGTCAGAAGGGCTGATCGTGCCTGTCTGAAATACAAAGCCGTTCCACGCGGGACGGTTTCGTATGGTCCGCTGGAGATCGGCATTGCTTGGGCTTTCGTCGCATTGAGGATCGCGGGGCGTCGCGCGTTCCGACAACCTCAGATCCCATGCAATCCGTCCGTTTCTCGCGGGGAATAAACCGCACCGTCTTCGCCCCCCCTCTTTCTTCAAACCCATGACCGCGCCTCTTCAAGGGCCTCTTTCAGAGTATCTCCGTCAGATCTTTCTCTCCGCCGACACCGCGCGTTACTCGGAGGCGCAGCATCTTTGTGAATCCCTGCTCCGTGAAACCCCGCACGATCTTGTCGCTCTCCAAGGTCTCGCTTTTCTTCAGGCCGCTCAGGGGGAATCCGAGCAGGCCCTTCTCACCCTCCAACGTGCAACGGATCTTTTCCCACAGGATCACACCCTGCATCTCAATCTTGGAATCGCCTTCCAACGGCTCCAGCGCCATCCACAAGCCCTTCTTTCGTACCAGCGCGCCGCAGAGCTGCGTCCTGACTATCGGCAAGCGCTTTTGCATCTTGGAAAACTCCTCCTGTCCCTATCCCGCCCGCAGGAAGCCTTGGCGCCTCTCGAGCGCGCTCTCGCTTTGCAGGCTGGCTGCTCGGACACCCTGTTTCACCTCGCGAAAGCATGGGAAGCCCTCTCGCATCTCCCGAACGCCGAGGAACACCTCCGCGCAGCGATCCGGGTTTCGCCAAGCCACACCGAGGCGCTGCTTCAACTCGGAATCCTTTTGGAGGAATCGCAACGCTTCAAAGAAGCGCTCGCCTTTTACCAGGCCCTTCTCGCATCGCAGCCGGACCACTTCATTGCCCTCTGTAATTCCGCCAATTGCTTACAACACTTGGAGCAATTTGACGAAGCCCTCTCTTATTACGAAAAGGCTCTGACCATCTCGCCGGATCACGCCGTCGCACTCTCGAATCTCGGTGTCGTTTACCACAAGCTGGAACGCTTCGATAAAGCGATTCTCTGCTTTGAAAAAGGCATTAGATCCAATCCGCAGTCCGCTGAGTTATTTCTCAATGCGGGCGTCTCCATTCTCAAATCAAGGCAGCCTACAAAGGCACTAACGCACTTCGAAAAAGCGATCTCCCTTCGTTCGGGCTATCTCGAGGCGCACCTCAATAAAGCCATCGCTCTCGAAGAGTTCCAGCGCTACCCGGAAGCCTGCGAAAGCCTCACCCAAGCCATCTCCGCCTCTCCTCAGGCTGCGCTTGCGTACGCCACACGCGCTTACTTTTTTGCCAAACAAAACCGTCTCACCGAGGCCATCGCGGACCTTGAAAAAGCCATCTGCCTCCAACCCGAAGACGTCCCCACGCACGTGCTCCTGGCCGTTGTCTCCCTCCTTTCCGGAGACTACGCCCGCGGCTGGCAGGAAAGCGAATGGCGCTGGAAGCGCAAAGAAAACGCGCCCGTTCAACGCAACCTCCCCGGCAAGCTCTGGCTGGGAACAGAGAGCTTGGAGGGTAAAACCCTCTTTGTTCACTTTGAGCAAGGCTTGGGCGATTCCATCCAGTTCTGCCGCCTCCTTTCCCTGCTCCAAGGAAAGGCAGGAAAGGTCGTCTTTGAGGTTCAAGGCTCTTTGCTCCCTCTTCTGGCGGATCTCCCGGGCACCCATCAGACCATTGCCCACGGAGACCCCATCCCCCCTTACGACTTCTTCTGTCCCCTCATGAGCCTCCCGCTCGCGTTCCGGATCGATCTCTCCAACCTCCCCGCCCCCCAAAGCTACCTCCACGCATGCCCTCACCTCCTCCGCACCTGGCAACAACGTCTCGGGCCGAAAAAACGACCCCGTGTCGGCCTCGCCTGGAGCGGAAACCCTCAACATCCCGATGACGCCAACCGAAGCGCCTCCCTCCAATCCCTTCTCCCGTGGCTCCCAGCAGAACTGGAATGGATTGTAATTCAAAAAGAGATCCGTCCTGAAGATCAGGCCTTCCTTCAGAACTGGGAGGGGGTGCGTCTCTTTCCCGAGGAACTCACCAACTTCTCACAAACAGCGGCGCTCCTTTCTTGTTTGGACCTTGTTCTTACAGTCGACACGAGTCTCGCACACTTGGGCGGAGCCCTTGGAATCCCGACATGGATCATGGTCCCATTCTTCCCCGACTGGCGCTGGCTCCTTCACCGAACTGACAGCCCGTGGTACCCCTCGGTTCGTCTCTATCGTCAGTTGGCATTCGGCGACTGGAAAAGCCTTTTTGAGCCACTCCAACGCGACTTACAGCAACTCGCCCACGGCTCCGCTTTTCCCTGCTCCTCGTAGCTGCACGTCGAAAGGGCGCGCCGCCCCAATCCGCCCGGGCGTGGAAGCGGCGCACCTCTTGTTGCTCTCAACCGAGCACCCCGCCCGTGTCCGCCCTCCGACCGGTTCCGGTGCGCCGGGCGTGAAGGCCAACTCCTTGTTGAATTGTCATTCATTGGGTGCAGGAGCAAAATTTAACTCCGTATGACACTCATCACAGTCCTCGCCATCGCTGTCGCCCTTGTGCTCGTTGCCATGATGGTTCGTCCACTGAGAAAAGCGACAGGCCTGCTGCTTGTGGTCCTCGGGATCGTTGCCTGTTTCACAGGGGTGGGAATCATTGTCGGCGCACCCCTGATTTTTGTGGGCGGCATTTTATTGTTCATCTGAGCCTGGCAACAGGCAGCGCCCCGCGGTCTGGTAACAGTTTCGATAAAGTTTCGATAAACCCCTTGTCGCTCTCGACCGAGCGCCCAAGTCGCATCCGCCTGCGGACTGTTTGCGGCGTGTCTGCCGCGAACGCGATTTCCTCGCATTTACCAGCAGTCAAATCCCGGCCATCCCGGGATCCGTCAAGGGTTCCTCGCCGGTCGGAAGACGCCGAATATCTCGAAATCACTCATGTTCAAAGTCAACAGATGGGTGACGGCGGCCGCGTAGTAAGTCGCCGCCAGTTGAGTGTCGAGCAAGCGCTTGCGCCCGAGGCGATGCTGTCGCAGCCAAAGTAATCCCAAGCGGGTCGAGTCCAGCGAAGGATAAATGGGTTTCACTTCGCTCGCTTCCCACCAACCCTGCGCCTTTTCGAGGGCCTCATCCATGCTCAACGGAGATGCAAAGCGGCGTGGATCAGTGACCACGTGAACAAACTCGGTGAGAACCTGTGGCGCTAATGCAAGCGGCTGCGGGTGCTTGGTCAGGGCCTCGTCCAGCCAATCCCGAGCCGCTGCATGCCCTGGGACCTCGCGTAATTCGACTTGGACAAGGAAACTCGTATCAATCCCGTGGATCATGCGCGTCCAGGAAATCCGCTAAAAGTTCACTCCGGCTCGACCACGGTTGGAGGATGGCACCGACCGAAGAAGGTTTTAGGTCTCTCAGGCTTCGTACGGGTCTGATTTTCGTCTGGCGATAAAGCTCCATCGCCTCGCGCAACAACTCGGAGGTGGGCCTGTCCTGCTCCTGCGCATATCGCTGGAAATCCGCATAAACCGGCTCGCTTACATTGAGCGTGATGGTTTTCATATATTGCACGATATATTGATCTGCGGGTTCGTCAAGATGGCGTGCTGAGCCTGCATCGAGATCGCCCCGGAAAGTAGACATCAAAATGATGGAGGTGTACTTTGTGGGCGTGGCAAAAACACAGATCCAAGTTCCCGATCGCCTCTTTGCGAAGATCAAGAAGTTCGCTCGCCAACATGAACTGTCTCTCGCTGAAACATTCAGGCGCGGCGCAGAGTTGCTTCTGGAGGCGTATCCCGAACACGAGATACCCACCTCTCAGTCATGGCAGCCGCCCACGTCAGGAAAGGTCGGATGGAAGGGATTGAACGCCGAAGAACTAAGAGACTTGGCTGTGGAAGATCAGACCCGCAACCCGTTCGCATGATGGTCTCCATAGACACAAACATTCTGCTTTTCAGCTACTGTGAGAGTTCGCCCCATCATGCAAGAGCCAAGGCGTTTTTAACCTCTTTGGCCGACAGCGAAGGCGTAGCCCTGAGCGAGTTCGTGCTGAGTGAGCTTTACCTTCTCCTCAGAAATCCAGCCGTTCTTGAGGAACCCTTGAATCCAAGCGAAGCGGTGGAAGTCATCCAGAGCTACCGGTTTCATCCACGATGGCAGATCGTCGGGTTTCCGCCTCGAAGCCGGGAGATCCACGCAGAAGTCTGGAAACAAGCCGCAACTCCTCACTTTGCCCGCCGCCGTATCTACGACGTGCGGACAGCCCTGTGCTTGCAAACCTTTGGGGTGAAGGAATTCGCAACCGCAAACACCAAGGACTTTGAGGGCCTCGGGTTCAGCAGAGTCTGGAATCCCTCGATATGAATCCATGCGGGTTACGGTGACGGCGCGGGCGTCGCCGCCAAGCGGGATCGTTTCGTCCTGTTCGCTGGAGTTTGGAGTGGGCTGTCTTCGCCTTGAGGACCGCGCGGGCTCGCGTGTCCCGACAACCTCCCGTCGTCTCTTGGCAATTCCTGCATTCAGAGCATTGGCTTTCACTACGAGCCGCTCGCCGCCGACGGCCTCGACCAAGCCAGCGCGAGAAACCCCACGATGCGCAGTTCATTCGCGCGCAGGTCGGAGGCAGGGGACTCAGGACAAATGAAGATCGCGAACTTACACCGCCGTCTCTTCGACTGCCTTTTGGAGGAGGTCAGCGACGCCGACCTCTGCAGCGCTGGTACGCAACAGTTCGAGATCGAGTTTGCCGCTATTCAGCCGGAGGACGCCGAGGACATCGCTCCACTGGCGCTGCGAGTCTTCACCCCCAAGTCGATACCACTCCAGCTTGGCAATCACGATATCTTCGGCGCAACAAACAGCGGCCTCCACATTGCTTCCCTCCACCAGCGGCATTCTGCGCGCTCTGGCAAACTCCCCGCCGTCGAATCGGCGCAACTTCGGGAGAAAAACGCCCACCTTCATCGCTGTCGCGAAGTGGATAAGATTGAATGATGAAGGCGCTTGGAGGGCCTGCGTGATCGCCCCTTCGTCGGCATACCATGCATCACCGAGTCTTTTGAAAAACGGCTTCACATGCTGGGGGCAAAGATCAGCCATGATGTCGGCATCAAAAGTGGCCCGGGGGATGCCGTGGACTGAACTGGCCAGCGAGCCACCGAGAAACCAACGGACACCCATCTCATCCAAGATGGAAGCCGCATCCAAAGCCGCTCGCAGGGCGTCATCCATGCGAGTTCATCGGGCCGTATGCTTTCAATGCCAGTTCAGTGCCCAGAACGCGCTCGGCCATCAGGCGATGCAACTCTTGCTCGCTGAAATTGGGAAACTGCCTGCGCAAACCAGCGCGGCTCAATTCACGCATCGACTGACTCCAGCCCAACGCCATAGACAGCCGCCGTGTCGGGCTCATCGCTCTCAGAGCACACAGGCGAACTTGTTCGGCTTTGGCGCTGGTGTCATTCATTCCAATTGATCCCTGTCACACATTCCTCCGAATCGCAACCGCCGCACCTCCGCAACGGATGGGGAAGCGGACAAGGGACAGGGGACAGGCGTGCGCCGGTGAATGCGGTGCTCAAGCGGGTGAAAGTCTGCACGGTTTGATGAGAGGGGGCGCTGCGATAACACGCGGCGCCCCCTACTCTACAGTTCATCAAAGAGCCGCGGCAGCTTCATGCCACCGCCAGCACTTCATCACGCACCAGATGCAGACGAATGGCCGAGGGCTTGGGCTGCTCAATAAAACAGGCGCTCACCGCCTCTTTGACATTGGTCCGCAATCCATCCCACGTATCGCCCTGGGTAAAATGTCATGCGAAAGACACTCGGCCACGTATACCCTGGCCGGCGGGCATCGCGGATTTGGCATGCTTCACGTCGCCGCAGCCACCCAACTGAAAGCCCGGCAGTTCCTGGCTTTTGACGCGAACCAAAAAAGGCTCGCCGAGTCAGAAGGACTGATCGTGCCTGTCTGAAATACAGACCCGTTCCACGCGGGACGGTTTCGTATGGCCCGCTGGAGATCGGCATGGTTTGGGTTCTCGTCGCCTTGACGATCGCGGGGCCTCGCGCGTCCCGTTAGCTTCATCTCATCTCGCAAAAAGGGATCCCGAAAAAACAGACGCACGCACCATGAGCCAGATTCTCCACGTCGTTGATGCCTTCACCGCAAAACCCTTCGGAGGCAACCCCGCCGCGGTTTGTTTGCTGGATCAGCCCGCCGACGAAACGTGGATGAAACTCGTCGCGCGGGAGATGAACCTGTCAGAGACCGCATTCCTTCACCCCGTCGAGGGTGGCTTTTCACTTCGATGGCTGACTCCGGCGGTGGAAGTGAAGCTCTGCGGTCACGCGACCCTCGCGAGCGCCTTCACTCTTTGGGAGACCGGCGTCCTGAAAAACGATGAGCCGGCGCGATTCCAAACCCTGAGCGGTTGGCTGACGTGCTGGCGCGAAGACGCCTGGATCGTCATGGATTTTCCGGCCAAAGGCTGCGAACCCTGTGCGGTTCCGGTGGGCCTTGCGGAAGCCCTCGGCTGTGAGCCGGTGGGCTGCGCTCTCAACGGCATGGATTATCTCGTGGAAGTGGCCGATGAAGCAGTGCTGCGGGCGTTGAAGCCCAACTTCACGGCCCTCTCCCTTCTGCCCGTGCGCGGTGTCATCGTCACCTGCCCGAGCAACGATTCCCGGTATGATTTTCTCTCCCGCTTTTTCGCGCCGGCTGCGGGCGTCAATGAAGATCCGGTGACAGGTTCCGCCCATTGTGCGCTTGGTCCGTATTGGCAGACGAAGCTGGGCAGAGCGGACTTCACCGCCTACCAGGCAAGCCAACGCGGCGGTCTTGTAAAGCTGAGCGTCCGCGGTGAGCGCGTGCTCCTTCGCGGACAGGCGGTGAAGGTGAGCGAAGTGAAACTCCATCACTAAAACCACGAGCAAACCCGGATTCGTGCGTCGATCCGGCGGGCGCGGCCAAAGTTCCCACAACCTATTTTGAAGGCGCTCAAGGCGCGGGTGAACGGCAGCTTTCCGGTTGCCATGGTCGCTGATGGTTTCCTCTGCTGGTGGTCTTTTGCAGGAATTTGAAATCCGCAGGACTCACGGACTTGAGCCACACCAGTCTCTCCTTCGGTCTGGAACCCATACAGTTCCCTACCGGCGCGGTGCTCTCGAAGGAGCCTCTGGCCGCAGGCTCTTCGGGCTCTTTGGCTTGCCAGACGCCTCCCTCCCCGCCTTTTCTCAGGCCTGCGCGGGTTCGGTTCCACGAGCCTTCCCGCCCCACCCCGCCACCCCTCCGCGCTGAGCGCGCTTTTCTCCACCCCATGCAATTCCTCGAACGCGCCGCCACTGTTGCTCCCCCGGGCTATTCACGCTGGATGGCGCCGCCGGCGGCCATCGCGGTCCACATGTGCATCGGTCAGGTGTACGGGTTCAGCGTTTTCAACAAGCCGCTCACCCAACTGCTCGGCATCACCCAGTCCGGGCCCGGCGACTGGACGATCCCGCAGGTGGGCCTCATCTACTCCATCGCTCTCTTCATCCTCGGACTCTCCGCAGCGCTGCTTGGCAAATGGGTCGAACGCAGCGGCCCGCGCAAAAGCATGGTCGCCAGCATGCTCTGCTTCTGCGGCGGACTCGTCCTCGCCGCGCTTGGCGCACACCTGCACCGCATCGAACTGCTCTACCTCGGCTACGGCGTGCTCGGCGGATTCGGCCTCGGGCTCGGCTACATCGCCCCCGTTTCCACCCTCATGAAATGGTTCCCGGACCGACCAGGCATGGCCACCGGAATGGCCATCATGGGCTTCGGCGGCGGCGCACTCATCGGCGCTCCGCTCGGCGTCCAGCTCATGGAATACTTCCGCACCGCCCAATCGACGGGCGTGAGCGGCGCATTCCTGACCATGGCCGGCGTGTACGCCCTCTCGATGCTCTTTGGCGCATGGATCATCCGCGTCCCCTCCGACGACTGGAAGCCGGAGGGCTGGACGCCCGCGATGAGCAGCGCCGCGGCAGCAGGCCCGCAGGTCAGCGTGGATGAGGCATGGAAGACCAAGCAGTTCTGGCTGCTCTGGCTGGTGCTCTGCATGAACGTAAGCGCCGGCATCGGCATCCTCGGCCAGGCCTCGCTCATGTGTCAGGACATGTTCGGCGTCACCGCAGCCGTCGGTGGCGGATTCGCCGGCCTGCTCTCCATCTTTAACATGGGCGGTCGCTTTGTCTGGTCGTCCCTCTCCGACCGCATCGGCCGGCGCGCTGTGTACTGCGTGTTTTTCCTCCTCGGTGCGGTGCTGTATTGCGCGGTGCCTTCGACCCAGAAGGCCGGCGCTCAGGCGCTCTTCGTCGCCGTCACCGCCCTCATCATCTCCATGTACGGAGGCGGGTTCGCAACAATCCCGGCGTATCTGCGCGACCTCTTTGGAACCAAGCAAGTGGGCGCCATTCACGGACGGCTCATCACCGCATGGTCGGTTGCCGCGATCATCGGGCCGAACCTCGTCAATTACCTGTCCACCGCACGCAAGGCTGCAGGCGTGCCCGCGGCTGAGGCTTACAACCCCACCATGTACCTGATGGCCGGTCTCCTTCTCGTGGGCTTCCTCGCCAATCTGCTCGTGCGGCCGCTTTCCACCACCGCTTCCGCCGCTCCAGCCAGCCCCCGAACCGCCTCCCTCCAGAATTCATGAAGACTCTCCGACTCGTTCTCGCATGGGCGTGGATCAGCCTTCCGCTCGGCTGGGGTGTGTATCAGACCATCCTCAAGTCGCTCCCCCTCTTCGCCGCGCGATAACGCAGTGCAACCGCGGTGCGGAGGATGACGTCGCGCCCGAAAGCATCCCCATGGGGCCCGTGGCGGTGGCGCGTCCCAAGACGGCCGCCGCGCGTTGCACCGTTTGGGACCTCCCATGCCACACCACGACGTGGGGCATTCACCCCACCATCATGCACAGGTCAAAGGCCGGGGTTTCCACGGATGCGCGGCTGCGGACGCGATAATTCACGGGGCCTCACGAATCCTGTGAATAAGAGGTGTCCGTCACCGTCTGATTGGATGGAGCCCGAATGAACCCGGGGTCCGAAATCCAAAAAACCAAAAACAAAACTGAAAGAAGCAAATCCATGAAATCCATCGCAACCCTCCTCGCCGTCGTCGCCCTCGGTGCCGGCTCCGTCTACGCCGTCGACCTCACCAAGCCCAAACACGAATCGGCTGAGACGTTCAAGCAGCTCGACAAAAACAACGACGGGGCGCTCACCATCGACGAGTACAAGGCCGGCCCCGCTGGCATGAAGGATCCCGCCAAGGCCGAGGAAACCTTCAAGAAACACGACAAAAACCACGACGGGAAACTCACCCAGGATGAGTTCGTCTCCGCGCCCGCCAACCACAGCAAGAAGGACGCGGCCAAGGCTGAAACCAAGGCGGAGACGACGGCCAAGCCCGTTGTAAAGTAGTCCACGCCACATCCGGCCGTAAGAACGCCACCCCAACCGGGGTGGCGTTCCTTTTTTCACTCTTCCCAAGAGACGTCCAACGCACGGGCTGCATCCTCATGCCCGTCCCTTGCCGCCCCTGTTCGCTCCGCTCATCACGCGCGGGGATGGCGCGCGCTGTACTCGACGCCGACCTGTCATCGCCATAGGGTTTTCCCCGGTTTGCCGCAGCCCAGCCCCCCTCAAATGCGATGGTTCTGGACGTCCCGCGGAACATGTTGAAAGAACACCTCGGCGCCTCCCTGCACGCGGCCGATCCACCCACCCCCCATGAAGAGAATGCTTCTGCCCCTCCTCCTGTGCGCATTCGGCATGACGGCGTCCGCTGCCGCGCCAAAGCCGAACGTGGTCCTCGTCTTGATCGACGACTTCGGTTTCGAATGTGTCACCGCGAACGGAGGCGAGAGTTACAAGACGCCCGTGATGGACCAACTCGCCGCGCAGGGTGTCCGTCTTGAACAGGTGCACGTGCAACCATTGTGCACGCCCACGCGCGCAGCGCTGATGACCGGCATCAGCAACAAACGCAACTACACCCACTTCGCCCACCTCGACCCAAGCCAGACCACCTTCGGCAACCTCTTCAAGAAAGCAGGCTACGCCACCTGCATCACCGGGAAATGGCAGCTCGGCAATGGCTTCGAAGGCCCCGCCCACTTCGGCTTCGACGACTACTGCCTCTGGCAGCTTGTGCGCAGACCCGGCCGCTACCGGAACCCGGGCCTCGAAATCAACGGCCAGCAGCTCGATTACTCCAAGGACGAATACGGCCCCGACATTGTCAGCGACCACGCCCTGGGCTTCATCGAACGCCACAAGGACGCGCCCTTCTTCCTCTACTACCCCATGATGCTCACGCACGCGCCCTACGACGCGACGCCCGACACCGCCGATTACCTCACCGGCAAGTCCGCCGGCGATGGCACCCGCATGAGCGGCCATTTCCCGGACATGGTCGCCTACACCGACAAGCTCATCGGCAAACTCACCGCCAAACTCGACGCACTCGGCCTGCGCGAAAACACCCTCCTCCTCATCCTCGGCGACAACGGCACCGGCAACGGCACCCCCTCCCGTTTCAAGGGGCGCGATGTGCAGGGAGGCAAGGGCACGAGCACCACCTGGGGCACCCACGTCCCGGGCATCGCCAGCTGGCCCGGCCACATCGCCCCCGGCAAAGTCTGCGCGGACATGATCGATGCCACCGATTTTCTCCCCACCCTCTGCGAAGCCGCAGGCGTCGCCGTCCCAGACGAGCTCCACATCGACGGCCGCAGCTTCCTCCCCCAACTCCGCGGAGAAAAGGGCAACCCGCGCGACGCCATCTACGCATGGTACAACCCCGGCGGCGGTCCCACCGCCAAGTTCGAGTTCGCACACAACGCCCGTTACAAACTCTACGCCACCGGAAACTTCTTCGACGTGGTCCGCGACGATCGCGAAAAAACGCCCCTCGCGGACTCGCATCTCGACGCAGATGCCACCGCCGCCAAGGCCCGTCTCCAAGCCCTCCTCGACGAAAACAAAGCGCCGCGACCCGCCGCCTTCGTCTCCCATGGAAAACCTTTCCCGGGCGAACCCGGCGAGAACCCGAACGGCGAAAAACCCAACAAGAAGAAGAAGGGCAAGTGACCGCGGATCCTGTGCAAACGGCATCCCGTTTTGCCATCCCTCCACTTCCCGGCGAAGCCGCATGGGTGCTCGGGAACGCGCCATCCTGAACGAACCCGCGCACCCACCTGTCCTCCAACGATCCCGCCACCCGCCGCTTCCCGCCGCGCACCCCTCTCTCTCATTCACTCCATGAAGCTCACCAGCGTTGTCCTTCTTTGCACCATGGCCCTCGCCGGAGCCGCACCCGCCGCAGTCCGCCCGCCTGGCGATGCCCGCGCGTCGGCAAAATTGGGCGAATGGCTGGAGCCGGACTTCCCCTTCTTCTCCACCATCCTCGATGCCCGCCGGGCCGGCATCGGCGAACACAACCTCACCCCGCGCGGCATCGTCATCAAAATGCCGCACGACTGCTGGGCCTGCTTCGACACCGATCTGCTCCGCATCGCCGCCATCTGGCGCGGAAAAGGTGTCACCGACAAATCCCTCGCCTACGGCTCCTATCACGACCCCGGCCGCAAGACGCCCGGCGGGCAATTCCCCGCGCCGCAGCCCGATGGGAAATTCTGGATGGGCAACGGGATCTTTCCCGGCTGGCAGACGGGCGATCGCGTTGCACGCACGGATCCGCGCGATCCTGCACCCAGCGTCGGGGAAGTGGGACGCGGCCCGCTTCCCGCGGCGATGGGCCGCTTCCAAGCCGTGCGGTTCACAGGAAAAGACGTGCTGCTCGAGTACCAGATTGCAGGCACTCCCGTGAGCGAGCGATGGACCGCCTCTGAAACCGATGGCCGCGTGGTGATCGTCCGTCATCTCAGCGTGGGCGCCGCCACGCAGCCGCTGCTGCTCGTCCTCGGCGCGAAGATGAACGGCCCCTCGCAGGAGATCCCGACAGGGGTCACCCTCACTTCCCCGGAGGGCCGTGACCACGCGCAGTTGCTCGCGGATGAAGAGCTGTGGCTCGTCCGCGTGCCGTCACACGATGCGCCCGTCACCTTCAGCGTGGCATTCTGCGACGAGCACGACGCCCCGCATGTGCCCCCACAAACCATGGCCCCCGCGCCGCCCCTCGCCCGCTGGCCGCAGGAAGCCACCTCGAAGATCATTCCCTCCACAGCACCAGAGGCCCTCGTCATCGATCACATCGACCTGCCTGCCGACAACCCATGGAAACGCGGGGTCCGCCTCAGTGATGTCCAGTTCCTCCGCGATGGCACCGGCATCGGCGTCACCATCGACGGCGACGTCTGGATCCTCCGCGGCCTCGCAGATCGAGAGGGCCCGGTCCGCTGGAAACGTTTCGCCTCCGGCCTGCACGAGCCGATGTCCGTCGCCATCCGCAACGACGAGGTGTTCGTCTTCGACCGCAACGGCATCTGGCGCCTCGTCGACACCAACGGCGACGGCGAGGCCGATGTGCACATGCTCTTCTGCAACGCCTTCGCTCAGACCGCCGACATGCGCGAATTCCCGAGCACCGTGCGGCCCGGACCGGCCGGCGAATTCTACATCGCCAAGGGCGGGCAGGAAGCCACCACACTCGGCAAACACAACGGCAGCGTCCTGCGCATCGCGCCCGATGGCTCCACCGCCGAGGTCCTCGGCTACGGATTCCGCCAGCCGAACCTCGGCGTCAACATCCGCACGGGCCTCGTCACAGCGAGCGATCAGGAGGGCCAGTACATCCCCAGCACGCCGCTCCACATCGTGCGCGACCGCCAGTTCTACGGATTCCTCAGCGATAAACGGCCGAAGGAGAAGTATCCCGCACCGATCGCCGATCCGCTGACGTGGATGCCGCACGCGGTCAACGCCTCCGCCCTTTCGCAGGTGTGGTTGTTCGGCGCGAAGATGGGGCCTTTGAACGATGCGATGGTCCAGGTCTGCTTCAACAGGCCCGACCTGCTCCGCGTACTCATGAACTCGAGGGGCAGCCGTCCGCAGGCCGCCGTCGTCAGCATCACCAACGCCTTCGATTTCCCGCCGCTCAACGGCTCGGTCAACCCGGTCGACGGCCAGCTCTACCTCGCGGGCTTCCAAGTGATCGGCTGGGGCAACACGCTCAACACCCTCGCGGGCCTCGGTCGGGTGCGCTACACCGGCCGCCCCGTGCTCCAGCCCAGCGAGGTCGTGCCTATGACCGAGGGCGTCCTTCTCCACTTCGACGCCCCGGTGGATCCCGTGCCCGCTGCAGATCCCGCCAACTACTCGCTCGCCACATGGCATTACAAGCGCGCCCACACCTACGGATCCGCACAGTACAAGGAGGATGGGTCCACCGGCATCGACTGGCTCGTCCCCAGCAGCGTGTACGTTTCAAAAGACCACCGCGGCGTCTTCATCGGCGTGCCCGGGATGAAGCCTGCGATGCAGCTGCGCGTCGGCTGGTCCATCCTCAGTGCCGATGCCGCGCGCATGGAGGGCAACGCCTACACCACCCCGTACGAACTCGTGCGCTTCGACCCCGCGGCGGAGGGATTCGCCGACACCAAGGTGAACCTCACCCCGCGCAGCGCCGCCGAGGAGCGCGCAACGCCCGTGACCGTCGAGGAAGGCCGCCGTCTTTCCGAGGTGCTCGGCTGCGTTGCCTGTCACTCGGTGAAGGATCATGACCTGCATCACGTCGGTCCGCGCTGGAAGGGACTCTTCGGAAGTGAACGCAAGTACATCGACTCCGACAAGAAGCCCGGCGCCACCGTGGCCAACGAGGCCTATCTGCGGGAGTCCATCCTCCAACCCGCCGCCAAGAAGGTGGCCGGCTTTGAGCGCGGCGAATACGCCATGCCCAGTTACGCCGGCGCGGTGACGGACGCCCAAGTCGACGCACTGATCTTGTATATCAAGTCCCTCTCCCGCTGAGGCGGAACGATTCAGCGGAAACGGGTGCCATCACCAAGACGGGCACGGTGACGCAGACCCTCGCCGGCACGAACACCCACACCGGCAGCACCCGTAGCAACCTCGGCACGCTCGCCCTCGACTTCTCCGCCCCCACGCCCCCGGCGACGAACATCATCTCGTCCAGCTCCGTGCTGCATCTGGCCGGCGGCACGCTCATCTCGGGTGGCGGCAAAGAGCTTGTGCTCATCAACAACGGCACCCAATTCACCGTAGGCTCCGTCATCGCTGACAATGGCAGCGCCAGCGCCCTCGGACTCGTCGGACGCGCGGGCCGCACTCCTTACACCGCGAGCAAGGGGGCCGTCATCCAGATGACGCGCACGCTCGCGCTCGAAACCGCCGCTGATGACATCACCGCGAACGCCATCTGCCCCGGTCCGTTTCTCACCGAGATGAACACCGCCATCGCCGATACCGAGGACGGCCAGAAGTTCGTCGTCGGTGCCACTGCGTTGAAGCGCTGGGCACGCCTCGAAGAAATCCAGGGCGCGGCCATTTACCTCGCTAGGGAAGCCGCCAGTTACGTCACCGGAGCCACCCTCACCGTGGATGGCGGCTGGACGGCGCAGTGATTCCCTATTCCGGTCAGAAAACGCCTTGTCCTTCGTCCTTCATGATGCGGAAGCTCCATCTCCCTCATCTTCCTGTTCGTCGTCTCTGCGGCATCCGCCGCGCCGCAGAACATCCTCCTCATTCTCGCCCGCCACCCCGAGCCCAAACTTTCGCAGAATAACAAACCCGAAGTGAAACCGACCCGGTGAAGATTCCCGCTTCAACACTCCGACACCCATGCGTTTCATCTCCTGTTTCACCCTCGGTGGCGCGGACGAACGCCCGCGTTTTGCAGCGATAAGGCGCGAGAGGGCAAATTCTCGAAGTTTTTTTGGCCACTTCTCCGGCGTCATGACCAATCCTTGTTATATACGATGTCTTCACCCGAATCAGACGAACGCTTTGTAGCGCTGTTGCTGGCGAATCAGAACCGGATTTTCCGGTTTCTGGTGACGCTGGTGCCGTGTCGCGCTGATGCCGAGGATTTGTTGCAACAGACGTGCCTGACGCTCTGGCAGAACCGGGAGAAGTTCGATGCGGCGGCGGGTAAATTTGCGAGCTGGGCTTGCGCGATTGCTCACAATCAGGTGCGCAATTTTCGGCGGCGGGAGGCGACTCGGAACGCGGCGCACGTGCAGTTGAGTGAGGATGTGGTGGAGTCGCTGATGGCGACGCGCTCGGCGCATGGCTCGCTGATGGATGAGTGGCATCGGGCGCTGGCGCATTGTCTGGAGCGCCTCACGCCTCAGCAGCGCTTGGTGGTGGATGAGTGTTATGGCGGGGCGAGCATCAAGGCGGCGGCACCGGATGCTGGTCGCACGCCGAATGCCCTCTACAAGGTGCTGCGTCATGTCCGGGGGTTACTGCATGACTGCATCCAGAAAACGGTGAACGAGGGAGGTCTGGCATGAATCCGTCGGATGCGGACGAACTGCGGGCGCTGGCGGAGGCGTATGTGGCGGGCGAGCTTTCGGCCGGGCAGAAGGCGGAGCTGGAAAACCGGCTGCGCACGGGTGAGGAGGCGAGGCTGTGCTTCCTGGCCTTTCTGGAGGTTCACGCGGGGCTGGCCTGGGAGTTTCGCGGGGGGAATGCGGCGCTACGCGAGCATCCCGAGGCGCGTGAGATGCTTCGGCGGGCCTGCAATGTCGATGCGGGGTTGCGAACGATGGCAGCAAAGGACGCTCCGGTTCGGCGCTTCTGGAGCGGTCGGTGGATGCCGCTCGCCGCTGCGGCTGCGATTGTCATGGCTTTGGGTTTGTCGGCGTTCTGGCTGATGTCGAGCCGGGACACCGTGGCGCGTGTGGCGAGCGCGGAATCCGCAGCCGATATGAAATCTGGCGATCGGCTTGCGATCGGTCGGCGGATTGAGCTTTCAGGCGGGAAAGTCGTGATTGAATTCAACTGCGGCGCGGTAACGACGCTGACCGGCCCCTGCGTCTTCGAAATCGAGTCGGCGACGCAGGCGTTGTTGCAACGCGGTCATGTGCATACACTCGCGGCTCGTCCCGAGGCCAAGGGTTTCACCATCAGGACGCCGCGCAGCAGGGTCGTGGACCTCGGCACGGAGTTCGTCACCGCCGTCGCCGACGATGGGCACAGCCGCGTGGATGTGAACTCCGGCGAGGTCGTGGTGCATCTGTCGGGCTCCGATGCCTCCCATCGTTTGCGACAGGGCGAGATGCTGGCAGTCGAGCCCGGCGATCGGCAGGTGACCGTGCGCATCGAGCGCGGCGATGGCACCCCGGCCTTCCGCTTTCCGACGATTCCGCCGCCGTCGAACACGGATTACGCCGATGCGTCGCGGGGGCTAGCGAGGGTATCACTGGTCGGTGGACCGTTGCGGGCTATCAGGTCCAACCCGGCTTTCGTCAGCGGAGGAATGGACCGCCTGGTGGACGGCAGGGCTCAGGGGAGCGCCGACGCTCCGCTCGAATCGGTCTTTTTTGAGGATGGGGCCCGGGGAGGTTTTCTCTTCGATCTCGGCCAGCCGATCGCCATCTCCAAGATCAACTCCTACTCCTGGCATGTCAGCGTGTTTCGCAACGAAAACCATGTGCGCGCCACGCAGAAGTACACGCTTTGGGGATTTGCGGGCGACGATCCACCGGACGCCGAGCGGCCATCCGCAGCAAAGGGCTGGGAACGTATCGCCCGTGTCAATACCGATGAGTTCTTCGAAGTCTCCGCGCCGACTATGCGGCCAGCACAGCAAGGAACGTCGGTCTCCGCGCAGCACGGCAACCTCGGGCGCTTTCGTTTTCTTTTGTTCGAAGTCTATCCGACGCGCGCCGCTCACGACAACGATCTCGATCACACCTTCTACGGTGAAATTGATGTCTATGCGGAACCTTGATTCACAAACTTCAACCCAGATATGAAAAACGTTTTCATCTCCACCCAAGCCTCCCTTGACCGTCGGCAATTTCTTCGTGGCGCCGGGGTGGCGCTCGCCCTGCCTTTTCTCGAAGCGATGCGGCCTGCTTTCGGGGCCGAAGCGGCGTCCTCCACTCCCCGACGGATGATTGCGATCCAGACCAACATGGGGATCGTGCCGCAGTTCTTCTTTCCCGAGAAGCCCGGCCGTAACTACGAACTGACGCCTTACCTGCAGAAACTGGCCGCCAGCCGCGATGCATTCACGGTGTTCTCCGGGACGAGCCTTCCGGGCGTGGACGGCGGACATGCGGCCGAGAGATGCTTCCTCACCGGGACGCCGCATCCGCTTCGGGGCGGCTTTCGCAACGGCATCTCGCTCGATCAGTTCGTAGCCGAGCGGATCGGCAATCAGACGCGCCATCCGTCGCTCGTGCTCGCCAGCAGCGTTGGAGGGCAGTCGCTCAGCTACACGAGGACGGGAGCGAAGCTTCCGGCGGAAATCAGCCCCAACAAGCTGTTCCAGAGGCTCTTCACTGCGGGCAAGCCGGCGGAAGTGGAATCGGCGGTCAGAGGCATGAAGCAGGGGCGGAGTCTGCTCGATTTCGTCGGCGCTCAGTCGCGGCGGCTTTCGGGGGAGCTGTCGCCAGGCGACCGGCAACGGGTGGACGAATATTTTACGGCCGTGCGGGAACTCGAGCAGCGGCTTGAGACTGCCGAGAGCTGGGAACAGAAGCCGAAACCGGTCGTGAACGCCAAGCCCCCGACGGACATCTCGGACCAGAAGGCGTTTGACCAGTGGATGCGACTTTTCTTCGACGTCATCAAGCTGGCGCTCGAGACCGATTCGACGCGAACCGTCTCCTTCTTCATCGACACGTATCCGATCCACGGCATCACGCACCATGGCAATCGTCCGAGTCTGCTCGCGGAGCTGAAGGGCTACGAGGAAGCTCAGTTCGCGGCGCTCGGGAGCTTTCTGAAGTCACTGGCCGCGTCGAAGGAAAAGGGGCAGTCGTTGCTCGACAGCACGATGGTGCTCTACGGCACCTGCATGGGCAGCGCCAACTCGCATTCCAATGTGAACTTGCCAGTGCTGCTGGCGGGCGGCGGCTTCAAGCACGGCCAGCACCTGGCGTTCGACAAAACCAACAACTACCCGCTCTCGAATCTTTACGTCTCAATGCTGCAGCGGCTGGGGATCGAATCCGACGAGTTTTCGACCGGAAAAGGGACGATGCGTGGACTCGAAATGCTGTGATCTCATGAAGCTGTCCCGTCTGTTCATTCTTCTCTTCGCGGCATCCCAGGCATCGGCCGAGATTCCCCGTTTTCTCGAAACCCACTGCATCGAATGCCACGACGCTGAAGGCAAGAAGGGCAATGTTGATCTTGATTCCTTGCTGCCTCTCAATGCGGCAAATCCCGAGACATTAGCCAAATGGGTCAAAGTCCACGACCTCATCGCGTCGGGTGAGATGCCGCCGAAGAAAAAGCCGCGACCCCCGGAGGCGGAGCGGACGGCCGTGACGCGGGAACTCGCGACGGCGCTGGTGGCTGCGGAACGCGCCCGACCCGCCGGCGTACCGCGGACGGCGACCCGCCGCCTCACGCGTTCCGAATACGAGCAAACGGTACGCGACCTGTTTGACATGCCGGGCATCTCGGTGCGGGAGTTCCTGCCGCCGGATGGCTCTGCCCACGGCTTTGATAACAATGCGGATGCCCTCGATATCTCGCACGTGAACATGGCATCCTACCTGGCGGCTGCCGACCACGTCCTAGACTCGGCGATCGCGATCCAGCCGACGGCTCCGACGGTGCAAAAGCAGCGAATGTCGCTCGCTTCAAGAGGGAACGCAGCATTTGAAGCTGCCACGATCGGAAGCTGTGTGCTGCTCAAAGACAAGCGGCTCGATCCCAAGTATGCGGTTCCCAGCGTCTTCAAACACAATGAAATGAGTGCCCACGAAAGACTGGGGGGCTTCTCCAAACCAGGCACGGTGGGCGTGCTGCGTCAGGGAGACGATTTCTCGCCGTATATCACTCAGTTCGTCGCGATTTACCCGGCGAAGTATCGCGTCCGGACATCGCTGTGGGCTTTCACGTGGGATAAAGGCGAAGTCAAGCCGGCCCGTGGCACCGAAGTGGCGCGGCTCTACAATGTGCATCTCGTCGGCGACGGCACCGGCGAGGCGCATCCAAGCGATCTGATTGGCTATTTCGATGCACCGTCGATCAACGAGCAGGTTCACGAGTTCACCTCGTGGTTCAACTTGAACGATTTGATCGCCTTCGGCACGGAGACGCTCCTCGCGTCGCCCAACGTCACTCAATTCCCTCGTGGGATCATGGGCCTCACCGCTCCCGGTATCGCCTGCGACTATGTCGAGGTCGAAGGGCCGCTCTACGAATCGTGGCCGCCGCCAAGCCATGTACGGATGTTCGGCGCCTTGCCGATGGTCGAGTTCAAGACCGCCGATCGTCCCGGCATGCAGCCGCCAAATCGGGTGCCGCCCCGGCGTTTAGCCGACCACATGGCCGATAATAAACCGGATCCCGTCAAAGGCGTGTGGACCGTGCATAGCGAACAGCCGCTGGTCGATGCCGACCGGTTGCTCGCCGACTTTCTCCCCCGGGCGTTCCGGCGGCCGGTTGCCGCTGCGATCCGGAAGGAGTATCTCGCCGAGGTGGACGCGCGGCTCAAGGCCGGCGACTGCTTCGAGTCTGCAATGCGCTGGGCCTATCGGCTGGCCCTGTGTTCGCCGGACTTCCTGCTCCATGTGGCGCCGTCCGTCGCTGGCGGGACCACTCTCACGGACGATGCCCTGGCGAACCGGATGTCCTACTTCCTCTGGAACGGGCCGCCCGATGGCCGCCTGCGGGAGCAGGCCGCCGGGAAAAAGCTGCGCGATCCAGAAGTCTTGAAGGCGGAAGTCGAGCGGATGCTGGGGTCGGAGAAGTCGCAACGCTTCGTCGCGGACTTCCTCGGCCAGTGGCTGAAGCTGCGGACGATCGCCATGAACGATGTGGACCCGGGTCTCTACCCCGAGTTTCAGAAATACCTGCAGGACTCAATGGTCGGGGAGACCCGGGCGTATTTCCGCGAGCTGATCGACCGCGACCTCAATGCGACGCACCTCTTGAAGTCGGACTTCGCGATGCTCAACGGGCGGCTCGCGCTCCACTACGGGATCGACGGCGTGGAGGGATCTCAGATCCGCCGGGTGGCCCTGCCGCCGGAGAGCCCGCGGGGCCCTTTCCTCACCCAGGCTTCGCTCCTCAAGATCACGGCGAATGGAACAACCACCTCGCCAGTCAACCGCGGGGCGTTCGTGATGGACAGGCTGCTCGGCCGGCCCCCTGCACCGCCGCCCGAGGCGGTGCCAGCCGTGGAGCCGGACGTTCGCGGGGCGACGACGATCCGCGAGCAGCTCGACTTGCACCGCAACAACCAGGCCTGCGCTGGCTGCCACGCGAAGTTTGACCCGGCCGGCTTCGCGCTCGAGTCGTTCGACGTGATCGGCGGCGCGCGGACGCGTTATCGTGCGATCCGCGGCGGAGAAGGAGAGTTCGCCCCCCGCTCCAAGGCCTTCGCAAAGCTCGGCATCGGCGGCACCTTCGGACTCGGCCCCGCAGTCGATCCGTCGGGCACGCTCCTGGATGGCCGCAGCTTTCGCGACGTGCGGGAGTTTCAAAACCTCATCACCCAGGATGCGGACGTGCTGCTCACAAACTTGGCCCGGCAGTTCCTCGTTTACTCAACCGGACGGGAAGTCTCGTTCGCGGATCGCCAGGCCGTTCAACAGATCGTCGCCCGCACCGCCGCCAAGGGTGGCGGCGTTCGCACGCTCATCCACGAGATCATCCGCAGCGATCTGTTCCAAACCCACTGACGCGCAGCCTCTCGAGATTCGCACACGATGCACATGACACCACCAACGATTCTTGGAGCCGCCGCCAGATTTGCCGTCGTCGCCTTGTTGCTCATCACCGGCTTTGCCTCTGCAGCCGACGCGCCGCCGCCCGGCAAGATGCGCGTCACCTTGCAGATTCGGGGTCTCTTCTCTCCCGAGGGGGAAAAGGACTTTCGGGCTCTGGTTGCCGAGAACCTCCCGGCAATCAAGGTCGTGGACGTCAACGCACCCAATGCGGAGGCGACCTTCGAGTTCGATCCGGCGGTCGCATTCGACCCGCGCTTCCGCGACGTCAAGCCCGAGCAACTGCTAGGTTTGTTCAACGCCAAACTCTCCCCGCGGAAGCCGCCATCGATCTTTTCCCTCCATGCCCGCCGGACCGCGCCGCTCGAAAAGCTGTGCTGGATCGAGATCCCGTTCGAGGGCGTCGACTGCGAGGCGTGTGCATTCGGAGTTTACCAGCTGATCATGGCTGCCGGGGGCGTCGAGCAGGCGACCGCGAACCTCCAAACCGGCCTGGCGACCGCTCTCATCGACCCCGCAGTCTTTGACGAGCGGGCCTTGCGGCGCAAGCTCGCGGGGAGGGGCATCGGCTGGACGATGTTCTCACATTATGGTGGTCAAATCCATCGTGAAGGCACGATGGAGGGTGCTTGGAGGCGATGGCCCGCTGTGCCGCAGGACCAAGCTGCCGCCGCAACACTCGCCCCGCCGACCGATACGAATCGGCTCCCGTGGACTCCGCCCGAGTTCGCCGCCATCCCAGGCGGACGCTACCAGAGGGGGGACAACAGCAGTGAAGTTTTCACATCCAGCGTCTTCCGTGGCGTGCAGACCGTGACGCTCGGCGGCTATTCCATGGCCGTCACGGCGACGACCAAGTCGCAGTGGGACGCCGTGCGGGCGTGGGCGGCTGCCCACGGCTACGCCGATTTGGCCGAGGGGGCCGGCAGGGCGGGCGACCATCCGATACACACGGTGAGCTGGTATGACGTCGTGAAGTGGTGCAACGCCGCCAGCGAACGAGATGGCCTGAAACCTTGCTACACGGTGAAGGGAGCCGTGTATCGGACCGGTGTGATCGACGCCGTGGCGTGTGATTGGAAGGCCGACGGCTATCGCCTCCCGACCGAGGCGGAATGGGAGGTCGCGGCCCGGGGCGGTCTCCAAGGAAAGCGTTTTCCGTGGGGTGACACGATTTCGCACGACCAGGCGAACTACAGCGCCGCACCCAAACTGGCATATGACGCCAGCGGCAAGACCGACGGCCATCACCCGCGCTTCGCCGTGGTCGGGGCTGCGGGCACCAGCCCCGTGAAAACCTTTCCGCCCAACGGCTACGGGCTCTTCGACATGACAGGCAATGTGTCGCAGTGGTGCTGGGACTGGTTCGGCCGCTACGGCAAAGAACCGGCCACAGACCCGAAGGGGCCCGCCGAGTTCGACTGGGGGCCTGTGTTTCCGAAGGCGACCGTCAAGGGCGCGGGCGTCGAGGGGCGGGCCGTCGAGGGAGCACTGCGGATTTTGCGTGGAGGCCATTGGAACCAAACAGCCGAACGGGCAGCCTGCGCCTATCGGCTCACCGCGTTTCCCACGCTCGCCAGCACGAACATCGGCTTCCGCCTGGCCCGCGGCGGCTCCGCCGGCAAGCCCAGCCGACCTCTCAGTCAACCATAGCCCCTCACTCCCCGACGCCACGGTGCGAAGGCGAATTCCTTGTATTATGATGAAGCTCAGAACTGTTGCTGCGGGCCTTGCCCGAGGAACCCTGCTCGGACTTTCCCTGCTCAATATTGCCATCGGGGCCGCCGTTGCCGCCGAAAACGAAAAGCCGCCGCAGATCCCGTGGGATCTGAACACGCTCTTCAAGACGCCGCAATTCCAGCCCGCCGCCGATTTCGACACGGACGGTGTCCGCGGCATTTTCTTCGACGGCCTGCCGTGGAAAGGCAAACCCACCCGTGTGTTCGCATTTATCGGCATGCCCGATCACAAGGCCGGTGAAAAAGTCCCCGCGATGGTTCTGATTCATGGCGGCGGCGGCACGGCATTCGCCAAGTGGGTGCAATTCTGGAACAGTCGCGGTTACGCCGCGATCGCGATGGACACCTGCGGCAGCGTGCCCCGGGGCAAATCCGGCGACTGGGAGCGCCACGAAAACGGTGGCCCCGGCACGGCGCCGGGCGGCTCTGGCCGCTTTGCCCAGATCGATGAGCCGCTCGAGGACCAGTGGACCTATCACGCCGTCGCCGACGCGATGCTCGCCAACTCGTTGCTGCGATCAATGCCGGACGTGGACAAGGACCGGGTCGGTCTCACCGGCATCTCGTGGGGCGGCTTTGTCACCTGCATCGTCGCCAGCCTCGACGACCGGTTTCGATTTGCCGCACCGGTCTATGGTTGCGGATTCATCGGCGACAACTCCACGTGGCTTCCCAATTTTATGGGGATGGGCAAGGAAAAGGCCGCCAAATGGCTGCGCTACTGGGATCCCTCGCAATATCTGTCCCGCGCGAAAATACCCTTCCTGTGGCTGACCGGTTCCAACGACTTCGCCTACCCGCTCGACTCGTACCAGAAATCCTACCGCAGCCCGGCCGGCGAGCGCACGCTCTGCGTCAAGGTCGGCATGCGGCACGGTCATATCCGAGAAAGCGAGAATGCGCAGGAGATCTGCGTCTTCGCCGACCACGTCCTGCGAAACGGCCCTGCGCTGGCGCGCATCACCAAACAAGGAACCGGTGAGGGCAAAGTGTGGGCCACCTTCGAAGCCACCACCCCCATCACGAAGGCGGAACTCAACTTCACCAGGGATACCGGGGATGGGGTCCATATCAGGTATGCGCGTGTCCCCAATACGAGGACATGGAGTAAACGAACCTGGGAAACCATCCCGGCCGATCTCGACGCCGCGCAGCACAAAGTGACCGCAGCGATACCGGCCGGGGCAACGGTCTGCTACCTCAATCTCATCGACGACCATGGCCTCGTCGTCAGCACCGAACACGTCGAAGCGGCGGCGGGCGCGATGGAAGGCGAGATGATGCGGATTGTGGCAAAGACCGGCCGGGTCGAGCCGGTGGATTCGGTGTCGCAGAAGCTGCAAAGCACGAGCGGCGGCGGGCACCTGTGGTGGCGGGATGGTCAGAAGCCGGGTGACACGCTGACCCTGGGATTCACCGTTCCCCAGGCCGCCAAGCAGCGGGTGTTCGGGCGATTCGTCAAGGGGACGGAGTTCGGCATCGCGCAGCTGGCGATCAACGATGAGAAAGCGGGCGAACCGTTGGACTTCTACAATGACGGGGTGGTTCTCACGCCCGAGATCGAGCTGGGCACCTTCGACCTCACCGCCGGCGAGAACCGGCTGACGATCACGATCACCGGCGCCAACGAGAAGGCGGTAAAGGCGCACATGGTCGGGCTCGACTATGTGCGGTTCGAACCGGCAAATCAACCGGGCGCAGCCACGGATGGTGAACTCCGCTCAAGCGTCGAGCAGGCTTGGCGTGCCGCTTGGGACCGCTTCCATCACGACGGCACGCATCTGTTTTACGATTTCGTCTGCAGCCACGACCCGGACAAGCGTTGGTCGGGCTTGCCCACCCCGGACGAGGCCCGCCGCGCGTATCCCAACCCCAACGGCTGGGCCACCGGCATGGAGGACTGCGCCATCAGCGGTGGATTGATGATGGCCATGGTTTGCGACCGGTTTGCGGCTACCCAGGATGCCTCCCTCCGTCCCTACGCCCAAAAGGTTTTTGCCGGATTGGTTTCACTGGGGACGCTCGGTGCAAGCGATGGCTTTGTCATCCGGGGGCTTTGCCCCGCGGACGGCAGGTCGCACTACCCCGAGAGCTCCCGGGACCAGTACACTTGGTATGTCTATGGGCTCTGGCGCTATTTCCACTCACCGCTTTCGCAACCGGAGGAAAAAACCACCATGCGCCGGATCATCGCGGCCATCTGTGCCCGGCTAGAACGGAATGTCGTGGCTGCGAATGGTTACCGGATCGGCAAGGACACCGGTGAGTTCGACAGCATCGTGGACAAGATGTGGGAAAACCAAGCCCACGAAGTGGCGCGCCTGCCCATGATCTACGCCATCGGCGCGGATGTGACTGGCGATCCTCACTGGCAAGACCTCGCCAACCGCTACGCACCCGAAGCGGCCGCGAAATCGAAGGAGGAATCCACGAAGACTCCCTATGCGCTGTTGCAGCAGCAGGTCTCCCTGAGCGCCCTGTATGCCCTGGAAAAAACTCCCGCCTTGAAGCAGCAATGGCTCGAAGCGATGCGGCTCGTGGCGGACAGGGCCGAGGGTTTCCTGACGAGGTGCCTGCAATACCGTGCGCCCGGCGCCACCGATGTCGGCTTCGACTGGCGGACCTGGCCGCTGCGCAGAGGTTCGGGCGGTTACCGGGTGCCAACCCATCCGGACAGCATCAAAGCGGAAATCCGCGCCATCCGGGAGCCTGCCGAGGCGGCTTTGACTCTGCTTCTCTCCCCGCAACGGTCGCTGACGCCCGAGCAAACGGTCTTGCTGCGACACATGATCGCCCAAGTCGATTCCACGAAGGTCGTCTTCTACGGGCACTACTACACCCAGGCCGCATTCTGGAAGGCCGTAACTCTCGGACACATCAAGCTCCCGCCGCCATGAACGGACGTGGTGAACAATGTGGGCCGCACAGTCCTCTGTGCGGAACGAGCATCGTCTGACTCAGAACCGCACAGGGGACTGTGCGGACACCTCTGCCCCTCGCATCGCCAAATCAGGGAAACAATCATGAAAGAGCCCCACATCCTCCTCCGTGCCTTCCTCGCCCTCGCCGGACTAGTCTTCTCCGCGTCTTTCTCTCCAGCGTTCGGAAAGGCCACATGAACGGGCAATACAGGACCAGCTCCCGCCCTCTGGAGCACTGGAGCAAACTGGACCGGCACCGCGCCCACCAGTAGCGGGTCGCAGGCGTTGATCTTCAATCCTGCCAGCCTGACCGGATCGTCGATCTGCTCCACCAACAACGATCTCACCAACTTCACCGCCTCGAGTATCACCTTCAACAACTCGACCACCGCCGGGAACTTCACACTCGCGGGTAATCAGATCACCCTCAGAGGGGATATCACCGCCATCGGCACCACCGGCGCGCCCACGCACCTCATCAGCCTGGACATGATCCTGAATGGCAACCGCACCATCAACGTGGCCACCAGCACCAATGCACCGTCAGCGGCATCATCAGCCAGACGGCCGGTGCGCAAGATCTGATCAAGGCAGGCGGGGGCGGGCTCACGCTCTCCGGAGCCAATACCTTCACCGGCACCACTTCCGTCCATCCTCCTACCCGCCGCCAAGAAGGTGGCCGGCTTTGAGCGCGGCGAATACGCCATGCCCAGTTACGCCGGCGCGGTGACGGACGCCCAAGTCGACGCACTGATCTTGTATATCAAGTCCCTCTCCCGCTGAGGCGGAACGATTCAGCGGAAACGTGCACGCGCATGTCGTGAAGCCCGTCCCGTTGAACACGCAGTTCAGCCCTCCGCCATCGCCTGAAGCACAATCTCCCGGAAGGCGCGATGGTGGGGGAGTTCCAGCTTGGCTTTGCGGTGGAGAACGACGACCTCCTCGCGGCCGAAGAGTTTCGACAGATCGCGGAACGCAACGCCGCGGTAGCTGCTGTGGCCGGCGGCGGCGGCTTTGAGAATCATCGGGCTCACGGACGTCACGCTGATGCCGAAGCCCATGCGCACATAGCCGACTAAGATGTCGAAGCTGCTCGCAGTCAGGGCGACTTTCGCCTCCTGCCACAGCCCGGCGGCCTCGAAGACGTCCTGCACGTGGCGGCGCGAGCCCGAGCCGATGCCGGGCATGACGAGCGGGTGCTTGATGAGGCCGGCGAGCTTCAGCGTTTTCGCCTCAAGCAACGGGTGGTCTCTGGGGCACACCAGCACGAAGGGATAGGCGGTGACAGGCGTGACTTCGATCCGTGGATGCTTTGCCGCATGGATCTGACCCACAATCGCCACGTCGGCTTCACCGTCTTCCAGATGCTTGCGCGCCATCGCCGATGGACGATCGATGAAGGAGAGCTCCACCTCGGGGTGAAGCTTCCGGTAGCGATCCAGCGGCTTCTGAAGTTCGTGCAATAGCAGGCTCGCCGTCGTCGCCACCGTGATGCGACGCGTCAGCTTGTGGTTCTGATCGGCAAAGAGCTCGCGAATCCGGTCGAAGCTTTCAACAAGGGGTTGCGACAATTGCACCAGCAACTCGCCCTGCGGCGTGAGCACCGCGGTCTTGCCGGACTGCTGCACCATCGCAGCGCCAAACTCATCCTCCAGCGCCTTGATTTGCTGCCACACGGAGGGAACGGATATCTGCAGCGTCTCAGCCACGGCGGTGAAGCTCCCTTTGCGGGCCAGCTCCACCAGCGCGCGGAGCTGACGGAAGCGGAGTTCTTTGAAGTAGCGGCGGGGTTCGGCGGCCATGGCTTGTTTAGGTAAAGACTAAATGCGGTTAGGGAGATTATTACAGAACCAACTTTTTCCAGCGCGGAGCGGGCCCTTTATGTCACACTGTGAAAAGGACTCGCCCACAGCACCCCCTCCCGCATCACGCTGGGAAACGCACGCGCCCCCGGCATCCCCGCCCGCAAGGCGCGTTCACCGTTCTCTGTGCTGTCGCGTGCGTCGCCTGTGCCTCCCCATCGCACGCCGCCAGCAAGCAACGTGCGTCAGCTCGCCGAAGAGGAACGCTGTGCCTATCTCGACATGACCCGCCCCTGGGCCGACTACCTTGTCTCGTCCAAGGAGCATCCGCACGTTTCCTACCGCGACCGCGTGCACGCCAATGAGTTCGGCGAGCAGGTGCTCTCCCGCATCCTGACTGCCTTCTTCAAACCCTGAGCACCGTCTTTAGGCTCTAACTAAACAACGTTAGGAAGATTGTCCCAATCACGAGGTGAGATGATCCGTCCCAACACGTATTCTTGATCCCATGAACCCCCGTCTTTGCTCCAGCAGCCGCCCCGTCACCACGCGGCGCGACTTCCTCACCCGCAGCGCCTTCGGCCTCGGCGGACTCGGGCTTGCGGCGTTGATGCAGCAACTCGGCATGGCAACCGAGGCTGCCCCGCTGTCGGCGCTCGCACCGAGGAAGCCCCACTTTGCACCCAAGGCGAAGCGGGTGCTTCACATTTTCTGCACGGGCGGGCCTTCGCAGGTGGACACTTTCGACCCCAAGCCGGCCCTGGAAAAGTATCACGGCAAAATGGCTGACGAGGTGATGAAGGATTACCAGAAGGCCGCTGGCGATGTAGCCGCCGGCATGGGGCGTCTCAGTGGGAAACTCCAGCGCTCAGCGTTCAAATTCGCAAAGCACGGGCAGTGCGGGATGGAGATCAGCGAATTGTTTCCAAAGCTCGCGCAGCATGCGGACGAACTCTGCGTGATCCGCTCCATGCACACGAAAACCAGCGTGCATGAGCCTGCGCAGCTCGTCATGAACACCGGTGAGTTCGCCAGTGTGCGCCCGAGCGTAGGCGCGTGGACGGTGTATGGGCTCGGCTCGGAAAATCAGAATCTCCCCGGCTTCGTCGCGCTTTCGCCCAATGGCACCACGGCGAGCGGCGACAAGCAGTGGAGCAACGCCTTCCTCCCCGCGTGGTGCGGCGGCACGGGCATCCCGACGAAAGACCCGGCGGTCACGAGAATGATCGAATACATCCGCAGCGGCACGACGTCGCTGCGCGAGCAGCGCCGCCAGCTGGACCTGATGCGGTCGATGCACGAGGACTTCGCGCAGAAGCACCCCGGCGATGCGTTGCTCGAAGGCCGCGTGAGCGCGTTCGAGACGGCCTTCCGCATGCAGATCGAGGCGACGGATGCCTTTGATCTCACGCGCGAGCCGCAGTCCATGCGCGAGTTGTATGGCGATACGGAAATGGGCCGTCAGCTCCTGCTCGCGCGTCGTCTCGCCGAACGCGGCGTCCGCTTCGTGCAGGTCTATCACAACGACTGGGACACGCACGACCTCAACGACGAGCGCCATCGCGAACTCTGCGGTGCCGCCGATCAACCGCTGCACGCACTGCTCACCGATTTGAAACAGCGCGACATGCTCAAGGACACCCTCATCGTGTGGGGCGGCGAATTCGGCCGCACCCCGACCAGCGACAACAACGACGTCGCGAAGAAGAAGGGCATCGGCCGCGACCACAATGCCGGCGGCTTCACCATGTGGATGGCCGGCGGCGGATCAAAGCCCGGGTCGGTGTTCGGCTCCACCGATGACTTCGGCGCGCTCGCGGCACAGGACAAAGTCGAAGTCCACGACCTCCACGCGACGATGATGCACCTGCTCGGCTTCGATCACGAGAAGCTGACGTATCGTTACGCCGGCCGTGATTTCCGGCTCACGGATGTCTATGGGCACGTGGTCCAGGGCCTCCTGTCTTGAGTCCTTCTTCGCCTCTTCCTCTTACTCGTACTTTTACTCTTGCTCGTACTTTCACTTCCTACTCCCTCCGCACCCCCTGCATCGCGTGTTTAGCGCTCCTCATCGCACACACACCACAGCCGTCTGATACGATTGGATAGAAGCGAGAGTATGAGCCTGTCTTCAAGTACGAGTAGGAGTAAGAGCCCGCATCTGCGGCCTCGTACTTTTACTCGTACTCGTACTCCCGGCCCGTCCCTGCGCCGCAGCGGCGCGATGTGGAAGGGCGGTGGCGAGAGTATGAGCGGGGGTCGGAGTATGAGTAGGAGTAAGAGCCTGGATCCGCGGCCTCGGGCTTTTACTTTTACTCGTACTCCCGCCCCGTCCCTGCGCCGCAGCTGCGCGATGCGGAAGGGCGGTGGCGAGAGTATGAGCGGGGGTCGGAGTATGAGTAGGAGTAAGAGCCTGGATCCGCGGCCTCGTACTTTTACTTTTACTCGTACTCCCGCCCCGTCCCTGCGCCGCAGCGGCGCAATGCGGAAGGGCGGTAGCGAGAGTACAAGCGGCGGTTGGAGTCGGAGTAGGAGTAAGAGCCTGGATCCGCGGCCTCGTACTTTTACTCGTACTCCCGCCGCGTCCCTGCGCCGCAGCGGCGCGATGTGGAAGGGCGGCAGCGAGAGTACGAGCGGCGGTCCGAGTCGGAGTAGGAGTAAGAGCCTGGATCCGCGGCCTCGTACTTTTACTCGTACTCCCGGCCCGACCCCGCGCCGCAGCGGCGCGATGTGGAAGAGCGGCAGCGAGAGTATGAGCGGCGGTTCGAGTCGGAGTAGGAGTAAGAGCCTGGATCCGCGGCCTCGTACTTTTACTCGTACTCCCGGCCCGACCCCGCGCCGCAGCGGCGCGATGTGGAAGGGCGGCAGCGAGAGTATGAGCGGCGGGCGGAGTAGGAGTAAGAGTAAGAGTAGGAAAGGATGATGGGAATGCCCCTCGATCACGAACGCCTCCTCGTCTACCAGCGCTCCCTTGCCTTCATCCGCTGGTCATCCGTCCTCAATCGCGAGGTCGGCCCGTGCGGCGATGTCCGCAGTCAACTCGACCGCGCCAGCACCAGTGTCCCCCTCAACCTCGCAGAGGGAAACGGCAAGTTCTCGATCCGGGACCGGCTCAAGTACCTCGACATCGCGTACGGCTCCGCCCTCGAATGCGCCGCCTGCCTCGATGTGATGGTCGCAAAGGAAGCCGTCACCGACGCCCGAATGGCCGATGGAAAGCGCCTCCTCGAGGAACTCGTCCACATGCTCGTCCGTCTGCGCGCTGCCATCGCCGCAAGGGAATCCACGGAACCCGCCTGTGACCGCATTCGGGAGAACCATCCCGCGCCATTCACCTTCATCAACTCCATCGACGAGATTCCCCATGCCTAGGCCGTTCATCCTTGTCCCTCTCCTCCTCGCGCTCCTTGCACACACAAGCGTGCGCGCGGAGGACACCGCATTTTTTGAAAACAAGATCCGCCCGATCTTGGTCGAGCGTTGCTACGAGTGCCACAGCGCCGAGAAGAAGCAGAAGGGCAACCTGCTGCTCGACACCAAGGAAGGTCTACTGAAGGGCGGCGACACGGGGCCGGCGCTGGTCGCGGGCGATCCGGCGAAGTCATTGCTCATCACGGCCGTGAAGTGGACGGACAAGGATTTGCAGATGCCGCCGAAGAAGAAGCTGAGTGATGAAGAGATCGCGGCGCTCGATGAATGGGTGAAAATGGGCGCGCCCGATCCGCGCGGGGGCGCGCGCACGCTGACGAAGATCGAGCAGCATCTGGAGAATTCGGTGAAGCACTGGTCCTTCCAGCCACTCGTGGATCCGAAGCCGGCCTCGCTCGATGCACTCATCGGAACCAAGTCCTCGCAGCCTGCGGACAAGCGCACGCTCATCCGTCGCGCGCATCTCGACCTCGTCGGTGTGCCGCCTTCATTTGCGGAAGTGAATGCCTTTGCCGCGGACACTTCGCCGCAGGCGTTTGAGAAGCTCGTGGACGGGCTACTCGCCGATCCACGCTACGGCGAACGCTGGGGCCGTCACTGGCTCGACGTCGTGCGTTATGCGGACAACATGGGCGCCATCTTCAACGGCGACGATTCCTACACCAACGCCTTTACCTATCGCGACTACGTCATCAAGGCCTTCAACGCCGACAAACCCTACGACCGCTTTATTCGGGAGCAAATCGCCGCCGACAAACTCGACTCCGCCAAGGACACCGAGACTCTCGCCGCCATGGGCTTCCTCGGCATCGGCCGCCGGAAAGACCGCAGGCTCGACGACGACACGCTGGACGACACGCTCGATGTAATCGGCCGCGGCCTCATGGGTCTCACCATCAGTTGCGCGCGCTGTCACGATCACAAACTGGAGCCCATCACCACGAAGGATTACTACGGCCTTCACGCCGTGCTGAAGAGCAGCAAGGAGCCTGAGATCCAGCCCGCGCTGCCCCAGGAAGACACTCCGCAAGTGCGCGAGTACGCCGAGAAAAACAAAGCTGCCCGCGCCGAATACATCCGCGTCATCGCCTTTGAGGCCGACCGCTCCTTCAGCGCCGCGCGTTCGCGGGTCGGCGACTATCTCCAGGCCGCGCACGACTCCCAACTGACTAACAGCTACAAGGACAAAAAGATCGCGCCCGACATCCTCGATCCGCGCCGGCTCAGCAGCAGCATCCACAACCGCTTCGTCCAGAATTGGGACAAATGGGTCAAAGGCCACCCGGAGTTCTTCACCCCGTGGCTTGAACTCTCCGCCCTGCCCGAGGCCGACTTCGCCGCCAATGCCCCCGCGCTTTGCGAAGCCTACGGCAAAAACGCCGACAAAAAACTGCTGCCCTCCGTCGCGCGCAGCTTCGCCAAAACCAAGCCCAAATCCCTCCGCGACATCGGCGACATCTATAATCAACTCTACGCCGCCGAGGTGGACGCACTGTGGGCAGAGAACTGGCGCGAACATCTGCGCAAACTCTGCGTCCCGACCGCCGATGAACTAGGACTGCCCATCGCCGAGCTCGAGAAACTCAGCATCGACCGCTTCCACACCGCGCAGAAAAACCCGCTGCCCGATGCCGAGGGTCAGCAGTTGCGCGCCCTCTTCATTGAGGACGCCTCGCCCTTCGTCTTCGCCGGTAAGGACTTCCTTGCTTCCAGACTCTACGCCAACCGCGATGTCGCCGAAGGACTGCGCCGCAATGCCGCCAAGGCGCTCACCGAACTCGCGAACCATCCCGGCGCACCGGCGCGCGCGATGACCTTTGTGGATGCGGAGAAAATGTATGACGGCAAGGTCTTCGTGCGTGGCAATCCCAACACGAAAGGCCCCGATGCGCCGCGACAGTTCCTCACCGCGCTGAAGCATGTCGCTCCCGAGCCATTTCCGAAGGACCAGAGCGGGCGCCTCGAACTCGCGCAGGCCATCGCAAGCAAGGACAACCCGCTCACCGCACGCGTGATCGTGAACCGCGTGTGGGGCTGGCATTTCGGCGAACCGATCGTCGGCACACCGAGCGATTTCGGCTTTCGTGGCGACAAGCCAACGAATCAGCCGCTGCTCGATCACCTCGCCGCGTGGTTTATGGAGAATGGCTGGAGCTTCAAGAAACTGCACAGGCACTTGATGCTCACCGCCGCGTATCAGCGCGCCGATTTCCCAATCCGCCCGCTGGATCTGGAGCCGTTCCGTGACTCCCTGCTTGCCGTGACGGGGCGGCTGCAGCCTGAACATTTCGGCAAGGCCGAGAAAATCGACACCACCGTGCGCCGCACCGTGTACGGCTTCGTGGATCGCAAGACGCAGCCGTCGCTCTACCGCAGCTTCGACTTTCCCGATCCCAATTTCAGCGCGCCAAAACGCAGCCGCACCGCCCTCACGCCACGCGCTCTCATTTTGATGAACAGCCCGCTGCTCACCGACAGCGCGAAGGCGCTCGCCGCCACACTCACGAAGGAACTGCCCGACGAGACGAGCCGCATCGCGGAACTCTACCGCCGCATTTTCCAGCGCCAGCCGACGGACAAGGAACTGCAGCGCGCGCAGGGCTACCTTGCCGCGTATCCGCAGAATGACCTCGTGCATCCCGAGTCCAAGGACTGGCAATACGGCTACGGAGAATTCGATCCCGCGACGAAGCACATCAAAGCCTTCGCCTCGCTCACGGCCTTCGACGGTAAGTCGTTCAAGGGCACACTCAAAACCGCCGACGGCAAACCCAGCGAAGTGAAGCTCGATGCCATGGGCGGCGACCCCGGCCTCACCCCCGCGATGAGCAGCATCCGCCGCTGGGTCGCACCGCTCGATGGCGAAGTGAACATCACCGCCGAACTCACCCACACCGACGCCAAGACCGAAGGGGTCGTTGCACGCGTGATCTCCAGCCGCGCCGGCGAACTCGGCGAATGGAAAGCCAAGGCGCAATCGGTCTGTACCGATCTCGCGAAAGTCGCCGTCAAGAAAGGCGACACGCTCGACTTTATCGTGAGCAGCCAGAGCGACAAGGACGCCGGCCCCTATCAATGGTCCCCGAGCGTCACCGCCATTGGCACCAGCATGCCCTCCATGCCCGGAATGGCCATGCGCTGGGACGCGCGCAGCGACTTCGCAGATCCCCGCAAACCCGCCACCCCGCTCACCGCTCTTGAAGAACTCTGCCAAGCCGTTCTTCTCTCCCCGGAATTCGCCGTCACCGAGTAGACCCGTTCCCGTCCCGCGGATTCCACCCCATGCAGAGTTGCAGGGGCTGGCGTGTTCGGTGCAAATTTCCCCTCCCCATCGGCGTTGAACCCGGGTTGGCCATGCGCACGGAGCGCAGCCCATTCCGCGGAGACACCGCTGATTTTCCACACACTATCCCCAAACTCCGACCACACATGACCCACGAAACCCGATTCGCCAGTCTTCAACTCGTCCTCCCGGCCGCTCCCAAACCCGTCGCCGTCTACCGGCCGGTGGTGGTGTGTCAGGGCCTCGCTTATGTCTCCGGACACGGCCCGGTCTGCACCGACGGCTCGCTCATCAAGGGGCGCGTCGGCTCGGATCTCACTCTGGAGGAAGGCGCGGCCGCCGCACGCCAGGTCGGCCTCACCATGCTCGCCACGCTGCGGGATCACTTCGGATCGCTCGACCGAATCCGTCGTGTGGTGAAGCTGCTCGGCATGGTCAATTCGGCCCCCGATTTCTACGAACATCCGAAAGTCATCAACGGCTGCAGCGAACTCTTCAAACAGGTCTTCGGCGAGGAGCACGGCGTCGGCGCGCGCAGCGCTGTCGGCATGGGACCGCTTCCCGGCAACATCGCCGTGGAGATCGAAGCCGTCTTCGAACTCGCGTGAGCTCAACCACGCCGCCCGTCATGGACTGGATGCAACTGGCGGATGCCGCCGCCGCGGTCATTCCCTCACCCGCACTGGTGCTGTATCCGGAGCGCATCGAGAAGAATCTCCACCACATGGTCTCGATGACGGGTGGACCCGAACGTCTCCGCCCCCACCTCAAGACGCACAAGCTGCCTCAAATTCTCCGACGCCAGCTCGCACTGGGCATCACCAAGTGCAAGGCGGCCACCATCGCGGAAGCGGAGATGGCGGCGCAGGCCGGCGTTCCCGACGTTCTCCTCTCCGCGCAGCCCGTGGGACCGGGGATTCAGAGGTTCCTCCAACTTGCTGCGGCATTCCCGGCAACGCGCTTCTCGGCCCTGTGCGACGATGAAGGTGTGCTCTCGGAGATCGGCCGCGCAGCTGTCGCCAGCGACACCACGGTCGATCTCCTCCTCGACCTCGACGTCGGCCAGGGCCGCACCGGACGGGATCCGCGAGTGGGGGCAGCCGCGCTGTACCACGCCATGCGCGACACGGCCGGCGTGCGCTGCGCCGGACTCCATGCGTATGACGGCCATCTTCATCAACCCGACCCGGTGGAGCGGGAAGCCGCATGCACAAAGGCTTTCAAGCCCGTACGCGCTCTGCGCGACAGCCTCCTCGCTGCAGGTCTCAGCGTCCCAACGGTCGTCGCCGGAGGCTCGCCCACCTTTCCCTTTCATGCTCAAAATCCAGAAGTGGAGTGTAGTCCCGGAACCACCGTGCTTTGGGACGCGGGCTACGCGGCCAAGCTGCAGGACCTGGAATTCCTACCGTCCGCAGCGCTCCTCACACGGGTCATCAGCAAGCCCGGCTCCAATCGGCTCTGCCTCGACCTCGGACACAAGGCTGTCGCGAGCGAGATGCCGCATCCCCGCGTGATTTTCCCCGCGCTGCCGGATGCGCATCCTGTTGCCCACAACGAAGAGCATCTCGTCCTGGAAACCGCACACGCCGCTGACTGGCATGTCGGCTCCGTGCTTTACGGAATCCCATGGCACATCTGTCCCACCGTGGCGCTGCACAGCGAGGTGTACGCGGCGACGCCCGCGGGCCCGCCTGAACGCTGGCCTGTCGCGGCACGCAGCCGCCGGATCACCATCTGAGCGCAACGCCCGCCACGGTCCTGCGTCCAAGCCCCCCCTTCATCCTCCCCCGCATTCCATGCTGATTTTCGACGCTCACCTCGACCTCTCGATCAACGCCATCGAATGGAACCGCGACCTCACTCGTCCGCTGGAGGAGGTGCGTCGCTGCGAGGCGCATCTCACTGGAAAAGCCGGCTATGGCCGCGGGACCGTCAGCCTTCCCGAGATGCGTCGTGCTGGCATCGGCCTTTGTGTCGCAACCCAGCTCGCACGGGTCGAATTGAACGCATGGAGTCCCGTGGTGGGCTGGCGTTCACCGGCTCAGGCATGGGCGATGACACAGGCCCAGCTCGCATGGTACCGCGCCATGGAGGCCGCAGGGGAGATGCTCCAAATCCGCACCCGCGCGCAGCTGCGCTCCCACAGGGGCCTCTGGGAACGAGCGCTCGCCGCCGGGGACGGATCCCATCTCCAACTTCCCATCGGCTACGTGCTTTCTCTGGAAGGCGCTGACTCGCTGCTTTCCCTCGACCACCTCCACAGGGCGCATGCGGACGGTCTGCGGGCAGTGGGTCCCGCGCATTACGGACCAGGGATCTACGCGAACGGCACCGACGCCACCGGCCGTCTCAACGAGGCGGGGCGCGGGCTGCTGCGCGAGATGGATGCGCTCGGGATGATCCTCGATGCCACCCATCTCTGCGACGATGCGTTCTGGGAGGCGCTCGATCTTTACCAAGGGCCCGTGTGGGCCAGCCATCACAACTGCCGCTCACTCGTCCCCCACAACCGCCAGCTCAGCGACGAGATGATCCGGGCGCTCGCTGCGCGCGGCGCCGTGATCGGTACAGCCTTCGATGCATGGATGCTCGCGCCCGGCTGGCAGCGCGGAGTCACCACCCCGCAGGAGGCCGGTGTCACGCTCGAGACTGTGGTCAATCACATGGACCATATCTGCCAGCTCACCGGATCCGCCCTGCACGTGGGCCTCGGCACCGATCTGGACGGGTGCTTCGGCAACGAGCAGACACCGTCCGACGTGGACAGCATCGCGGCCCTCACGCGGATTCCGGAAGTGCTCGCACACCGTGGGTACAGCGCCGGAGACATCAAGGGCGTGCTGCACGGGAACTTCCTCCGGGTGCTCGAGGGCGCCCTCGACGAAGACAGAACCCTCTGACCCCGCACTGCAGGTACTCAGCGCCTTTGGTCTTTTCGCCCTCTGGCGGAAAGTGTTCCGCCATCATCCCGAACCGCCCCGCAGGTGTGGATCTGTTTAGGAAAGAGCCTTCTCTGTCGCGAGGTGCCGCCGGACTTCCTGTTCTGGCATGGCACGGAGGCGGTCGTACTCGGCGCCGCTAATGAAGCCGATGTCGAACATGGACTTCAGCACCGAGGCGCCCGTGGGCTTCGCGTGGTCGCCCTTGGTGTGCTCGCCAAACAACATCACCATCAGCGTCTCGCCGATGATGTTCATGAGCAGGCCGAAGAGCACCAACCCAAGCAGCATCGTCGCACCCGCAATCACGCGGCCGCCGGTGGTGACCGGATACATGTCGCCGTAACCCGTCGTGGTAAGGGTGACAATGCACCACCACATGGCCGCTGGGATCGAGGTGAAGAAGTGTTTGTCCGTCGGAATCGGGTTGCCGCTGATGGGGTCCACAGGCACGAACTTCTTGTCGGCCTCCGGCAGATCCTTGGACGCCGGATCCGCCGCCAACTTGACATCCAGAGCGGCCTGCCCGTGCGCGAGCGCTTCGGCGGTGTAATGGCCACCTTCCACAAAGTACATGAGCGTACTCGAGATCATCAGGCCCGAGAACAGGGCGATGAAGTAGATCCGCAGATTCGATACGATCGGATTGCCCGTGTGCGCGGACATCTGCTGGATCGTCGTCCGGGCGATCTTCAGGACCCGGAGCACCCGGACCACCCGGAGGATGCGGAGCACCTTGGCACCCTTCAGGGCGGTGAGGTTCAGCAACATGAAGAAACTCGGCAGGATGGAGATCAAGTCGACCAGTCCCCAGAAACTGAAGAAGTACCGGAACCTGTCTTTTGCGTAGTAAAGGTTGCCGAGGTAATCGATGGAGAAGAACAGGAGCGCCGTCATTTCCATCCAGTGAAAAAGACCCGCGTGGTTGCTCGCGAAGGGCTCCACCGTCTCGAGCGCCAGCGTGACGCAGGACATGAAAATCAGCAGGTTCAAAAACCCGTGCCAGCGCACGAACAAGGGGGAGCGGAAATCGGTGAAGACCGCCTGGAGCGTGCTGTTTTGCGAAGGCTGGGATGGGTGCGTTTCCATGGAAAAAGGGATGGACGAAGTGCTGAGTGTTGCCTGAGGGCAGCAATCCACATGCCATCCACCAGTGGGCAAAATGTGCCGGAGTCACCGCGCCCATCTAAACCACGTCGGCCAGATCGAGGAATCTCCACTGGTTCCGATTCTTGAAAGGTCACATCTCTCCCGCGAGCTGCCCTCTGTCGATTTCCGTAGCAACCTCACCTGTCCCGACATTCAACGGGCACCTGCCTGCCGGCGGCATGAGCGCCGGTCGGCGGCCACAATCCGCACCGCGGACGCACCAAGCCACCGTGCCAGCCCGTCATCACGCGCGGCGCCGGGTGACGGGTGCAAGAAAACAGGGGACACCTGCCCCTCTCGACCTTGACTGCCGGGTGTCTTGGTTTGCCTTTCAGGCGCAGTTTCTCGCACGTTTTGTGGCCGGATTAATCAGTGCCACTCTTGCCTGTCCCTTCCGACCTTTACCAAGGCCACGCCCACCCGCGGCGTGCATCAACCCGAGGATGCTGGAGTCGTCGACCGTCCCGCATTGAAGTTTGACGGACCACTGTCCGCGCAGTGACCCTTGCCCCATGCCCATCCCGAACCGCCCCTCGTTCTCCGCGTTCCTTGTGCTCACCTTCGCGCTGTTGAGCGTGGCTTACGCTCAGGACAAGCCAGCTCCGTTGCCGGAGGTGCCTGAAATTCTCAAGTCCGCCAAAGGCACGCTTTCCATGCGCAAGCCCGACGGCCTTGCGGTGAGCGTCGACTCCAAGACACCACTCAGCGCTGAACAGTGGAGCGCCATCGCCAGCCTTCACGCACGGGTTTTTTCCTTCGGCGGCGGTGCGCTCGACGATGAAGGCATGGAGCGGTTGGTGCCGCTGGACCCAGTAATGGTCACGGTCAACGGCTCGCGGGTCACGGGGAAGGGCGCGGCGAAGTTCGGCGAAATGAAGTCCTTGAAGGCGCTGCACACTCTTCACATCACAAGGCCCACACCCGAGGCGAAGACCGCGCTCGGAACGCATCCCACTCTCGAGGTGTTTTCCACCGACGGCGCGTTTTGCATCGAAGCCGTCACCGCGCCGAAGCTTCAACGCGTTGACCTCAAGCATGGAGGCGCCAGCGACGAGTTCGCCGCACTGCTTAAAAACCATCCGTCGCTGGAATCCGTACGGCTGTGGTCGCAAGGGTCACTGGGCCTCAGTGACGCCGCGGCAGCCTCCCTCGCAACCATTCCGAAGCTCAGCAAACTCTCGCTGGAGTACGCCGTGTTCACCTACGCGGGCGGCCTCCACAACCTCAAAGGGATGCGCGGACTGACCTCTTTGGATTTGAAGGACGTGGCTCTTTCCGAAGAAGACCTCGCCCGCCTCAAGGCAGATCTGCCCAATGCGAAGGTCACCTTCACACCGATGACCGCCGAATACCGCGCCCGCCGCGACACCATGGCGGCCAAGAAAAAGTAGGCGCTCGGTTTCGGGTGCATTGCGCGACGGCATCCCCTCGTCCCACCCTGCGAAGCGCCACGCAGGGATGCGGTAACATTTGGACTGGATGGGCTGCGGGTGCTAAACACCGCGGCTCCACCCCCGGCCATGCAAGCGCCACACAAGATCGTCCTCGTCACGGACAACCGCGTCTACGAGGGAGTCCTGCGCCAGTATCTCAAGGAGGTCCCGTGCCTGCTGACGGTCCTCTCGAGCGGTCCGGAGCTCTACGCTGAAGCGGAGGCGGCGCAGCCCGACCTCATGATCCTACAGGCCCAGCTTCATGGATCCACGGGGTTTGAGATCTGCCGCAAACTGCAGCAGGCCAGCCCGGGGCGTCGCCTGCCGATGCTCATTTTTTCCGCCGAGGAGGAGTCGAGCCTCACTGCCCTGCTCGCGGGAGCAGACGCTTTTTTGAAGGTCCCTTTCACCCGGGAGGCACTGCTTGCAGGAATGGAGAAGGCGCTCGCGCACCGGCGTACCATCCTGCTGGTGGACGACAGCCCGGTGATCCACAGGGCCGTGACCGAGATGCTCGATCCGGAACATTACGAGCTCTGGCACGCAAACGACGGCGAGGAAGCACTCCAAAGTCTGAGCGTGCGCGAACCCGACCTGATCATCTCCGACCTTGAGATGCCTAAGATGAACGGGTTCGAGTTCTGCCATGCCGTGAAGTCCAACCCGGCTTTCTCGGCGATCCCCGTGCTCATCCAGTCGAGCCTCAGCGCCGGGGTCGACATTGACCGCAGTTTCGCGGCTGGCGCGGATGACTACATTACCAAGCCGCTGGTTCCTGAAGAACTGATGGGCCGCATCAACCTGCTGCTGCATCAGGACAGGATCTACCGGCCCGAGACCATTCTGGTCGCCGACGACAGCCGGCTGGTCCGCAACCTTGTGGGCCGAGGGCTGGGACAGCAGGGCTTCAGCGTCATCTTCGCAGCCAACGGCGAGGAAGCCCTGCAGAAGATCCGGGCCCATGAGATCGCGCTGCTGATCACCGACTGCGAGATGCCCAAGATGAACGGCCTCGAACTGGCCCGCGCGGCCCGGGCGGAGCGGGATATGGAGTCCTTGCCGATCATCATGCTGAGCGCGCGCGCCTCGAGATCCGACCGTGTGAAGGGATCGATCGCCGGGGTGGATGAATACCTTTCGAAGCCCTTCGTCGTGGACAAGATGCTGACGACCATCGAGCGACTGCTGGCCTCGCGCCGCATGCAGCGTGAGAAGGATGCGCTGCGGCTTTATCTCTCCGACATGGCGGTGGAACACGCTTCCAGCCTTGCCGGAAGGGGGATGGGGCCGTGGGCGCCGATGCGCGCCAAGGAGCAGCAGCTCACCATCCTGTTCTCCGATCTCGCTGGCTTCACAAGCCTATCCGAAAAGCTCAGCCCCACGGAGGTTATCGAACTCCTGAACGATTACTTCGACCGCATGGTGCATGTCCTCAAGGCGCGCGATGCAGTCATCGACAAGTTCATGGGCGACGCCATCCTCGCCCTGTTCCCCGGCACCCCGGAGGGCGCGGAGGCGGCCGTGCGGGCAGCGGCGGAAATGCAGGTCGCGCTCGCCGAGTTCAACCTCCACTCGAAGCATCAGCTGCGCATGCGGGTGGGCATCAACACAGGACGGGTGATGATGGGCGATCTCGGCAGCAAGTTTCACCGGCGCGAGTTCACTGTGATCGGGGACGCCGTGAACATCGCCCAGCGGGTCGAGAGCGGTGCGCCCGTCGGCGGAGTGCTGATCACGGAGAGCACCCACCGGCTCGCGTGCGCGATCCTTGAGGTGGAACCCCAGCCCGCCATGGCTTTCAAAGGCAAGGCAGACGCCGTGCACACGCACATCCTCAAATCGGTCAACGGGGTCGCCGGCTTCCCGTGCTGAAAACGCTGGAGCCGCCAGGCGGTCGATGACCGCGGTCCGCGAAGCGGAGGAACGGCAGCACAGGATCGAGTTTCTCCACGCGATGCGCTCCGGGTGGGGAGGGGGGCGAACTGGCCGATGATGAGACGAAATATTGCCTGTCCCGAATGGCACTTGGTTAAGGGCATCGGCCGTGCCTTGTTGAGTGAGCCCGAGCAAGCAAAAGGCACTCGCAACTTCAACATGCCGGAGGCACGAGAGCCAAGCCGGTCGGTGACCGCAGTTCGCAACGCGAACGCAGGGAACCACCGGATCGCAGTTTCCCACGCGACGCGCCCCGGCAGCGGGCGCGAGAAGGGCAATGATGCGAGAAAGTTTTGCCTGCGCCTATCGGCTCCACTACTTGCATGCGTCTGCCCGCCATCGTCGTCTCAAAAAACCACGGTGAAGCCCGTTAACTAAGTGCCATTCTTGCCTGTCCCTATCGGCTCGTTGGCCATGTTGGGAACAGTGATGGTGAAGAGAGTCGCCCCGAGAACCCCGCTCTCACGCTAGCAACCGCACTCCGGCTCCTGCGGGTCGTGTGGGTTCGCTTGAAAGAGGGAGTACGCTCGAGAATGACGGACCTCCCGCAGGCACCCGGCGTTTTTCCACGCATGGTGGGCTTGTGCGTTGAAGTAGATGACGAAGATGCGCCTAGGCTGAGCGCGGTAGGAGGCCGCCAGGTTTTTTGCGACGGCCGACATCACCTCCCCGTCAAAGGGGTTGAAGAGGAAGAGCACAAGGGGGCCGTCGGGGATGGGCCATTGAGCCGCATCCGCGCAGTGCAGAGCGATGTCGGTGCAGTTCTTTTCGGTAGCAGGAAAAAGGCTGAGGTTGGCCTGTGCGATGGCGTTGAGCTCGGTGGAGTACTCCACGCCGAGGACTTTCTTGAAGGGGAAGCGTGCAGCCACAAGGACTGCGCGGCCCTTGCCAGAACCGAGATCGAGGAAGGTGAAGGCGTCGTGCCTGATATCGAGCCCGGCGAGCACCTGCGCGAGAGCGGCTGGGTCGACCCCCTCGTAGCGGGCGCCGTGCAGCCAGTTCGGCCCCACCACGCCTGCGGGATCCGGCACGAGGTTCCCACTGGTGTTGACCCCCCACCGCCGGTCGAACGCATCTCCGTGCTGAGACCCATCGGAACTCGCCTCGCTAAGGGCAGGCAGTAAACGGACGCATAGGTGGCGAAGCATTACTGTGCAAAGACCGCAAGTGCCCGCGACCCCGTGACGAACGACCACCCGGTGGATTCTCTTGATCAAATGCAACGTCGCCAATCCGAGGGCCGTCGGTCCGGGCGCTGGCAGCTTCCGTGTGTGCTCGCGGCTATCCATCACGAAGGCTGTTCACTCATTCTTTTCGGGGCGCGACGCCGTTTGCGTGGGGCAGGATCCAGTGGTCGTGGAGTCCCCAGATATGCGGCCCCAGAAGCGGGAGGGCCCACCACATGCGACGCGGGATCGCCGCCCCCTCCCATCGGAGGTGGATGCGATGCATTCGCGCCAACGCGCCGCGCGTGTCCCCTGCTCCTTGGCTAGTCCTTCGCCTCCGGCTTGCGCCGGGGAACCGCACCGCGACCGTTTCTCCGCGGAACCGCCTTGGACTGGGAGCCGCCAGACGCGCCGCGACCATTTCTGCGCGGAACCGCTTTGGACTGGGAGCCGCCGGATTTCCCCTTGGCCTCGCGCGGACGGAGATGGAAGAGGAGAGGGAGTCCGGTGAAGGGATGGGATTCGCGGACCTGCGCCTCGAGGTAACGCCGATAGCTTTCCGGGAGGAGTTTCTCGTCGTTGCAAAAAAGGACGAGTTCAGGGATGGGGATCGGGGAGCGGGTGCGCATCTCAGCCTGCGTGGCGTAGAGCATTTTGAAACGGCGTCCGCTCTGGATGGGGGCCGGGTGCTTGGCCATGGAATCGGAGAGCAGGCGGTTGAGGGGGCCGGTGCCGATCCGTTCTTGGGATTCGCGCTGGATGCGTTCGATGCTTTTGAAGATGCGCGTCATCTCGGCGCCGGTCTTTGCGGAAGCGAGCAGCACGGGCGCGTAGTTGAGGAAGAAGAGCTGGCTTTGCACCTCCTCGAGGAATTCCTTGAGCGCTCCCTCCTCCTTGGTCTGAGCGCGGACGAGGTCCCACTTGTTGAGGGCGATAACGCAGGGTTTGCGTGCCTCGTGGATCAGGCCCGCGATCTTCTTGTCCTGCATGGTGACGCCGACGGAGGCATCCAGCACCAGCAGGCAGAGGTCCGCCCTGCGGATGCTCGATTCCGAGCGCATGACGGAGAAGACTTCCACCGAGTCGGACACCTTGGAGGGTGCGCGGATGCCGGCGGTGTCGATGAGCAGGTAGGGGTTTCCGTGGCGCTCGTAGGGAATGTCGATGGCGTCCCGGGTGGTGCCGGCGACATCGCTGACCATGGTGCGCTGGTCCGACAGGATGGCGTTTGTCAGCGACGACTTGCCCACGTTCGGCCGCCCCACAATGGCGATCTTCACCGCCGGCTTCTGGTCGGTCGCCTCCTCGAACACGGGCGCGGGGAGAAGGCGTTCGGCCCATGCCACGAGCGGAAGGATGGCGCGGTTGTGCTCGGCGCTGATGGCGATCTGGTTCTCGAACCCGAGCTTGCTGAATTCCGCGGCGTGCGGGGAGTGTTGTTCGAGGTCGATCTTGTTGACGACGAGGATCACGGGTTTGCCGATGCGGCGCAGGCGGCGGCCGAGGTCCTCGTCGAGCGGGGTGAGGCCCTGCCGCCCGTCGACGACCAGCAGGAGAACGTCCGCCGTCTCGATTGCGAGGTCCACCTCGATGTGAACCTGCTCGCTGAAGGTGGCGTCCACGTTGGTGCCAATGCCACCCGTGTCGAGGATGTTGAAGGGGTAGTTGCCCAGCTTGCAGACCGAGGCGATGCGGTCGCGCGTCACTCCCGGCTGGTCGTGGACAATGGAGATCTTGCGTCCGGCGAGCCGGTTGAAAAGGGCGGATTTGCCGACGTTGGGACGTCCGACAATGGCAAGGGTGCGTTCAGGCATGGGTCAGGGATTCTGTTGTTTCCACTGCTGTGGGTCTCCGTGGCCGCCAGCGTGGATCTGGCGGATGCCGTCGATTGCGTAGCCGATACCGGATACGAGGGTGAACAAACCGGCACAGGCCGGAAGGAGGTCGTTGTACGAAAATGCCGCGAGGCCGGGAACCCGCTGGTTGAGGGCGGGGAGCTGGAGCATGGCCTGCGCGATGGCGACCATCTGCAGTGCGGTGGCCGTCTTGCCTGTCCAGCTCGGCTGGACGCGGACCGCCCCGATCAGCAGGCGCATGGTGATGACGCCGGCCGCGACGATAAGATCGCGCGCCACGATGAGCACGGGGAACCAGAGTGGGAATTCGTAGGACCAGTTGCTGAAGCTCAGGGTGATGATGCCACTCAGCAGAAGACCCTTGTCTGCGATGGGATCGAGGATCACCCCCAGCGCACTTTTCTGGTTGAAGTGCCGCGCGATGTAGCCGTCGAGCCCGTCGCTCGCCGCGGCCACAAGAAAGATCGCGATGGCGCACCAGCGCTGCCAGTCCTGCGGGTCCCCAGTCTGCACGCCGTGCCCGTAGTAAACGGCCATCATCACAAAGAACGGGATCAGCAGGATCCTCAGAATGGTGATTTTGTTGGCGGTCGTCACAGCGCCCTCATCAAACGGCAAGCGGTTGGGAAACGCAACCGCACGCGCAGGATGGAAAGGCCCGAGCGGGCGGGGCTTCCCGGGTGAAGATGTCCACGCTTGGCAGCGCGGCGGGTTGTAGGAAGGATGCGGCCCATGAGCGAAGTGCTTCTTCAACCCGGCGATGCAGCGCCAGATTTCACGGCGGTGGCGGTGGGCGCCGAATACGGCGATGGCCGTCCCGTCAGCCTCGGCGGACTGAAGGGCCGCCCCGTGGTGCTTTACTTTTATCCGCGCGACATGACCCCGGGCTGCACGGTGCAGGCGTGCGCGCTGCGAGATGGATGGAAGGGCCTCGCCGGTCGGGTCCACCTCTTCGGGGTGAGCCGGGACACGGTGGCGAGCCATCGGAAATTTCTCGCGAAGGAGGCGCTGCCATTCCCGCTTCTCAGCGACGAAGACGGCGCGCTGGTGCAGGCCTACGGGGTGTGGGTGGAGAAGAAGCTCTACGGAAAAGTGTCGATGGGGGTGGAGCGCTCCTCGTTTGTCATCGGAACCGACGGCCGCCTCAAAGCCGTCCTGCGCAAGGTGAAGCCGGCCGAGCACCTTGACCAACTGCTGGCGGCGCTCTGAGGCACGCGGGATGTCCCCGCCCCCGGCGCGCCCCAGCAACTCAGAGCGCGAGCCGGTAATGGACGCTGAGGGTGCGGAAGATATCGCTCCCTTTCTCGGCACCGAAATAAATGAGGTCCACGTTCGTGCTGCCGATGGTCCAGCGGTGGCTGGTGACGGTCTGGTTCACCTCGCCCACGCGCCGGGTCTCCCGCGTGAGCTCCTTGCCGGGACCGTATTGTTTGTCGAGGGCCTGCCTCCAACGAGACATGAACGCGTCGTACTTCTCCTTGTCCCAGAAGTCCCGCCCCTCATTTTCCACCACCCCTTGGTACTGCAATTCGAGGCCGATGAGCTGGTTGTCGCGCAGGTGGAATAGGAGGCGCCGCAGGCCCTCAATTTTCGGGATGTCCTCCGCCACCAAAGTCTCCTCGCCGCCCGCCTTTTTCTGGCGGCTGACGATCCGCGCGCCGCACCCCGTGACCAGACGTTCGATGCGGGCGACAGGCTCGCCCCAGCTCAGATTGAAAGGCGGATCGATGCGGATGGGGCCCTCCGCGCGGAGCGCAGGTCCAAGGCTCAAGAGCAGTACCAGCAAAAGGCGGAGGCGTCTCATCATGGCCTTGGGGGGGCGCGGAAAGCTGGCGGCTTGCAGAGTGCGTGGTGGCCTTAGCTCTTCTTCGCGGTGCTCTGAATGTAGAGCTCGCGCAGTTGCTTGAAGTCGACCTCGCTGGGCGAGTCGCTCATCAGATCGACACCGCGGTTGTTCTTCGGGAAGGCGATCACATCGCGGATGCTCTCCGCTCCACAAAGCAGCATCACCATGCGATCAAGTCCCAGCGCCAGACCGCCATGCGGCGGTGCGCCGAAGCTGAACGCCTTGAGGATGTGGCCGAACATGACCTGCTGCTGCTCGCCAGTGACGCCCAGCACGTCAAACATCCGGGACTGCAGCGCAGGCTCATGAATCCGGATCGAGCCGCCGCCGATCTCCACGCCGTTCAGAACGATGTCGTAAGCCTGCGCGCGCACCTTGGCAAACTGGCCGCTCTCCAGCAGCGCCAGGTCTTCGTTCAGCGGTCGCGTGAAGGGATGGTGCACGGCGTTCCACTTGTTCTCCTCCGCGCTGTAGGCCAGAAGCGGGAAGTCGACGACCCATAGGAAGTTGAGCTTCTCCTCAAACCCGGCCGCGACATGCGCTGGGGCGGGTTCGGCAAAGACGTGGCCCGCCTTGAGCTGAGCGCGCTGGATTTCCATCACGCGCAGACGGATGCGCCCGAGCACCTCGCACACCACCTCCCAGCGGTCGGCGCCAAACAGGATCAAATCGCCCTCCTGGATCTGCATCCGCTCTGCAAGGGCCGCCTTCTCCGCGTCGGTGAAGAACTTCACGATGGGAGACTTCCATTCGCCGTTCTCGACCTTGATGAACGCGAGCCCCTTGGCGCCGAAGTTCTTGGCCATCTGAGTCAGGTCCTCGATCTGGCCGGTGGTGATGCAGGCGAACTGCCGTGCGTTGATCGCCTTCACGCAACCGCCCGCGTCGAGCGCGCCGCGGAACACCTTGAACTGGCTCTGGGCGAAGAGATCGTCGAGCGCCGTCAGCTCCATCGCAAATCGCGTGTCCGGCTTGTCGCTGCCAAAGCGGTCCATCGCCTCCTGATAGGTGAGGCGCGGGAACGGCGCCGGGATGGTGATGTCCTTGGCGGCCTTGAACACGCGGCCCAGCAGCCCCTCGATGAGAGCGTAAATGTCTTCGGGCGTGATGAACGATGCCTCCAGATCGATCTGCGTGAACTCCGGCTGGCGGTCGGCTCGCAGATCCTCATCGCGGAAGCACTTCGCCACCTGGAAGTACTTTTCCAGCCCGCCCACCATCAGCAACTGCTTGTACTGCTGGGGCGCCTGCGGAAGCGCGTAGAAGGATCCCGGGGTGAGTCGGCTCGGGACAAGGAAGTCGCGCGCCCCCTCGGGCGTGGATTTGGAAAGAATGGGTGTCTCGATTTCCAGATAGCCTTCCTCGTCCAGGAAATCGCGGATGGTCTTGGTGACGCGGTGCCGCAGCTTGAGGTTGCGCGCCATCATGGGGCGGCGCAGGTCGAGGTAACGGTGGGCGAGGCGCAGATCCTCGTTGCCAGCGTCCGAGTCGATGGGGAACGGGGGCACATCGGCCTTGTTGAGCACCGTGAGCGCCTCGGCCACGACTTCGACCGCACCCGTGGCGAGCTTGGCGTTTTCCGTGCCGGCCAGCCGGGCGGAAACGCGCCCGGTGAGCGTGATCACGTCCTCGCTCCGCAACGAATGCGAGGCTTCAGCAACCGCGGCATGCTCTTCTGGCCGGAACACGACCTGCGTCATGCCCTCGCGATCGCGCAGATCGATGAAGATGACGCCGCCGTGGTCGCGTCGGGAGCTGACCCAGCCGGCAAGGGTGACGGTCTGTCCGACGTGTTCCGTTCGCAGGCTGTTGCAAGTCGTAGTGCGGTACATAAAAGGGGGCTGGAATGTAGCCGCGTCCCCGGGAAATGGCAGGCAAAAGTGCGGGGGATCCCCGATGCCGCGTGCAGGCTGCGGGATTGAGCACGCGGACCGCGGCGCCTATCCTCGGCGGGATGAAACCCACGGCCGTCGATGAGTTCCTGCAACTGCTGCGCTTCCCGAGCATCTCCACCAGCCCCGAACACCGCGGCGCGGTAGCCGAGTGCGGACGCTGGCTGACGGCGAAACTCGCGGGCATGGGCCTGGATGCGGAACTGCATCCCACCGAGGGGCACCCCATCGTCGTGGCACGCAATCGGCACCAGCCCGGCCGGCGGACAGTGCTCATCTACGGACATTACGATGTGCAACCGGTGGATCCCGTGGAGTTGTGGGAGTCGCCGCCGTTCGAACCGCGGATCACCGGGGACATCGTGTTTGCGCGCGGCGCCACCGACAACAAGGGCCAGATCTTTGCCCATGTCTGCGGTGTGGAGGAGACCCTGCAGCGCGCGGGCGATCTGCCGGTGAACCTCATCTTCCTCATCGAAGGCGAAGAGGAGGTCGGGAGCTCGAACCTCGAGCCCTTCCTCCAAAAACATCGCGAGGCTCTCCGATGCGATGTGATCGCGGTGTCGGACACCGGCATGGTCGCCCCCGGCGTGCCGACTCTCACCTACGGATTGCGCGGGGTGGCGGCTCTGGAGGTCCGCGTCCACGGACCTTCGACGGACCTGCATTCCGGCATCTTCGGCGGCGCCGTGGCCAATCCGCTCACGGCCCTTTCACGCCTGGTTGCGGGCCTCCACGACGACGCGGGCCGCGTGCTGATCCCGGGGTTTTACGATGCGGTAACGCCCCTGGCCCCATGGGAGCGGGAGGCGTGGGGCCGCCTGCCCATAGGCGACGCGGACATGCAGCAACTCACGGGCGTGCCCGCGCTTTTCGGCGAGGCCGGGTACACCTCGCTGGAGCGGGTCTGGGGACGGCCCACGGCCGAGGTGAACGGAATCGGCGGTGGGTTTCAGGGCAAGGGAACGAAGACCGTCATCGGTCGCGAAGGGTTTGCAAAGCTCACGTTCCGACTGGTCCCGGAGCAGAAACCGGAGGCGATCCTCGAGGCGGCACGTGCGGATCTGCTGCGGCGTGCGCCGGCCGGAGTCCGCGTGGAGGTGGAACTCGGGCATTACGGAGAACCATATCTCACGGACCCGCATTCCGCCGATGGCCAGGCTGCGCAGCGGGCGTTGGAGAAGACTTTCGGACGCAAGACCGCGCTGATCCGGGAGGGGGGGAGCATTCCCATCATCAACACCTTCTCGCGGGTGCTGGGAGCGGACACGCTGCTGCTCGGCCTCGCGCTGCCGGATTGCCGCGCGCATGCGCCGAACGAGAACTTCCCATTGGCGAACTTTGAAGCGGGGATCCGGCTCAATCAGGCGTTGCTGGAGGAACTGGCGCGCGGAAAAGCGTGACGCGCCATTACGAGTAAAACCCCGCCGGGCCTTCACGCAGCGCACCGCGGAGTCATCCACGTGGCGGTCAGGGAAGCGTGTCGTTAGACAGGCCAGAGAGCGCGCATGCCGCGACTGAGATTACACCTCCACCCGAACATGAATTTTGTCGGGAGCATTTTCGTGGCAACCGTCTGATGGCGGCCACACACGCGCCTTCAAGCCTTTGGCTGCCCAGCAATACCAAACTCCATCGGGCTGCCGTCGCTCCTTTTTCAGGCAGAACTGACTAACAGGAGACTCGGCGGCGCTGAGCGTGAGATTGAAACCTTTTTCCGCTTCCTCGACGGGGATCTTCGCGTGCCGCAGCGCCTCCTCAATCACCTTCGGGATCTCCCCCGCAAACGGCTCCTCCCGGACATTGCTGGACTCGTGGTCATACACCCAGATCCCGGCTTTCCGGTAGGAACGAAGAACGACGACCGCGTTCCTCAACTTCGCCTCCATCAGTTTCTTAAACGCCCACTCGAAGAGCATGTCGTAAAGTTTGTCGAGTAACATGAGGTGTCGCTTAGGCGGGTCTTATACAACGAGCAAACCTGGCGGCCAAGCTCCTGATCATTAGTCCGGAGTGACGCTGAGATAACGGCACCGGTCATGCCTTGTGGAGGGAACCCGAGCAGCCAACAGGCCACTCGCAACGTCGGCATGCCAGGGATGAGCGCCAGTCGGTGATCGCACTCCGAAACGCGGACGCAAGGAAACCACCGGATCGCGTTCCACCACGCTATGCGCTCCGCGAAAGGCGGGCAGGACCGCTGTCTAGGAAGCCCACAGAGGACCGTCCATTCCTAGAACTGCGATGCCTTCTTCGCTGCCGCCGCCTTGTCCTGGGCTGCCTTTTTCTCGGCGTCCGCCTTCACCGCCGCCATCTTCGCGCTCACCATCGGCCGCATCTTGAGCGAGTAATGGTAAATCCGCTTGAGGTTCTTCTTGGTGCCGCTGGGCTCGTACATCACGAGCGTGCCGCCATCCGAGTCCTCGTGGATCAAATGGCTTCTGCCCCATTTCCCCGGGCGATCCGTGAACGCGCCGTAGCGGTTGGTGAGATCCTCCATCACCGCGTCCATGTGCTTGGCAGCATCTTCCGAGGGTTCGATTTCGACGGCGTAGAACTGGTCGTCGATGAACCAGGCGGTGTAGCGCCCGGCGGGCGTGGTGTAACTCCAGTAGTCGAAGTCAGGAGCCACCGGGATCCCTGTGATCTCGAAGAACTCAGACAGCAGGTTGGCCTGTCCCGCAAAGTGACCCGTCGCGCGCTGGAGGCCGAGCTGTTCTGCGGCATCCTGTGTGACCTGCTGGGTTTGCAGTTGCAGGACGGAAGGCCATCGATCCGCCTTGATCGTCTTCGCGACAGCTTCGGTGGCGGCAAGATGGTTGCCGTAAAGCAGGGCGATGTCTGGTGTGAGCCGGCTCGCGATGAAGGAGCCGCCGTCGTCGTGCGAAAGGAAGGGCATCAGCAGCCGGCTCGTGTCTGTGAAAGACCCGCCCCACTTCGCGCAGCGGAAGCCGTTGTGCTTCGTGAGCATCGTCTTGTTCTTCTGCAGCGTCTTCACGATGCGCGCACTCAGAAAGCGGCGGCACTCGTTCTGAATCGCCAACACCCGGTCTGTCTGATGCGGTTTCGTCGCGAACACCGTGGTCGTGGCCTTGGGCGCGATGGTTCGCTCGAGGAAGAGTTTCACGAACTGCCCAAGCACCTCCGAGCCCTTGGGTCCTTTCACCTCCTCCATGGTGTTGTTGCTCAATGCGAGATCCCAGAAGCGCAGGACCTCGAGGTGCTGCTTTTCACCATCGAACATCATGGAGGCGTAGCTCCATCCGTAGTTGGTCTTTTCCACGCGCGACATGCCGCCTCCGTACCCGTTCGCGTAAATGCACTCGGTCGTCCAGAGCTCGAACTGGTCATCGGTTTCGTTAATATAGGCGAGCACCTTCTCCCCGGGCAGTCCCTTCAACTGGGCCAGCAATTTCGTCACCTCCGCGAACTGCTCCGCGCTCATTTGCTTTGCCGGCAAACCGATGCCCGGCGCGAGGTACACCTTGGGACTCCGGCCCGTCATCAGGCCATCCCGCATGAGGCGCAGCACGCGCTCCTCCCATGCCGCAGCGTCGTCGGGAGCGGCAAACAACCCGCCCTTTGCCGCGTCGATGACCTTGAGGGCGTCCCGCTCAGGCTTGATCTCGCCGACCGCTGTGGACCACTCCTTGTTAAAGCCCACGAGCCACTCCACGGCGTGGACATTTCCAAAACTCATGAACCCCAATCCAGCCGCTATCATCAGCGAGCGCTGAAGTGGGCGGGACCGCGTCAGAAGAAACCGGATCAGGAAGAGGGGGGTGCTCATAAATAAGAGTGCGATGCTTTAGACATGGGCGACATCATTAGTCGACCGGAAACCTGTCCATGTGCGGAACGTCCCTGCTCCATTGCGGACTGGGCGTACACACTCAATGCACGACTGTCCCTGCAGGGCTTCATAAGAGGCGCTCGGAATTCCACCAACCCCTCCCGTGGGGAGTCTATTATTGCGCTCACGGCCTGTTTGGCGGAACCGGCGGAAGCTTTGCGCTGTAATGTACCGCCCGGTGGCGCGCGTCATCGAACGCGAAGTGGAGCCACTGCCTGTCGCTACTCACGAATCCATCGGGATAATTCAGCGCACCACGCATGGGTTTCCCAGTAAACTTCGGATCGGGCCCGGCTTCCTCGACCAGCACACGCTGATAAGGCCACGTCTTCATCCCGTCGAAGCTGATCCAGAGGGAAAGCGGCGCACGCCGTTTGGAATTCGAATTATGGAGGAGCGCCACCGCATCACCCCCAAGCGGGTAGAGCGTCGCCTTGCTTCCCGGATTCGGAATTTCTGTGATCGAGGCAAAGGCGGGCCATGTCCGGCCGCCATCTGTCGAGACCGCCTGAAACAGCACACCGCCCAACCGGTCGCCCCGGATGATCATGCCAACGCTCCCGTCGGCGCGCTCGAAGAGATCGTTCTCCGCCCAGCCGTGGTAGCGGTCGTTTGGCGTGAGGCGGATATCGCCGTGCTCCGACCATGTGACTCCCCCGTCGCTGCTCATCAGCACGCCGTTCCTGGGGTTGCTGACGTGATGGAAAATCTCACCATGCCATGGAGATGCCTCTTCCGGCGGCGGGGGTGTGCCATCCGGGGCACCGAGATAATGCTGGAACGGGACGAGGATGCGTCCGTCTTTTGTCACAAGGTGTTTCCGCAGGAAGGTGAACTTCCCAAGCCGGCCGGGGACGGCCTCGGGTTTGGACCACGTGCGGCCGCTATCAAGGCTGTGCATCATCCAGGACTGCCAGTCATTGCCCCACGTCCTCGCGTGTGTGCTGAAGAACATGGTCGAGCGCCCCTCATGGATCATGAGTTCCGTCGGGCCCTGACCGATCGTGCGACCGCTGCGCGGAAACCCCGTGTTGACCGCCTCGAGCGGCGTCCACGTTCTGCCTTCATCCGTGCTCCGTGTCACCGCCATGTAATTCTCGGGAGAGGGTTCAAAGTCTCCGCCCGCGAGCATGTAGAGCGCCCACGATCCGTCGGGCATCGCGCGCAACGTCGTGTCGCAAACCATCCGGTTCGGCGAGAACCCATCGTAGGGAATGCTTCGGCGGTCCTGCTTCGCATCCCCGGCGGCCTGTGCCGTCCAATGCGGATCAGCCTTGATGGATTTCCCGCCCAGCTCCGGATGCGGAGTGTTCAGCGCCTTGTTCACCAAGGTGCGCGGCGTGCCGTTGGTGATGAGTTGCTTCTGCCAGTCGATCCCCGGCGTCGGCACCAGCCCGCGCACGATGTCGGCTTCTGTGAATTTCGTCAGAAGAATCTCCGCGTCCGTGTGGCGGTTCCAATCATAGAGGATGTGAATGATTCCATCCGGCCCCTCAAATCCGTCGGGATAGGAAACGGACGTGCGGTCATCGAGCAGCAGGCTCTTCCCCCAAGTCTGTCCGTCATCCGTGGAGAGAAATGCGGTGAGGCTGGAGCGGCGCGGAAGACGGACGTCGGCCGGCCCATTCTTCACCAGCAGGAGGTTTCCAGACGCCAGCCTTCGGATGAAAAAGCGGGCGCTCACATTCTGGATCGCGCTGGGCTGGGGCGTGGACCATGTGGCCCCGCGGTCGCTGGAGAAGCTTTCGCTGATCCCCTGCTTCGTACGCGCCAGCATCCAGAGCGAGCCATCCCGCTTCTCCACGACCATATGCTCGTCAAAGTCCGTGCCGGGAAACGCGACTCCACCGCGCCGGGACCATGTCCTGCCCTGATCGGTCGATGCATACACATGCGCCATCCGATCCGGATCCAGCGCATGGTGCGCATCGCGGAAACTCTCGACGCCCTCGAAGTCCCGGTTCCACGGTCCGATCCGGTCGCGGGTCCAGAGGGACACGGGCAGCAGCCAGTCGCCATTGGCGAGGACGGTGGGTTTGTTGAGGGTGCAGCCGTCTGCGATGCGGACCGGGGCGGTCCAGCGCGGCACATCGGCATCTGGGTTGTCGCAGCGGATGTACCAGTCGCCGCCGCGTCCATCGAAGTAGCCGAGGCTTTGATCGAAGAAGCACCAGAGTCTGCCGAGGGGATCCGTCCACAGGTTGCCGACGAGTGATCGGCGGTTGGGCTTGCCGGGCAGATCCACGGGATCGATGACCACGCGGGGCTTGGACCACGTCCGCCCGTCATCGTCACTGCTGGCGAGAAGAAAGAACCCGTTCGCGCTGTCTCCATTTCCCACCCATGCCGCCCACAACCGCCCCTTCGGCGTGCGGTCGATCCCGAGGATCATGTTCCCCGGGCGCGCGCTGTCGTCGTACTCCGGGCCGGGCTGGGTCTGAATCACGGGCGGCTCCAGAGAAAGGTCGAGAGTCGCCTGATCGAGCGCAGCCGCAATGGATACGCATGGGGACAGCGCAGCGGCGCAAAGAAGGAGTTTGGAAAGGAGATGCATGATGGGTGGCGGGCGGGGCGTGGGACGGAGGGCCGATGGGATGGCCGCGGGAAACGCGACGACTTAAAACTCAGAAGCCTCGGGCCATGACAAGCCGGGGTTGCTCGTGTCCGCGTGCTAAAGAGATCCACCGCCCCGGTTTTCCCAGTCATGCTCTAAGAAAGACGGGCGCCGTGCCTTGTCCTAGCACCCTGCGGCCGGAGTCCCGGATGCGTTCCCGAACCCGGGATTTCATCCAGAATTGTGCGTCGCGGAGTGAATCCACCCCGCCATGAGCATCACTATCGTCCGCCGATCCCGCCATCGGAGCGCGCTTCTTTTCCCACGCCTCTGCGCCATCGTCGCAGTGTTCGCCATCGTGCCGACGCTGCTCTGCGACGATACTCCGGGCCCGAAGGTGGCTCAGGTCCTGCAGCCGTTTGTGGAAAGCCATACCCTGGCGGGTGCGGTGGTGCTAGTGGCGGATGCCGAGCGTGTGCTGGCGGTGGAGGCCGTAGGCTCGATGGACCTTGCAGCGCAGAAGCCCATGCGCACCGATTGCATGTTCTGGATCGCGTCGCAGTCCAAGCCCATCACCGGCGCGGCGTTGATGATCTTGGTGGATGAAGGGCGGGTGAACGTCGAAGACCCTGTGGAGAAGTATCTGCCGGAGTTCCGCGGGCAGCAGCTCAATGGCAGCGCGGATCCGGCAAAGCCCGAGTTGCGTGCGCCGCGGCATCCGATCCTTGTGCGCGAGGTGCTCAGCCACACGAGCGGACTGCCCTTCAAATCGGACATCGAAGAACCGACGCTCGATGTGAAGCCGCTCGCAGAACGGGTCCGCAGCTATGCGCGCACGCCGCTGCTCTTTGAACCCGGAGCGCAGTCGAAATATTCCAACGCGGGCATCAACACCGCCGGCCGCATCGTCGAGGTGGTGAGCGGCATGCCGTTCGAATGCTTCCTCGAAGAGCGCCTGTTCAAGCCCCTTGGGATGATCGACACCACGTTCCTCCCCTCCAAAGCCCAGCTGGCGCGGCTCGCGAAATCTTACAAACCCAATGCTGCAAAAGACGGCCTCGAGGAGTGCGAGATCAACCAACTCCGCTATCCGCTCGATGCGCCCGAACGCCAGCCGATGCCTGCGGGCGGCCTGTTCTCGACCGCACAGGATCTCTCCATCTTCTACCTGATGCTGGCGAACAACGGGGTCTTTCAAGGCACCCGCGTGCTCTCCGCAAAGAGCGTGGAGCAGATGACCTCCGACCAGTCCGGTGAAGCGAAGTCGGCGTACGGCTTCGGCATTGGCACCAACGGCCGCATCGTCACGCATGGCGGGGCCTACAACTCCATGTCCCGCTTCGACCGCGAGCACCGGCTCATCACCATCTTCCTCGGCCAGCACGCAGGCTGGATCAAGGACGGGAAGTCCATCATCCCCGCATTCCAGAAGGCGGCCACCGAGGCCTTTGGAAAAGGGGGCCCGGCCAAACCGGGTGGCACGGACGTCCTGCAGGGCGTCGGCATTCCGGGCCAGACCCCGCCGCGCCCGCCGAAGCCGGAGGGTGTGGGGACGGGCGCTCTCACGAACACGCTTGGGATGCAATTGGTGCGGATCGAGAGCGGTGGATTCCTGATGGGCCAGGACGGGCCGACGACAGATTACTTTTTCACCAAACATCCCGAGCAGGTAAATGTGGGGGAGTGGGATGAACGTCCCACGCACCGGGTCACGATCTCGGCGCCATTCCACATGGGCGCGACGGAGGTGACGCTGGGCCAGTACCGCCAGTTCCAGCCGAAGCACCAACTGCATCGCAAAGACGACGAGGCCGCCACCGAGGTGAGTTGGCAGGATGCCGTGGACTTCTGCCGCTGGCTCTCCGGGAAGGAAGGCCGCACCTACCGACTCCCGACCGAGGCGGAATGGGAGTATGCATGCCGGGCCGGAACCACCACGCTCTTCAGCTCCGGCGACTCGCTTCCCACGGCCTCGCACAAATGGTTCCGCGACCAGAACCATCGCGCAGTCGTGTTCGCAGATGCTCGTCCGATGCCCGCCGAATACCAGCCCCTGAACGAGATTCCCACGCTGCGCGTGGCTCAGAGTCCGGCCAATCCATGGGGCCTCTTCGACATGCACGGCAACGTCGCTGAATGGTGCCTCGACTGGTACGGACCCTACGAAGCCGCCGCTCAGACCGATCCCCTCGGCCGCACGGACAGCGACTTCCGCGTGTTCCGCGGCGGGAGCCACTCCACCCTCAGCTACTTGCTGCGTTCGGCAAATCGTTCCGCGTGGATCCCGGAATCGCGCGACCCAGGCATCGGCTTTCGCGTCGTGCTTGGAGATGCGCCCAAGGGATCGCTGCTGCCGTCGCAACCCGCTCCACGCAATGCACAGGCGGTGGTGCAGGGTGTTCCCATGTGGAAGATGCCATCTGCGGACATCCCGTTCTTCGACGGTCCAAAGGGGTTCGTAAAAATTCCGGACGAATCTGTCGGGCCGCTCTTCTCACGGCACAACCATAGCCCGGCGGTGACGGAGTGTCCGAACGGCGACCTGCTTGCGACATGGTTCTCTTGCGTTCTCGAGCAGGGCGCCGAGCTCTGCAATATCGCAAGCCGCCTCCGGTTTGGATCCGCTGACTGGGAGGAAGCCTCGCCTTTCTGGGATGGGCCGGACGTGAACGATCATGCGCCCAAACTCTGGTGGGATGGCGCGATGACGCTGTTCCACTTCGCGCGCGGCTTGAACGAGAACATCGTCCGCACCTCGGTGGACAACGGAGCCACATGGTCGAAGGCGCGCGTGCTGCAGCCGCACGGCGAACTTGGCAACCAGCTCCTGCGTCTGCGCGACGGCACGCTGGTGATCAGTCATGACTCGCGCACGGTCAGCCTCGTGACGAGCCGCGACGCGGGCCGCACATGGAGCGCGAACCAGTTTCCGAAAAGGGAGTCGGGCGTCGGTCCCGGAAGCACAGCCCAGCGTTATCCAGGGATCCACGCCCCGCTCGTCGAACTCGCGGACGGACGCCTGATGGCCTTCAGCCGCAACGACCCGCTGCCCGACCAAGAGCGGTTTGGATTCATGACCCCTGTCGCTTTCACGAGCGACCTCGGGAAGTCCTGGCAGGTCGATGCGAGCGAGTTCCCTGCGGTCACCAGCGGGCAGCGGCAGGTGTTGCTGCGATTACGTGAGGGCCCGCTCCTCCTCTGCTCTTTCACCGACCAAGGCTTGAATTGGAAGTCCCGCAAGGGGCTCCCCTTCAAAGCCGCCGACGGCACGGAGTTCAAGGGTTATGGCCTGTTCGCAGCGGTCTCCTTCGACGACGGGAAGACGTGGCCCGCGCGGCGCCTCATCACTCCGGGAGGCGGTCCACGACAGGTTCCGGGGACGGACGGCCGCGGGATGTTCACGCTCAGCGATACCATGGCGGAAATCGGCGGCTACCTTACCGCTGTCCAGACGCGCGACGGCCATGTGCAACTCCTCAGCAGCCGCAACCATTACACCTTCAATCTCGCATGGCTGAAAACACCACCGCCCGCCCCCCCTGCTTCCAACAAAACCCGCTGATTGTCCTGATGAAAAAGCTCCTGCCCCTGCTCCTTATTGCTCTGGGTCTGCATGTGTCCGCGGGTGCCGCAGAGCCACTCGCCGTATTCACCAAGAATGCGCGAATCCTGTTCCAAGGCGACTCGATCACCGACGGCAACCGTGGCCGGAACGCGGATCCGAACCACATCCTTGGCCATGGATACGCGTTCATTGTTGCCGCGAAGCATGGTGCGGCATTTGCCGCGATGAACCTCGACTTCATGAACCGCGGCGTCTCTGGGAACACGGTGCGGGAGCTGCAGAAGCGTTGGCAGAAGGAGACGCTGGAGCTGAAGCCCGACGTGCTGAGCATCCTCATTGGCGTGAACGATCAAGGCCACGGCGTGCCGCTCGACGAGTACGAGCGCACCTACGAGGAGTTGATCACCCAGGCGAGAGCTGCGAACCCCGCGCTCCGTCTTGTGCTCTGCGAACCCTTCACGCTGCCAGTCGGCAAGCGCAAGGAGGGCTATGATGCATGGCGCGCCGGCATTCAGGCCCGTCAGGATGTCGTCGCAAAACTGGCATCAAAGCACGATGCAGCGCTGGTCCGGTTCCAGCAGCTCTTCGAAGCCGCCTGCAACCTCGCACCCGCCGACCACTGGATCTGGGACGGAGTCCATCCGACCTACTCCGGCCACCAACTCATGGCGGATGAGTGGGAGCGGGCGGTCCGCGCCAAGTGGTCCGCAGCAGCAGCTCGCTGACGCGCCTGTTCATGAAACACCGCACTCTTTCTCCCGTAATCCTCGCCGCGCTTCTGCTGTGGCTCGCGCCGCTTGCGCACGGCGCGGAGCCGACGCACGCGGAGGTGGCGTTCGGCCCGCACGCCCATCAACGCATCGATATCTACCTCCCCAAGACCGGGCGGGCGCCGTTTCCGGCGATCCTGTGGTTCGGCGGTATTTGGAAGGCAGCGAAGCATCCGGCGAACCTCGGGTTCTTTGATGCAAAAGGCATCGCGGTCATCGCAGTACAGACCCGGACGATGGAGGATGCGGTGGCGGAGGGGGAGAAAGAGCCCGTGTCTTATGTGCAGGAAGATGCGGTGCGCGTGGTTCAGTTTGTGCGGCATCATGCTGCGCAGTGGGGTCTGGATCCGGCGCATCTCGCCGTGGGCGGTGGATCCCAGGGGGCGCAGCCCGCACTGTTCGTGGGCTGTGCACGCGACCGCGCGAACGCCGCTTCCAGCGATCCGGTGGAACGCGCATCGTCTCTCGTGACGTGTGTCGCCGCCTATCGCTGCCAGCCCACCCTCGATCCCGCGCGGATGCAGGAATGGGTGCCCGGAGTGAAGTGGGGCGCGCCCGCGCTGGGCTGCAACTTTGAGGAGTCCCTGAAGCGACGCGAAGACTTGCTGCCGGCGCTGCGCAGATGGTCGCCCGACTACCTCCTCCACCGCGATGCCGCACCGATGTTCTTCGAGAATGAATGGGGTCTGACAAAGCCCGGCGACATCACCCAGGCCAACTACGACGTGCATTCGCCGCGGTGGGCGCTGGGTTTCCAAAAACTCGCACTGGCCGTCGGCGCCGCGTGTGACGTGAAGTTCCCGGAGCATCCCGTGGAGAGCTTCGCGGACATCTGGAGTTTTGTGGCGAGGAAGCTGCGTCCGTGAAACTCTCAACCCAGTTTCCCATGAAGACCATGAACAGTACTTCGACTGCAGATTCTCGCAGCAGCCTTGTGACAACGACATGCATCATTTGCGCAGCAGCGCTCATGGTGGTCACTGGCGCGGGCTGCGCCTCCGGCAAGGCGGGTCGATCCAAGGGGGCGGACCAACAGAGTCACGTGACGGCTTCGGCGGAAGCGCTTGAGTATCTGCGCTCCTTCTCGCGTGAGCAGCAGGAGCACCTTGGTGCGATGCACGATAGCCGGCCGGTGTGGGGGGCGCACGGGGAAGCCATTGAATACGCGGATTTCCTCGACCAGAAGGGGCCGGAAGTGTTGCGCATCGTGGAGCAGCGTTTGCCGGCCGAGCAGCGGGGCCCATACCGGCGTGCGCAAGCGCGGGTGGAGGCGGCGATTGCAAAGGAGCAGCGGCAGATCGAGGAGGAAGCCGCCGACAACGAAGGAGGAACCCTTGCGAAGCTGATCAGGCACGAAGGCCGACGGATGCCGATGCGCCACCGACTCAGCGCGCTGTCTCAGTGGATCGCCTTCCTCCCCCCGGAACTGCAGCCTGAACTTCGATCGATCTGCGCGCGGACGGCGAAGGATTAGGAACAGTCCGCGACGCCGGTCCTTGGCGCGCATGCCCGGAGATCGGTGATTCTCCTCGCATGCTGGGCTTCGCTGCACCCAAGTCCTGAACGAATCTTTTAATGCGGTTCATCAACGAGGGGTGAGCATGGAGGGGCGGGGCTTTTGGTGACTGGATTTCGGGGTTTCCCAGCCCTCACATCGCCCCGCCGCTCGCGGCCCCCAAACAGCAGTGTCGTCGCTGAGGAGTCGCCCGCAGGGGCTGCCAAGGAGAATTCGGTTTGTCTCAGGCCCGCCTCGCGAGCCGCTTCCTGAGGTTTATTTTCAACTGCAGGAAAGGCGTCAGCGCCGAAGCCCATAGCCTGTCGGCAAATGTGATCTCCTTCGAGGGGCTGGATCCGCTCTTGCGCAGGATCATCAGACTGCCCACCAGCTGCTCCCGGCGATAGTTTGGGTGTTTCCTGAGAAACCGATCCACCGACAATTTCACCCCCTCGTGGCGGTCGTTGTAGTCATGGATGCAGGCCACACCTCCAGGCTTCAGTAGTCTCAGCCACCGCAGGTCCTGAGTCACATAACGGATCTTATGTGCGCCATCGATGAGCATGAAATCGTAAGCCTCGCGTGCATCCTCGGCAGGAGTGAAGGCGCTGACGCTGGTAGCGACCCGGAAATCCACTTGCGCAGGATCCAGATCGTGACTGCGAAGGTTCTTCCGCACGATCTCGAGTTGGTCGGCGAAATAATTCATGGGGTCCACGACAACAAATCGGGGGCGCGACGCGTCATCGAAGCACTTCATCATCTCGCGGAGCGTGCCGCCGGCAGCGGTTCCGACCTCGAGGTAATCACCACCGTTCGAACAGGTTCTGGCCATATCGAGCAAGCCAGCCAGCTCCTCAGGAGACATTTCGGGTGCAAGTGTTGTAGCGGAAGGTCGAACAGCCATGAAGAGGGGTGGGTTAGTCGAAGTGAGGGTGGATGCTCGGCCGTCGCAGGGACCAAGCGTCAAGGGGTGGAAAGTTCGGGATGGTCGTCGGGCCCGTGCCAAAGAACCGCGGAGCTCGCCGTCACCCTCGGCCACGCCATCGCGATTGGTAACAATGAATGGGCCCAGAATGACGGGATGCGATGGGTTTAATCGCTAATGTACCGCACCCTAAAACCCGGCTTATGCAGCAGGCAAGCGCAATGGCCAACGTTCGTCCACCGGGACGGAACGGATTAATGGTGATGCGTCGGGTTTGCGCGAAGCCCACACGCGTGAGCGCTGGCGTTCGTCAAAATGACACCCGCCCTGAGGCAGAACATGAATTGGGTCCTCTCTTCGACTAAACCCCCACCGCAGCCCCGCTGCATCCGCCTTCCTATGCCGGTTGCTGCGCTCGTTCGGAGCGATTGGCGGATCACCGCTGGAGTGTGAAAGAATCGCGCATCTTCCACTTCGGTGGCTTCTGGCCGGGCTTTTCCACCCACAACGGGCGCTTGCCGTTGGGGTTGGGAATCCAGCGCTTCGGGACCGTATCCGTGCCGATCATGAAGCCATGCAGCGCCCCCTGTGCATCGATGCGGAAGCGGAGGAAGCCCTTGTAGCCTTCGTGTGCGAGGGGTGAGAAGGCGTTGTTGGCCAGCCAGCCGAGGCGGGAAAGCACGGCGAAATAAACCCCGAACAACAGGCCCCCGACAACCGCGCCGGAGGCAAAAATCAAAAGCCCCATGCTCAGGGGGGCGAGCCCGAACTGGTTCACTTTCCAGAACAAGGCGGCCGCGGCGACGATGTGCAGAAGGCCAAAGGCGACCCCGCAAACTGAGGCCGCCGGCCCGTCTTCGCGGGCGACAAGGAAGTAGACCCCCAGCAGCATCGTGTGCGCACCGAGTGCCAGCGGACTGAAAAAGAGCGCCTTCACCCACAACAGCAGAAAGGACGGGAACGTGGTTTGCGCGAACTGACCCGCGGCTTCGAAGCCCCCAAGGTCTGCGGCCTTGCTGAGTACGACGCTGTTGCAGCAGGCGGCCACCAAATACAGGGCTCCGAGAAGTATCGGGAACATGGCGTTGCCCTTTCTAAAGGCGGACAGCAGTTCCGCGAGGCGTCGCAAGGTGCGCTGCCACAGGTTTCCCTCGACCACATCGGCGAAGATGCCCGACAGCGATGCGGGTTTGAAAAGCGCCGTAAGGTTCCACTTACACAAGCCCCGGCTGATTCTCCGGCCGGGATAGCAAGCCTTCTGGGTGTACTTCCGCTGGTTTGCACGGAGCTCCTCAGCGGCTCCGATGCCGACCCGGACGCGCTTCTCCAAATCCGGCGTCATGGCGCCGCTGTCGTGAATCCGGTCCAGAACCTTGGTCGCCACGACCCTTCTGGCATGGGTGGGATGGAGGAAGGCACCACCAGATCCGCAGGTGATGAGGGCGTCTTCGTAATCCAATTCCGCACCCGAGCCTGCCTGCTCCCGCACATAATGATGGAGGTCTCCCGCAAGACGGATGCGGATCTTCACGTCCGCCGCGACCAGAGCCGCCTCGAGGCGTTGATAGCGTTTGGGATAACCCGCGTCAGCCGAATCGCCCAGAGGCCGTGTCCAATAAGGTTCCGGATAAAGCAGGATCACATTGTCGCCGGGCTGGATCCGAACCGGGTGATTCCCGGCGGGATGGGCGATGAGTCTGAGGAATGTCTCATACTGTTCGCGGTCAATGTCGCCCACTAATGCGAAGTCGAGTCCCAGAATCCACCAGCCATGCGGAAGGCGCGCGGCGAAGTAGCTGCGGTTCTGCGGCGTGGAAGCGCGCAGGAAGTGGTTGTCGTAGTTGCCAACAAAGTGGCGGCTGAAGCTGGAAATATTGTCGAACCAGTCGTGGTTCTGGGGAATGGAGGCGACGGTGATCTCGGGCTTCTGTTCCGTCGGTTTGGCAGCCTCCCACATCTCAATGAACCGGTACTGATACTCCTCAGTGCCCGCGCCGGGGTAGGCCAGGTCCCCGCCGAGGACGAGCATCTGTCCCGCCGGGAAACCGCCGGCGGTGTCGGGATTCACTCCAGCGGCCGCACCCGCCGTGAGGCTCGGTGATAGAATCGCGCGGGCCACCGTGTAGCTGGCGTTCCCCCCATCGCCAGTATCCGAAAGAAAGTCCCACCAGTAATCCCCACCCCGGGAATTGAGGCTTTGATCAATGACTGCGAAGTCGCCGCTGAATAATTCCCGACGGTCGAAATTACGGATGAAATGGTCCGTGGATAAGACCTCCAGCGCGGAGCGCGCCAGCACCATGGGATTATACCATGCCACGGGCCAGCGCTTGTGGGGCGGCTCATTGACGCCGAATTTGTAGTCAGCCATGGGATGATCCCTCGACGCCGATGGAGGATCCGTCTTAGCGCGAGGGGGGGTGGAGCAAGCTGGCTGCCTCGCAGGCTGCCGCTTGATTGCAGGCCATTTATCCGTCCTGACGGCCGCTCGTCCATCTGAAAGACTTCTCCCCGCGCCACGTTTGAAGAGCAGTGTGGGCCAATCGTCCAACGCACGACGGCGGCCTTGTAGGACTCATTTCTACGGGCCGTGCTGACAATCCGCGCTCGAGCAGTTAGTGAGGCTCATGCAGGTGCGCTGCTCTTTCACCCCTCTGATCTTATGAACCGCCGCGAGTTTCTCCGTATACAGACCACAGCTTTGGCCGCGACGATTGCCGGGAGTTCGCGCGGGTTGGCGGCACAAGAGGCGGCGCCGCTCGATATCATCGACTGCCACACGCACTTCTACGATCCCAGCCGACCCGAAGGCGTGCCATGGCCGGGGAAGGGCACCCCACTCCACCGCACCGTGCTTCCCAAAGACCTGCGCGCGCTTGCCCAGCACCGACCGGTGACAGGCACCGTGATCGTCGAGGCAAGTCCGCGCTTGGAGGACAACCAATGGCTGCTGGATCTCGCCAAAGACGATCCCTTCGTCGTCGGGGTCGTGGGGAACATCAAACCGGGCGAACCAGCGTTTGAAACCGGCATCCGACGTTTCGTGCGCAATCCTTTGTTCCGCGGCATCCGCATCGCCAGCGCCACCGCGTCCGCCCTTCTGGAGCGCAACGAAATCAGGGACCTGCGGCTCCTCTCCGACTTGGATCTCCAGCTCGATATCAATGGGGGGTCTGAAACTCCGGCAATCGTCGCGCGCGTTGCGGAGCGAATTCCCGGACTGCGCATTGTGCTCAATCACATGGGGAATGCGGAGATCACCGCTCAAGCGCCGCCGAGGGACTGGCAGGAGGGCATCCGCCGTGCAGCCCAGCAAGCAGGGACGTTCTGCAAGATCTCAGCTTTCACGGAGAACGCCGCCCGCAATGGCGGGGCCGCGCCGACTGACGCGGCATTTTACAAGCCGTATATCGACGTGGTGTGGGACGCGTTCGGAGACGATCGCGTGATCTACGGCAGCAACTGGCCCGTGTGCGAGCGTGTCGCGGAGTACGCGCTTCAGCAGCGGATCTCCCTTGAATACGCATTGGCACGCGGAGGCATGAAGACCGCGCGGAAATTTTGTTCATTGAACGCGAAGCGCGCATACAAGTGGGTGGAACGCCCCGGCCGCCGCGCCGCGCCGTCCAATCCCTGAGGAACCCACGAAGGGCGCGCAGTCCCTCGAACTGACGGGGCCGCGGAGCGAGCGCGCTGCGGCGTGTCTTGGGTGCCACCTCGCTTGGCGGGGCCGCACGGCCCGTGCTGTGTGATGGCGTGCATCCAAGCAGTGGACCCGCTCACGGCTGAAGTAACACCGCCGGACCATCGGCGGGCTGCGTGGCGAAGACGACAGGTTCGATGCCAGTCGCCGCATGATAGCGCGTCCGCAGCGCCTCCTTCACCTCGGCGACCTGCGTTGCACGGACCAGCACGACGCAACATCCGCCAAACCCGCCGCCCGTCATCCGGCAACCGTACACGCCGCGTTCCGGCCCGAGATCGCCGGCGGCGTCCACCACCGCGTCGAGTTCCGCGCAGCTCACATCATAGTCATCGCGCAGCGAGGCGTGGCTGGCATGCATCAGTGCGCCGAGCTTCAACCAGTCGCCGGATCGCAGTGCATCGACTGCGGCGAGGGTGCGCCGGTTTTCAGTGGTGACGTGACGCGCGCGCCGGAAGAGCCGTTCCGGCAGGAGCGTCTGTGCGGCCTGCACGACCTCCGGTGTGGCATCGCGCAACTCGCGCACCCCGAGAAGACGCGCTGCTTCGTGGCAGTCATCGCGCCGGCTTTTGTACCCGCCATCGCTGAGCGCGTGACGGACCATGGTGTTCACCACGAGGAGCGCGACGTCATCGCCCCGCATCGGCACGAGCGTCCGCTCACGCGACTGGCAGTCGATGAGCAGCAGATGCCCGCGCTTTCCAAAAACCACCGCGAACTGGTCCATGATGCCGCAGGGTGTGTGTGCGAAAGCATGTTCGGCGTGCTGACAGAGCAGCGCCTTGCGCTCGGGATCCAGCGTCACGCCCGCGAGCAGTTCGCCCAGTGTCGCGGCTGCCACCTCGAGAGCCGCGCTGCTGCTCAGACCGCCGCCTCCTGGCAGGGTCGCGTGAACCACCGCATCGAACCCCGGCACACGCGCGTCCGCCGCCTGCAACCCGGCGATCACCCCGCGCACATAATTGCTCCACGAGGGTTCGCCCGGCTCGAGGGCGACATCGATCGCGAACTCCGCAGGCGCCTCGGGAAACTGCGTGCTCCAAATCCGCACAACGCGGTCGGCTCGCGGCCGCGCTGCGAGATAGATGCCGGGCTCGATCGCCATCGGCAGGACAAAGCCCCCGTTGTAATCCGTGTGCTCGCCGATGAGGTTCACGCGTCCCGGCGCAAACACGAGATGGGTGGCGTCCACGCCCGTCTGTGCGCGGAACGCCGCCAGAGCAGCGCGGGCGTGTTCCGAATGGGCCGGTGCTGCAGGGATCTCAGTCATTGCGGGGGGCTTGAAGTCTGCCGTGTGCCCGTGGGCCGGATTACTTCGGCGCGCAGACGTTGCAGCCAGCCTTCCCGATCTGCGCGAAGAAGTCGTTGCCCTTGTCATCCACGAGGATGAAGGCGGGGAAGTTTTCGACCTCAATCTGCCAGACCGCTTCCATGCCCAGTTCCGGGAATTCGAGGACGTCGACTTTCCGAATGTTTTCCTCCGCAAGGATGGCTGCGGGACCGCCGATGGATCCGAGGTAAAATCCGCCGTGTTGCTGACAGGCTTGGGTGACTTGGTTGCTGCGGTTGCCCTTGGCGATCATGACCATGGATCCGCCGTGCTGTTGGAAGAGGTCCACATAACTGTCCATGCGGCCTGCGGTGGTCGGGCCGAAGGATCCCGAGGCCATGCCCTTGGGAGTCTTGGCGGGGCCGGCGTAATAGACCGGGTGGTTTTTGAAGTAATCGGGAAGGCCGCCGCCGGAATCGAGACGCTCCTTCAGCTTGGCGTGCGCGATGTCGCGCGCGACGACAATGCGGCCCGTCAGCGAAAGCCGCGTGGCCACCGGATACTGGCTGAGCGTGGCGCGGATGCGGTCCATGGGTTGGTTGAGGTCGATGGGAACGACGGTGCCCTCGTGCGCATTGCGGTAGCGAGCGGGGATGAAGCGCCCGGGGTTGTCCTCGAGTTTCTCGAGCCACACGCCGTCCTTGTTGATCTTGGCTTTGATGTTGCGGTCGGCCGAACAGGAGACGCCCATGCCCACGGGGCAGGACGCGCCATGGCGCGGAAGGCGGATGATGCGGACATCCAGCGCGAAGTATTTGCCGCCGAACTGTGCGCCGATGCCGAGGTCCTGTGCGGCCTTGAGCACCGCAGCCTCGAGCTCAACGTCGCGGAAGCCCTGCCCGAGCGCATTACCCTTGAGCGGGAGGTGATCCAGTTCCTTCGCGGAGGCGAGTTTCACGGTCTTGAGGCACGCTTCAGCAGAGGTTCCGCCGATGACGAAGACAATGTGGTACGGCGGGCAGGCGGCGGTGCCGATACTCCGCATCTTCTCTGTGAGGAACGCCATGAGGCTCTTCGGATTCAAAAGGGCCTTGGTCTCCTGGAACAGATACGTCTTGTTCGCGGACCCGCCGCCTTTGGCCACGAAGAGGAATTTGTAATCGGCCCCGGTGGTGGCGAGGAGATCGACCTGGGCGGGCAGGTTGTTGCCGGTGTTCTTCTCCTCGTACATGTCGAGGGCCGCCGTCTGTGAGTAGCGCAGGTTCTCGCCGGTGTAGCAGTCGTAGACGCCCCGGGAGAGTGCTTCGGCGTCGTTGGAATCCGTCCAAACGTGCTGGCCTTTTTTGCCAATGATGGTGGCTGTGCCGGTGTCCTGGCAGAACGGGAGAACACCGCGGGCGGCAACCTCCGCATTGCGGAGCAGGGTGAGCGCGACGTAGCGGTCGTTGTCGCTGGCGGCGGGGTCGTCGAGGATGGCGGCAACCTGCGCGAGGTGAGCGGGGCGCAGTTGGAAGGAGCAGTCGTGGAACGCGGCTCGGGCGAGTGTGGTGAGCACCTCGGGGGCGATCTTCAGAATGTCCCGGCCTTCAAACTGGGCGACGGAGAGGCCGCTGTCGCAGGCGCTGAGGCGACGGTATTCCGTGGGGTCGGCGCTGATGGGGAGGGGATCCTGATATTCGAAAGCGGTGGCCATGGTTCCTGCCTAGCGCGCGGGGCAGGCGTGCTTCAAGCGGCATCGCGCCTCCACTCCTTCAATCGGTGAAGCCCGCCACGACGCAAACACTGATCACCGCCCGCAAAGTGCCTTCCGATCGAGGCAAACAGCGGGAACAGGCGCGCAGTTCAGAAAAGGGAGATGGCAGAAGATGCCCTATGAACAGACCACCGTTTCAGCAACGCACAGAAAGGCACGAGCGATGCCCTAATCGAAGGGCCATTCCGGACGGGTATCATTCCCGCGGGGCGAGGTCTCAAGGGCGCGCGGCCGGATTAAACCTTCTCGGGGACCACAAAGGGGGCGCGGTAATTCCGGGTCAGAAGTGCATCGGCGGCTGTGTTGCCGACAAACTTCTCCGTCGCGGGATCCATCGTGAGAAACTCACCCATGACCAACTGGTTCTCGCGAAGGTTCACTCCGTTGGCCTCGAGGTGGGTCAGCATGCGACCCACGGATTCCAGCGCGACGGGGTTTGCCTTGAGCTTTTCGCGGGAAACTTCCGCGGAGGCTTTGCGGCCGAGTTGGTACGAGATGTTCCCCGTGTGGCAGAGGGCGCTCGAGATGTGGCCATCGAGGATCTTGCCGTTGAGGTCGGATTCCCGGCCGCTGCGCACGGCGCGCAGGAAGTTTGCGTAGTGGTTGTCCCGGTCCTCGTTGGTCGTGATTGCCACCTTCACCTTCGCCGCCTCCGCTGGATCCAGAGGGAGCTGCGGCTTGCCAAAGGCGGCGATGATCCTGCCGTCTCTGTCGTACGCGATGGCGTCGTTGTAAGTAGGGCAAACAATGCGGCCGCCTTCGTAATGCGCCACCACGCCGACACTCGCCCCGTGGTACTGGTCCATCTCCTTGGAATCCGTCGCCGAGGGGAGGCCGCGCACTTCGAAAAGAAGCGGCGCCTTCTTGTAGTCTTGAAAGACCACGAGAGTGTTCGGGGTCTCGCCATCGTCTTCATAGCCGAGCCTGCCGCCCACAGACACCACGCGCGGAGCGAGGGCGGGTTCGCCGAGGAAACGGCGGGCCATGTCCATCTGGTGGATGCCTTGGTTGCCAAGATCGCCGTTGCCGTAGGCCCAGAGCCAGTGCCAGTCGTAGTGAAGTTTCTTGCGCGCGAGCGGAACCTTCGGCGCCGGCCCGCACCAGAGATCGTAATCGATCTGGTCGGGGATGGGCGTGGCACCGGCTTCCTTCGCGATGCTGGGCCTGCGCTTGTAACAGAGGCCATGGACGTTGAGCAGCTTGCCGAGATGCCCCTGCGCCGCCCACTCGAGGACCGCCGCGATTCCGGAAGCCGAACGGCTTTGCACACCCATCTGGACGATGCGCTTGTGCGCGGCTGCGGCCCGCACCAACTGGCGTCCTTCCCAGACATTGTGCGAGACGGGTTTCTCCACATACACGTGCTTGCCCGCCTGGCAGCCCCAGATGGCGCCCAAGGAGTGCCAGTGGTTCGGAGTCGCGATGGAGATGGCGTCGACCTCCTTGCTCTCCAGCAGCTTGCGAATGTCGCGGTAAGGCGTGACGTCCTGCCCCTTGTCCTTGAGTTGGGCGACCCCCTTGTCGAGCACGCCTTGGTCCACATCGCAGAGTGCGACGATGCGCACGCCTGGCAGTTGGGAATAGCCGGCGATGTGGTTCTGTCCGCGCCCGTTGAAGCCGACCACGGCGATGCGAATGTCCGAGTTCGCACCTTCGACAGCGGCACGAACGCGTGCGGGCATCGACAGTGCGGAGGCGGTGAGGAGTGAGCCCTGAAGGAAGCGTCTGCGATTCATGGATTGCATGGGGGTTGGTTGGAGGGGGGGTTGGCTTATTCGATGTGGGGTGATGGAAGATGGCTGCGTCCGCTAAGTGTGCGCGCGTGATCTGCGGATGGGTTCGATGGAAACATGCGCCGTTTACTTGGCTGCGGGCGCCTCGCAGATGGCGACGCCCATGTGGTAGCGATTGTGGTAGCGATCGTGGTTCTCCACAGCCTTCGAGTAATAGGCCGTCACAATCTTCCCGTTGGGACGCTGCACGCTGCTCGGGTATCCGCAGTCGTAAACCATGCTGCGCAAAATGCGCAAGGGCGCGCCCCATGTCTTTCCCTCGTCGCTGCTGAGTCGTGCCAGCACGCCGAGCTGCCCTTCCACGCGGTTGCCATGGCACATCAGCAGCCGCCCGTCCTTGCTCGCCCAGCATTCGATGGTGCCCGCCATCTTTCCGTGACTGGGCTGTTTGTGGATGATGGCGGCGATCGTGCCGTCCGGCAGCACGTTCAGATTGGGCCACGCGCACACATTGTCCACGGCGACGAAGCGCGCGCTCTGTGGCGGAGGCGCCGGTTCCTCGGCCCGGAGAGCCGATGCGAGCAGGAGCAGTGAGAGGAGTGTGTGTTTCATCGGTCTCAGCCGTTTACTTCCCCTTGCCCCAAAGCTTCGCGAACTTCTCCGGAACATAGAAATCGTTGCTGCCAGTCGCTGAGAAAGCAGTGCGCTCAACCGCCTCGCCGTGCACGCGCTGGCGGCAGAGGTTGAAGTGCCAGGGAAACAGATCCTTGGGCTGGCCTCCGTCGATGCCCTTGAGCGGGTCGATCATGCGGGAGCCTTCGCCCGTAATGGGAAGGCGCATCTCGACGCTCCACTGCTGGTCGCCGCGATGCACCGCGAACTGTGCACCGGAGGACCACGCCACGCCTTTGCCGTCCCTGCCGTGGTCGATCTCCAGTACGGTGCCGCCGGGAGCGATCGCGATTTCATAGTAGCTGTTGGACGCGGTCTCGATGAGCAGGGAGATGTGATCGCCTTCGAGCAGTTTCAGATCATCGGGAGTGGTCGTGGGGACGTGGATCCCGGACATGTCGGGTTCCTGACAGACGATGCCGATGTGCAGGATGCTGCCTTCGCGCTGAATCTGGAAACGCGTGGCGGCTTGCGGCTGCGGAGCCTCGGGCGTGAGTTTCACAAGTGCGGCGCTGCGAACCTCAGTCCAGTAGTCTCTGAGCACCTGCCCATCGAAGGCCTTTTCTCTCAGCGGCTTTCCGCCCGTCTGGTGCGTCTCTAGCACGCGGTAATCGAGTGTGGTGTCGTGCTTGCGGTTGAGCTGCTGTTGAAGCGCGCGCAGCGGCTTCATGAGATCCACGATTTTTTGAATGCGCCGTCCCGGCAGCGATTGGGGATCAGCGGCGGCCTGGGCTGCGGCGAGCAGGGTGAAGGCCTCGCCGATCTTTGCGGCGTCCTGGCCCATGTGCATCCAGTGGGCTTCGGAGAACTCCGCGAAGGCCCGCATCGGCTTGGACGCGTGGCCGTAGTAGCTGGTGAAATAATCGGCCAGTAGCGCATCGAGGTCCTGATTCGCATCCCACCAGAGGCGCGCGGTGACGTAGAGATTCAGGTGTTCCAGCGCAAAGGGGTCGTAGCCGAAGTTGTTCTCTTTTCCACTTGGATGATCATAGATCTCGATCATCTCGCCGAGCGTGTGGCCTTTGAGTTCGCGGAGATCATCGGCGATTTGTTTTGTGTAAATCACGGGCCGTCCCGCCTGCTCGGAACGCGCGTTGATGTTGTAATCCCACGTGAGGTATTTGCCGGAGGTGAGTTTTTTCATCCACGCCTCGCGCAAGCTGCGGTGCTCGCTGCGCTTGGATTCATCCCAGAAACTCTGGCGCTGACGCGTCTCGATCAGCACGAGATTCGGACTGAGCCTCTCAATCTTCGCCGGCGGCATTTTGTAAGCGCTGTAGGCGAGACCGCTCACGAGGCGATCGGGATGTGATTTGTAAAGCTCCCGCGCCATGCGGTCGATGTAGCCCCAGACTTGATCCGACATCGTGCCGGACCAGCCGCGCTCGGGCGTGAGCTGCGCCATCCACTTCGGGTCATCCGAGGTCATCCCTCCGTAACCATCCACGAGATCGATGCTGATCATCGGCTCCCGAAAGTGATCGAACATGATGCGCGAGTATTGGAGTTGCTTCTCAAAAAAGAGGGACGAGTTGAGATCGGGATAGCCGGCTCCCTTCGTCGTCGTGTCCCGTTTGCCGCCCGTGAGCAGATACATCTCCGGGTGCGCCCGCTTCATCTCCTCGCGCATGAGGGCGAACTTCATCCCATGACAAATCTGCGAGATGCCGCCGATCTTGTGCCCTTGGTTCAGCCCCAGCCGCAGCGTCCAGATGCCCTTGTCGCCGAGACCCGTGTGGTCGCTATAAAACCCGAAACGACGCATGCCGAAGTCCGGCTTCACCGTCCTGTTCACCCCCGGAAGTGCGACCGTCGCCTGCCGGGGCAACACTTCGCCCAACTCGCCCGGCGCAAACCAGCGCACGCCGAGACTGCGCAGGAACTCATACACCGCATTCAGCGTGCCCGTGTCGTCGTAATCCCAGACATCGAGGTCCTTTTGGTAGCGCATATACAGCCCGCCAAAGCTGTTCCAAAAGGTGTCGCCCGTGATCTGGTCGAACTCCTCATTCACCCGTGCCTGCTCCGCCGTGCTGCGCATCCGGCCCCATGGCTCGATCGGAACAAAGTCCTCATCCGGCCCCAGCAACGCCAGCCAGTCCGCCCCCGATGCCATGCGAAAGGCCCCGTTCTCCAACCCCTCCGTCGCGAGCTTCAACGCTTCCGTGTGCACGGATTTGCCGAGAAAGATGTGCGTCTTCTCCGAAGTCGGCGCCGTGCGGATCTCCAGCTTCGCCCCACTGATCTTTTCCAAGGAAGTCTGCAACTCCTTCGCCGCCAGCTTCGTCATCCGCGCCGGCTTTTCCGCGATGACAATCTCCGCGCGCGGCTGGCCGTTCTCGATGAGGAGAGTGCCCGCGGCGTGAACAGGCGCCAGAGAGGCGAGCAGGAGTGCGACGAGAGTGAGGCTGCGTTCCATGAGGAAGAGCGGGAACAGGCGAGGGGGGGGAAGAGCCGGATGGATTCTTCAACCCCCATCCTTCTGTCATTGAAGCTCAGTGCGTGAATACACCCGGGACCGCCATGCGTTCACGACAATCTGCGACGCAATTACGTAAAGGCATTTACGCTGAAGCTAAAAACCCGGGTGTGATGCCCAACTCACCAGCGCATTCACAGGACAGTATTCCCACTCTCCAGGATCCGGCTCTTCCAAAAGGCGATGCACACCGGCGTATCGAGCCTGCTTGCGGATCGCCGACAATCACTTCGTTGCCAGCGCAGCCAGGGGCTCAACGGTCACTCCTTTACTCAGTACGTATCGCTGACTGCCAGGGTAGTAAACGTAGAGGTGATCCAGCTTCAGATCGTCCTGCGCGATGCGCATCGAAGGGGTCAGTTTGGGAGCATCGGCGCGCTTGCATTCGATGCCGATACGCTTGCCGCCTTTCATCAGAAGCAGATCCAGCTCGGCCCGATTGTGCGTGGCCCAGAAGTAGGCCTCATCCGGTGCGTGGTGCCGGATCGCTTCTTCGATGGCATAGCCTTCCCAGGACGCGCCGAGCTTCGGGTGCGTGTGCAATTCGTCGGCGCTGCGGATGTGGCTGAGCGTGTGGAAGAGGCCACTGTCGCGGAAATAGATCTTGGGAGCCTTCACCTGGCGTTTGCCAAGATTCTCATGCCAAGGCTGAAGCTGGCGCACCATGAACACACCGCTGAGCGCGTCCAAGTAGGTGCGACATGTGGGTGCTGAGACGCCGAGACTCGCTGCCATGGAAGAAGCATTCCAAGTCTGACCATGATAGTGAGCCAGCATGGTCCAAAAGCGGAGCATGGCTGCAGGCGGCATGTTCAGTCCGAAAGCAGCCATGTCGCGCTCCACAAATGTACGGACAAAATTCTTCCGCCAAGCCTGACTGTCGGCTTCGTTGCGAGCCAGATAACTCAGCGGGTAGCCGCCGCGAAACCAGTGCGCTGGCTGCTTCGGCGCACCCACTTCCACCAGCGAGAAGCCGCTGACCTCAATGACCTCCATGCGCCCGGCCAGCGACTCGGATGACTGCCGCAACAGGTCCGGGCTGGCGCTGCCAAGAATGAGGAATCGGGCCGGAAGCGGCCGTCGATCTGCCAGTACTCGGAGCACCGGGAAGAGATCCGGCCGACGCTGCACCTCGTCGATGACGACAAGGCCACGCAGGTTTTCCAGAGCGGTCTTCGGCTGCTCCAAGCGGGCAAGACTGACGGGATCTTCCAGATCAAAATACGCCGGGGAGTCTGCCTTCAACAGATCCCGCGCCAGCGTGGTTTTGCCGCACTGCCTTGGCCCGACGAGCGCCACGACGCGGCTCCGTTTGAGAGCCGTTTGGATAGCCTTGGCAAGAGCGGGACGGACGATCATCACGAGCCACGCTACCATGAAATATGAAAGCGTCGATTTCGATTTTCATGGTGCTCTCGGTCCTTGGGCGGATCGATTTCCCCCGTGCTGACGCTGGCATTCATCCTCCCACATCCTCCATCGCAGCCGACACGGAAACGCGGAGGTGGCGGCCCCGGGGGGAGCTCCAACCTTTGGGATCGTTGTGGTAGCCGATCCAGAGCTCGCCGCCGTCGATCGCAATGACAAAGGGTAAGTGCTCCGCAGGTCGTCCCCTGCGTCATGTTCATGGATGGCGTCCTGGTTTTGCCCTGCTCGGCGGACAGAGCGAGGTGCAGTGCGGTGCGCTTCTTTTCCACGCGATTCCGCACGAGTGCCATGCGGCCAACGCCGACTGGTGCGAGATGGCCGGGCGCGGAGGTGACGCCGGTTGTGGTTCCCCGCGCCTCGGATCACAACTTGCCGCCGTCGGCGGACACCGACGCTTGGTTCACGAGCCTGCCGGCTTCGCTGACATAGTCCGAATACAGCAAGGTGAGACGCCTGTCGCGCGTTCCGATGGCTCCGGCGATTGCCAGCGGTGGCGCTGACCCAGATGCCCACTTCGCTGGGCGTCGCCAACTTGCCGTCGGTTTCGCTGGGCGCCGCTTCGGCGGGGTGGTGGACATCCATCGGCGCGCCGTTCACGGTGGTGATGTGATGCTCGCTGGGGTGGCCGATGACCCATTGCCAGACGCGGGCGAACGGCGCGCTGTCGGCGATCTTCCCGTCACAGCCTTTCAGGCTGCGGACCATGGTGAGTGGTCGTTAAAGTTGCAAATTGTGGTCCCGCTGACGCCTCGCGATTCGCTCTCGCGCAAGGCAGGGGCGATCTCGGCAGGCCTGGGCGGGGTGAAGGCAAGCAACGGCACCAAGCTTTGAGAGAGAAGCGTCGACGTGACTTTCGCACCGGGGGGGGCCGCATTCTTCCCTCTCATGAAGGCGCGTGACGTCTCTCAGATTCCGCCGGCATCCGTGACGCGGGCCCTCTTCGCCATGCGGGCGCGCCATTCGGAAATGAAGGTTTGAGTTCCGGTGATCGGTGCCACCAGCACGGAGGTGTCGTTAAAACGGTTACTTCTCAAATGAAGCCTGCAGTCTCGCTGCGTGGTCCCTGCACATCTCTCGCACCGTCTTTGCGGCATCGAATCCTTCCCTGCCCATCACGAGCGGCAGGCCGTCCCTGCCCCCGCATAATGAAGCTCTTCGGAGTGACCTGCTTCAGTTCGATCCTATCCCCAACGATTTCGGCTTCGAGCATGGAGCCTGCGCGCAGATGCAGCTTATCGCGCAGCGCTGCGGCGTGAGGCGGAGGGCCATGAGGGGAGGCATGCGTTTCATGGTTTGGCAGGGGTGGTGCGGTTAGGATCTCAACCACTCATCGCGATGTGCGTTGATGAAGTCGTCGTCGTGGAGATGGGGGTAGGCGCGATAAACGCGGTCGATCTCAGCGAGCTGACCGGGGCTCAGCATCTCGTGTTCGTCGAGGCACCAGATGCCCTCCAGGAGACCCTGACGGCGGAGGACTTCGTGCAGACCAGCGATGCAACCGCGGAAGCCGCTGGCGGCATCGAAAAAGGCGGCGTTGCAATCGGTGACCTCGACTCCGAGACGCAGCAGTTCCGGCGTGGCATCGGCAGACCGGCAGCGGTCGTGCAACCCGACCGCGCGTTTCGTCCCTACCGACCAGTGACCGAGCAGACCGCCCACGATGCGGCGCTCCTTGCCCGCGATGCGAAACGGCGTGAGGAAGTCGGCGATGATGTTGTCGTCATTGCCTGTGTAGAGCGCGATGTCATCGCGACCGGCCTCGATCACCGCACGGACGACATCGAGTGTCTGGTAACGATTGAAGGGCGCGATCTTGATGGCGACGATGTTTTTGATCTCTGCAAACCGACGCCAGAAGCCGTGGTTGAGCACACGTCCGCCGGCGTTGGGCTGGAGGTAGAATCCGATAACCGGCATGATCTCTGCGACGGCGCGGCAATGGGTAATCAACGCATCCTCATCGGCGCCACACATCGAACCGAGACTAAGCAGCGCCGCGTGATAACCGAGTTCATGCAGCAATTCCGCCTCAGCGACTGCCTGTGCGGTCACGCCGCACACCCCGCCGATGCACACGAGGCGGTTGGAGAAAGTGGTTTTGGATTCAGGCGAATCCGATGAGGCCGAAGCCGCAGCCGCATTCATCTCCTCCGCGGCAAGTTCCAGCACCGGCTTAAACAAGCCCACCCGCGCATCGCGAATCGCGAACTGCGTGGTGTGCACGCCGACCGCGATGCCTCCCACTCCCGAGGCGATGTAGTAACGCGTCAGTGCGCGCTGCCGCCGCTCATCGAGCTTGCGCGACGATGTGAGCGCGAGCGGATGCGCGGGGATAGCGAGGCCGTGGTGCAGTTGTTGGCGCAGCTCTGCATTCATAGTTTCATTGCATAATGGATCTGCCGCCCTGCTTCGACGAAACCACACGACGGATATAAATGCTGACCGATGGGATTGTTCGCCATGGTCTCGATCATCGCGAAGGCCATGCCCTCGCGGCGGAAGTAGTCCAGCGCATGCCCGATGAGTTGCCGCCCGATGCCACGACCTTGCGCCGCCTTGTCCACGGCGAGATTCGGGATGCGCCCCTTGCCCGCCTCACGGTCGAGGCGCGTGCTGATATATCCGAGCGCCTTGTCATCCTCCTCCGCCACAAAGACGCCGTCGGGATTGGCCGCGATATCCTCATCCACATGCCGCGCCTTGCGCCACCGCCAGTCGTGTTTGCCCAGGACTCCGAGCGCGCGCTCAACATTTTGGTCAATGGCGATGCCCTCGAAGCCCTCGACCGTCATGCGCTTCAGTTCATCAAGGTCACTCGGTTGGTAGAGTCGTATCTTCATGCTTAAAATCGTCCGTCCGTGGTTTCAAAATGCGTGGGCTTGCCGAGCGTCGCCCCGCCCTGCCGCTGCCATTGCGCGGTTGCTTCGATCATGTCCTCCAGCGAGACCATGGGTGGTCCGAACAGCTCATACGAGCGTGTCGCATCCCAAAGCCACGCGGTCCCGCCCTCCTTGCCCGTGAAGACCGGCGGCCGCCCCAGCAGCGCACCAAAGCGGTGCGCCAGCCAGCAGATCGACACGCGCTCGATGCCGGTGACATTCAGCGCGGGCGGCGGTGTCGCCGTGTGCGCGAGGGATTGAATCGCACGCGCATTCGCATCGCCCTGCCAGATCACATGCGCCGCGCCCATCGTCACATCCACGGGCAGACCTTTCGCCACCTTCAAGGCGACATCACACAGCACGCCGTAGCGCAGATCGATGGCGTAGCAGAGCCGGAACATCAGTGCGCGCGTGCCGTGCTGCTTCGCAAAGTGCGTGAACACCCGCTCACGGCCCACACACGAGTTCGCATACTCCCCAGAAGGCCCCAGCACATCCTGCTCCCGTGAGCCCCGTCCATCCGCCGGCACCAGCGGATACACGCAGCCGGTCGAAAACACCACGATGCGCGACTTCGCAAACCTCTCCGCCACGATGGCTGGCACCAGCGTGTTCATCACCCAGGTCAGCTCCGGCGCCTCGCTGGTGCCGAACTTCTGTCCCGCCATGAAGATCACATTGGAGGCCTCCGGCAGCGCAGCCACCGCGTCACGATCTGTGAGGTCGCACGCGATCGTTTCCACGCCATGCAGCCGGAGCGATTGAGCAGCGTTCGCCGAGGAAAAGCGCGACACAGCAATCACCCGTCTCTGCGCATGGCCGATCTCATTCAAGCCTCGCCGCACCATTCGCGCGAGCGTTGGCCCCATCTTGCCCCCGGCCCCGAGCACCATGACATCGCCCTCCAGCGCAAGCAGCGTGTCCAGCACACCCGCAGTGGGGCGACTCAGGGCTTCCTCGAGTTCATCAAGGGTGTGGATGGGATCCATGCAGATTGCGATGGCGGACGGAATTCATTCGCGATTCAAACCCACTTCTCAAACCACGCCCATGCATCTGCCTGGCGCCCGGCGTTGAACTGGTGCGGTGCATCCTCGATGATGCTCTTGAAGTGTGCGGGGACGCCGGCTTTGGCGTAGCACTGGGCGATCTTCTCGTGTGAGGCGTGGACGCCGGCGAGTTCAAAGAGGCGATCTTGCGAGCCATTGATGACCATCAGTGGCTTGGGCATCGCGAGCGAGGCGATGTCGGGATGATCCATGTGGTGATACATGCCGGGGATGATTTTGGTGAAGCCGATGCCGCGGATGTGAGCCGCGAGCTGATTGGGAAAAGAACACATCCAACTGCTCACGACGGCCGCCTTGATGCGATCATCCAGCGCGGCAAGATAGGAGCTGCGCAGGCCGCCAACACTTTGTCCGACGCAGGCAATACGATTCGGATCCACATCGGGCCGCGTGACGAGGTAGTCCACGGTGCGGATGTCATCCCACGCGATGATTCCCGCCCAGCTCACGCCGGCGCAACACAGGGTCCTCGCCATGAATTCCTCATCGCGGTTGCAGCGGGTGTGATAGGCCTTCACGTCCTCATCGCTCAGCGTGAGCGACCGCGCTTTCCACTCCGGCGGATCATCGTCGAGCACCACGCGGCGCTCGCCCCAGTAGAACATGTCGATGGCAATGACCACGTAGCCGCGCCGCACCAGCTCGATGCCGTAGGCCTTGCCGCCGTAGCCGCGCTCGCGCATTTCTTTGAGCGTCGGATGAATCGCGTCGCTCGTCTCGACCTCGCGCTCGCGGCCCCACATGTAGTAGCCGCCGTGGGAATGCAGCGCGACGACGGCGGGCGCGGGGAGCCTGGCGCTCTTTGGAATCAAGACAGTCGCGGGCACGCGCAGCACGGGCGTCGTGTTGAAGCACACCTCCTCGCGGATGTAGTCGCCGCAGTCCTTGCGCGAGACAACCTCCGCGTTCGGGTCGCACTTCGCGGGCGCGTATTGCAACAGTTCCAGCATCTTCGCGCGTCCCATGGCTTTCCATGCAGCGAGGTCGTGGTGATCGGGATGCAAAAACGACAACGGCAGATCCGGCCCGCCTTTGAGTTTCTGGATCACCGCATTCACGGATCCAAACTCCGGCCCGTTCCTTCCCGAGAGCGTGCCGCTGTTCTTAAGCACGGCTTTTGGTTCTGCAGCGAGCGCGCCGATGGGCGAGGAAACCGCAGCGGACGCGGCGACGGTGGCGATGAATTGGCGTCGTGTTTTCATGGGCCGAAAGTGCCGGGGGTCAAAAGTGGAAGGGCGCTCGGCAGGCGCGTTTTTGCAGGGCGTTGGCGCGATCATTGTCCACAAAGCGCTGTGTTTGCGGATCCAGGCTGAGAGCCTCGCCGAGGATGAGTTTGTCGTTGCGGGTGTCCACTCCATTGGCATCCAGATGCGCGAGCATGCGTTCATAGGCATCGGTGGTGTCGTGGTTGCCTTTGATTCTCTCGCGAATCTCCGCCTGAGACGCCTGCTGTCCGATCCGGTGGGAGATGTTCGCGACGTGACACAGCGAGCTGGAGATATGCCCTTCACGGATGTCGGCCGTGAGGTCGCTCGCCTGGCGGCTACGGATGGCCTTCACGAAATTGGCGTGATGGTTCTGGTAGGTGCCCGTGAATATGCGGACGCCGCGCCCGCTTTGATCATAGGCCGCAATGGACCCATCAACGCTGAGCAGCAGAAAGCCATGCTCGCAGTGAATGACGTTGCCAACGGATACACCCAGCAGCGAGTCCATCGGCTCGCGCCCCGCCTTTGCAGGCAGTCCGCGCACTTCAAAGATGAGCGGTGCCGCGGCATAGGCATGGTGAATAAACTGGGTGTTAGGCGTGGCACCATCGTCGAGGTAGCCGACCCGCCCGCCGATGCTGAAGACGTGAGGCGCGAGATCTTTTTCCCCAAGAAACCACCGCGCAATATCCATGTGGTGGATGCCCTGATTGCCGAGGTCGCCATTGCCAGTCTCCCACACCCAATGCCAGTCGTAGTGCAGTTCCTTTCGCATCAAAGGCTCCATCGGCGCAGGCCCAATCCACAGGTCGTAGTTGATGTGGGCGGGGACGGCTTGCGGACCGGTGACTTTGCCGATGCTGGGCCGCCGTTTGTAGCAGAGACCACGAGCCAGCGTGATCTTGCCCAAATTCCCCGCGTGAACCCAGGCGACGGCGAGTTGTATGCCGCTATGGGAACGGCTCTGCGTGCCACTCTGGACAATGCGGCGGTGCTTGCGCGCCGCTTCGATCATTTGCTGGCCTTCCCAGATGTTGTGCGACACCGGCTTCTCAACATAGACATCCTTGCCCGCCTGACAGGCCCAGATGGTGATCGGTGCGTGCCAATGGTTCGGTGTCGCCGTGGAAATGGCGTCGATTCCGGTGTCCTCGAGCATCTGGCGCACATCCGTGTAGGTTTTGACGGTGTGCCCGAGGTCTTTGAGCTTCTGTGCCTCGGCATCCAGCACCGTTTGATCCACGTCACAAAGCGCCACGATCCGCGCTCCCTTGACCGCCAGAATGTCGGTGATATGCGAGCGTCCCCGCCCCCTGAAACCCACGACACCGAAGCGAACATCGTCATTCGCGCCACGGACCTGCGCCCATGAACGCGGTGACAGTCCGATGCCAGCAGCGGCCATGGCGGAGGTTTTGAAAAAGGTGCGGCGGGTGGAAGCGGCCCTGCTTTCAACTGAGGGTGACGTGCGTTCGTTCATGGCTTCGGTGGGGATGTGCGCGAACTCAGCCGGGCCGCTTGTTCGCGGGCGTGTTCGATGGCTTGGTGCAGACGGGCCCGCAAGAGGGGCAGCGGAGGCAATTCAGTGAGGTATTCGCTGACGCGGATCGATTTGGCATCGAGCTGGAGCAACTCCACCTGCTCAGCGTCCGCCGAGGCGCAGAGGATGAGTCCGATGGGTGATTCCTCACCATTTGCGCGTTCGTGCTTGTCCAACCACCGCAGATAAAACTCCATCTGACCGACGTGCGCAGGCCGGAAGTGTTCGAGCTTTAACTCCACCGCAATCAGCCGCCGCAAGTGCCGGTGGAAGAACAACAGATCGAGATGAAAATCGTCCCGACCAACGCTGATACGTTTCTGGCGCGCTACGAAGGTAAATCCCGTGCCCAACTCGAGCAGCACTCCCTCGATCTCGCGCAGGATGGCGTTCTCCAGATCTTCTTCGCTGTAGGCGCCCTTGAGGCCGAGCAGATCCAGAAAGTAGGGATCGCGAAATACGGCATCAGGAGAGATCTGTCCTTCACGCATTTGTCCGATCTCAGCGGCAATGACTTGCTGTGGTTTCTTTGCCAACGCCGTGCGTTGAAACAACATGCCGCCGATCCTTTTCCGCAACGTGCGCACATCCCAGCCCTCGATTCGACACGTCTCCGCGTAGAAGTCGCGGGCCAGCGGATCTTTGACCGGCAGCAGCTCCATGAAGTGGCTCCAGCTCAATTGTGTCGACAGCGTCGACACAATCTCCTGATCGGAAAAGCACTGATAGAACTGGATAGCACGGTTGACGGTCGCATATCCAAACCCACGACCGAACTCAGCCGTCAATTCTCGCGACACCGTCGCGAGAATCTTTTTCCCGTATTCCGCGCGGCCATCCTGCAGGTTTTCTTTGAGCAAACGATGACCCAGATGCCAATAGAGCAGCGTGGTGGTGGAGTTCGCCACCACGGCCACCCGCTGGCGGGCCGAGTAGATGAGGCTGCGCAGGTCGGAAATGAGTGCAGCTTCGTTCACGAGGCTCGCGCCACGCTTGCCGCTCCCGTGGACAGCCTCGCGGGTTTTCGAGAGTGCTTTCTTGCTGCTGGCTTTCTTGCTCATGGTGGAATGGAGGCGCGAGTTCTACTTTTTGATCATGTCCGCGAACGCTTCCGGTTGCAGGCCCATGCCGCGCTTCACCACTACGGGGTTGGTGGCGAAGAGATCGGGGAAATCGAGCGGGACCTTGGTGTCCACGAACTGGTCGATGGGGAACTCGGGAACCTTGGCGGAATCAAGGCGCTGGAAGATCGCGAACTGGGGATCGAGCACGACGGAGTCGGTGGGGGCGACGCGCTTTTTGTATTCCGGCAATGTCATGCGCGTGTGACCGAGGATCTTCCCTTCTTCCTTGAAGTTGAGGACCCAATAGAGCGTGCGTTCGGTTTCGGGAGTGCGCAGGAAGTAGCAGTTGTTGCGATCCACGATGGCGTCCTGATTGCCGAAGGACATGAAGTGGATGTTGTTCTTCGCTTTGAAGGCGCTGCTGTCGCAGATGATGTTGCTGCTCAGAGTCGCGGGCGTCCCGAGTTTCACAGCCTCGATCATGTGGCTGATGAAGACGCAGTGCTCCACGCGGAAGCCGGGGCAACTGGTCACCTCCAAGCCGTCAGAACCTCGTATCATCACGCAGTTCGAGACGAGCACGTCGCTGCTGTCCGCGCCCATGAGCAGGCCGCCAGAGTAGCCCGGGCCGCGTCCATCCCAGAGCAGACGGCGCAGCGTGATGTGGCTGCTTTGATTCACATTAATCACCCGTTGCGAGACGTTGCCCTGGCCGTCCATGCGGAAGTCCCGGAAATAGAAACCATCCACCGCGATGTGGCTCTTGCCGTTGATGACGAACGCGGTCTCGATACGCCGGCCGCTGCCATCGAGGATGACTTTCTCACCCGGGATGCTCTTGAACTGGATCGGGCGTCCTTCAGTGCCCGTGGCGCGCACACGGACTTTCTCAATGTAAGTGCCGCCCGCGACCCACACGGTGTCTCCCGGCAGGGCCTGCGATGCCGCATGGGCGATGGAACGCCAGGCACGCCCGCGCTCCAGGCCCGAGGCCGCGTCGCTGCCATCAGTCGCGACATAAAGCGTGCGCGGTGCTGGGTCGGCGGCCTTCGTCGTGAACGAGATGGCTTCATACTTCGGGTCCACCACTTCGCCCGGGCCTTGATCATCCAGCGGGTAGATGAGCTTGGCTGAGGTGAGCTTGAAGTAATAAGTCGTGCCGGGTTTCAAGCCAGTGAGGCTGAAGCTGCGAAAGGTGTCGTCATTGTTGGTGACCTTGTAACTGCCGTGGGTCTCACAGGCGGGCGTCTCGCCCCACGCGATGCCGGACACGGACCCGCGCGACATCTGCCATTCGATGTTTGCCGTGGTGGCGGTGACGGAGTGCACCGTTGGTGCCGTCATGCTCAGCGCGTTCGACAGGAGATCCTGGTGAATACCGAGGCTCTTGCCAAGGGCTCCACCAACGGCGAGTGCGATGCGATCCGTCACCTCAGGAATGCCATCGCGCATCGCAAAGACGGGCTGCAACTCGCGAGCATAGATGTCCTGCGATGTCCTCCGCGCATCCGCCAGTGCGATCGCCTTGCCGTCTGCCATCCACCCCTTGCGGGCGTCGGCGTAGCTGTTGTAGTCGCTGTATCGGAGCGCCGCCGCCGCTTCTGCGGAAGAGCGAAAGGCGACCGCCGGGGCTTGCCGGTTGTCATAGACGTTGCTGCTGAGTTCCACGCCCGCGCAGCCATCGAGCAGCACGCCGGCATGGGTGAAGCGCATGAACTCGCTGTGAGTGATCGTCAATCCGGCGCACCGGCTCGCGTACAGCGCCTTGTCCGCCGCGAAGAACCGGCAGTTGTTGAAGCGCACCCTCTCACTCGCGGTGACGCTGACGGTGCTGGCGAAGTTCAACCGCTCAAACTCGATGCCGTGACTGCCCTCCACCCTGATCGCGCCCGGCATCAAGACTCGCGCCGTGCCACGAGCTCGCCAGCAGATTGGCGCGACGCCCGCCTTGCCGCCCTTGATGGCGACATCGCCCTCATACACGCCCTGCTCAAAGTAAACGGTGTCGCCAGCGCGCAGATTCTTGGAGGCCCGTGCGAGGGTTTTCCACGCGGCCTTCACCGAGAGGCCATCAGCGGCATCGTCACCGTCGGGCTTCACGTAGAAGACATTCGGCTGATAGGGAAATGGTCCGCGATCACTCTTGTCGGGCGCACTCGCGCGCATCGTGGAAGTCGATTGCAGGCGGAAATCGAAGTTGAGCGGATCGGCGAACTCCGTGTCCCGATTCACGCGTTCGAAGGTCAGTCGGATCGAGGTGTCCGTTCCCGCAGGCACACCCTCCAGATAGACGTTCTTATAGCCAATGATCGAATGCTCCATGGGTCCCTTCGCAGGCAGGGAGCTCAGCGCCACACACTCGCGGATCTCGGAGATCTCACCCATCTTCCCCCCCTTGGCGCCGAGATCGAGCACGTTCCCCCAGCCCAGCGATTGCTCGATGCGACCGTGGCCTTCACCGCCATAAAGGCGCACACCCACACCGCTCTTGTACGCGACACAGCGACGCAGCGTGTCGTTTCGGACAGCGACCGCGACCACGCCGCCACTTTCAAAACCGTGCGGAGAGATATTTCCATAGGCAACGCAGTCCTCGATCAAGTTGCCGCCTTCGTATTCGCTGCGCGTGAGGATACCGCCGCCATTGAGGAAGGCTGTGCAGTGGCGGATCACGCAATTCTTCGCCTCCTTGAAAACGATGCCCCACGTGCACGACTCCGTGTGCCAGGTCTGCATGACCACCTTTTCAAAACCCCGCGCCGCGATGCCATCCAGCACCACGCGTTTGGGCTGTTCCAGCATCAACCCATGCGCTCCCGCCACGGGAATGCTGTAACGATGCTGATCCGCGGGCCGTAGATCCGTGCTGGAGACATAGAGCTTCGACTCCGCCGCATCATAGAAAGAGCTGCCCGGTTGGAACTCCACCTCGGCGAGCATGGCCTGGGCAGCGAGTCGCTTGAGCGTGTCCACTTCATACACGGCCTGCACATCGCCTTTGAAATCCGCCACGAACGTCTGCCGCGTTCCCGGCATTGGCTTGAACACCGGCGCATCCGCATCCCCGCGCAGCAGCACGGTTCCCCGCATCTCCGCACGGATGATCGTCTCCTTCTCCTCGCTGCCGAGCCCCTTCCTCGCGACGGCTTCCGCATACTCACCGCGCCCGATGGAGAGCGTATCTCCCGGCTGCAAAGCATCCACGCCCTTCTGAATCGTGAGGAACGCCGCCGCGCGACTCGTGCCCGCATTCGAGTCGACGCCCTCTTTGTTCACGAAGAACTCCGTGGCGTGCGAAGTGGTTGAGAGGAGGATGAGGAGCAGGGTGAGTTTCATGAAGTTCGTGGAAGATGTTATGAGAAGAGTGCGGCGCTTGGTCGCGGTCATGTTTGTCGTGGGGTGCGCGTTCTACTTTCTGAGCATGTCCGCAAACGCTTCCGGCTGCAGGCCGATGCCGCGTTTGATGACTTCGGGATTCGTGGCGAAGAGGTCTTGGAAGTCGAAGGGGCTGGCGAGTGAGTCGATGGGAAACTTGGCGAGCTTGGCGGGATCGAGCTTCTGGATCGCGGGGAACTGCGGATCGGCGATGATCGATCCCGTGGGGCGGACGCGGCGGTCGTAGTCCGCCAGACTCATGCGGGTGTGGCCGAGGTTCTTGCCGCCTTCGGTGAAGTTGAGCACCCAGATGAGCTGACGTTCGTCGTCGGGGGCGCGGAGGAAGTAGCAGTTGTTGTGATCCTCGATGCCGTGCTGGGTGCCGTATTGTTGCAGCGGCACTTTGACTTTGGTGGGGATGCTGTCGGCGAAGATGTTGTTTCTCACCGTGGCTGCGGTGGCGAGTTTGGTCGTCTGGATGAGGTTGCAGACGAAGACATTGTTCTCGAGGACAAAGCCCGGGCAGGTCGTCACCTCCAGGCCGTCGAATCCACGGGCGATGACGCAGTTTGAAATGCGGAGATTCCCGCTGTTCCACGCACAGACAAAGCCCGGCGCGTAACCCTTGCCGTATCCATCCCAAAGGCAGCGGCGGATGCTGACATCGGTGCTGTGGCTCACATTCACCACGCGCGACCCGCTGTTGCCGCCGCCTTGCAGTCCAAGTTGCCGGAAGTAAAGGCCATCCAGTTCGATGTTCGTTTTGCCGTTGATGACCCAGGCGGCATCGAGGCGTCTTTCATTGCCGTCGAACATGACTTTCTCTCCCGGCATGGATTTGAACTTGATGGGCAGCCCCTTGTCGCCCGATACGCGCACGCGCACTTTTTCGATGTAGGTGCCGCCACCTATTAAGACCGTGTCTCCCGCGCGGATGCTTGAGGCTGCATGGCCGACGGTGCGCCACGCTTTGCCGCGCTTTAGGCCGGAGTTTGCGTCGTCACCGTCGGTCGCCACATAATAGGTTTTCGGCGCGGGTTGCTCGGTTTGGGTGGTGAAGGAAATCGCGCCGAATTTCGGGTCGATGACCTCGGGCTTACCTTTTCCATCAAACGGATTCGCCGCGGAGAGAGAGACGATGCTGAAATGGTAGGTCTTCCCAGGCTGCAAGCCCGTGAGGCTGAAGCTCCGGTGATTGTCGGTGGTGACGCCGACGTGGAACTTCACGCGATTGGCGCAATCCGGCGTGTCGCCCCAGGCCACCTCGCAGACGGCTCCGTGCGTGACGAGCCATTCGATATTGGCCGTGGTGGTGCCCACGGAGTGAAGCACCGGCGCGGTCATCTCCAGCGTGTTCGACATGCGGTCCTGATGAAACCCGATGCTCTGCCCGAGTGCGCCGAACCCCATAAAAGACGCGGGATTGCTCAAGTGAGCCGTGCTTTCCTCGCCCGCAAAGGTCGGCTGAATCGCACGCGAGTAGATGTCCTGGGTCTGCTGGACCTGAGCCAGGGACATCACGTCGTCACTGACTTTCCAGGCCTGCGCCGCATCGGTGTAGCTGTGGTAGTCGCTGTATCGCACCGCAGGCGTGCGACCCCGAATCTCGACCGCGGGTGAGTTTCGGTTGTCATAGAGATTGCTGCTGAGATGTGCCTGTTCGCATTCGTCCAGAAGCAGCGCGGCACGGGCAAAACCGGTGAACTCGCAGTGCGTGACCTTGAGCGCTGCGACCTTTATGGCAGAAAGAGCCGCGTTCTTGCTGGTGAAGCGGCAGTTGTGAAAACGCACGCCATCACTCCCGCTCGCGGTGACGGCTCCTGAGAAGTGCAGCCGCTCGAACTCGATCCCGGCGCTGTTCTCAATGTGAAGCCCATCGGCAATGACGACCCTGCCCGGACCCCGGGCACGCCACGATACCTTCTCCGCGCCCGCCTCTCCCGCACGGATCGTCGCTCCGCCCTGATAGACGCCTTCTTCAAAATACACCGTGTCACCGTGACGCACGCTCTTCACGGCGCGGGCCAGAGTTTTCCAAGCCGCCGTCACCGAAAGGCCATCGGCTGCGTCATCGCCGGTCGGCTTCACGAAGAACACATTGGCCTGGTAGGGGAACGGCCCGCGATCCTTTCCATCCGGTGCCGCACCGCGCATCGTTGAGGTGGATTGCAGTCTGAAATCGAAGTTCACCGGGTCCGCAAACTCCTGGTCTTGATTCAGGCGCTCGGTCTGGAGATGGATGTTGTCTTTGGTTATCTCTTCGTCCGGCACGTAGATGTTTTGTCCGCCGAGAATGGAGTTCGAGACATTGAGGACCGGAAAGTATCCGAGCCCCACGGAGTCCTTCGCCGCGCAAGTCTCCGCCCTCCCTGATTTGATGCCGACATCCGGCCCTTCATTGCCCCAACCCAGGCAGCGATCGAGCAAGCCATGTTCTGCCGCTAGCCCATAGATCCGCACGCCGACACCGATGGAGCGATAGCCCACGCAGTTTCGCGCCACGTCATTTTTGCTCTTATAGAGCAGCACGCCCGCACACTCCGAGCTGTTGTGCGGCGAACTGTTTCCATAGCCCGTGCAGCCCTCGACCAGATTGCCCCCTTCGCCCTCACTGGCGATGCAGATGCCCCCGCCATTCAGGAAGGCGGTGCAGTCGCGGATGATGCAGTCGCGGGCACCGAGGAAAATGATGCCCCAATTTCCAAACAAGGTCCGCGAGTCAGCCATCCTGCTGCTCTCGCACCCGCGCACCGCGATGCCCTCCAGCACGACACGCACCGGCTTCTCCAGTTCCAGACCGTGACGACCAATTACCGGCACGCTGTAACGATGATGCACCGCAGGCCGCAAGTCCGTGCTGGAAACATAAAGCCGCCCCGCCGCGGCGTCATAAAAGTAGCTGCCCGGCTGAAACTCAACCTCGGACAAGGTCGCGCGCTCGCCCATCCGCGACCAGGTATCGACTTCATACACGGCTTGCACATCGCCCTTGAAATCCGCCACGAACGTCTGGCGCAAAGTAGCTTTGGCTTTAGCCGAAGCTCCGTCCTTTTCGGCTAAAGCCGAAGCTACTTTAAACACTGGCGCATCCACATCCCCGCGCAGCAGTACCGTGCCTGGAATCTCCGCGCGGATCACGGTCTGTTTTTCCGCACCGCCGAGCCCCTTCCTCGTGACCGCCTCCACATACTCGCCGCGTCCGATTGTCAGCGTGTCTCCCGGCTGCAAAGCATCCACGCCTTTTTGAATCGTGAGGAACGCCGCCTCACGGCTCGTGCCTGCATTCGAGTCGACGCCCCGCTTGTTCACGAAAACCTCCGTGGCGTGCAGCGTGGTTGAAAGGAGGATGAGGAGCAGGGTGAGTTTCATGATTGGTGCGATGAATGAATACATCCGCTGGACGCGCTTTTGCGCGGGCTTTGGGTAACCAGAAAGGCAAAGCAATTTACTCTCAGGCCAAAACCTTGTCAGCAGAGGCCGTGCGGATGGTTACTGTTTCCGCAGGAGGTCGAGCAGCACGGTGGTCATCGCTTGCACGCCGGTGCGGATGGTGGGTTCGGGCACGGGTTTGAAGAAGGGGGAATGCAGCGAGGGGCGCGGCTTGCCTTCGGCTTGGGCCTTGGCGATGTCCTCAGGCGACTGTGTGCCGAGCCGGAACATGCACAGCGGGACTTTCTCTTTGGTGATGCCAAACTCGGCAAAGTCCTCGCCGCCCATCGTGGGGTCCACGGTGACAAGATTCTCAGCGCGGACGACGGACTCCAGGCTGCGGCGCACTTCGCTGACGAGTTCGGGCGTGTTGTAGAGCGATGCAGTGCTTTCCTCGGTGACGACGACCTCCGGCATCCTCTCCGCAGGCATCCCGGCGGCTTCGGCGAGGCTGCGGGTGATGCGTTTGATGGCCGCGATGAGTTGCTCGCGCGTCTCCTTCTTGTAAGAGCGCAGCGTGAGCTGCATGCGCACTTCATCCGGGATGATGTTCGCCTTCGTGCCTCCATGAAAGCTGCCCACGGTGACCACGGCGGGATCCCCCGGCTTCACCTCGCGGCTGACGATGCTTTGCAAAGCGACGACGATCTGAGCGGCGAGCAGGATGGGGTCCTTCCCCGTGTGCGGCTGCGCGCCGTGTGCGCCGACGCCGCGCACGACAATTTCCAGCGTGTCCACGTTCGCCGCCGCGTGGCCTTCACGCAGTCCGATGCGCCCGTGCGCGAGGTCGGGCTGGCAGTGCAGCGCCACGGCTTTCTCCGGCTTGGGGAAACGATCATACAAGCCCGCACGCAGCATCAGTCGCGCACCGATGACGCGCTCCTCCGCCGGTTGGCCGATCATCACGAGCGTGCCGCTCCATTGCTCACGCAGCCGCCCCATCGCGCGCGCCGTGCCGACGAAGCAGGCCATGTGAATGTCGTGCCCGCAGGCGTGCATCACCGGCACATCGAGCCCCTGGTCATCCTTCACGAGCCGGGTGCTCGCATAGGCGGCTCCGGTCTGTTCTTTGACAGGCAAGGCATCAAGATCCGTGCGCACAAGGATGACGGGGCCAGCACCATTTTTCAGAATACCGACCAGACCATGTCCGCCGACCTTCTCCGTGACCTCGAGCCCGGCACTGCGCAGTTCCTTCGCGATGCGTGCCGCAGTCCGCTCCTCTTGCAGCGAGAGTTCAGGATGAGCGTGCAGCTCCTGGTATAGCGTGACGAGTGAAGGTAGATCCTCAGTCGCAAGGGCCCCGACATCCGCAGCACTGGCGTGCGCGGCGAGAAGGCAAAGAGCGAGGAGCGCGGAGACTCGGGAGGTTTTCATAGAGTGAGTGAGGAGAGATCTCAAAGGGTGTCGAGACTGAGCCGGGGGCCTCTGCCGAGTTGTGGAAGCAGGCTGTGACTGTCCAAGCCGAAGGGACGCTCGCCCTCAGTCATCTCAGGTTGATTCTTTCGCGCTGCGCCGAGCATCTCCGAGAGAACTGCGGCGACAAGGAGAAGAAATGTCCGGGATCATAGTTGTTTCATGGAATCGAATGGGGGGAGGGGGCGCATTACTTCAAGCCGCGCACCGGATGCATCGGTGGCAGCGCAATCATCTTTGTTTCATCAGCCGCCTCGCGCGCCCGCAGCACGATCTCGGTGCTGCGGAAACAATCATCCGCCGTGATGCGCGGCACCGCGCCGCCACGCAGGAACTTCACGAACTCGACAAACAGATTCTCCGTTTCGCCAAAGGCAACTCGCTCCGTCTTGTCGCCCGTGATGAGCGAGATCGCCTCGTCGCCTTCATTCACCTCGACCACGCCTTTCGTGCCGGCCACGCGCAAACGGTCATCGCCATGGCCCGCCGCTTTCGCAGGCCGCAAGTAGTCAATCCGCGCCGTTACCGATGCACCATTCGACAACTCCCCGAGCACCGACGCATGGCATTCCGTTTCGCCCATCTCGGGCCGTCCGATCTGGCCGTGAATCGCCGCGAGGTGAATGAAATCGAGCCCCGTGACCCAGCGGATCGTGTCCAGCGAGTGAATGCCGATGTAGGGGAGCGTTCCACCCAGTCGCGCCCTGCTTTTGAACCACTCCGCCCGCTCGCCCCACTTGTAGGACTTCTGCGTCGTCACCTGACACACCTCGCCGATGTCCCCGCGCTGGATGATCTCACGGACCCGCGCATTTTTCGGCTGATGCCGCAGTTCCAGCAGCATCGTGAGCTGGGACTTCGACTTCGCGAACGCCGCCCGCACTCGCTCCAGATCCGCCATCGTCGTCACCAGCGGCTTCTCCGAAACGATATGCACCCCACGCTCCATCAACACCAGCAGCGGCTCAACACGGCCCCCACTTTCCCCCGCCACGCAGCACACATCCATCGTCGTGTGCTCCACAAGATGCCGCCAGTTTCCGGAAATCTGCGCCTTCCCCAACACCGGGTCCTTCTTCACCAACGAAGCCATCAACGCCGGATCGTCCTCCGCCACCGCCACGACTTCCACATCGCCGAGCAGCTTAGCCCCCGCCAGCACCGTGCCGACGTGTCCCTTGAGACCGATGAATGCGAGTTTCATGCGTGTGTGGTTGGGAAAGGCGAGATGTCACACTGCCTGCGCGCCTACTCTGCACTGGATCATTTGCCAAGAGCATGGAGATTGGCCCCCGAAAATCTGTATTATTTCAACCATGCGCTGGCTCCCTCATCATCATGAATGGCCCCTCGTCCACGAGGGCGCCTATGGTCTGCAGGTTCACTGGTTCGGACAATTCGCGGGGGATCCCGACTGGCACATCGAGCGCTCCCGGCTCACCGCGCACATGGTCGCATTCTTCTTTGTGAAAGCCTCCACCTGCTGGTGCGAACTCAACGGCACACACCATGAATTGGAGGCCGGCGACCTGCTCATCATCCGTGGAGCCGATGAGTTTGAGTTTGGCCATGATCCGAAGCATCCCGCCATCAGCCTCAGCGCCTCACAGGCCGTCTCCCAAGGCAGCGAGCCCAACATTCTGCTGCAGCGCACGATGCCGCGACGTAAACGCTGGCACTCGCGCGACGAATACATCGCTCACTTTGAAAAAGTGATGGCCGCGCTGAGTTCCAACAAGCCCGGCAGCGAGTTCACCAAGCACGGAGCCGTGCTGCAATGGCTCGGCTACATCCTCTCCCATGTCCGCGCCCCCGTTCGTTCTGGCGGACAGGCGGTCGCCGGACGCGAGATTGTGGACCGCATCCTGCATGCCCAACGCTGGGCCAACGAGCGACTCAAGGACGTCATCATGCTCGACGCGTGGGCCAAAGCCGCTGGCATGAACACCATCTACTTCGGCCGCATCTTCAAACGCGAGACCGGTCAGCGCCCCATGAACTGGCTCAATGAACGCCGCCTCCAGCAAGCCGCCCGCCTCTTGGAACAAACCTCCCGCACCATTCAGGGCATCGCCGAGGAGTGCGGGTTTGGCAGTCCGTTCTACTTCACCCGCGTTTTCAAAAAGCGCTTTGGCAAAGCACCGTCGGCATACAGGAAGCCGCTGCGGAATTAAAATTACCCTCAATGCGGCGATGAAAACTTGTCGGATCTGATGTGAGTTTCTGTGGAAACGGAATTTGCAGATTAAAACCATCCCGTTTCAGGCTCACCCGTTGGGTGAGTCCCTTTGAGCCACCTTCAAAGTCTGTAACGGCATGGCTGTTACCCTCAAGTCCCCAGATACCGATAGGACTCAGCAGTCGCCTGAACCCGGAGAGTTCCCAAGGGCCCACGGAACCCACTGAATGCACGGACCACGCGACAGACTCTCCGCCCCCTCATTCCCCTCAGTCCCCCCCCATTCCTTCCGTGCGGATTCTGTGGGGCGTCCATTCACGTTTTTAGGTTGAGCGATGCTACGGAGGTTGTCGGGAATCTTCGAAAGCGGATAGGCACGGTAGTTCAACATGTCGGGGCCGCGTTTGAGTTCGGCGGCATAGCGCGGGTAGATATCGGAGAGGGTGAGCTTCTCCCCACTGGCGATGGCGCGGATGAGGTTGTGGATGTTCGTGCTGGTCTTTTCATCGGCGAAGGGAGCCACGGTCATGGGTGTCAGCATCGCCTGTGGATGAGCGTTGCGCAGTTACGCCACTGGAGCGTCTGCTGCGCTTGCAGCGGAGCCAAGACCGAGCAGGAAGGAAGTGACGAGAGGGAGGAGTGTTCTTGGAGACATGGGTTTTGTTGGCTGGCTTTACCTGCTCGCCTCGGCGGCCCAGATGGGCTTGCCATCGAGCCACGTCTCGCGCACTTGCGTGGTCTTGAGATCGTCGAGCGGGCACGTGAGGACGTCGCGGTCGAGGATGATAAAGTCGGCGCGCTTGCCGGCCTCGAGTGAACCGACTTCCTTTTCCAGAAATAGGACCTTGGCGTTGTTGATCGTGTAGAGCCGGATCGCTTCCTCGCGGGTGAGGCCGCCTTCGAGATGCAGCGGTGTATCGAGGTAACGGCATTCTCTTGCGACGGCGATCCACATGCCGAGCCACGGGTTGTAGGGATTGATGGAACGCAGGCTGCCGATTTTCTGCATGTGATCGCTGCCGCCGCCGACGGTTACTTTTGCATCGAACAGCGCGCGCAGCGGCTGGAAGCGGCTCATGCGTTCGTTGCCAAACTGTTTCAGCAATGTGGCACCATCGAGGTGAAACCAGATCGGCTGCATGTCGATCACCGCGCCGAGCGGTGCGGCCTGCGCGATGCTTTCGGGCGTCATGAAATTGCAGTGCGTGATGCACGGGCGCGACGCGCGGAGGGGCGTGTCCTTATTCACCTCCTCATACGTGTCGAGCAGCAGTTTTACCGCGCCATCGCCGACACTGTGGGCGGTAAACTGCAAGCCCGCGCCCGCGACTTTGCGCACCATCTTCGCGAGATGCTCACTCGGGGTGCGCTGCACGCCGCGATAGTCCTTGTCCGTGATGCCGTAGATGCGGCTTACGCCCCACGGTTCCAGCATCAGCGCGCTGCCGGTGAGCATGCCGCCATCAAGCCAGATCTTCGTGCCGATGATCTGCAGCATCGGGTCGGGCTTCGTCAGCGGGTGCTTGATGATTTCATCCAGAGCCAACTCCGTCGTGCGCCACAGGCTGCCGGTGGAAAAGGTGTGCGACAGTCGCAGGCGGACGGTCAGTACGTTCGCGGCGCGGAGCGCCTGATAAACGTCAATGTTGCCCTGGCTCGCGCCGCGATCCGCGATGGTGGTGAAGCCGACACTGTTGTAGTCGGCGAAGAGCTTCTTCACGAGATCGAGCGTCTGCGCCGCGTCCGGCTTCCTGCTGTTCGCCTTCGCGTTGATCTTCGGACTGAACGCATGCATCAGCCCCGTCGGCTCGCCTTTTTCATCGAAGACGACCACGCCCGTGGAGGCTGCGGGAACTTTGAAATTCCGATCAATTCCCGCAAGCTGAAGCGCGAGTGAATTCAGCATCGAGTCCGGCCCGGTGCTGAACTGCACGGGATGCATCGGCGCCACGCGATCCAATTCCTCGCGTGTGGGGTAGCGCTGCTCCTTGAGTCGCGTGATGAATACCTGCCCGATCCCGATGAGCGAACCTTCCGGCAAGGCCTTCGCGCGGCTCGCGATGTAGTCGAGGAGTTGAGGGATGTCCTCGATGCTCGGCACCGGATGATCGAACTCCATCGTAGCCGCACCGACTGGATGCGCATGCGAATCCATCAGCCCCGGCAGGACCATGCGCCCGCCAAGATCCACGCGCTTCGCACCTGCATGATCCGCCGCCAGCGCCTTCGCCTTTTCACCCAGCGCCACAATGCGCTCGCCCTCCACCGCCATCGCATCGGTGATGGAGAACGACTCATCCACCGTGACGATCTTACCATTGGTGAAAATCGTGAGCGGCGCCGCGCGGAGCATGGCGAGTGGCGTGAGCAGCAGGGCTGCGAGAGTGAAAAGGGTTCGTTTCATTGGGGGAGGTTGTTTCTGCTGAGTCTCGTGTTTCATTGCGCCACATTCTCCACGAAGGCCGACACGGATACGCGGAGGTGTCTGGCGCGGGGGAAGTTCCAGCCTTTTGGCACGTTGTGGTAGCCGATCCAGAGTTCGCCGGCATCGATCTCGATCGCGAAAGGGTAAGTGGCTCCCCCAGGTGTGCCTTGCGCCACGTTCAGGGAGGGCGTCCACGTTTTGCCTTCGTCGGCAGACAGCGCGAGGTGCAGTTCGGTGCGCTTCGTTTGCGCGCGATTCCACACGAGTGCGATGCGGCCATCGGCGAGGCGCGTGAGGTGTCCGGGCGAGGAGTTGGCGTCGATCGTGGTTGCCTTGGCAGCGGACCACGTCTTGCCGCCGTCGATGGAAAAGGATTCCCAGAAAACTTTGCGCGTCGTGCGGATAAGCATCCACACGCGGCCATCTTTCAACTCGATCACGCAGGGCTCCAGTGCGCCTTCGTGGTCGCCCGCGCCGCCGATATCGATGTCATTGCTGAGACTCCACGTCTTGCCGCCATCGGTAGACACCGACGTTTGGCTAACAAGCCGACCGGGGTCGCTGACATAGTGCGAATACGGCACGATAAGATGCCCGTCGCGCGTCTCGATGGCTCCGTTGCTCGCACCGGTGTAGCCGCTGTAAATCATCTGCGGCTCGCTCCACGTGGTGCCATTGTCGCTGCTGCGCGTGGTCCACAGGTCGCTCTGGTTTTCGAGCGTGGGATTGCCATCCTTCCACTTCGCCTTCTTGAAGCCGAGGTAGAAACCATGGATCTCGCCATCGCGCGTGGTGAGTACGGAGGGATGCGAGGGCTGACAGTCGGGATGCCGCGCAATCACGCCCTCGGGCGACCACGTCTTGCCACCGTCCTTCGTCACGCGGCCCGCGATCCATGTCGTGCCGGGCGTGCTGTAGTAGCCCGTCGGCGTCGAATACACGGTCATCACCGCTCCGTCCTTCATCCGCGCGAGTCCGCAACCGAGCACGGTGGGACTGGGCGAATCATGAGTAATGTCGGTGCAAATCGAGTGGGTTGTCACGAATGCATCACTAGTGACCGGCTTGAGCGCGGGGGCATCGGCGGCGTGAAGCGCAGCCAGCGGAGCGAGCAGCAGGGCCGTAAGAAATGGAATGTTGGATTTTATAAGCGGTAGTTGTGGACAGTTACTTCTTCATCACGAGTTCCAGCGCGGCCATGAGATCAAGCCGCCGGTAACTGCGTTGGGTGGCGGGATCGTCCACGGGTTTGCCGGTGTCTTGAAAAATTTTCAGCATCGCTTCGGCGATGTTCCTGCCGTGAGACTGCCACCCGTAGCCACTCTTCACGATTGCTTCGCGGAGAATCATCGCGGAGCCGCACACAATCGCATTCGATGAACTCGTGGCCTTCGCCGGGACCAGCAGATCGACCTTGGCGTGGCGGTCGAGTACGGCGGTGTCCTTGCCGGGGATCACAGCGCCGATGGCAAAGCAGTTCGGCTGCGATGCGGGCCAGGAGATGCCGCCGGTGAAGTGATGATTGCCAGCGGGGGCGCTGACCCAGATGCCGAGTTCGCGGAGCGTCGCGAGCTTGTCGTCGATTTCGGTGGGCACAGGTTCTGCGTGTTCTTGGTCATCGACGGGCGCGAGATTCACGGTGGTGATGTGCTGCTCGGTGTGGTGGTCGATGACCCATTGCAACGCCCGGGCGAGCGACGCGCTGTCGGCGATGTTACCGTGGCAGCATTCGAGGCTGCGGACGATGGCGAGTTGGTTGTTGTAGGCGACGCCGCGTTTATTTTCAAAGTGGAGGGAAGACGGAATGCCGATGGTGGAGCCGTGGTAGCCCTTGCCTTCGTGCTTGGGATCGTTGTCTCCATCCACTGCATCGTAGGCCACGCGCACCTTCGGGACTCCGTCCACGACGGCTTTCCACTCGGGCTTCGACAGGGTGCAGCCATCATCGAGGAGCGCGAGCGTCTGGCCTTTGCCAAAGGTGAGCAGGTCGGCATAGGCGGCCCATGCTTCGGTGATGCGCGCATGCGCGAACTCCGCAGGCTGTGCGGGTTCGATTGCGGGCAGTTTGTCCGTAGTCGGTGCCTCCCACACGGTGGCACCCATGTGGTAGACGTCGTGTTCGGCGGTTTTCTTTGCATACCACGCGGTGACGATGCGCCCGTTGGCGAGTTGCACGCTGCTCGGGTAACCGCCATCGCCCCCGCCCTTTGCCCAGCCGATGTGGTTCGCGAGACGCACAGGCTCGGTCCACGTGTGGCCTTCGTCGTTGCTGAGCTTTGCGCAGACGCCCTGTTTGCCTTCAGTGCGCACGGTGTAGCTCAGCAGCAGGCGGCCATCCTTGAGACGATTGAGGTGGCCATTCACCTCCCCATGATCCTTTCCATCGCCGATGCTCGTCACCCGGCGCGGGGACTGCCACGTCACGCCGTCGTCATCGCTGCGAACGAGATCCACCGCCGAGTGATTGAAGCGAGCGGCAGCGAGCCAGACCTTGCCGCCAAGCGGGAAAATGTCCGTCTCGTTGTGCCTTGGACCGATCAATGAAACGCGCTGCCAAGTCGCGCCATCATCATCACTTCGGAAATGCCAGGACCGTAGGTTCTTTGCATCGGAAGTCGCTGCCTCGCTGAGTTCGCCCTGATAACAGGAAGTGTGCAGTGCGCCGTCCGAGCCCCTCCAAATGTCGCCGAAAGGAATGTGCTCACTCCAGCCAGCGTCTCCAGCAGGAAAGGTGTCGCGCTTCGTCCAGGTCCGCCCGCCATCGTTTGAACGCAGCACCCAGGGGCGCAGCACGGCATCGCGGAAGGCGCTCTGCTTGGGCCGCTCTGGCTGCTTCACATCCGTCCAGCCGGAACACAGCACAAGGAGATCGCCGTTCTTTGCGAGCCCCGCCGCGTGGTTCAGGCGGTTCGTCTGCGGCTCATGCTGGGTGACGGTGCCGCGTTTCTCCCACTTCAATCCATCACTACTTGCCCAGCATTCCACATCCGCCTCCATCGTGGCATGCGCTGGCTTGTTGTGTAAAATTGCCACGACAGTGCCATCGCGCATGAGCGTGAGGCTTGGCCACGCGCAGGCATTTTCGACGACGACTGTATGGCGTGCGCCGGAGCTTTCGACTTCGGTTGCCTTGAGAGTGACTACGGCGATCGACTGTGCACAAAGGAGAAGGCTGACAGTCAGGATTCGATCCATGGCGGCGCAGGAAACTCCGATATTCATGGGGAAAGGTTTCATCGCGATTTGCGCGCCTGGTTCACGGCTTCGATGGACTTGAGGATGTTCACCTTCCAGACGCCTTGCAGATTGGGCATGTCAGCGCGTTCGGGCGTCTTGAGCGCTTCGTCAAATTGGGTAATTACACCCCGTCCCTGGCTCCTCAAATCCCGAGTGGCATTCTTGACGCGCGACAGGTCAGCGGCACGCAGGATTGCCGAGGGAGCCAGCAGCAAGACGATGAGGAGGAAGAGCGTATGTCTCATGCGGTCGTCTTTCAGTTGCCGCCCTGTTTTGCAGCGCGAAAAACGAGTGTTGGAACTTCCTCGGAGTAGTCAATTGTGTGGACGCCGTTGCTCGTAGGGTAGGCGACGGAGATGCGCCGGTCGAAATCATTGGGCTTCGTGAGGCCGCACATTTGATCGCTCTGCGGCGAGAGATATTTTCCGGCAAAATGTATGAGCAGCCCGGTGCGCTCGCCGATTTGGTGTCCGGAGTTCTTGATGAGCGTTCCATCGATGTCGGCCTTGGTGATAAAGTGCGGATCGACATCAAGTCCTGCCGCGCGCATGACATCCACCACGCGGTGTTTGTCGCTGGCGAGGCAGACGGGGTCGTCTTCGCCATGGATCATGACCATCTTGCAGCGGTTTCCGGCTTTCGCTTGAAGGGCGAGGTGGGCGGCGTTTCCGGTGTCGCGGATTTCCTGCATGTCGGGGGAGAGATAGCTGGGGCTTTGGGGGTCGCGATTCCATCTGGCGTTTAAGGGGCTGCCGCCGGGGAGATGAAAGGCTATGTCGTGGGTGAGGCTTGGCGGGCCGGAGAGATCGACAATGGCGGCGAAGGTGTTCGGAGCGAACTTAGTGGCCATCAGGGCGACGTTCCCACCGCCGGAGCCGCCGGTGCAGTAGATGCGGGTGGAATCGAAGGGATGGTTGGACGCTTTGAGGCTCTGGTAAACATAATGTAGTGCGCGGAGCACATCCATGGTCTGGATGTAGCCGAAATCATAAGGTTCGGGGTCGCTGTCCTTGTCGCCGCTCTGGTAATAGCTCACGCCGATGACCAAGAGGTCGTAGTTCTCGGCGAGGTGGTTTGGATTAGGCGTGTTATCCCAGATTGTGCCGCCCCAGTTATGCAAGCTGAGCATGATGCCTGTCTTTGCCGTGACCGTGGAAAGCCGATTGCGTGAGTAAACGAGGTGCACGGCAAGTTTGCGTGCCGGGCTGCCCGCGCCATCACGAACTTCAAGCTCCACTTTGCCACTTATTTCAGGCAGTTGCGGCCGTGTGCTTCCGGCCTCCCCGGCGAAACAGAAAGTTCCGAGCCAAACGACAAGGGCGGCCGTGACGGTGCGGATGGAGTGATGCATGATGAAATGACTGACGATTGACTGCGGGTTAGGTGAGTGAGTGCTGTGTTCCTGCATCCAATGGACCGATTACTTCAACACTTCCTGGATGGCGGCTTTCATCACGTCTTCGCTTCCAGGCGGCGTCCAGGCCCAGTCGTTGAGATTGAGGTCTTTTTCTTGAAAGGCGCGGTCAATCGGGATGTAGCCGGGTCCGCATTCGCCGTAGCCCATGACCATCACAAAGCCGTCGGGGCGGCATTCCTGGGCGAAGAGTTGGAATTCAATGTAGGCCTCCGCCGGCAGCAGCAGCAGGATATGCGCTGCGTCAAACTCGATCGCCGGAACTTCGATGCGATGACCGCGCTTGACGCGCTCATACCAGGCCAGCCCCATCGCCGCCTCTGCACGGTCGAATGGTTTGACGCCTTCAGCGAGACGCTTGCGCAGCACTCCCTCCGTGTGCATGGGAGTGGCGCGTGCACCCAGTGGCATCTGCGCGACCTTGAAGCCGATGTGACTCAACGGAGTGCGCCGGGTGCCTGCCCACGCGCGTTCCATCGCGTCATAGAGGCGGCCGGCGAGCACTGGTTTATTGGCTGGGTTGCCGGTGTTGTATTTGCCTGCGGTGACATTGCCCGCACAGCCGGTGGTGTAGATTTGAAAGACCTCGGGATGCGCTCTTTGCATCTGCCCGCGCGCTTCACCCGGGAAATCAGCCGAGACTCTGCCGCTCCCGTAGCTGCTCATGGGATGCACCGCGTAACTGTGCAGCGCGCACACGGGGCGGTCATCGTCCCAGAAACTCAGGGTGCGCAGCCACGGGTCGATCGTGCCTTCGTCAGCATCTTGCGCCTCCTTGTTCGTCGAGCGGCTGAAGCGGCCATACGAGAGTGCGCCGGTGCTCGTGAAAAAGCGACGGTTGCTAGCGATCCGCTCCACCTTTGCCATGCCCGCGCCGAAATGAGTGATGCGCCGCGCCTGCGGCAGACTCTCTCGCACCGCGGCGGCGACTTTCGTGAGGCACTGCTCGTTGAAGGCGGGCTGGCAGACTGAGGCAGTCTGGATTGCTGCTTTCAGATCGGGCGGTGGGATGTCTTTCCAAGCGCCAGTGGCCTCCATGTCGCGGAGAAGTTTCTCTGCGTCCTCATCCATCACCGGTGCGTCGTGGACGTGCGTGGAAATGACGAGCACGCGCTGTGGCTCCGTGCCAGCGGCTTCCGCGAGTGTCTGCTTCCATTTGTCGAAGGAGGTCCCGCGAATCTCGCACCAGTCGAATGCGATCATGACGACCGGTTTCTCCGCTCCCATCAGCACGAAGCCTTTGGCAAAGAGCGGGTCCGACACGACGCGCGCCGGGGCGATGCCGCCGCCCATGCATGGATGCCCGATGGGGATGGTCACATCGGCCGAGAAAGTGGCGAGCCGGAACTCGGCCGCATCAACGGCGAATATACTCAGTGTGCCGATGAATGCTGCGACAGCAGAGCCGAGGAAACGCCGGCCGGTGATGGCGTTCATTGAAGGTCTACTTGGGGTCATGGTTGTTGAATCGGGGTGCGAAATCCGTGTGTCTCACCGAGAAGGGTCTCATTGAGGTTCGCGCGCCTTGTTCACCGCTTCGATGGACTTGAGGATGTTCTCCTTCCACACGCCTTGCAGATTGGTCAGGTCAGCGCGTTCGAGCGTCTTGAGTGCTTCGTCAAACTGTCCACGTTTGGTGAGGATGCGGGCGATTCCTTGGAGCGCGGCATACTCGTCTGCGCCTCCGATGCGTGTTCGTCCCTCGACGATCGCCCGATAGGCTTCGAGCGCTTTGTCGTCGTCCTTGAGGTTGTGTTCGCGGTTCTGGGCGGTCAGCAGGAGGACGGCATCGCGCGTGCGCGGGTCGCTGGTGAACTCAAGTGCGCGCGTGAGGTCGGCATCCGCTTGCTTGCTGTCCTTGGTGATGGCGTAGGCGCGGCCTCTGGCAAGATATCCGTCGCCGCGTTTCCAAAAAGGCCACTTCGCGATGTCCTCGCTGCCGAACTGCTCGATGACTTGCGGTGCCTTGCCTTGATCGACCATGGCCTGCATTTGCACGGTTTTCGTCACGGCTTCGATGGGAATGCGGGTGGCAATTTGCTCGGCGATGTCGAACTTGCGCAGGCCGCGCGCGTTGACGGCGGCTTGTTCTAGGGCGTGGGATTTTTGCAGGTCGGAGCACTTGCGCTCGGCGGCGGTGGTGTAGGCAGCGAGAGCTTCCTCGCGTTTGCCAGTGCGGGCGAAGTCGGCCGCGATGCGCGTGGCTTCTAGGAAGTCGTCATCCGCCGGTCCGTGATCGAACTCGAAGTGCTGGCCATCGTAGAAGGTCGCGAACTTCATCACGTCGTGGAAGGCCTCGGTGCCGGTCGGCGAAAAGGCGGAGTATTCCGCGCCATCATCGCGGATGCGCTGGCGGCAAATGTTGATGTGCCAGGGCAGGCTCTTGCTCGGCTTGCCACCGATGACTTGATGCAGCGGATCGTTTTCATCCTGCGTGATCGGCAGCCGCATCTCGATGATCCAGTGGTCGTCGGCGATGTGCGTGGCCACTTCGGCGTTCGAGTCCCAACTGAACCACTTATCTCGCGACGCCCAACGGTCCGAGTCCACAACGGCTCCGCTCGGGCTGATCGCGATCTGATAATACGAATGCGACTCGGTTTCGATGAGCACCTCGATCGCATCGCCATACCAGAGAGCGAAGTCGTCTTTCTTCGTGGTGCCGATGTTGAGCTTCTCGCCGCGATGCTCGTCGCAGCGAATCGCGAAGTAGAGATCATTGCCAAGCCACGCTGACTTCACGGTCGTTCCGAAAGTGGGCTGGCGACCGGTTTGCAGTTCGCGCAGCCGGACGGTGGCGGAGGGGAAGGCGTTCGTCCACGCCTCCTCGTCGAGCTTGCCATCAATCACGATCTTGCCCGGCGCGTTGCCCACAAGCCGCAGCATGGGCACCGGGCCGCGCACCTTGCTGAGTTGCTGGCTCTTGCTGCGCAGGCCCTTCAAGAATTCGTCAATGAGGGCGATGCGTCTGCCATAAACGCTCGTGGCATCCGTATTCGCCTTCGCGATGGCGAAGAGTTCGAGCGCACGGTTCGCTTTTGCTTTGTCCTTCTCCATCTCCTGCCAGTGGGCTTCGGCGTATTCAAAGAAAGCCCGCATCTCAGCCTCCGCCGGGCCGTAGAAGAGTCGGCAGTATTCGCGGAACATCGCGTCCACATCCGCATCTTTCCCGCCCCAATACATGCGCGCGTTGAAGTAGACCATGAAGTGATTGAAGCCGATGCCGGCCTTCTCGAAGTCCTGACGCACGCTGAGCCAGATGTCTTCACCCGACAGGATGCCCTTCGTCGCGTTGATGCTCTCGCCCATCGCGTGCGGCGTGAACGCGGGCAGATACCAACCGCGGTCAGTGAAGGGATAGTTCTCGAAGTTGATGATCGGGTTTGGTGTCTTCGCCATCCATGCCTCACGCAGCTTGCGATATTCCGCCTGCTGCTCCGACTTGTTGTTCCTCGGCATTCGCGCTCCGACGATGGAGACGACGACATTCGGTTCCAGTTTCTCGATCCTCAGAGGCGGCAGCTTGTAGATGCCGTACGCGCAGGTGAGCACCTTGCCGTTCGGGTGCGTCTTGCCGACCTCCCTGGCCACACGATTGACGAAGCCCCACACATGATCCGATGCGCGCCCGCCCTGCTCCCGCTCGGGCGAGTCTTTGCCTGCGCACAAGGGGCACTGGCAGATGGCCGTGTAGGCATCGGGCGGCATCACCGAGACCATGCTCATCTTGAAGTGATCGAACTGGGCGCGGACATAGCGCACCGTTTCCTGAAACAGTTCTTCGTTCGAGTAGCACAGTTGGTTGACCTCCCTCATGTTGAAGCGCCGTTTGCCGCCATACATCGCGAACCACTCGGGATGCGCGGCGAAGACCTCCTCCCGCCTCGTCATGGTATCGAGCCCGTGGGCATCCTGAATGCCATACGGATCGCGCACGCCAAGCCGCATGAACCACATCGATGCATCGCGGCTATGCACCCCGCCGTGGTAGTTGAACCGCCGCTGAGCAAAATCAGGCCGCACGGTCTCGTCCAGTTTCTGCAGCGGGATCGTTTTCAAATCCGGCAGCACCTCGCCCAATTCACCCGGTAAATACCAGCGCGCGCCGAGACGGGACAGGAAGCCAATCACCGCGTTGAATGAGCCACGCTCATCATAGTCCCATAGCTGAAGCGGCACCGCCTTCTCCGAGGCCTGTGTCGTCGGCCTGCCGGTTTCCCCCGGCAGGGAGAAGCGGCTCTTATACATCAGGATATTTGGCAGGCCCCATGTCGCGCCGGTGATCTTTTCCCACTCGGCCTGCGCTTTGCCGTTCACGATTTCCGCATTGTTCTTCGCCCATGGCTCAATGGGCGTGAACTCCGTGTCATCGCCGATGAGCGCCAGCCAGTCCGCACCCGAGACGATGCGAAACGCGCCCTGCTGAAGGCCCTCCGCCGTGACCTTGAGCCGCTCCGTGTGCTCGCTCTGCCCCACGAACACATGCACCGCTCCCGAAGTCGGCTGCGTGACGATAGGCAGTCGCGCACTGCTGATTTTCTGAATCCCATCCTGCAGCTCCTGCGCCGCCAGTCGTGTGGTGCGCTGAGGCTTGTCACTAATGACAATTTCAGCGCGCGGCTGGCCGTCCTCGACGAGGAAGGTGTCTGCGGCGCGGAGTGCAGCGAGGGGAGCGAGCAGCACTGCGGAAAAAAGGATGCGTGTGTATCTCATGAATCTCCCAGATCAATACACCCGCAGCTCCCGCCTTTGTACGACCTTCCGCCGACTATTTACGTAACAGGATTTACGCGGAGGCTAAACAGCGCTCGATATTGGTGAGGACGATGAGTTGCCTCAACGGTGGGAGGATGTCTTCGATGGTCTCACTCATTGCCTTTGCCATCGTCAGCTTTCTCCAATGCCGCGAAGCTGTCGAAATCACTCTGGAAGAGTCTGTCCTGGGTCGCGCGGTATTTCTCAAACTCACCCCCGGGGTGCTCCTTGGCGATTTCGGCGCTGATGCGCCCGGCATCTTCCAGCACTTCCCGCGCATCCGCCCAGAGGAAGATGTCAAGCCGCTTGGCCCAGTCTTCCATTGTCATCGGCACGCGGCGTTTGGCGCGGCCTTCCGCCAGTTCGAGATAAGCATTCACGATGCGCCCCAGATCATCCAACTCCGCCTCCGTGAGGTAGTTTTTGGCCACCACCACGTCGCTTTTCAGAATCTTGCCGTCGGGGGCTTTGGCCCAAGTCGTCAGCCCCATGCGTTCCTTCTGGTGGTCCGCACGTTTGACGATCAGCTCGGCCGCAGTGTGACCGTGCACGGCGTAGTGCATCTTGTTTTGAACCTTGGCAAAGAATGCCTGGGTGACCGGCGCGTCCCGGTCGTAATCCATCGCCGTGGCATAGATGTCGGTGATCTTCTGGTAAAAGCGCCGCTCGGACAGTCGGATCTCCTCCAGCAGGCGCTCGAAGTAGTCATCGCCCAGGAAGGCGCCGTTCTCCATGCGCTCTCGGTCCATCACATAGCCCCGGAGCGTGTAATCCCGCAACACTCCCGTGGCCCATTGCCGGAAGGCCGTGGCGCGCTTGGAATTGACCCGATACCCCACGGCGATGATCGCATCCAGATTGTAATGCAGGATGCTGCGCTGCACCTGGCGTTTCCCTTCGGTTTGAACTGCTAAGAATTCCTTAGCAGTTGCCGCTTCATCCAGCTCGTTCTCGGCATAGATGTTCCTCAAGTGTATCAGCACGTTCTCCGGTGTCGTCTCGAAGAGTAGCCCGATGTTTTTTTGCGAAAGCCAGATCGTGCCGTCCTGCACCCGCACCTCCACGCCATCGCCGCCGGTCTGGTAGGCGAAGGTGAGAAACTCCGCCGTGCTGTTGCGGAGGCTGCCGGGTGGGGCGCGTATTGCAACTAGGCCTGCTGAGTGGTGCGGCCGGCTGGTTCTACGTTCAAGGAGCCAGCAGCAGTGCGGTGAAGAGTGTGAGCGTGTGTTTCATGATCGCATCCTTAACGCATGTGACTTCCCCCCCCCGCATTCACTTAATGATGTCCAAATCCTTGCGCAGGGTTTTTTGTGGCGTCTTACTGTCGCTCAATGCGGCGGGGTTGATGTCCACGGGTTTCTTGCGGATCTCGGTCAGGAAATGGGGCGGAATCGCGAAAGGATATTCCTTCGCCATCGCTTCAATCCGTTTCCAGTTGGTGGTCAGTTTCTCGAGCGCGGCGGTTTTGTTCCTGTCGGCTTTGATGTCATCGACCAACTGGCGGCCCTCTGTTTCCAGTCGGAGAAACTCGAGCCCCGAGGCAAGATAGACCACGCGGCGGGCGAACTTCTCGTCCCCGCGTGCCTTGTCTCTCCCTTGCTTGAAAATCGCCTCGGCTTTCTCGAAGAACGCTGGTGGGTAGGCTTTGGCCCACGCTGCGCCATCGTAAGGGTAGGCTTTGCCATCCACGCCAGTGCGATCGGGCTGATGCGCGCCGCGGGCGTCGTCGAGCAGCGTGATGTATTGCTTCATCTCCGCCGCCGCCGGACCGAATCCGCGACTGAAGTAATCATCCATCACCCCCTGCGCGCGTTGGTCCGGATTCCACATGAGCCTTCCCGCGAGGTAATACGCCGGTCCGCAGAGGCCCCAGTAACGGTAGAGCGTATCGACAAAGATGCCGATGGCTTTGGTTTCCTTCAGAACCTCGAAATGGTCGGCGATCATCCGCGTGGAGAGCGGGAGACCGCGTTGCACGATGCCTGAGTTATTGGGCCGCCAGTAGAGATTGCTGGCGACCTTGCCCCATGCCTTGAACTGATCGACATGTTTTTCGTTATCACCCGCGCGATCCAATCCATCCGGGTCGGAGAAAAAGGCCGCGACGCTGCCGACGATCACATTATCATCCGACTTTACCGAGATGGGCGCGGGGCGCGAGAGCCCGTAGGCAAGGATCGAGACGTAGAGCTGGCGGCCCGGGTAGCGTTCCTTGAGCTTGCGAGCGAGGGTGTTGGCAAATTGAACCTGTCGATCGGCAAGTGCCGCGTGTTCCTCGAAATAATCTCCTTTCACTCCCTGCCAATGGAACTTTCGGCGCGGCGCGCTCGCAGCATCCCAGGCGCGGCATCTTTCACACACACAGTGGCCCGAGGCCCAGCTATCGTTGGCCGCGGCGCTGAAGGCGACCTGCGTGGGATTGAGTTCCAACCTTTTATCCACATCCTTCAGCCACTGCTCCCACACTGCGGGATTGCTTTCGCAGATCTTCGCGTAATTCGGACCAGGAAATCCGTTGCGTGTGCCGTCGGGCTGTAGGGCGAAGTATTCGGGATGCGTCTTGCCAAAGCGGTCCCACCAGTCGGAAAAGCCATGCTCTCCCGCGAAGGTCTGAAGCGAATCTAACTGGAGGTGATTATAGCGATACCAGTTACTCTCTTCATTGCCGGGCGCACTGGCTCGGCCGCGACTGAGATGCCAGAAGAACTGCATGCGCGCCCGCATCTGAGGATGGTAGCGATAGGTAAAAGGGGAAAGTGCGATGGTGCTTTGCTCCGGCACCTCCACTTCCCCTGGCCAAAGCCAGCGGACACCCAAGTGCTGGTGCAGGAACTCATAGACCGCGTTGGCGGTGCCGTATTCGAGCTGGATGCCGGGAACCATTTTTCCAATGACGCCAGGGCCGGAACTGATGCCGCTTTCAATGAGGTTGGTGGGCAGGCTCAGGCAATTGGGATCCCAGCGATCGCGACCGGCAATCACCAGGTGGCTGGCGTTGGCCGCAAAAAGAATTTCTTCGGGATGCTGGAATGTAAAATCGACGCCCGGAACCAGCTTCTCCAAGCCTTTCTGATAACCCACCCAGATGGCCCGCTCCGGCACTGGCTCGGGCCAGCCTTCGATCACACGGGGCCTCGCACCGCTTGCCTTCTCTATAAATTTCGCCAGTTCATCAGCAGCCAAGCGCGTCAACAACGGCGCCCCCTTGTAGATCACGATGGGCACTCGGGCCTGGCGGTCTTCGACGAGAATCAGCTTTCCGGACTTATCTTGCGCTGGCTTTTCCGCGAGCACGATCTCCGCGCGCGGCTGACTGTTTTCGACGAGGAAGGTGTCTGCGGCGCGGAGTGCCGCGAGCGGAGCGAGTAGCAGGGCTGCGAGGGTGAAGATGGTTCGCTTCATTTGGGTGGGGTGTTTCTGCTGGGTCTTGAGTTTTATCGCCCGACATTCTCCATGAAGGACGACACGGAAAGCCGGAGGTGTCGCGCGCGGGGGAAGTTCCAGCCTTTGGGCACGTTGTGGTAGCCGATCCAGAGTTCGCCGGGATCGATCTCGATCGCGAAAGGGTAAGTGGCTCCGCCCGGTGTGCCGCGCGCCACGTTCAAGGACGGCGTCCACGTTTTGCCTTCGTCGGCGGACAGGGCAAGGTGCAGTTCGGTGCGCTTCGTTTGCTCGCGATTCCACACGAGTGCGATGCGGCCATCGGCGAGTCGTGTGAGGTGTCCGGGCGAGGAGTTGGCGTCGATCGTGGTTGCCTTGGCAGCGGACCACGTCCTGCCGCCGTCGATGGAAAAGGATTCCCAGAAGAACTTGCGCGAGGTGCGGATGAGCATCCACACGCGGCCGTCCTTGAGCTCGATCACGCAGGGCTCCAAAGCGCCTTCGTGGTCGCCCGCGCCGCCGATGTCGATGTCGTTGCTGAGGCTCCACGTTTTGCCGTCATCGGTGGACACCGACGCTTGGTTCACGAGTCGGCCGGGGTCGTTCACATAGTGCGAATACGGTACGATGAGATGCCCGTCGCGCGTCTCGATGGCTCCGTTGCTCGCGCCGGTGTAGCCTTTGAAAATCATCTGCGGCTCGCTCCATGTCGCGCCGTTGTCGCTGCTGCGCGTGGTCCACATGTCGCTCTGCGCTTCGTCCGTGGGATTAACGCCCTGCCATTTCCACTTCTTGAAGCCGAGGTAGAACGCATGGATCTCGCCATCGCGCGTGACGAGCACGGACGGATGCGAGGGCTGACAGTCCGGATGCCGCGCGATCACGCTCTCGGGCGACCACGTCTTGCCGCCGTCCCTCGTCACACGGCCCGCGATCCATGTCGTGCCGGGCGTGCTGTAGTAGCCCGTCGGCGTGGAATACACGGCCATCACCGCGCCGTCCTTCATCCGCGCGAGTCCGCAGCCGAGCACGGTCGGGTTCGGGGAATCATGCGTGATGTCGGTGCAAACCGGATGGATCTTCACGAACTCACCACTGGCCTTCCAAAGTGGACCTTCGGTGATGGCGAGGCCGTGCGCTTTTGCCAGCGCGAGGATGCGCTCGCGCAGAAGGTCGGCCTCGATGCGATGGCCGTCGTCATTCGGGTGCATGCCATCGGAGAGCAGAGAGTCCACGGGCACGCCGCGTCTCTGTGCGTGCTCGACGAACGCCTGCTGTATATCCAGCAACTCCGCACCTTCCTCCCGTGCGACTCGGAGGGCGGCTTCGCAATACGGCGCGAGCGGCGCGTTGAATCCATCCACATTCTCGGGCTGGTAAGGCGGCTTGCCATACATCTCCTTCAGCTTCGGCGTCCAGCGCAGCGGATTGGAGGTCATGAGCACCACGCGGGAGTTCTTGGATTTCAAAGTCTGAACGAAATGGCGCAAGTTCGCCTCATAGCGCTCCAACGAAACCCTCGGCTCCGTCGCTGGCGGTGTCTTCCACACATCCATCGCTGCGTCATTGATGCCAAACTGGATGATCGCAACCAGCGGCTGATGCCTAAGCACGTCCTGCTCGAAGCGCTTGCGGGCCATCTCCGTCGTGTTCCCGCTCACACCCGCATTGATGACTTGGACATTGCGCAACTCCTCCTGCAGCACCGAGGCATAGACCTTCGTGGAACCACGCACCGCCGTGGTCGAGTCTCCGAAGGCCACGATGGTGACGGGCTCGGCCACCGGCCCAGCGGCGTGGAGCGCGGCGAGCGGCGCGACCAGCAGGGTGGTGAGGAGTGCGAAGATGGGGTTCACATGTTTCGGGGTTGCGACTCGATCACTCATTTCGTTGCTCGCAGCTTTTCCAAATTATCCAGCGGCACCTTGAACAGTTCCGTGGTTGATTTATTGCGCGAAAAGGCAACCCACAACTGGCCGTCGTGCTCGATGGGGTGAGGGTATGCCAGCGAGTCGTTGAACGACGTTGGGATGTCGAGCCGCGCCATCCGGGTGAAGCTCAGACCGTCCTCGGAGATCGCCAGATACAGTTCGCGACGACGCATGCTCGTGTTGGCATTGGAAACGAGCACGCGATAGCCACGGCTGGTGAGCAACGAGAAGATCTTGCTCTTGGCGTTCGGATACTCCGTCTTTACCGGCGCGCTCCAAGTTTGTCCGTGGTCATGCGAGAACGCGCGGAACAGGCGGTCCGAGGTGCCGTTGTCGCGAAAGACGGTCACGAGCAATCCGTCGGGCTGCTCCCAGAGGATAGGTTCATCGGGACTGAGGCCGGTGCTGGCCTGCTTGTCCACCACCGGCACCACACGCCAATCGTCCAGCGACTTCGTGCCGCCGATGAGCATGGAGACATTGAAACCCGAGTCGCGTCGCGTTGTGATCCACTCGCCTGTGGAGAGCATCTGCGGCGCGAAGTTGTTGATCGCATTCTTGAAGACCGTGCCCTTCTCCTTCCATGTGTTACTCGGCTCGTCCCAAACGTAGGCAAGGAGATTCATGTCCCGATCCGGACCAAATCCACCGTGGCCTTTGAAGCTTGAAGTCAAGCCGAGCAACTCGCCATCGCGCACCCAGAAATCGCGAGCATAGAAGCCGCGACCTTCGGCGGGCTCGCGCGTCAGCATCTTTGGCGCACTCCACTTCAACCCATCATCACTCGTGGCAAAGCGAACATGCTGCGTCGGCCAGTCCTCAATCTTCGGTCCGGCACTCCACATGCACCAAAACTTACCGCCATGATGCAGCAGATAGTTGTGCAGTTGAAACTTCCACTGCTCGTCCGGCGGGCAGACGACGGCGTGAGTTCCTTTGAGCAAGGGCAACCGGGCAAACTTCACCTTCGACGCATCACCATCCGTGCCGGGGAGATTCAGCATCGGCGCAGACGCATCGGCAGCGCACAGCACGGCCAGTGGCGCGAGCAGTAGTGCCAGAAGCGTGAGGTGGTATTTCATGGCCGTCTAATCTTGCACATCACTCCAGCCCCCGCGTGCGCAACTCTTTGAGCGTTCGCCCGCTCAGCGGCGCGTCAGGATGCAAACCCATCACGCGTTGGTTGCCATCGCCACCGCCGAAGCCGGGTAGGCGGAAGACGGCTTGCCAGTTGATGGCGTGAGCGGGGGCATTTTGCTTCATCTGCTCGGCGCGAGTGTAGTTGGCCTCCACTTTGGCTTTGGCGGCGATGTCCTGGCCTTTGCTGGCTTCGAGCTTTTGCATCTCGGCGCGGGTGTCCACGAGGAGCTTGGCGTAGCCGAGGCCGTATTGGATGAAATGCAGGCGGCGGCGATACTTTTCATCGGCGGTGGCGAGTTTCTTCGCTGCGTTATCGAGATGGGACTGCGCCTGGGCGAACAACTCGGGCGTGTATTTTTTTGGCAGATCAAAGGCGCGGAAACGGCTTATCTCTTCCGCGACGAACTCCATGCGCGTGCGCTCCAGGAGCTGCCAGTAGGCCTTCACTTCCGCTGCGGCAGGGCCGAAGCCGCGCTCGTAATAGTCATCCATCACGGCGGCGACATCGGCCTGCGGATTCCACGCGAGATGCACCAGCGCGTAGTAATGTGGCCCTTGATTGGCCCAGTGCTGCCAGAACAAGTCGAAGTAAAGGCCGAGGCAATGCGTGTCGGCGGCAAATCGAAAATCCTCGCCCGCCTGCGTCATCGCCACATCGGGCATGCCCCAGCTGAGGCCCGCTGGGCTGCCGAGATTCGGCCGCCACATGATGTGTTTCGCTTTCGCCGCCCAGCCTGTGTGTTGCTGCATCGGTAGCACACGCTCTTTGGGCGAGCGCATGTGGAAATTGGCCACGCTGGAGATGATCACATTGTCGTCTGGCGCGATGCCGATGGGCGGATTGCGAGCCAACCCATACGCATTGAGCTGCACGAACAACTCACGGTCGGGAAAACGCTCCTTCAGCATGCGTGCGAGCGTGTTGGCGAATCGCACATCGCGATCCGTCTGCGACACGCCCTGATACTTCACGCCGCCGCTGAAGACCCACTCCACCTTCTCGCCATCCGGGTGATCCCAGGCGCGGCAGTTCGCGCAGGTGCAGTGACCGCTGGTGTAGCCGTCGTTGGGCGAGACATTGATGACACACAGCAGCGGATTGGAGCGGACTTCGACCGAAACATCCTCCAGCCACTGCTGCCATACCTTGGGGTTCGACGCGCAGAGTTTCGTGTTGCTCTCGCGCGGCTTCACCGCCGTGCGCCTGCCATCTGGTGCGGCGGCGAAGTACTCGGGATGCGCCGTGCCATACTTCGCCCACCAATCCCCGAAACCATGCCCGCCAGTCATGTCCATGGAGTCGAGCTGCACCCGCTGAAACCGCGCCCAGAGTCCCGCCGCGCTCTCCTTATTGTCGCCCAGTGAAGTCCTCACCATCATCCCACCCCGCGCCCGAATCTGCGGATGATAGCGCCGCTCCATCGGCGCGATGGCGATGCCTTCGCGTTGGATCACATCCTCCTCGTCCGGCCAGAGCCAGCGCACGCCGAGCTGTTCCTGGATGAAGGAATACACCGCGTTCGCCGTGCCGTATTCCTGCTGGATTCCCGTCTTCATCGCCAGCCGCCCCTTCGCCTCCATGTGCGCCGGATTCCACCGATCCCGCCCTGCGATGATGAGATGCTTCTGATTCGCCACGATGAGCGTCTCCTCCGCGTGTTTAAAATCGAAGTCTGTCTTTGGAAACAAGGTCTTCACCACCGGCTGAACGCCAATCCATATCGCGCGCTCCGGCAATGGCTGCGGTTCCCCATCCAGCACGGCAGGCTTCACCCCGCTGATCTTTTCGATGTATTCCGCAAGCGTCACCGCCGCATCGCGAGTGCGAGGTGGCGCGTCTTTGAAAACGATGATCGGTGCCGGTGGCGCGTCCTTGGCGACGAGAACGAAGGCGGCGGCGTGAACGGAACTGACGCTCGCCGACAGGACGGCCGCAGCGAGTTGGAGGAGGGCTTTGGTCGACATGAGTCGGTGCGTTTGAAATGGGCGATCAGGGGAAGAACGGGAACAGCGCCTTGATCTCCTCCGGCTTTGGCTGGCGTCCGTACTCGCAAATCTCAAAGGCCTCGGCGAATTTCACGGCGGCACCTTTCTCGGGTCCATACCATTTGATGAGGCCATCGCGGAACCGGTTCGCCTCGCCGCCCTGACGCCTGACCCAGCGCTCGCGCAGCCATGCCTTGCGGCCCGCTTCATCGGTGGCCGTTGGGACTTTGGCTACATGGGCTTCGCTGCCGACGGCACCACCTTCGTAATGCTGCGAAGGCATCTCGTGAATGGCAGTGAGCTTTTGATCAAAGACATCATCCACCGATACGACGATGTCTGCCTTGAAGGGATAGGGTTTCTGGAAGCCATCGCTTGAATAAAGAAAGAGCGGGTTTTTCTTCAAGGGCGGCACATCGCTACACACGAATGGCACGGTGACCATGAAGGCCGCATCCTGGATGAGCACGCCGACATAGCGGTGGTCGGGATGATAGTCCCACGGACGATGCGCGATGACGATGTCCGCACGCCACTCGCGGATCATGCGGATGATCTTCTGCCGGTTCTCGAGCGAAGGCATCAGTTCGCCATCGTGAATGTCGAGCACCTGCGTCTCTGCGCCGATGAGGGCATCCGCTTTTTTCACCTCGGCAAGCCGCCGCTGCGCCAGCGGTCCACCCGCCGATTGCCAGTGGCCGATGTCGCCATTGGTCACCGATACGAGCTTCACGTGATGGCCGAGTTTAACCCACTTCGCTGCGGTGCCGCCCGAGGTGTATTGCGCATCATCAGGGTGCGCGCCGAAGACGATGATGCGCAGCTTGCCATCGTCGCCTTGGGCACGGGCGATGGAGGGAATTAGGAGGGAAAGCGACAGGAGAGCTGTGGCGTAGCGGAGGAGGGAACTGAGTTTCATGGTGTGTTGTGGTTTGTGGCGTGTGATTTAAGGGGTAGCACCGGTTTACTTGGCCGGTGTGGCAATGCGGATACGCGCCGAGTGAATGTCGCCATACAACTCGCCGGGAGAGCTTTTGATGTGGGCCCAGATCGCCGCGAGTGTGCCGTCGGCGAGTTCGGTGAGGGCTGGATAGCAAATGGACCAGCCGCCGACTTTCGCGGGTCGATCGGCGAGCAGCGTGGGCGCGCTCCATGTCAGGCCGTCATCGCGGGACGTGCGCATGATCAACGGGAAACGCAGTGGCGTGGGACCCGGGTTGTATGTGAGGACGAGCGTGCCATCGCGTGTGCATAGCAAGTGCGAGGCGCTTGATGTGGCGGTGAGACCTGTCTTCTCCGGCGCGCTCCAGGTTTCCCCTTTGTCGGCGCTGATGGAGCGCCAGAGCAGGCCGTCCTTCGTGCGCAGCATCATGTGGATCTTGCCGGACTTGGTCTCGGCGATAGTCGGTTCGCCGCCCTGGCCTTCCGGATTGGCCACCGCGCCGAAACGCGTCCACGTCTTGCCGCCATCGCGCGATTTCATCACGCCTCCGGCCTTTGTGCCGCGTGTGTGCAGCGGCACGAGCAGCTCGCCCGTAGACAACTGAATGCCATTCGAGCGTGTCGTATGATTGGGTTGGTTAAGCTTTACCGGCTCGGTCCAGGCCTTAGCCGAGTCACTGCTGCGGCGGAAATAGATGTCGATCTGCGGATCAAAGAAGGAGAAGAACAAGAAGGTTTCCTTCCCTGCGACGAACAGCACGGGATCAAAGTCAGCCTTGCCTGCGATGTCCTGCAAGACCGTCGCCGCGCCCCAGGTGCGGCCTTGGTCCAATGAAAATGCCTGCATGATGCGCTGCGATTCCGCGCCCTCCGCTGGCGACGAAAACCAAGCGGTTATCAACCTCCCATCCGGCAGCATCGCGATGCTCGGCCCTAGATTGTATCCTGAAGTATTCGCCGGGTCCTTTGGGTCGGTGCTCGTGTGGGTGAAGACGACTGTGCGGTCGGTGATCTGGATGGGAGACGTTTCAGCGTGGATCGCCGCGAGTGGCGGTATCAGTAGGGCGGCGATGAGTTTGAGGGTGTGTTTCATGGCTAAAAATCCTCGGCCATCTGATCGAGTTCCTTGTTGATGCGCTCCTTCCACGCGTCTGGGATGCCGCTTTGGAGCAGGGTGTCGAAGGTCTCGACCGCTTTGATTTTTCTGCCAGCGGCGAGCAGGGCGCGCGCGGAGGCTTCGAGGAGCTGGCCTCTGGCGTTCATGTTCTCGACCTTGGAGAAATCCATGCCTTCAAACAGCTTCACGGCTTCCTTCGCCCGTTGAGTCTGAATGAGCAGGCGCGACAGGGAGATGACGCTCGTGTTGCGCCAGGCATAGGAGGCGGGTGAGATGGCGAGCGCCTGGCGAAACATCTCCTCAGCTTTGCGGGTCTCGCCTTGCTTGAGGTAAAGCTGCGCTGCATCCGTGGCCGCATTCCCGCGCACGACAATCTCCGCTCCGAGCGAGGCGATCGCTTTCAATCGGTGCTCTTGCGCGGCTGCGTCATCACCCCGGAGTCGGCAGATCTCCGCGAGGATCCCATGGGCGCTGCCGCGACACCGCACAGGCCATTCGTCGATCTTCTTGTCACGCACGCGCGCAAGTGCCTCGTCGTAGCGTTTGAAGTCGGATAACACGCGGAGGTTGGCGAAGTCCCGCCGTGCGGGGTCCTTCACTTGGTCCGCGAGCGCGAGGGCGCGATCCGCGTTTTTCAAGGAACCGGATGCGGTCTCGATGGCCAAGTCGAGGTAGTGGAAGTTCTCGTCAGCGTCGGCGGCCTGAGCGGCCATGGCTTCGAGTTTTTGAATGGCTTCATCGAAGCGCTTCTCGGAGCGCAGCAGCTTCACCGCGTTCAATTGCGTGTAGTCGAGTGCCGATGCAGCTCCGAACGGGCCGATGAGCACAGCGATGGCGATGGCGGCGATGCGTTTCATCTCGGAGCGATTACTTGAACGTTGCTTTGCCGAAGGATGCATCGCCGGGAATGCGCGAAGGGTTGAGCTGGCCAGTCCACACGGAGTTTTCCCGTTGGCCCTTCTTGTCCGGACCGTCGATGAAGTGAACGCGACCGACATTGAGATACCACAGGTCGCCCTTCTTCGGCGCTGTCACGCGGAGGGTTTCAAAGGGGATCACCGCCATGGATTCCCAGCGGTTTTTGTCGGGCAGGAGCTTGGTCTCGAAGGTCCAGTTGCCGTTCCAGCTTTCATCGTTCCAGCCGTAGCGGGGATGCAGGAAATCGGTGATGAAACCGTGCTCGGCGTCATTGAACGAGGTCGGCTCGGGCTCATAGGCGAAGTAGAAGTAGCGACTGCGATCCGCGAAGGGGGACACATTCACGATGATGCTTTCCTGGAGCCACAGCTCGGCATCGCGTCCACGCGCCACGAACTTCATCCTGGCCGCTGGCTGCTCGCCACTGACGCGCACATAAAGATGACTGTCGTCGCATAGCACGCGGAAGGTTGTCTGTGCTTGCAGAGGCGGCGCGGAGGCCTCCACGGGGCCGAGCGTATGCTCCTCGGCGTTCGCCCAAAGCGGCGAATCCAGCGTCAATGCCGCCGACACTTTCGCGATCTCCAGCGCCCTGTTTTGCTGCGAGAACTGGGCGGGATTGGCCCGCATCTTCGCGGTGTCCCAGTTGAAGGGAGCACGGTCCAGATAACGGCCGGCGTATTTGACGCCAGACTCGCCGAGATGGAGGTAGGCGGGATTTTTCTTCTTGGGATACTTGTCGTCGCCATTGACCACCTTCGCGACAAAGGCGTTTCGCGCGTCCACGGCATCGAGCAGTTGGTTGAGCGAATGGGCGTCCTTCATCGCCTGATGATTGCGGTGGGCATGGATCACCAGCGCGAGGTGTTTCAGGAAATCGAACTCATAGCGCACGATGTCCAGACGGCGCTTCACTTCGGGGAGAACGGCCGCTTTTTCTGCGATGCCCAAATCTTCCTCCAACGCGTTCACGATGTCCGGAGTGTAGAGCGTGCCAAGAGCGAAGAGCGGATCGCGCCCGGCCTGATAGGCATACAGCGCGATCACGCTCCAGAGTTCCGCACGCTTCTGGAGGTTCAGGAAGAAGCGCCGCATCGGGTGTTCGCTTTCGCGAAATGCGGCCTGCAGGTATTCATTGAACAGCTCGTCCGCGGTCTTCGAAAAAGGATCAATGCCGAGCCGCACATAGGCATAGATATTCGGACCTTCGAGCCCCCACTGGCCGCTCATTGGGCTGCCATTGACCTGCACCATGCGGACGTTGTTCGCGACCAGCAGGCGGCTCTGCTCCGCGATCTTGCTGATGGTGTTCAGCGGCGTCAGCCCCACGAGATGGAAGTTGCCCCAGTTATAGAGATAGGCCGAGTAGCCTCCGGGAACTTTGATCTGCTTCCATGCTTCGAAGGACGCCGCACTGGAGTCCATCATCTCGATGACCGTGTTCTCGGGGAACTCGGTGAACGTCTGCGGCGGACGAACAGTCGGGCCGTAGGAGGTCATCATCAGCTTCTTCCCGGGCCGGTCCTTCATGAGGCGCAGGGCCATGTCGCAATGCATGATCCAGAGCTTCTCGCCCCATGCGCGATCTTTGTGAAAGCCGATGCCATCCGCTGGAGTCGTCGTCACTTTGACCCCGTAGAGAGTGGCGCACTCCTTGCACTGGCAGGGCCGGAAGCCATCGGCCTGTCCGATCTCGACGACGTCAAAACCTTCGTCGCAGCGAGCCAGCACATGTTGGTAAATGAGTTCACGCACTTCTGGATTCGACAGGCAAAGCTGGCCCTCCTCGGAATTCACCTTCGGCTGACGCACATTTCCCGTGAGGACGAAATACTCGGGATGCGACTTCCCATACTCCTCGATCGGCACCGCCGACGGGTGCTGGTGCCCATAGCGCGACCAGATGCGAGTGAAGCGACGGCAATGATTCGCCGTGTAGAACAACTCGGCAGAGTTGCGGATATCGTGCTCCTCAAAGTGCGGGCTGCCCTTTGTGTTCAGGTCCCGCGGCACGTGGATGATCGATAGCGGCAGAAATGCGGTCCCACTCTGGTCGGGTGAAAGGAAACGCGCGCCCACAAACCGATACAAAAATTCCGCCGCGCCGAACAACGTGCCCTCGTAGGGCAGCGGCGTCTCCTTCGAGGTGGCACGTTTGCCAGCCAGTATGTCCGGCGCATCATTGCCAACGATGATGATATGAGGCCCTGCCGCTTTGTGGACATAGCTCCATCCGCCAAGGCGCTTCGCATCCACTCCATTCGATGCCGCGAACTTTGTCGCACCGAGGTAGAAGCCATGCCGTGCAGCATCCGCTTCCGGCTCTGTCTTGATCTCCAGCTTGATCCCATTCGCGCCGAACGCCGTCTGCAAAAGCTCCGCCGCCCGCCGCACTGAGGCAGCCGCCGCTTCATTCGGCATCGGATCAGGAATGACGATCTGATACTTCGACTTCCCCCTGAACCCCAAAATCAAATCTTCCTCGTCAGAGGTGACGCTCTCGCTGTTCGGTTTGGTCTCCGCTGCACCAGTCGCAATTGGGAGCAGCGCAGCGAGCAGGAGGCAGGAGAGGAATGTGAGGGTGTGTTTCATCGCGGGGTTTTTAATCAGGGGCGTTCATTCAGCAGCCTATCCAGCGTGGCTAAATCGTCCGCGGGGCTGACGATGCTCGCGACGACGACAAGAGGCGGCTCAGTCGATCCGCCATTTCGCCTGCCGCAACACAGCGAGTTTCCGCCCGGCAGTTGCTTCATACCAAATGGTCAGCAAGGTGCCGTCGGCGAGTTCAACGGTGCTCGGGTAACCGAGATCGCCACTTGTGCCATCCTCGGAGAGGGTGAGTTCATCGCTCCAAGACTTGCCGTGATCGGTGCTGAGACGCGCACGATTGCCAAATGGGCTGCGACGATAGCCATAAGTCATCAGCAGACGCCCATCGCTCAGTCGGAGCAAGTGAGACGGGAGCCCATAGCAGACCGCGTGCGGTTCGCTCCAAGTCTTGCCACCGTCGGACGACTCCGTTTGCAGCGTCCAATGTTTGTTCACTTCGTTGTGATTGCGGATTTGCGCGATGATTGTCCCGTTCGCCGCCTCGACGGCATGCAGTTCGTGATAGGCGTTCTTGTCCCCCGAACGGATCGGTATCTCAGCAAGCCACTGCCACGTTCTACCGTCGTCTTTGGACTCACAGACTCCGATCTTACGACTGTCGCTCCAGAGTTGTTTGCCGGCATACAGCAGCCGTCCGTCAGCGAGTTGGATCGGGCCGTGAGGGCTGTTTACGATCGTGGGAATCCGAGCAGACCATGATCTGCCTCCATCGGTGGAGCGAATGAGCCACACGCCCTGATCGGCCTTACGTTCAACATCAGTGAGCCGCGCGTGGACCGCGTTCCATTTGGACAGTTGCTCCGGGGACATCGCTTGGGTCCCCCAACCCTCCGGCTTCCAATCGGTGTAGGTGATCTTTTTTTCCAAGTGGGATTCATAGGCCAGCGAGGTGAACGTGGTGACCAACAAAGTCCCTTGAGCCGTCTCCAGCACGCCCGAATCCCGATCGTCTGTGGCGCTGTCGAGCAAGACGCGCGGCCAAGTCCAGGTATTGCCGTCGTCGCGTGAAGTCATCGCCTGCACCTGCCCGAATGGGCAAACATGCGACTCACGACCACCGGACCACGAAAGCCACAGTTCCCCATTGCGTCGCCGGACAACCGTCGGCCAGCCGTGATAAAACTCCGGCTGCTGGGAAATAACTTTCGTCTCGAGGATTCTGGCCTTCGGCGTGGCTGCGTTAGAGTGGCTTGGGAAGAATGCCGCGCACGACAGGCCCGCTGCCGTCTGCATAAAGCGGCGACGAGATATGATTGGATGGTCGGTCACAATTGGAATGGTGAATGGTTGGCGTGTTAAGAGGCATTTACCGCCGCATGATGAGGTTCCCCATCGCCTTGGGGTCCTTGAATTTCGTGCCGCTGGGGAAGAGCATGTAGTACTCGGGCGTGTTGCCGGCCATGCGCTGGCGGCAGATGTTCACGCCCCACGGGTAGGCTTTGCTGGGGACTTCGCCTTCGATCGGTTTCGCTTCGATGAGAGCTTCGACGAACCAGCGGTCGGCGGCCTTTTTCACGGCGATGCTCTTCACGGTGTAGAAGCTGGCGAGGTCCTCGGAGCGGGTGGTGATGCACTCATCGAGCACGGTGCCGTTGGGATTCACCACGATGAACGGGCGGATGCCCTTGGCGGTCTCGAGACGGATCTCGACGGTGTCGTCGTTGAAGATGGCGTAGCTGTCGCGGTCTTTGCAGTCGGCGCGGAGCTTGTCCATCTTGGGCTCGATGCACTCGATGCCGACGACGAGCCCGCTGTCATCCGGCAGCCAGCGAAAGGCGACTTTGGTGGAAACATGGTGCGGTGTGTCGCCGGTGAACATGTCGCTCAACGGCGTGAAAGCGCGGTTGTCCGGGTCGGTCCAAATGGGTTTGGTGAGGTCGCCGTCGATCTTCGATGGATGATAGGCGTAGTGTCCGTTGATCGCGCCGTTGTTGCGTTGGAGGTTGGCGAAGAGACCCTTCAGCGGCTGCATGTCGGCTTCGAGCAACGCGATGCGCTTCGTGTAAATGCTGTCGCCGGTCCTCCCCTTTGCAGCGGTGAGGAGCGCGAAGAATTGATCGACGTCGGCTTGCTTGAGAAAGCCGCCATTGGCCGTGACCTCACGTGCTTCGGGCCGTAACCACACCGCTTCGCCGAACTCATGGAACTGCTTCATCTCGGCATGCGCGGGGCCGAAGAACAGGCGGTAATATTCATCCAGCGTGGCCTGCAGATCGAGGTGGCGATCCCACATCATGCGGGCGTGGAGGTAGATCATGAGGTGCGATAGACCCGGGCGACGCAGGTTGTTGGTCGCTTCAGGTTTAATCTCATTGCTTGGAATCCATGGCACTTCGATGTCGTAGCCGGCGGCGTGGTCATAGGCCGCTTTGAGATTGGCCTGCAGGATCTTGGTGAAGAACACGGGCACGGGCGGCGCGTTGCGAATGACTGCCTGCTCCAGGTAGTGGTCCATGATGAGCAGCTGCTCGCGACCGTCCTTCATGCGTTTGAGCCATTCTTTACGCAGCTCGAGATCGCCGTTCCAAGGCGGCAGCATCCACGCGGTGCTGTGCTGCATGAGGCCCACGAGCACGCTGTCGGGGATCTTCTCAAGGGTGGTCGGCGGCATGGTCGTCCCGCTGTAGGCCATCACGGTGAACTTGCGGCCGGGAAGCTTCGCGGTGATGCGCTTCACGATTTCCAAATTGAAGTCCCACGCGTAGTTGCTGAAGTTGCCGTAAATGCCGCGCTCGGTTTGTTCCCAGCCTCCGGCGACGTCCGCGCTGTCGATGGAAGACCAGCCATCGGGCTGCCCGAGGCTGTCGTATTCGATGCCCGGATAAACCTGCCGCGTGAAGTCGAGTGAGGTGATGAAATCGGCGCGCAGCTTTTCACTGTTGAGCTTCGGGGAGTTATAGCTGGGCCTCCCGTTGATGATGCCGAAGTAAGCGGGATCAGCCTCTTTGCCAAAATAAGTGAGTCGGCCGACGGCATGGTAAATCGGGATGACCTTGCTGGTGCCGACCCCCATGGATTTATACCACATCATCTCCTGCCTGTAGGTGCCGGGCTGGTTGTCAGCGAAGCGGCGTTGACCGAACTCCGGCTCCTTTTTCACCGACTGCTCGGCGATGCGGATGCGATCGTGATGTGGCCGGATCAGGCCGAGTTCTTCATCCGGCATATACCAGCGCATCCCGAGCTGCTCCAGTAAGCCGAACACGGCATACAGCGTGCCGGTGGCATCATACAAATAGAAGCCGCACGCCTTGCTGAATCCGGCCCCGCCGTAGAAAGAAGGCGTGCGCCACTTATGGCCGGTCATTTTTTCCCAGGCACTTTGCGAAAGGTCATGCGCGCGGTCGGTGTAGGGGGCGAAGTGGTTCTGCGAGTGGAACACGTCGCGCCCGATGAGCACGACGTGATGCTCCTTCGCGATGATCTTGTAACCATCGAGCTTCACGTCATCGACGCTGATCCCCAGCTTCTGCGTGTGCTCGCTCGCGCCGACGTAGATGTGATTCGGCGCAGCGCCCGGTTTGTCCACGATGGCGAGGGTCGCACCGGACATCGCGAGCAGATGACGCTGCAGTTCCTCGGCAGCGGTGCGCGTGGCCTTGATTGCATCGGCAGCGATGACGATGTCTGCGACAGCCTTGCCGTCGGTGACGAGATCAACGGCTTGCGCTGGCAGCGCGACAAGCATGCTGATCGCAGTCAGCAGCAAAGAACGAAGGGTGGAGGGAAAGTGGGTGTGCATGAAGATGTTCCTCGCTCAGCAATGGTTCAGCGTTTGGCCGCCAGCCTGCCCCTGGCAGTCGCGAGTGAGTCCGCCGGCGGATTGCTCGATGCCACGACCGCCTCGTAGCAGGCCCGCGCCTTCTCCGGCTCACCCAGCGCTTCGTGAGTCGCCGCGCGCGCCATCTGCACCATCGTCCAGTGCGGCTGTTTGTTCAGATCGTTGACCCGATCGAACTCCGCAATGGCGAGCGCACCCTTGCCTTCGCCTGCGAGGATACGTGCCCGGCCTGCGATGGCCTGATAACGCATCGTAGGCCCGGGCTCCTTGAGCTTCATCACCTCCTCGAGGCAACCCAACGCCTGCTTGCCGCCCTCGAACAGCCAAGCCAGACGCAGATGCGCAGTGGCCTTCTTGTAATCATTGATGGTGGAACCCAGCGCCGCACGAAAGTCCTTCTCCGCCGCCACCGTGTCACGCGCGCGGCCCGATGCATCGCCTCGGACCATGAGCGCGTCGAAGATCAGCGCCTCCGGCCAAAGCGAAAAATCCTCGTCCTTCACCAGCGGCACGACCTCCGCATACTTCGACTGCATCGTCAGCAGTCGCATGCGGCAGAGCGTGCCCAGGTATTTGTCTTTGATGCCTGCCGCGAGCGTCGTGGCCTCCTCGACATGTTTTAATTGCACCTCACAGTAACTCGCCTGCACCAAGGCGGCATCCTTCGCCTCGGCTGTGGGAGCGGACGCGATCAGCGCGGCAAACGCTGCTCGTGCTTCAGGAAACTGATTGGAGCCATAGAGCCGGAGAGCGGCTTGATACTCCGTCGGAAATGGGGCTGCGGAGCTGGTAGCCACGGCTGCGAGGAGGAAGAGAACGGCTTTCATTTTTCAAATCGGATGCGTGCCAGATAAATGGCGGCCGGAAGTTCGACGTGCCGGTTGGGCGGTGGGTTGCCGTCTTTGTCTTCGTGGTTGGAGTAATAGCTCACCCACAGTTCATCGTTGTGCCACACCATGCCGGGATAGCCCGTGTCGCTGCCGCCACTGGGGAGCTTCAGCGCGATGTCGTAATGCTCGAGGTCCATGCTGGCGATGACGGTGGAGTAAGGCTGCCGAAAGCTTCGGCCACTCGCGACGAGCGAACTGTCGGGCAGCACGATGAAGTTCGGCCCGCCAAAGCGGTGCTCCGTCTCATGCCATGTCCACTCGCGATAGGGCGGCCGGCTGCGGCCGATCCAGCCGAAATAGTTGCCACGTTCGCGCCGCACCATGGCGATCATTTCACCATCCGGGCGGATGCGCACGGTGGCTTCGTTGGGACGGCCCGGCACGTCGAGGTGCGTCACCGTCTCCCAATGCATGCCGTCCGTGCTGGTCATCAGCTTCACCTTCCATGGATACGGACCGGGCGGCACAGGGCCGTTCGTTTCCGCCGCTTCCGCCACCTTCGGATCGGGGTGCTCGGCACGCTTGTAGGGATAGCTGATCCCATAAGCTCTGCCTTCATGCCAATCGACGCGCCAGAGCCACTGTCCCTCTTCGAGAACTTTGGCCGGCTTGGTCCAGGTGAGGCCGTCGGTGGAGAACATCACACGCGGTTGCTTCGTCCTCACCGGCGCGGGTTTCTGCGACATGTCGTATGTCAGCCCTCCCGCGATGATCATCAACTGCCCGTCCGGTTTGATCGAAAACTTCGGGTCGCGCAGATCAATGTCGTCCTCCTCAATGAGAGCAGCCGAGGTCCACGCAACGCCATCGGAGGAACGCAGGACGCGCAGCTTTCCGATGTCGGCCGTGTGTGCGATCCCTTCGCGGAAGCAGCAGAACCACTGGTCCCGGAAACGAGTAAGATCGGTGAAGGAGTTGTATTGGGCCTTGTCCCAAATGCGCTTCGATTCGACGAGGGCCGGTTTGCGATCCTCAGCAGAGACGGAGAGAGTGAGGCAGAGTATTGCTGCGAGTGGAGCCAGCAGCAGGGAGGTGGGGCCGCGGGTGGGTTTCATGGCGATTCACATCATCGTATGGCACCCCTACCGTTTGTTCGTCGTGATGTTAGCCATCATCTCGAAGTTCTTGTTGAACGCCTTGCCCGTCGGCGAAAGCTGGTAGAACTCGGGCTTGTCCCCGGCGAGTCGCTGATGCGAGATCTGCACACCCCACGGTGCGGAGACATTGGGAATCAGCGCGGCGAGCGATGCGTAGTCGATCCGGATCTCGACGCACCACTTGTCGGGGTATTTCTTCACCGCACAGTCGCTCACGCTGTAGAACGCCGGCAGGTTTGCCACGTTCGGGTCCGTCGTGTCTTTGTCGAACAGGGCGCCAGCCGGGTTGATGTTGATGACCGGCATGCGGCCGTTTGGAGTCTCCAGGCGTATCTCCACAAAATCATCGGCCCAGATGCCCGAGTCGTCGCGTGTCTTGGTGCGTTCACGGAGGCTGTCCATCTTTGGCTCACGGCACTCGACGCCGATGTAAAGGGCGGTCGGCGTGGCGCGGAACGCAACGGTGGTGGAGACATGGCCCGGTTTGGCTCCTGTAAACATGTCCTTCAGCGGAGTGACGGGCACGCCCTTCCAGAAGGCTTTGGAAAAATCGCCGTCGCACTTGGTATCTTCGGCGAAGCGTCCGGCCTGGATGGTGGGACCTTTACGGTGGAGATTGGTGAACAGCTTTTTGAGGGGCTCCATCTCATCGGCGAGGCGGTCGAGCCTCTTCGCATAGATGCTGCCCGCCGCGGCTTTTGCGCGGGCCTTGCCGAAGATGGCGAAGATCTTCGTCACGTCTTCCTCCTTGAAGTTCCCTGAGGATGCCGTGACGCGGCGCGGCGCCTTCCTCATCCATATTTCTTCGCCGAACTGATCCAGTGCCTTCATCTCTTCCGCGGCGGGCCCGTAGTAGAGCGTGTAGTATTCGGCTAGAAGCTTGTCCGCATCCGTTTTCGGATCCCACATGAGCTTCGAGTAGAGATACATCATGAGGTGCGTCTGTGCCGGGCAGCCTATGTTGGTGTTGTGATTCCCGGGCTTTGTAACGTCGCCAAAGGGGGCGTCGTATTCGAGAAGGAACCCCTGGCACTTGTCGGGCGTGATGTTTTTGAAGAGCTGCTTTAGGTTTTCCGTAAAGACATACGGGGTCGGCGGGTAGTTGCGGTGAGGGCCGCGGTCATAGAGGTAGTCGTAATAGATGAACTGTTCCGGCTCTTTGACGCACTTGAACCACTCCTTCATGAGCGCGGTGAACCCGGGATTCAGGTGGTCATAGGCCGTTGTGTTCGTGAAGACGCAGGTCATGTCATCCGGGATGAACTTGCCGTTGAGCTGGGTGGGGACGCCCACGGTGCCCGAGTAAGCGTAAAAGGCCTTGCGCTGTTTGTTGCCGGGATACTTCTGATTATAGCGCTCGAGCATGTTCGCATTAAAATCCCATGCGTAGTCGCTGTAGCGCCCCTCATCGCCGCGCTCCTTCAGTTTGTCCCATCCATTGGCGACATCCTCGTCGTCGATTGTGCTCCATCCGTCCGGCTGGTTGAAGCTCACATACGGGAGCATTTTCGGATAGAAGGTATTGGCAGACTCCAGATACCGCAGAAAGGTGGAGCGGAACTTTTCGCCGGAGAGCTTCGGCGCGCGGAAATCGGTCTTGCCGTTGACCTTTCCGGCACACTCGGGGTCTTCCTGACCGTCGAGGATACGCCCCGCGGCATGATAAAAGAAGATGAGCTCGCTCATCCCGCCGCCAAGCGACTTGAACCACAGCGCTTCATCGCGGCTGCCGCGCCAGTGGCTCCAGTTGCGGTAACGGAAGGCCGGCTCGCTCTTGATGTCCTGATCGGCAACGGAAATATCCTTCTTTTCGGGGATGACCTGCCCGATATCCGCGAAGGGCATATACCAGCGGAACCCGAGCTGCTCGAGCAGTGCGTAGGCGGCGAACAGGGTGCCGGTGGAATCAATGCCATCGTGAAACCCAAGCTCCCGCGACGCATCCTTTTCGCGGCACTGGTTGTGGAGGCCCTCCATGAACATCGGTGAGCGCCATTTGTGCCCGCCGGTGTGCTTCAGCCATTTGTCCTGGACCCTGTAGAGGTTGTCCTCGCTGAAGCCGTAGGATTTGTACCATTCGATATCCACTCCGGCCGCGATGATATCGTCGCCTTTCACGACGATCTTGTATCCGTCGTATTTGACCCCCTTGAGGTCCATCCCGAGCCTTTTCGTCCTCTCGTTATCGCCGAACCAGACCTTTGTCTTAACCTTGCCGCTCGGTTCGCTGACGATATCGAGTGGAGCGCCCGACATCTTGGCGATAATGCCCTGAAATTCCGCCGCGGCCGTCCTCACGATGGGATTGGCATCATTCGGGATGACGATTTCGGCGGTGGCCCTGCCGTCCTTTACGAGCGGCGCTGCGGAAACGGGCGCAGAGAGACAGAAGGTCAGTAGGAGGAGGGTGAGAGGTGTGGCGGTGCCTTTCATGGTGATGTCTTTCATCAGGGGTGTTCAGTCAGCATCTGATCAAGCACAGGGCCCATGGCTTCCATCCAGCGCGTGTAGCCAGGGCCCGCGACGTGGAGCCTGTCGGGCATCACCTCCGTGAGGATCGCGCCGTCCCGCTCGACGAGCCGGTCCCCGACATCGAGGAAGAAGACCCGCTTCTGATCGGCGAGCTTGGCCAGCAGGACGTTCGTCTGCCGAATGCGGTCGTTCGGCTCGTCGTGAATCGAGGGGCCGCGCGGCAGGATTCCCAACAAAAGAATCCTGCTCGCCGGGGCCTTGTTTTGAAGAGTCTTGAGCAGGGCGCTGACGTCTTCGGCGATCTCGGCCGGGGTGAATCCCGCAGTCAGATTGTTGGTGCCGATGAGCAGCACGACGACCTTCGGCGCAGCCTTTTCGAGCGCACCGTTCTGCACACGCCAGAGGACATTCTGAATCCAGTCACCGCCGATTCCGAGATTCACCGGACGCTGTTTGGGGAAACGCCCTTCGAGTATCTCCGTGGGCCAGCGAGCGGTGATGGAGTCGCCGATGAAGACCAACTCCGGGCGGGTTGCCGTGACCGCGCTGCACTGGGCTTGATGCTTTTCACCATAGGCCGCACCGATCCGCCCATCGGCTCCGAATTGTGGCGTGGACGCATGCGGCACCGGCGAGAGGATGTGGGCCGGTTCCACTGGCTTCGCACCCGCGGGGCAATCCTCGATGACATAGAAAAGCCGGCCGCCACCCTTGCGGGCACCCGGCGCGGGACCGAGGGCGACATGGATGACATCCCCTTTCTTCAGATGACCGAGGTTGAATTGGAACACCTCGGCGAACCGGCGCTCGTTCTTGATCAGCGCATGGACCTTGGGCTCGTCATTCACATGGATCTGCAGATCCGTGCCCTCGTTGAAGGGTGTGCGCAGGTTGCCATGGTTGATCCAGACGTCGCCGGCAGGGTCGGCGTTGAGCTTGTACGAGGCGATGTAATAGCGCGCCACGCCCCCGCTGTCGCGCATCGCCGAGATGTCTAGATAACCGATGCCGCGCGAGACGGTGTGGCCGGGGGCGTCGATGCGGAACTTGCCCGAGGCGTCCCTCACTCCACAGGCCCGCGAGAGCGCGTCGCAGCTCAGGGCATCATAGCCTGCTGAGTCGCCAAGCCTGCCGCGTGCGTTCCATTGGAAGCTCCACTCCGGGGGTGGGGTGGCGGTGATGGCTGCGTCTCCATAAACCGCGATGACGGCCCCTGCAGTCGGGCCTCCGGGTTTCGGCGGGACGTCCTCCCCATACGCCAGCAGCGGCAGCGTGAGCAATGCGATGAGGAACGCTTTCATGGGGTGACGGATTTCGTACACCGTGACCGGCGCTCATGCCCGCTTCATTCGCACCCAACAAGGTAAACATGTTTACCCGTGGGCTAAAAGGGAGTGTCGCGGCGGGATGGTGTTGCTCGCTGTCGCTTAGAGCATCTGCGGTAAATGGCGCGGTGCAGATGCGAGGCTCCCGATCCGAAGCTGATTGCCACAGGGTTTTCCATGGCGTCGGAATGCAGCGAGGAAGGCGGATCCGGACCCGGCGCGCGCGGAACGTCTGGCAATGCGTCGCCCTTGGCGGCGGCGCGAATGGGGCTCTCCCTCCGTGCTCCGGCCAGCGCTGTAGTTCCCGCTGGAATATCCGCGCCGACAAACTACACCAAGACGCACCCCGCAGATTCGCCTTCCGACCCCTGTAGTGATCGAGGCCTGATCCACTGGGGTCATCCTCACCCCGCTCACTCATGCCGCCTGAATATTCCCAGTTCGTCGGTCAGAAAGGCGCCGCATGAACATTCTCGGACTCCACTTCGGGCATGATGCGGCCGTCTCCGTGGTGCGCGATGGCAGGATTGCGGCCCACGTGTTGCGGGAGCGCCACGCGCGCATCAAGCACGCCATTTCGCTGGAGTTCAAAACCATCCAGGCGGCACTGGACGCGGCGCAATTGCGCGCGGACCAGATCGACTACTGCGCGATCACCTCCACGCAGGGGGTCGAGCTCATCATCGACGATCTCAGCGGCTTCTCGCTCAGCCTTGAGCCACACCCGGCGCATCATGCCCCCTGCGCGCTGGCGGATCTGGTCCGGGCGCAGAACGTCGATCCGGCAAGTCTCTTCGTCTACAGCCTGATGGAGATTTTTTACAATCCCCTCCACGCGGGTTCTTATCTCCACCGTCATTACGGCGATGCGTTTCCCGAACACCGAACCCGGCAGCGCGGAGACGTTTCGTGGTTTGGAACCATCGATCAATATGCCACGTCGCCCCACTGGCCTAATGCGCCGCTGGGCCAGATCGCCGCGTCCGACTATTCGCCCTTTCTCAAGGACGACTCCGGTCGGCACGGTTTTCATTACCCCGTGACGGTGCGTCTGGCCGGACGCGTGCTGCCGGGTTACTTGATCGCGCACCATGTGGCGCATGCCGCGTCGTGCTTCTACCAGTCAGGCTTCGACCAGGCAGCGATCCTGACCCACGACGGTTATCCCAACGGCTTGGGTTATCTCAGCGGTATGTTTTTCTGGGGCGACGGCCACCGCATCCGTCCTCTCACGCCGCATCATCTGGCCATCGGCGGACTTTATGAGGAGGTGGGGATACGGCTGGGCATGGGCGATGTGGGGCCGTCCGGGAAGCTCATGGGGCTGGCGGGTTATGGGCAGCCGCGTTTCTTTGACCGGCACTTCGTGGGCAATCAACTGGACTGGAATCAAGGCAGGGTGGACGCGAACGCCTGGATGGATCACTGCCTCGGCATGGCCCGAACCATGGGCTACGACCTGAAGCCCTTGGGCGATCCCGCGCAGGCCCTTGCTCCCATCAACACGGACATCGCCGCCAGTACCCAAAAGCTTTTTGAGGAGACGTATCTGCTGTCGACGGACGCCCTCGCCAAGATCGTCGCTCGCATGGGGCTCCGTACGGACAACCTGTGCCTGTCCGGCGGCTGCGCCCTCAACTGCCCCTCGAACAGCCGGATTTACCGGGAGGGCCGTTTTCGCAGCATGTTCGTGGAGCCCGGGTGCGAGGACAGCGGCCTTGCCATCGGTGCAGCGTACTGGCTCTACCACAACGTCCTCGACCAATCGTTGCCGCCGCGAGTGCCGGATACACACGCCAGTCCTTATCTGGGCGTCGAAGTCAGCGGCGACGCGATCACCGCCGCGCTCCAAACTTCCGCCAGCGCCATCGAGTTCACTGCTTGCGCGGATTCAGCAAAAGCGGCCGCGGAAGATCTGGCCGCGGACCGGATCATCGGATGGTTTGAAGGGCCCAGCGAAATTGGGCCGCGCGCGCTCGGGCATCGTTCGATTCTGGCCGACCCGCGGCAAGCGGCCAACTGGGGGCGTGTGAACGCCATCAAGGGGCGCGAGGCTTGGCGGCCCTTCGCCCCGGCGGTGCTGGCGTCTGAAGCGCAGCAGTGGTTCCTCGGGCTCCCCGCCTCCTCGCCTTACATGCTTTTTACCGGCCTCGTGCGTTCCCACAAGTTGCCCGCCATCACGCATTGCGACGGTTCTGCACGCGTCCAAACGGTCGACCCATCCTGCGGCGAATTTTTCCGCGTCCTCGAGAGCTTCTTCGCACAAACCGGCGTGCCTGTGGTCCTCAACACCTCCCTCAATGGGCGCGGTGAGCCGATTGTGGAGACTCCGCAGGATGCCCTGCGTTTCCTCATTCAATCCGCACTGGATGCGCTCTACATCGGCGGGATGCGCGTGATCAGACGCCCCGCTGCGGACTGACGGTCTTCTGTCCTCAATCCTGTCGAAGATCTCGTTGCCGCCGGGCAGAGGCGCAAGAGTCTGGGCCATCAGCACGGGCAAACCATGCGGGAGAGTTTCCACCCGCACCCAAGAGGTGAGCATCTTCCCCTCTGCGTCTAATACCGACGCTATTAATCCAGTGCCGCCGATGTGAATCGTCAGCGTCGTGGGGCGCCTTGGGCGGGGTTTGTTCCGCACGGCAGGTTCAAGGCCCAGCGCGCAGAAAAGTCTGCCACAAAGACAAATCTCAATCGGACATTAGTCTCCTCAGTCTTTTTACGAGGGATGGCTGTCCGGGCGGCTCCGAATCAATTTCCGGCTTCCGAATTGTCTGAACGAGGAACTCACTCCAGTTTGGTGACCCCTGCCCGGGAGTGACTTGCGGAAACTATAAAGTTGACCGCCGGGGAATGTCTTGTCGGGGACAGCGGCGGTTGAAGTTATCCAGTGATGAAAAAATTTCTGAGTGCAGCGCTTTTAGCGATCATGATGCTTTTGGTGGCCGAACGTTGCCATGCGCAGGTTCTGGTCTTCCGATACCGGCTCACATCCAGGGTGTCCGAGAGTGCTGATGGCGTTTCAAGGGGCTCCGGCGGGCCCAGCACATTATCCGCCCTGATGATGCTCGATCTCGACACGGATTACGTGGTCGAGGCGAATGAAAATGCAGACCGGCAGTGGGCCGCTCCCAGGATTCAGCTGAATGAAAAACCGCGTTCTGGCACCAAGCCAGCCGAGTACTCATTCAGAGCTGACGATGACAGGAACTCCGACTCGTTGGCGGCATGGCGGCAGATCAAGTTTGAGTTTTACGGTAAAAACGACGCCAAATTTTATCTCTTCTATCAAGATTTCGACGATTACGGCGCGTTCGGCGTGGATCACGGTTCATTCAGTTGCAATGGCCTTTGCAAGCTGGGGGTCAATATTGGCGGAGGCCGGACCTCCTCCGTCCCGAGAGATTTCATGGCGACCCAAAAGAGAGGGGATAACAAGGAGTTCAAATCGTTCGTGTTTAGCGTCAAATACGACGCGACCTTAACCACGGCTGTGAATGATTACCTGAGTGCCAATAACATCCGCTCCACCAAGGGGGCCCGGGTGTCCGTATCCATTCCCGCCGCCACGGACTGGCTTATCAACACCTACCTTCCCCCCAGATATCCTGCAGTGTTTCCTTACAGCAGTGCGGATTAAAGCGGCTCTCAAGCCGAGGGTGACCAACGAGCAACGCCCTCGTTTCGGGTCCGGCTGAACTGGCGCGGAAGGCGATGGGGGCTGCGTCAGCGGTGGGCGTCCCCGGGGGGGATGCACTGGATGTACAGGCGCTCGGTATTAAAAATCTTTGGCATGGCCTAAGAAACCGCGTGTCTCATCCGTTTGGGGGATAGAACCACCACCCTCCCCCATGGCACCGCCAGATCTCATCGCACTGCTGGAGCGCTACGAGCGGCCGCTCATCCGCTACGCATGCAGCATGGTCGGCGACCTCGATTCTGCGCGGGACATCGTGCAGGAGACTTTCATCAAGGTCGCGCACGGTGAGATGCCGGAGACCGACAGGGGCGGACGGGATGGAGCGGACCCCGTGGAGCTGCGCGATTCGCATGCGGAGGCGTGGCTGTTCACCGTCGTTCGCAATCGCGCCCTCGACCACGTCCGCAAGCACAGCCGCATCATCCCCATGACGACATCCGACGACCGCCCATGCACGACGCCCAACCCTTCCGCGACGCTTGAGCAGCGGGAGTCCGCCGCCTCGCTTTTCGCATTACTCGACGCGCTGAGCCCGAACCAGCGCGAGGTTATCCGGCTCAAGTTCCAGAACGACCTCTCCTATCGCGAGATCTCCGAGATCACGAAACTCACCGTCACGAACATTGGGTTTCTCATCCACACCGGTCTCAAGAAACTCCGGGCCCTGCTCGCTGAGCAGCCCGCGCCGGAACTCAACCTCCCCATCCGCATCGCCCCATGAAAACCGACGACCCCAAATTCACCGCGCACGCACTCGGCGAACTGGAAGGCCTTACACCGGCCGAACGTGCTGAAATCGAGGAGCTCCTCAAGACGGACAGCGAGGCTGCCGCGGAGGATGCGGATACCAAAGCGTTGGCCGCGCGTCTGCGCGCCGGGCTGCAGGCGGAGAAAAGCGAGGCGCTGCATGCAGAACAGCGCGCCACGGTGCTCGCGGCCATGCAGAAGGTTGTTCAGATGGAACCCGCCAGGAAGCTCCCGATGTGGCGCCGCACCATGGTGCGACTCGCGGCAGCCGCGTGTATTGCCGCGGGGCTGTGTGTGTCCGCGGTCTACGTGGTGATGGACAAAAATCGCGCGGCTCGGGAGAGCTCGGTGCTCACCGATCAGGACCTTTCAAGCGAGGTAATTTTGAGGGAGAAGCTCGAGATGAAAATGGCGGAGCTTTCAAAGGAGAAGCTCGAGATGGAAGTGGAGCACTTGGCAAAACCAAGACCGGGCCAGGCCGGCGCCCCTTTATTGAAAGCCGATCAGAAGCAGATGGTTCGTCATAAGAGCTTGAGTTACCTGGGGCTGACGAGCGGGATCAGTCGCGGCGATGAGATGGTAAGGCGATTGGCTGGAAGTATTTCTGACGACCCTGCGGCTCTCCGGGGGCGGAGGCTCGCACTTGAGCGCGAACCGCTCAACACAGCAGCCTTCGATTCGATCACCGAGAATCCATTTCTCCCCGTTCGCGAGAACCCCCTGTCGACCTTGAGCACGGACGTGGACACTGCGAGTTACGCGCTCGTCCGATCCTTTCTCAATGCACGGCAGCGCCCGCCGAAGGGGGCGGTGCGCATCGAGGAGTTGCTGAATTATTTCACTTACGACTATCCGCAGCCGGCAGCTGGCGCGCCATTCTCCGCAAGCATGGAAGTCGCGGGGTGCCCTTGGACGCCCGCTCACCGGCTCGTTCGCATCGGGTTGAAGGGCCGCGAAGTGGCGAAAGAGAAACGTCCCGCGAGCAACCTCGTCTTTCTCGTGGATGTCTCCGGCTCGATGGAGGCTGCGAACCGGCTGCCGCTGCTCAGGCACAGCCTGGGCTTGTTGATCGACCAGCTCGGCAAGGAGGACCGTGTGGCGATCGTCGTGTATGCCGGCAGCAGCGGCTGCGTTCTTCAGTCAACGACCGACAAGGCCGAGATGCGCCTTGCTCTTGAACGCCTGGAGGCGGGCGGCTCCACGAATGGCGCTGAGGGCATCGAGCTCGCGTATGAAATTGCACGGAAGAATTTCATCAAGGGCGGAACGAACCGAGTAATCCTCGGGACGGACGGCGATTGGAATGTGGGCATCACCAATCAGAGCGATCTGTTCGAGCTCATCACCCGGCAGGCGAAAAGCGGCGTATTCCTCACGGTGCTCGGCTTCGGCATGGGGAACCTGAAGGACTCCATGCTCGTGAAGCTCGCGGACAAGGGGAACGGAAATTACGGATACATCGACACGCTGCTGGAGGCGAAAAAGCTGCTCGTGGAGCAGATCAGCGGCACGCTGGTGACCATCGCGAAGGACGTGAAAATCCAGGTCGAGTTCAACCCATCCCAAGTCTCCGGCTACCGCCTCATCGGCTACGAAAAGCGGCTGCTCGCAAAGGAGGACTTCAACGATGACACAAAGGACGCGGGCGAAATCGGCGCCGGCCATGCCGTCACCGCCCTTTATGAAGTGGTTCCTGCCGGCACGGATCTTCCCAAGACCACGACGGTGGATCCCTTGAAGTATCAAGCCCCGGCCCCCGCGGAAAAACCGGCGGTCGGTAATGAGAATGAGAAACGGGCGGCTTCCTCCGAACTTCTCACGCTCAAACTCCGCTACAAGGCCCCCGACGGCGACACGAGCAAGCTCCTCGAATTCCCGCTGACCGATGCGGGCGCGTCTTGGAAGAAATCCTCGCGGGACTTTCGTTTCGCGGCGGCCGTGGCCGGCTACGGGATGCTGTTGCGCGACTCCGAGTACAAAGGGAATGCGACGTGGAAGTCCGTGCGTCAACTCGCCTTGGATAGCAAAGGCGCGGATGCAAACGGCTACCGGACGGAGTTTATCTCGCTGATCGAAAAAGCGGAGGCGGTGACGCGGTAATGTTCGGGATAATCCTGGAGGCGGCTCCCGCGTCGGGGTGGATGAATGGCACCTGCCTCCGACGCCTTCGCGGAAGCTCCACCGCCGCCGCCAAGCTCCCTTGCTAAAGCTTGTCGAAGATATCGTTGCTGCCAGGCCTCCGCTCCCGCCAGAGCCAGATGCCGCCTCGCATTCCAAGTTCATTGGAAACCGCGCTGACATCCTTGGGCAACTTCGCGGGAAGCAGCCGCGCGTTTCCGCCTCCGATGTAGAGATGGTCAAAGGTGGTGAGCGTACGCAGTGCGGTGATCGCCTTGAAGACCCGCTCACGCCACTTGCGTTTCCCCGCTTTTTCGAGGGCCTTGTTGCCCAGCTGCTCCTCATACGTCTCTCCCCCGCGGAAGGGATGATGCGCCAACTCAAGGTGCGTCGACAGGCGGCCGTCTTCAAAAATGCTCGAGCCGAGGCCTGTTCCCAGAGTGATCACAACCTCCACGCCGCGCCCCTCGATCGCCCCCAACCCCTGAACGTCCGCGTCATTCAGGACGCGCACCGGTTTTCCCAGCGCGCGGGTCAACGCTGCATCCAGTTCAAAACCTTTCCATGCTTCGGTGCCCAAATTGTGGGCGGTGACCACCACCCCGCGCCGGACCACTCCCGGAAACCCGACCGAAACGCGATCTGCTGCCGGCAGGGGAGCAACCAAGGCGGCAAGGGTCTTGACCATCAACTTGGGCGAACAATGCGGCGGAGTTTCCACCCGCACGCGTTCCGTGAGCATGCCGCCTTCGGAATCCAGCACTGAGGCCTTCAAGCCCGTTCCACCGATATCGATCGCCAGAGTTTTAAGGCCCTTCCGAGGACGGCGGGTGGGTGCTTTTTTCAACGGGGGCTTCCAAGATTTGGTCTTCATGATTGGGTCAGAATTCGGCACGGGCGGCACGAGCAGGCAGCTCCATCTAGTTAGCACATCTAATGCTCAGCGATAAGGGAAGTTTGCTTGCCAAACAAACACGGACGGCGAATGGAGTGCGTCGCTCGTCATCTTGGTTCGTTTGGTAAGAAGAGGAATCCGGATGGTCCGGTTGAAAGTCGCTCCCGCCTGTTCCTCCATCACCAACCTGGAAGCCGATCCCAGAGCCGAGCGGTCGCGGCCGCAGAGCGGACTGCGGCGCGCGCAGACGGACCCTTTCGTGGCGGGCTGCCGCATCCACCGGATCGGTTTATCCACTTCCCCGTGCACCATCAGCACGCGGTTCCCGGAGTCCACGAACCGATCCGCAAAGAGAACCCGCACCGCAGAGAAAAGCGGCAGGCGGTGCTTGCCGTATTGCCGACAAAGGCGCCGATCTCATCGGACGTCTGTGGAGATGGAGCCGCCTTCACCTTTGAGGAAGCTCCAGTGCATCGAGGGGGAATATCGGACGGTGGATTTTTTGAAACGGGAGCGTCGCCAGATGGCTTGTGCACGGGCCCGGGGTCTCAACCCAGAGCATCCGCTCCGCGATGGGAGCATAGGCCCCACGGTGGGCGACCGCTGCCTTCACGCCAAGGAAGGCAAATGTCTGGGGCGCAAATCCCTGACTGCTCCATTGCGCGCGGTCCATGGGAGGGGTGGGCAGGGAGGTGAGCAGGATCGTGAGGTTGTTGTGGCGGACAACGGCGCACGGTCCCATGTCGAAAAAGTCACCCGAGATGGACGCGAGATGGCTGCGTTTGTCCTCCAATTCGAAGCGTCCGTCGGAGAGTGCGAGCAACTCCACGTGAAGGCTGAGCGGGCCCTCGTCGAGACGGCTGCCTTTTCCTCCCAAGGAAAGTTCAAACGTCTGGGGATGCGTCGCGTTCGCGAACTGGCCTGCCTGTGTCACGGCCTCGGGATCGCAGATGGCAACGGCCGCATGGGGAACCCCGAGTCTCAGGAAGGCCCGGAGCAGGCCGGTTCCGTCTCCAGGCGCGCCGGCGCCAATGTTGTCGGATGGTTCTGCCACAACCGTAAGACCCGCCACGGGATGTGCGAGGGCATGCCGCAGCACGGCATCCACGGGAGACTCGGTGGCGTTGCCCTTTTCGCGCAGTGTCCATGCGCACTCGGCGAGCGTGTCGAGCGCGGCTTGAGCCACGGAGGGCGCTCCCGTGGTGCAGATGCTGAAGCTCACCCCGGTGTCCGGAGTGTCCGCGAATGAAAAGCCGGCGATCACGTTGACGCACCAAAACTCAGGATGCTGGAGTTCGAGCGCGTGCGCCGTGGCGAGCAGCGTGCGCATGGGATCGTCCGCGGAACCCGTGCCCGTCGGCGGCCAGACGATCGGGGGATGTTTCCAAAAAGTCCGTGGCCGCAGTTTGTCCTTCAGAGACCGGTCCAGGAGATGCACGGCGCGTATTGCGGCGTCGCGCGCGTCGGTGTGCGGGTTTTCCCGGTAGGCAACCAGACAGTCCGAATGGGCGGCCATGGCATCGGTGAAGTTGGCGTGGAGATCGAAAACGCCGAACACAGGAGGATGCGCGGCTCCGGAAAGAAGGCGAATCCGTCTGAGGAGTTCGCCCTCCACGTCATGGATGGTCCGACACACCATCGCCCCGTGCAGGACGAGGAAGATGCCGTCGAGGCCCGTTTCAACCGCTTGAGAAATGGAGGCGGAGAGTTCCCTCCAGAAAGTCTCGAACACAAGGTCCTCAGCGGTGCCAGACGGTACGGCGCGCAGGTCGAGTGCGGGGAGGATATCCCAGCCGAGGGAAGCCGCCGCCTCCAGTGCACCGCCAAGGGGGGAGCTGTCGCCCGAACACTGCAACATCGCACGGCCTCTCGCGGCGGCGAAGTTTTCGAGGGGCGTGGAGGATTCCACGAAGGTGTGGGTTTCGTGGAAGAGGCCGGCGAATAAAACTCGCGGTGGGAGGCTCATGGGGTGGGGCATCCAACGGCGTGTTGTGGACAGCCCGGTTGGATGGGATGCAGTGGTAACCAATCTCTTTTCGCCTTATTCCGCAACGTGCGCACAGGCTTCTTTTGTTGCGGGGCGTGCTCAAGGAACACCGGGGCCCGCATGTGGGCTTCGGTCCCCATCGGCTCACGGCGTCGGCGGAGAATTCTGCAAGCGCTTCCCGGTGATCTCGCCGCGATGCACGCTGCCCTTGAGATCGATGGCGATCACCGGCAGCCATTTTCACTCCCCGGGCCTTTCCGCATCGTCCACGCCCCCACCCATACTCCGCCCTCGCCAAAACCGCTTCCGCCGAATAGCCCAATGGCGGTCCTGCCACGACGCAAATCGGCCGGACACCACCCCCCCCAAGAAGGCATCATGAAACGTCTCCTCGCGCTGCTGCTTCTCGCTGTGCTGATTCCGCTGGCCGCGCACGCCGCAACTACGCCGCCCAACATCCTCATCGTCCTCGTCGATGACGCGGGCTACGGCGACTTCTCCTGCCACGGACATCCGTTTCTCAAGACGCCCCACATCGACCGTCTGCACTCCGAGAGCGTCCGGCTCACCGATTTCCACGTGGCCCCGATGTGCTCGCCCACACGCGGTCAGCTCCTGACCGGCTGCCACGGCCTCCGCACGGGTGTGACCTCCGTCACCGCAGGCCGCACCTTCCTGCGTCCCGAATTCCCCACCGCGCCGCAGATGTTCCGCCAAGCGGGTTATGCGACCGGCCTTTTTGGCAAATGGCATCTCGGCGACAGCTACCCGCACCGCCCCATGGATAAAGGATTCCAAGCCGCCTACTGGGCCCGCGGCTGGGGCTTCGCCAGCGCCCCCGAGTACGGCAACAACCTCATCGACGGCCGCATGATCCGCGGTGAACAGACCGAGACCTTCAAGGGTTACGTGACGGATGTCTGCTTCGACGAGGCGATGAAATGGATGACCGCCCAAAAGACCGCCGCCAAGCCGTTCTTCTGTTACCTCCCACTCCACGCCGCCCACGGCCCCCACATCGTCCCGCCGAAATACCTCGAGATGTTCGCCGATAAAAAGGCGCCCGGATTCTTTGGAATGCTCGCCAACATCGACGAGAACATGGGCCGGCTCGAAACCTTCCTCGCCGCTTCCGGACTCAAGGACGACACGATCGTGATCTTCCTGACCGACAACGGCGGCACCTCCGGCGTCCCCATCCACAATGCCGGTATGCGCGGAGGCAAGGTCACCTACTGGGAGGGTGGGCATCGGGTTCCCTGCTTCATCCGCTGGCCCGCCGGCCACCTGCGCACCGCCGGCGACCTCCCTCACCTCACCCAAGTTCAGGATCTCCTCCCCACACTGCTCAGCCTCTCCGGCGTCCCGCGCTCCGAAGGGCCGGCCTTCGACGGCACCGACCTCTCGCCCTTGCTCCGTGGCCAATCCGACCGCCTCGCTGAACGGACGCTGATCGTCCAATACGGACCCGGCGCCGGCCAGAAGAACACCGTCGGCCCCAAGAAATTCGAGGCCGCTGTGATGCGCGACCGCTGGCGCCTGCTGGAGGGCGAGGCCCTGTACGACGTCGTCGCCGACCGTCATCAGGACAAGGATGTTGCCGCCCAACATCCCGAAATCGTTGCCCGTCTGCGTGCCGACTACGAAGCATGGTGGAAGAACGTGGAGCCACGCCTCAACGAGTTCGTGCCGATGAGCCTCGGCTCTGAAAAGGAACCGTCCGTCGAAATGAGCAGCTCCGACTGGCAGGGCATGTACGTGGACAACTCCGGCCATATTAACAACGCCGCTGGCGGCCCGCGCGGCGGCGCGTTCAACGTCCAGATCGAGCGTGCCGGCGAATACGAATTCGTCCTCCGCCGCTGGCCCACAGCCCTCGCACTGCCACTCGACGGCAAACCTGATTCCGTCGCGGAAGCCAAAGCGCTGCCGATCACCCGGGCGAAGCTTTCCATCGCAGGTCAGGAATACGCTGCGCAGGCCGCACCGGGCGCTCAATCGATCACGATCAAAGCCACGGTTCCCGCCGGCCGCACCCAGTTGCAAGCGTGGTTCCAAGACAAAGACGGCAACGACCTCTCCGGCGCATTCTACGTCCGTGCCACCCTCCGCTGAATACTCTCTTATGAAACCCCGCATCCTCGCCCTCCTGCTGCTGGCTCCCCTCGCAGCACTCAACGCCGCCGACGCTCCAAAGCCCGCCGAACCCGCGCCCAAGAAACCGGAGCGCCCGGCGCCGCCCACGCGCCCGTTCGACGCCCCGGGCGCTCCGCAGTTCATCCGCCTCGATGCCAAGCCCGGTGGCGCGCCCCCGGCTGACGCGAACGGCAACTTCCTCGTCGGCCCCGAGTACGTCGCTGCCCCCGAGACCAAGGCCGTGGAAGGCGTGCCGCAGGGGAAGGTCCAGCAGTTCGTCATGAACTCGACGGAATGTGTGCGCTTCAACCCTGGCATCGCCCGCAAAGAATTCGGCACCGTCGACCCGCAGAACCCGAAGACCCTCATCGTCGAGACGCACACCATCGACTACAAGCGGACCATCACGGTCTACATCCCGGCCCAATACGTGCCGGGCTCCGCAGCCCCTGTGCTCGTCACGCACGACGGCCCCGGCTTCGGCAAGCCCGACATGAACCTCCCCCGCATCCTCGACAACCTGATCGCCCAGAAGCGCATTCCGCCCGTCATCACGGTCATGATTGCCAATGGCGGCGGCGACGCACAGGGCCACGAACGCGGGAAGGAATACGACACCATGTCCGGCCTCTTCGCGGAATTCATCCAGTTCGAAGTCCTCCCGCTTGTGGAGAAGAACTACGGCGTGAAGTTCACCACCGACCCCGAAGGTCGCGCCACCATGGGCACGAGCTCCGGCGGATCTGCCGCGCTCATCATGGCGTGGTATCACCCCGAATGGTTCCGCCGCGTGCTCACCCTCTCCGGCACGTTCGTCAACCAGCAGTGGCCCTTCGACCCCAAGACTCCCGGCGGCGCATGGGATTTCCACGAAACCCTCATCCCGCAAAGCGCACCGAAGCCCATCCGGCTCTACATGGCTGTCGGCGACCGCGACAACTTCAACCCGAACGTCATGCGCGATGGCATGCATGACTGGGTCGAGGCCAATCACCGCATGGCCCATGTGCTCAAAGCGAAGGGCTACGCTTACCAATACGTCTTCTGCCAGAACTCCGGCCACGGCATCGGCAACGCCCGCGCGCAGGTCCTGCCCGCCGCTCTCGAGTGGCTCTGGAAAGGCTACCAACCGCGCTGACCAAAAGACGCTGCCGCCAAGACGATCGACCCATCGCGCAACGGCCTCATCACCGACCGCGCGGGCGGGTTCTATTTAGAACGCCTAGGTCACGGGCTTCCGATACCCAGCACCCCCATGTGCTCGCTCCTTCTTCTCGCGTGCCTGTGTTCCGGCCCCTTGCTGGCAGTCGAGAGCCCCGGCAAACAACAGACACACGCAACGTCAGCATGCCGGAGGCCTGAGAGAAATTAGCCGGTCGGTGACCGCAATCCGTGAAACGGATGAAGGGAACCACCGGATCACGATTCCCCACGCGACGCGCCCCGGCCAGAGGCGCGAGAGGGACGATGATGAGAGGAGATTTTGCCTGTCCCTATTGGCTCTAAAAACACGAGCAGGACCTCTTATCAAAGTGCCCTCCGAGTTTGCTCAGCACGCCGCCATCGGTGGATCGTCCGGCCTTGAGGTGAGAAGCGCTGCGCGTTCAGTCGATTGGGCCCGCCTGAAGAGGAGGAGGAAAGATTGCCTGTCCCTATTGGCGAGGCAGAAGAGGAGGAGGAAAGATTGCCTGTCCCTATTGGCGAGGCACCGGGCGTGCCTCGTGTAGAGGAGGAAAGATTGCCTGTCCCTATTGGCGAGGCGCCGGGCGTGCCTCGTGTAGGGGGCCCGCGTAAGTAACAAGCGCTCTTCCCGTCAGCATGCCGGAGGCATGAAAGCCAACAACCGGTCCGTGAGCGCAATCCGCAAAGCGGGTTGCGGGAACCACCGGATCACGATTCCCCACGCGACGCGCCCCGGCCAGGGGCGCGAGAAGGGCGATGATGGGAGGCAATCTTGCCAGCCAGTCTTGCCTGTCCCTTTCCGCGGACGGGATCAGGGCATCAGCAATTCCACCCGAAGCCCGCTGCGCCGGAACATTTCAAAATCCGCGTCCCGGGTCACCCACGTGCATCCGTTTTCCAACGCCACCGCGGCGTGCTGGGCGTCGGCCACCATTTTCCCGGCGGCCCCGGAGTCCCAACAAAAGTGAGAGGAGATTTTGCCTGTCCCTATTGGCTCTAAAAACACGAGCAGGACCTCTTATCAAAGTGCCCTCCGAGTTTGCTCAGCACGCCGCCATCGGTGGATCGTCCGGCCTTGAGGTGAGAAGCGCTGC
>CAMAUX010000005.1 GCA_945861435.1 Chthoniobacter flavus | reverse complement strand
AGCGGGCGCGAGAAGACCGGCGATGCGAGGAGATTCTGCGTGTCCCTATCGGCTTCACTCAATGGCCCACGGAACGCACTGAATGCACGGACCACGCAACCGACTCTCAGCCCCCCTCATTCCCTCCCATTCCTTCCGTGCGGTCCGTGGATTCCGTGGGCCGTCCATTTACGGTTTTAGGCTTATCATCGCGGGGTCTCAGGGCGCCGTGGTGGAAGGGGCCGCGCCCTGTGCCTTGGTCTCTCCGGTGTCGGGTGCGTTGAAATCGAGTTGGCCGTCGGGAACGATGCGCGGGCGGAAGCGCTTGTAGGGATCAAGGCTGAGGAGAAGCGTTGCGTGCGGGCAGTGGGTGAAGTCTGCCTCCATGTCCCATGTGAGTACCCTGCCCCCGGTCCGAGCCTCAATCGTGAGCAGGAGGGGTAGCAGAGGGAAGGGGCCCATCTCGCTGGCCGAGCCGTGTTCCAGAGGCCCCGCGACAACCTCACCTTGGGCGAGGATGCGGATGGAGGCGCCTGGCATCAGGTGGCGCACGGTCAGCGCTCCGGAGGCGGCCTTCCTTGAGCGACTCGTGTCGTCCACCAGTGTGATGCTGATGTCCGATTCCTTGCGCTCTGCGAGCAGGGAGAGGAAGTGTCGGGGGGCGAGGGTGAGTTCCATGCGTTTGAGGGTCTTTTCCGGTTGGTCGCGGCGAACGAGTCGGAGCGCGCAACGCCCCGGCGCAGCGGGCACGTAACCGGGGGCGTGATAGCTCGGGCTTGCTTCAAGGATGCACTCGGGCTGGCCCGCTCCGGTTTCGCGGAGGATCTGGAGTTCGCCGTCCTCGTCGCCGAGGAGATTCCAAAAGCGCAGCTGAGCCTGTTCCGTTTCGGCCGCGGCAGCTGTTGCCAGCAAGAGACTGCAGGCCAGCCATGGGGCGAGGAGTTTAGGGATAAGAGACCTCGAGAATTTGGATGTCATAGTGGTCGGGCGGTGCGAAGCGCGTGGCGATGGATTTGGGCTGCGTGGGGTCGAAGTCCTCCTTGGTGAATTCGAACGGGGTGTCGTCCGCGTTTCGAGGGAGGAGAGCGAAGGTTACTTTGACCCGGTGCTCGGCGACGGGGCGCGAGGTTTTGGTGGGCCCCTTGGACTCTGCGATCGCCTGACCGACGGCATAAACGCTGAAGATGTTGCCCCGGGTGGTGATCATGTTCATGAGCCTGCGGCAGAATTCCTCGCGGGTCCGGTCGAAGGCTGTGGACATCTTCACGGAGGGGAGAAGGTCGACGGTGGCGGAACTGAAGATGGGGAGTTCCGAGAGTTCCCCGCGTTCGCGGAAGTAAGAGGAGCCGGGGGTGCCTGCATCCAAGTGGCTGAGCATCTGGTTGATGACTTTGTGGACGCCGGGATAACCGGAGGTGCTGGGCAGGTCGGAGTTGAGTGGCACATCGGCGATGATCGGTCTGGCATCCGCGGGAGCCTGGGCAACGGCGTGAAGGGTCATTCCTTCACATGCAGCCCGCAGAGCGGCGCCGTCGTCGCGGCGGATGCCATTGATATTGATGAGGCCCGGATGGAAGACATCGGAGGAGGTGTCGAAGAAGTCCGTGAGGCGCCATGCAGCCCACTGGCGGCTGGTAGCGTCCGGAGAAGAGCCGTTGATGAGGTCGTCCTTTTGTCCGATGCGCAGGGTGCGTCCACCGCCGCGGGATCCTGCGACGCCGAGGGTTCCCTTGTTTCCCGGGAGCCGTGAGGGGTCAAAGACATCGCCGAGCTGTCCGATGGATGCGAGCTTCGGATCGTAGGCTCCCGTGGAGGTGATACGCCCGTTGTAGGTGAAGGCTGGAGCGTTGGTGCGGCCGGGGTTCAGGGCGGTGTTGGTGGTCGTCTTGACCCAGCCTTTGTAGAAGTCCGGCCATGCGTTGGGTTGCTCGCAGTTGAGGTAGGTGTCGTTGGGATAACCGAGGCTGAATCGCGGGGCGCCCACGGTGTTGAAGTAACGCGCCTGATCAGGTTCCGCCGTGGAAGCGCCGGAACGGAAGCGGACGTAGGAGAGCGCTTCGTTGTTGGCGCGTGGATCGCCGAGCTGGGAGGGGGTGGTGCCGTTGCCGAGCAGGGTGCCGCCGTACCAGTCGTCGCGTGCGGCAGCGGCTGTGGTGATCTTTGCACCGCCGCCCATGGCGATGGCAGCGGGGTGGGAGTCGATGACCCCGTTCGGGTTCCCAAGGATGATCTCGGTGTCGTAGTCCTGACCGGCGTCGCGGAAGTTGGGCATGATGCCGGTCACGGAGGATGGGCTGAGAGGCCCGCTGTACGTGCGGCGGCCGGAGAGCAGGCGGGAGCAGTAATAGACGTTGGCCTTGTTGTAGCCGCCGGAAAAGGCAGGGCTGGTGGCACCCGGCGCGGGTGGGGTGAAGTATTCGGGGTCGGTCGTGATCACGGTGGCCTCGCCGGCCTTGAACTTGACGCCGCCGGGCACTGGGAACCCGTTGCAGAAGACCCCGTTGGTGAGGTCGACGGTCATGTCTCTGCGGGGATCCTGGATGGGGTCCTCCCCCGCGGGGGTGGTGTTGCGGAGAAGTGCGCCGCCGGGGGAGGAAAGCCAGGCTTGTTGGTTGGCAATGCGCACGAAGGCGCCGGGTCCGATGGAATGGGGCTCGTTGATAGCGGGCTGAGGGGCTGCGTAGATGTCCTTGGAGCCCATGTTCCAGAACTCAAGGTAGTAATCGACCCGGAGCTGGTAGGTGCGTCCAGTCACGCTGGTGCGGTAGCGGGCCACGGCTTCCTGCAGGTAAGGACCGCTGTCCTTGCCCTGTGCCCATAAGGAGTTGGGCACGTCTGCATTGATGGCGCTTGTCGGCGAGCTTCGCGGGACGACGTGGCCGCGGTTGTCGATGAGGGTGGGCTGCAGGTCCGGGTCGATGTAGTCGCGGATGTTGGCCGCGAGCTTGTAGAGATAAATCTCGCGATGCGGTGCGGTGACCAGTTCCTGGTCCTTGGACGCGGTTGCCGGGCTGCGGTAGAAGCGTTCCCCGAACTTGGGTGTGTGAAAGCGGATGGTCTCCACCAACTGGCGCACCTGCTTGTCGGCCTCCGCATCTCTCGGCTGGAATCGCTTCCAGTCGAAACCCTGCGTCTCGAGTCCAAGGAGGTTGTTGAGGTTCACACGCTGGGAGCCGTGGCGTGAGAGGTTCAATCCCCCCGAGTGCACTGTCCCGAGAAAGCGCGCCCTGTCGCCGAGGGCGAATGTGCCTGCCGAGTCGGCCCTGTTGAAGGCGCGGAGTTCGAGCAGTTGCGAGCCAAGCCAGCCGTTGCGCAGGGTGACGGCAGACTGAGCGAGGGCGTTGAGATTGGTATTGGCGGTCATCGGGAGGCTGCCCAGAAGGCCTCGCATGGGAATCTCCGCGGGTGTGGATCCCGGAGAGAGGGACTCGGCCCCGCGCGTTTGTGCGCCGAGCATGTTGAGGTTGAGCCTGAAGCTCTCGTCCTCCGCCCAGAATGCGTACCGGGCGATGGTGCGTTGCGTCTGCGGGCCGGATTCCGGCTGTTCCTTGAGGTTGACCCATCGGGCATAGACGGGTTTGGGCACGCTGGCTCCCTGCACACTGTCGCTTGGGGATCCGATCCAGCCATCCTTATCGCCCGCGAACCGGGTGCGGTTGAGGTTGACCATGGTCTGCTCGTTCCATTCGTCCTTGCCGAGCGGGTCGGTGGATCCATCGGCCGGCACCTCGGCGAGGAGGTTGCCGAGTGTGTCGGGGCGCGAGACCAAGGGAAGAACCAGATGCCGTCCACCCGGCGCGTTTGGCCCTTCGCGCAGATGCAGGACGGTGCCTTCAAATCGAGTCTGGCGCGAGCCAGCCACCTGCGACTCCCATGCCGTTGCGGAGTCCGGGTACCGCGTGATCGAGTCCGCGACGAGGCTGATGGCGTGGTTGACGGCGGAGCGTGCGGCTGCCTCCGCGGCGGCCTTGCGAGCGTAGGCGCGCGAGGTGGTGTGGTCGAGCGACACGGTGGAGAGGAAACTCACCACCAGAATGGAGAGCAGCACGAGGACAAGCAGGCAGACGGCGAGGGAGAATCCACCGTGCGCACGGTTGCGGGTTTTCATTTGCCAAGTTTCACCCTTGTGGAGAACTCCTGCATCTGAGGCAGGATCTTCCGATCAAAGAAGGCCTTGTGCGATGTATCGAGGTGATCTCCCGTCCCGGGGAACCAGTGCTGGCGGGTTGCGCCCTCGGAGGTCACGATCCTCGCCGCCTGCGTGCCGAGGGCTTTGAACCGGATCTCGACCCAAGGCGGTAATTCCCGTGCGAAAAAGCCCGCAGGCCATGGAGCGAACTGATCGGGGTTCGCAGGATCCGGGACGAGGAACTGAAGGTCCCAAATGTAGGCGGCGAGCGTGTCGAGTTCCTTACTGCGCGCATGCACCAGGGGGAAGACGGCGAGGGCCGTGGCGGGTTTGAGGAGGGCCGCGCTCTGGAGGGCCGCGAAGCTGGTGTCGCTGTCGGTGAACTGGCGCCGCAAAGAGAATGCGCCGATCTCATTGTCCCACGTGCAGAAGTAGCCCACCGCACAGAGGTCGCTTCTTCCCCGGTTGCGACTGGTGGTGAGCAGGTAGGCTTCCTGATTCACCCTGTCGGGCATCTGGGTGTCGGGGTGCCAGTCCAGTGTCAGGGTCGAAAGCCCCGCGGGCGCGCCGGGGACCTGGCTGATCGAGGCGAAGTCCCGAGACATGATCTGAATCGCCGCGCGCGCTTCGCGGAAAGTGTCGAGCTTTTCGTCGACGCGTTTCCATGTGCTGCTCCCGAGGCTGAATACTTGGAGCATCACGCCCACGAGCAGGCAGGTGACCGCCATGGCTGTCAGCAGTTCCACCAGCGTGAACGCCTTGTTCCTCATGGGGTCGAGGATGCCGGATCCAATCGCGTGCCGCCCACCCGGCTCATGAACTGGACGGCCGTGAAAACGTTCTCGCCCGCGGGCTGCGTCCGCACGGTCAGGTGGACTGTGGAGCCGCGCTCCGCCTCGGGATGGATGCGGAGTTCGATCCGGTAATCCGCTTCCATGATCGTGTCGGTGGAGCGCCGGACCCAAGGCAGCCGGGGCGCGGCATCCATTGGATTTTCTCCCGGCGGCGGCGACATATAGGACGCGAAGAGCAGCACGGGCGTTCCGGATTCGACGGCGGAGCCAAGGTTCAGAGGGGCCGCCGCGGCTGTTCCAAAGCATGGCGCCGCATGGAGGGGTTCACTTTCCAGAGTGCTGAACACCATCCGGGCAAGGTGTGTGGCGCGGGTCTCATCGACGGAGGAGCGGCTGCGCGTGAGGCAAAGCGGAAGCAGGCCCATCAAGGCAGGGAGAGTGACGGCGAGGATGGCGATCGTCATGCACACCTCCAGCATGGAGAAGCCCGCGCTGCGTTCCTTTTGCACCTTCATGGCTGGGCGTGCGCCGCCAGGGCTTCGGTGCCTGCGGACGGTTTCACCAGCTCCCGGTATGCTCTTCCGGTGAAGGGCGAAATGCACACCGCCTCGTCGTAGGCATTTTTTCTCAGCGGGATTGGCGTGCCGGAGTCATCCAGCAAGCCTTCGATGATACGGATTTTTGCCTGATCGCGGCTGGCGGGTTCCTCCAAGGCCCCAAGAGAGTTGAAGCGGAAGAAGGCCGATGCGACACGCCCCTGAAAATGCATCGGCGGATCGTCTGTGGGCTGCTGCTCCGTCTGATCTCCGGTGGTCTTCTGCGCTTCCACCGGAGCGAAGATCATCCCTTCGGGGAGCGTCGTCCACGCGCTGGATTCGAGTTGGTAGACTTCTCCGGTTTGCGCATTGAGGGCATCGCGGTAGATCGCGAAGGCCCGGCCCCTGTGTTCCGCGGGCCATTCCTCTCCCACACCCGCCACGACAAGGGTATGGGAATCGCCGGTGGAAAGAGCCATCGCTCGTGTTTGATCCATCGTGGACAACAACCGGGTGACCGCGGCGCGGTGCTTTGAATTCTTGGCGAGCGACTCCATCAAAGGAGCCGCGATGCTGAGCATGATGCCGATGATGGCGATCACCGTCAGCAGTTCCACCAGCGTCATGGCTTTTCTCCCCTGTGGCTTTGTTTTCATCGGTCGGTGCAGCGCGGGAGGGAACCGGGCCACTATCAAGGTCAGAACTAATCGTCTGCGGTGCGTGCCGACTCGGCAACTTTTCACATGTTACGTGTCCGCGCCATGTCCGTGGCGTCTGCGCAGCGCGCGGCTGTCCTGTGGCGGTTCCGCGACGCGGGTGTGATATTGCAGCGTCATCGGTTTCTTGCGCTTGCGTCGCCGTCGGGGAACTCGCATGGGAGGAATCCGACGGCTCCGGGAATGGAATCAACCCCGGGTCGCAACCCCACGCATCCCCATGAAAGCCCTCCCTTCCCTCCTGCTGCTTTGCACCCTTCTCGGTGTATCTGCGCCCGCGGCCGAACCGACGCCGGCAAATGCGGCATCCGCGCCTGCGGTTGCCGACAAGATCTTCGGGCCCGAGGCGACCGCGGAACTCCGGGCCCAAGTGGGCCGGATGATCGTGGTCGAGGGGTCGATCGTTGCCGATCGTGCGAGCAAGACCGGCTCGATGCATTATCTGAACTTCACAAAAAACTTTTCCGAGTCGGTCTCCCTTGTGGTTCCCGCCACCCTCGCCACAGGTGCGCTGGCGCCCGAGAAGCTCAAGGAGTATGTCGGCAAGCGGATCCGCGTGCGGGGAACCCTCTCCGAGTACAAAGGGGCGCTGCAGGTCAAACTCGAGTCTGCTGATCAGATCATGCCCGCCCCGGCCCCAGCTCCCTGATCCGTCTGGCGTTGGTCGGTGACGGCGGAGCCGCTCAGGTGGCGGACGCCCCGGGTGCGCCGCCCTCACTGCCATTGGCGATGGCAAGGGCGGTGGCACGGACGCGGTCGCACAGTTCGGCGGGCGCGAGCACTTTGGCGTGGGCGCCCCATGAGAGGATCCAGCGTTCGATCTCCTCGAGGCTGCCGAGCTCGAGCGAAAGCTCCGCGCGACCGTCGGCGAGGGGCTTGAATTTCTGGGTGGCGTGCCACTGGCGTTCGCCGACAAGACGGGCGGCAAAGGCGTCGAACTGGATGCGCACCTTGTAACTGCCGCCTCCTTTTTTGGAAAACACGCCGAAGCTTTCGCTGAGGTGGTCGCTGATGGAGAAGTTCGGGCGTTGGAACCGGGACCGCATCTTGCGGGCGTTGCGCATGCGGGGGAGGACGAAGGTGCGGAGCTGTTTGCGCTCGAGGTCGAAGGCGAAGAGGTACCACTGCTGGTCGATACAACTGAGGTGGTAGGGATGCACGCGGCGGGGTTCGTGGGTCTGGCTGCCGATCTTCTGGTAATCGAAGTGGAGCTCGTAGGAGTGGAGCACGGCGTTGCTGACGACCTCGAAGAGTTCGAGGTCGGCGATCGTGGTGCCGAGGCCGCGAAAGGAGACGGAGGCGTCCATCTCGCTCCAATGAAATGCGACCTTCTCCGTCAGGCTTTCCGAAAGGCGGGAGAACGCGCGCTGGAGCGGTTTTTCGAACGAGGTGCCGCGGTACTGGTTGAGTGCCATCTGCGCCACGTAAAGCGCCACAATCTCGCCCTCGGACACTTCCATGGTGGGGAAATGGCTGACGGGCCGCGTGTAATGGTAGCCAAACTTGCCGGTGTCGTACTCGATGGGGAGCTGGAGCTGGTCCCGCATGAAATCCACATCGCGCTGGATGGTCTTGGGGGATACTTCGAGGTTTTTCGCAAGGTTGCGGCAGTTGGGATAACTGCCGGCGCTGATGAGTTCGTGGACCTTCACCATGCGTAAAAGCGGAGGCCGGGAAGAGGGCAGCGAAGGGGTGGTGCGCGGCATGTCCGATCCTCTCACGCAACACCATCTAAGTGAAGGTTAAACCCTGTCGGTTTGGCGTGTTGTGTTGCCTCATTAGTTTTGACGCCGGGGGGGATTGGCGGGGAGAAAGGAAGCTCTCCCAGCCCTCCACTGTCGATGCTGGGAAGGCCTTTTGTACTTCCTCTCTCCAGTACGTCGCTAAACTCAACGAATAAGGACGTTTGAGCTTCGTGGTCTGAGTGCGCTGAACCTCATCCAGGATCTGAGTAGACCAAACAGGAAGGTAGAGCCGGGGTGGCTCCGCTAATCTTAGGTAAAGATCGCAAAGACGCCCGTTTGCCAGGACGCAAGCATCCAAGACGACCGGAAAATCACTGTGCATCGTCGCCTGTGTGGTCCGTGTCGTATAGGCCTTCCGCCTGTAGTTTTGAGAAGAGGCCGTTCAAGGTCTTCCGTCGTCCTTCATCGCGTGCCTTTTCATAGGTGAGCAGGGCTTTGAATGTGACCCGTCGGTGGCTCCCCACGCGATGGAACGGTATTTGCCCTGACTCCAGCAGGGTCACGAAATACTGGCGGGACATCCCCAAGTAGTTGGCAGCGGCCTGAGTGGTGAAGGTTTCATCCTCAGGCATCAGCACAATCGCCCTACCATGGCGCATCTCTTCCAACATCCGGACAAGCATGTGGAAAACATGCTCCGGCAGGGGAATCTCCGTTCCATCCTTGGCTTTCAAACATGGATGCTCCTGATGGCGTACCATTTCCAGCAAACGCGGCAGCGAAGAACGCTCCTTCTCAGTCAGGAGCGAGGCATCCAGACGATTTTCAGTGAGGGTCTTCATGGTGGATTGAGAGTCGTTCAAGGAGTTCTTTTCGTCAACGCCACAAGCGCCATATCCGCCACAAACGCAACCCGCCTGCCTGCCTTGCTGGCAATTTCACCCCTCGCCCTCCTCCGGCTCGGGTTCCTCAGCTTCCGCCATCAGGTCCTCCGGCGCCTGAACGCCGTCCTCCTCTGGGAGCGACAGAGCTGCTTTTCTCACATCGAGCTCGCCCGTCACCACGTCTGCCTCGCCTGTGTGAAAAGGGGAGCCGGTGGAGAGGTTCCAATCCGCACGGCCTCCATTTTGAGCATGTAAAACGCAGCACTGCTCGACTCATTCATCTGGATGTAGGCGTTAATTCCGGACCATCCCCACGCGTGTGGGGAGAACTTTGGTGTTCGCGAACATCGGGACGAAATAGACGGACTTCGCTATGGCCGCTCATTTCGCGCGAGGCGAAGATCGGATCTTGCTGCAGGTGAAGCCGGAAAATGCTGATGCCGACTCGGCACCCGTCCACGCACTCAACCTGACCGGCGATCAGAGCATTCCGTCCAGTACCTACGCCAAGTTGATCGTGAATACTGCTGCGAGTCTCGGGCGACAGGACGAGAAACCCTTTTTCAAGAACCAAGCCCAGACGCACATCGCAAAAGCGTTGGATGCTTTCCATGAAAGCGGTGCCGACGTCACTTGGTAAAACGCCTGCAACGCGCTTTTCAACGAAAGTGACGTGACGGAATTACTCACTGATCTCCGCAGTGGCCGCCCAAAACGCAGTAGGGCGAGGGTGGTGCGAGCATTTCCAAAACCGTTGCATGAACCAACCGTCAGAACAAATCGATTGGCCCACACCCCCCTGAGTATAATAAATTGGGACCGGCTCAGCCTAATGAAAATACCGACGCGTCCCCAATATTATCTTTGCAAGGCTACCATGGTTCCCCTTCGTTGCTCTGAAATGAGGCGGGAATGCGCGCGGCGGGTGGCTGACTGCAACGCGTGGCAATCGAGGGCCCCTTTTGTGATCAACCACCAATGGCTTGATCCTGAGGTGCTAGAATTTTTTGAGGAGATACCCATTCCCGCAAGCAATCTGGAGGGGTGGATCAATTTGTTGCAAAATCCGCCAGTTCGACCTCTGGTGGGTCGGCACTACGCACGTCTGTCGCTGGGGCGGCAAGACTCATTCATAGCTTTCGACCGACAACTTAACGACCTGCCCGTGGCAAAGCCTAAGCGTGCGGTTTTGATCCAAGCATTGATCGGCCTTTTAAAGAAAAATGGCCATATGAAGGAGGTGGAAGGTTCATGGCCGCCTGAATGCGTGGTGACGCCCGAGGCATGGTGCTGCATTCTCCTGCGCGGGGAGGAGATTCTGAAATACATTTCCTTTGCCTACTGCTGATCCGGTGAGTTGCTCTGGCTTAATTCTGCCCCTTTTGCGCGGTTTGGCTCGAGCAGACGAGTGCCCGCATTTTTGGCTTAGAGTTTCGGTCGATAACCACAAATATAGGGGGGTTATATTATCGTTATTTTTATCAGTGTATTATCCTCGATCTTTAGGTTTACCGCCTGAAATTAGTGTAACAGGCGGAGGTTGCTTAAAATACATTGCAGCTCGAGGTATATCTAATTAGTTGTGGAGGTCTTATGCCGCGCACACCAGGGTTTGCTATTACTGAAAAGCTATTTCAGCAGGTGCTGTCTGAGTTGCCGAAGAGTGACGCTGTGCCGGGTTTGGAATGGCCAGAAACGGAGGGGTCATATGCATGCGACTTGGAGGAGATTTTGGAGGGACAATACAGCAATGCGGTGCCGTACGTTCATTGGAAGAGTTGTTGGGATCACGCGGAAAGAGATGGCGTCGAGCCGTTTTGGGGTTCGATGGGTGATGTCGCTGGCGGTAAGAGAGAGCCTTCTGAGCAGCTAAGGAACTGGGTTGAGGGTGGTATCCGCGAGAGGGGCTTGGAGGCTTTGGCTTTCTATAAATCGCCCAGATTTAAGAGTTCGGGTCCGTTCCCGGGAATGTGGGGGATTTTTTACCTGGGTCAGGCGCTTGAATACATTGCATGGGAATTGGGCCAGAGCTGTCCTGCCTGCCGGGATCCTAGGGAGACGGCGTATCGGTTCCTGCGTGCTCATGAGAGGTTCCACTTTCAGGCAGACCTTCAGATACTCATGCTGGAGGCTGTGCTGAAGCGCGACCTCCACGGGCCGCTCCGCCGGGCGCTGAGGCGGTGCCCATCCGATTTCGTTGAGGAAGCACTCGCGAACAAGCGCGCTTACGAATGGGCCAAGCGAAAGAAGGATGGCGTGTTGGATTATGTATACGACTTCATGAGCCTTCAACCCGGCGCCTACGCGAGGTTTGAGGAGCCGCGGTTGGCCCTGGCGGGCGAATGGGCTGCCAATGTCTTGGATCTCAGGCCGCCGCGCTGTGCCGGACGCTCAGATTTGGGTTACTGGGTGGAGGCGGCCCCGAACGACTTGCTCAAATCCGGCCGCTGTCCGGAACACGTGGTCGTATCGGCTCCGGTGGAGAGGTGGGGGATGCGGATCGTTCTTTTGCCTAAGGTGCGTGAGATCGTGGAAGAAGCAGAGGTGTTGAAGCGCCTTGCTTCCAGGTTCTCTCATTTGGTGCCGAAGTGGGAGGATACCAAGAGGAAGTTGATCGAGAACTGCAGATTGCGGGGCCTAAATTTCAAACCGTGGCCCAAGGATGGATTGGGTGTCTACTCCGTCCGGGTGGATCGGAAGGTTCGGGCGCATTTGCGGAATCAGGGCAGCGGAATGTGGAGCGTGATCCGAATGGGTGGGCACACCGAGATGGGCCATGGATGAATAGCACTCCTCGAGGTCGGGGGCTCGTTGAGAGGTTCTGTGGGTATCCGAGTTTTGGGTTTTACCGCACGGAAATGCAAAAGCGTTGTCCCCCCTCTTTGATTTAATTCCTAGCCCACCCACCGTCATGCTCGCCCCTCATCCATCTGGGTATGTTTTTGGTGGTGCCTAATGTTTCTGGGGTCAGCGTTCCGATATACAGTCGACAGCTTGGTGGCGCTCTACTAGTAGTGGCGCTGTTCGGAGGGACGACCCCGGCATTCTCGCCCTGATCGATCCCACCTCATGAGCTCCCCCTGAGAATGGTCAATGCCCAAGACCGCTGGCACTCAATGCGACGCGATCAGAATCTTTGGTCGGTGAATAGGGTGGGACAGAATTTGTCTGCGGCTTCGAGTAATCTGATCGTTATTTGTCAGCCGCGGATGAACATGCAAAATCGAAGGAATGGAACAGCGCGAGTGGCCGGGGGGGCCGTGTCCGCTGCCGGCGACAGGGCAAAAAAAGGGGCGCTCGAAAGCGCCCGGGGTGAAGTCGCCTCTTTCCCTAGCGGGATGACGGAATCGTACGCGCTCTTCAACGCTATCCGCCCGGCTGGTTTTGATCTGTGCCGACTAAAACGCGCTATCTAGTGCCTGTCAACCAATATGAAACAGTACATTCTTAACCCATCCGAATACACCGTCGCCACCGAGGCATGGCGGCAGCATCCCTTTTACAAGAGCGCGACTGTTCTGGGACTCGACATCGGTCTGAAGGGAATTGGTGTCTGTGTCCGCAAAGGTGGGGAAGTGCTGTATGCGAAGACCTGGATCTACGACGTGCCCGAGTCCAAACGTCTGGAACCCCGGCGGCAGAAGCGGGCATGGCGGCACTGTCGATCCAATCGCAAAACCCGATTGCGGCGCCTGCGCGATTTGATGGCAAAGCACGGGTTGCCGTGGGTCGCGGAGGGTTCGCCCGCTTCGCTTGCGAGTGATCCGTTCATCTTGCGCCACCGAGCGGTGACAAAAGTCCTTGCTTCAAAACAGGCTCTTTCTCTCGCTATCCGCCATTGCGTCGCTCACCGGGGCTACGACTACGAGTACTTCAATGAGGAGGGTGCATATCCGTGGGGCGACTCCACCGAGTTCAAGCCGGTGATGAACGCGCTCGAAGGGCTCTGGCTCACGCATACGGATGCAGAGCGGGCCCGCTCCGAGGCATCGGCGTTCGAACACTGGAGCGACGATCAGAAACAGAGCTTTGACCTCGCGGTTTCAGGAAGGACTTCTGGGCCGGAGATTATCGAGGCGAGGCTCGCCCTTCATGCGCGCGGAAGCAGGAAGCATCTCAAGGCGAGGGCCAAGGGCGAGGCTTTCCCTCGGAAGTTCGTCTGGGAACATTTGGAGAAAATCGTTCGTCGCCATGCGCATCTTATTGATGACGCAGAAGGATTTCTGGCGGCTCTCGCTGGCAAGCCCGACTGTCCCGAAAGCAGGGCAAAGGCCATCTTCTTTTATCATCGGAAGACACCGACGGAAATGCGCGAGCATTTCGATGGGAAACGCAAGCGCTGCAGAACCGCACTGTGGCTTGGGTTGGGGGATCAACCCGTCGCATCAGGGGCGGATATCGATGTGCGGGCGTTTCGAGTGCTCGAGTTCCTCGCCGGTCGTCGCCTGCAGTTGATCGTCGGGAAGACCCGCCAGAACCCGGGGACACTCACTTTTGCAAAGGTAAGCGCCGCGCGTTGCCAGGCCGTCCTCGCGTGGTTGCGCGCGAATCCGAAGGCAAGACTTGAGCGCGAAGTGAAGCCCGTAATGGACGAGATCGTGGAGGAAGCCGAGACGGCGAGTGACGGCGAAGTGGCACCTCTCCGCGGAAAGCACAAGTCCGAACACAACGTGGCGTTTTTCAAACAGTTGCGGGACTTGCTCGCCCCCGGTGTGGCCGCGCGAGGAGGCACCACCAGCCTCAGCACAGCAGCGGCCCTCAAGCTGATGGACCTCGCCACCCAGAACGGATTCGATCCAGACTCTGTCACGGTCGCCCTCGGAGATTACTACAAGTTTCGCAGGCAGCCGGAGATCGACCTCGACGGCGTCTATCCCCAAATCGAGTTCCTGCTCGGCCAGCGCGTCCGCAAGGGACGGACCCGCAACGGCAAGACGCGCGGTGCGCTCGCTCATCCGGGAAAACTTCAGCTCCTGTGGTCTGCGCTTGGGGATGCACTGGGCGGAGTTTCCTCACCCGACTACTGTGTGGTGGAAATGGCCCGCGATATTCCGCGGGATGTTTTGCAACGGGCGGAAATCGAAAAAAAAATCGCGGAGAACGAAGATCGGCGGCGCAAACTTTATGAACTGCACCACCTGCCTGCCGACGCAAAGGGCAGCACGCGGCGCCGCGTGGAACTTTACGATCAACAGATGGGCGTGTGCCCTTTCACCGGCGATCCTCTGGGGTCACCGCTCGCGGACAATCTGGAGGTGGAGCACCTCTTTCCTCAGGAAAGCGGGGGGCTCTCGATGGATGAGAACCTTGTCCTCACTTTCCGGACAGTGAATGCGGAGAAAGGGCGGCGCACGCCGCGGCAGTATGCGACGGCCAAGGGAATCCCCTTCGAGACGATGTTGGCGCGTACCGCCTCCATGCGCTGGGGCCGGCGGAAGCGCGAACTCTTCGCATGGGAAGACGCCGACGAGATTCCCGATCTCGGGAACACCACCCGTGTCGCACAGCTCGCACGACAGCTCTGGGGTGAGCTTGCCGAGTGGATGGGCATCCACCAAATCGACGATCCCACCGAGCGCGAAAACGAACGCGCCCGCCGCATCGGCACTCCCACCGGGTTCATGACTTCCGCCTGCCGAAAGGCATGGGGGCTTCCCCAGAAAGACCGCGCAGATCTCACGCACCATCTTGTCGATGCTGCGATCCTCGCGTTCATCCCGCCCCAGAAGGGACAGAACATGATTTACGCTGGCGGGATTTTCCATCCCAAGGCGGATGCCCAAGGCCGGAGAAATGTGCTGGGAGTGCTTCCGCTCGGGCCTTCTTCAGCCACGATTGCCAGACTTGCCGCGCACGATGCCACCGAATGCCCCATCCTGCGTCACCGCTCCACCAGCCGCCATCGTCGGATCCACGACACGACCATGTGGCGCGTACTCCCAGACGGCGCACTTGCGCAGCGCACCGGCATTAACAAGGAAAGTGCGCTTGCCGATGAACTCCTTGCCGATTTGCGCGCCTCCGGAATCCCCGACAGCAGAACGCAGAAAGACGGCACGCAAGTGAAGCTCGTGCCCACGCGCGGCGCCCTCGAAAAATGGCTCACTCAAGATGGGGACAAGCCCCTCCGTCTTCTTGATGGGACTCCCGTCCGCTCGATATGGAAGCGTTCCAAAAAGGGGGATCTCGCAGAGGATCCCCTCGGCTTTGTGGCCGTGAAATCCGCAAATGGCCATTTGCGCGAGGTGAAAGCGATTCTGGAAAACTGGGATCGGATTGAAATCTGGCGGGGCTGGGATTCGAAAAAGAAAAAGTGGTCTTTCTTCAAGCAAATCGTCCCCACAAGGGCGGTTTTGGACGCTTTACGCAAAATCGGTATCCGCTGGGATCAACGGCCGAAAAAACCATGGCGCGTAGGAGCGCCGGAGTTGCCAGCATCCCTGAAGGAGCTCATCGCCGGAAAACTACCGCCGTTCGCCCGCCCGGCTATTCACCCGGTGACAGGGAAGTCGCTCGTGGTAAGGAAGGGCGATCTGTTCCGGATCGGATTCACGGTGGGTGGAAAACTTGCCAAACGCGGAGAGCCCGTAGCGAGACACGCGTGGGTTTCGGTCGCGTCTGTCGGGAAAACCGGACGAGGGAGAATCGAGGTGAAGGATGTGTTCTCAGGAGCCAAGCTGAAAGAAGCTCCCATGTCTGTGGATGACATTGCGTTTCTCGCGGGACTGCCATCGGCCGATGATTCATCATCTTATCCTTCTCAGCGAAAACCTTGAGCTGGAGACGCGTGCGGGCCAACTCATCGCAGGCGGAAAGCGGATCGCAATCGATACGCTTGCCAGTGTGCAGTGTTTTGCCAGCCGGGCGAAATGGAGCCAGTCGGCACTGGAATCCCTCTGTGATCAGTGCCCGACGGTCCTTACGCGCTGGGATAAGCGGGCGGGAAAGTGGAAGACATTCTCTCTGGCCCCCAAGGCGCGCCACGTGAATCCGACGGCCCTCTGGGCGCTCTGTCGGTTGAGCGAGCGGCGGGCCACGCAGCTTGCCAGCGACCTGCTCATGGCCAAGGTCGCCAACCAGCATACAATGTTGCGCGCGTTCGATCCGCTGCTCCAGGATTTGCCGAAGCTCGCTGAGAACTCGTTCGCGCGGATCTTGCGACTCGAAGCCCGGTATGCACGGTTCTTCTGGGCCCGGTACTTCGCGATGGCTTCCCAGGATCTTTTTCATCGGGAGAAACGCCATGCCGGGGGGCCGCTCAACGCTGCCTTGAACTATGGATACGGATTTCTTTACCACGCTCTCGAATGGCAGGTGCTCGCCAGCGGCATGGACCCGACAATCGGGATCATCCACAAGCTCCGGAGGAACCGCCCCAGCCTTGTGTGCGACCTGATTGAGCCCTTCCGGTGCTGCGTGGAGCTCACCGTGATCCGGCACATGGACCAGATGACGGATAAGAAGGCGATGGCTGCCCATTTCGCGTCCATGCTCGAGAGCAAGTGGTGCTACCGGGCTCAGGCGTTCCGGCTCCGGTCGATTCTGCGCTTGAGCGTGGAGAGTTTCGTGAGGGCACTCGATGGTGAAAGTCGGTTTCGGCCCTTCGAACTGCACGCCCGGGACGCCTGCATTTGACCTTTCATGCTTGTCCTATTGGCCTACGACACGCCTGAGCAGCGGGATCAGAGTTTTCTCCGGCAGGAGTTCCAGAGGGTGGGGGGCCACCGGGTTCAGTACTCGATCTATCTTTTCGAGGGGGAACCCCACGAGTGTGAGCGGGTGGTGAGGTATATGCAGCGCGTCGCGCGGGGGATTCCCGGGGATATCCGGCTGCTGTCGATGGAGCGGAGCGTCTGGGATGCTCAGATTATTTTGAGCATGGCGGTCACACCGCCCCCGAATGAACCCCCGAAATTTCCACGATTGATAGAGTTCTGGTAGTGTCCAACCCCCTCAGATAGAGGGGGTTGGATGACTGCCATTAGCAGATTGCCCCGGTGGGGGCACGATCAAAACGCTACTGGACGCGGACGCCTTGGAGGAGGTCGATTAGCAGATTGCCCCGGTGGGGGCACGATCAAAACAATCTGATGCAGTATCCACTCGATACCATCCCATTAGCAGATTGCCCCGGTGGGGGCACGATCAAAACCTCAAGGCGATTGCCTCCGCGATGCGACGGGCATTAGCAGATTGCCCCGGTGGGGGCACGATCAAAACCGCTCATGGTGCCAGTCCAGCGCCACTGGATCATTAGCAGATTGCCCCGGTGGGGGCACGATCAAAACAGAACGGTGCGCCTGCCGGAGCATCAGCGGATATTAGCAGATTGCCCCGGTGGGGGCACGATCAAAACCAAACACTTGCTTGGCCAGCGAGAGCTCGCGAATTAGCAGATTGCCCCGGTGGGGGCACGATCAAAACCGGGTTTGGATAACTGCCAGTGAGCGCACCGCATTAGCAGATTGCCCCGGTGGGGGCACGATCAAAACACCTCACATAGAGTTCCCAAGACAGTCGTCCAATTAGCAGATTGCCCCGGTGGGGGCACGATCAAAACACAAGCGATCCATGATCGGAACACTCACTAGGATTAGCAGATTGCCCCGGTGGGGGCACGATCAAAACAATTATAGCCACGTCTGCTCGCGAGCTTTGAAATTAGCAGATTGCCCCGGTGGGGGCACGATCAAAACCATCCGATTGCGACAATTGCAGGCCCGGAAATATTAGCAGATTGCCCCGGTGGGGGCACGATCAAAACCAATCCAATGACAGCGCCGATCTCCGGCAAAATTAGCAGATTGCCCCGGTGGGGGCACGATCAAAACTGAACCAGTTCTCCATCCACATACCACTCTTTATTAGCAGATTGCCCCGGTGGGGGCACGATCAAAACGACGCATCAGGATGCCCGCAGAGGGCCTTGTGATTAGCAGATTGCCCCGGTGGGGGCACGATCAAAACGGAATTACACCGACGCGGATGATCGTGGACACATTAGCAGATTGCCCCGGTGGGGGCACGATCAAAACGCAGGGATGCTGCTGTCCATTTCACTCTTGTGATTAGCAGATTGCCCCGGTGGGGGCACGATCAAAACCGTCCACAATGCTCTTCCAGTCGCCTCCCCACATTAGCAGATTGCCCCGGTGGGGGCACGATCAAAACTCGATGATCGAAGCTGTGCTCGATGCGATTGGATTAGCAGATTGCCCCGGTGGGGGCACGATCAAAACATCGTAGCCCGTGCATGAGCTTCGTAGATATCATTAGCAGATTGCCCCGGTGGGGGCACGATCAAAACGCTCGCGCCATATTGGAGGACCCACCTGCGTCATTAGCAGATTGCCCCGGTGGGGGCACGATCAAAACGTGACAGCTCTTAGTGGCATCTCGGCATTGAATTAGCAGATTGCCCCGGTGGGGGCACGATCAAAACACGGGCCCGAATTAAATGCTCACCCTGCCGCCCTTATTTGCTGGGGAATTATTCCGCCAGTTCGTAACTCGTGCTGCGGCCGCCCGAGGTGCTTTGAAACATTACCCCTCGACGCACCAAGTCTTGAATGTCTCGAAGCGCTGTGTCCGGGGAGCATTTGGCTAACTTGCTGTACTTCGAGGAAGTGAGCTTGCTGTCGAACCCCTCCAGAAGCCGGTTGATCACCGCCCGCTGCCGATCGTTGACGGGGGATTGATTGATTCGCTCCCACAAACGCGCCTTGCGTAAAACCTGTCCCAATAATCCCTCCGCTCCCTTCAGGGCGCGGCCGAAGCATTCCAAAAACCACCTCAGCCAGACGGTGATGTCGAGGCCCCCTCGCTGACAGGCCTCCAGCTTTTCGTAGTACGCTTTCCTTTCCGTCTCGATTTGAGACGACAAGCTGTAGAAGCGCTCGGACATTCCATCACTCCGCGCGAGCAGCAAGTCGGCAATCGCCCGGCCAATGCGCCCGTTCCCGTCTTCAAAAGGGTGGAGGGTTACGAACCAAAAATGGGCGATTCCGGCTTTCAGGACAGGGTCGAGTCCTTGGTCTTGCTCGAGCCACAAAAGGAATTTCTCCATCTCCTGCGGTATCCGCTCGGCAGCGGGCGCTTCGAAGTGGACGCGCTCCCTTCCGATGGCTCCTGAAACCACCTGCATGGGGCCGGATTCAGCTGTGCGCCAACTTCCCACGGCGATACGCGCCATGCCGCTTCTTCCGGTGGGAAAAAGAGCTGCCTGCCATGCAAAGAGCCGGTCAGAAGTGAGCGGTTGTCGGAAGTTCTGCGAGGCATCCAGCATCATCTCCACAACCCCATCGATGTTCCGTGATGAAGAAACCAATCCGGCAACATCCAGTCCGAGTCTGCGTGCAATGGATGACCGCACTTGGTCTTGATTGAGGAGTTCCCCCTCAATGGCGCTGGATTTGGTGACATCCGCGGTGAGGGTGGTGAGGGTGGCCTGAGCCCTCAGAGGAAGTCCGAGGCCATCCATGCGTCCCAACAATCGCCCCTGGGCATTTCGCACATTAGCGAGAAGGGGAGAGAGGCTGCGGGCATCCCATTGGAAATCCGGCCAGCCAACTCGTTGGTGAATCAACGCCATAAACTCCGCAGAATCTGCGGTGAATATGCGCCTCAATCGCCGCAAGCGCAAGGGGATTGGCGGTGTTAACCAGACAGCCAACCGCATCATTCTTTCCAGAGCGGGATCGCGGAGGGTTGCTGCGTGAAACCAAGATCCTTCTGGATGTACCTTCTGGAAGCGTCGGCGCAGGGCTGCGGAGATCCATGCGCTTCTGGAAAAGGATGTCCGGTTCAGCGGCTGTTTTTTGTCCTGATCAGCGACGCTGTTTACATCGTGCCCTACGCGATCAGGGCTTTCGTTTTTTGGTTGATCACCATCATGCCGAGCAGGCGAGCGGAGTGCCGAAAGGAGACATTGAAGCTGAATAAGGAAGAGAAGGAAATTGAGGCGGTGGTTGGAATGTTGTCGTTCCTCGAGACTATAGAGTCTGTGCAGCCAACGCAGATACCCGGGGGGTTCGTTGTATAGCGAACTTCGCGGATATCTCAGTCATTAGCAGTTATGAGCCTTCGCGACTGCCTTCCGTGCGGCTTCTTATCCGTGGACTGCGCGCGTCAGCGGCCCAGCTCCACTTTGGAGCCTTCGGGTGAGCTTTAGACGCGGGTTCTCACACCAAGGCACCACGGCACCAAGAGACCGTGGGACAAGGAAAGATGAGCTCCGCTTTTTTGGGCGCGTCCGAGATTTGTGGTTCCGCACACCACGGTCTATGGATCGCGAACCAAGGCGGGGCGGAATCCGACGTGGTTGAACCGGATCTCCTGTCCGTAGGTGAGCCGTGCGGCTGCGGAGATCTGGGCGGGGCGACTGGTCCAGCCGCCGCCTCGGAGCGCGCGCTCGGAGCTGTTTGTCGCGTCTGCGCACCATTCCCACACGTTGCCGAGCATGTCGTGCAACCCCCATGCGTTTGGCTGTTTGGTGCCGGTCGCATGCACGCCTGCGCCCCCGGAGGATTCGCGTCCGTTGCGGCCGGGGCGGCTGTTGTCTTGATGCCACGCCACCAGGTCCAGGGAGATGATATCCGGTGCTTCGTCCGACTGGGGCGTACCGGTCGGAGAGTGGAGTGGAGAACCGGCGCGGCACGCGTATTCCCACTGGGACTCGGAGGGGAGGGAGTAACGCCAGGCAGCCGGGATTCGGCCGTCAGCGCGGTCTCGCTGGGTGAGGCGAGCGCAGTAGTCGGCAGCCTCCTCCCAGCTCACGCAGTACACGGGCAGATCCGGTCCCTCGCCCGCGAGGAGGGACAGAGGATTCCCTTCCGCTGCCGCTCCGCGGGTCTGTGGGCCGCTGCGTGCGAGGAACTCGATTTCGTCGCGGAGCTTCAGCCGTGTCTGGTCGCGCGCGGTGCGTCCGGTGACGATGCGCCACTCTGTCTGGGTCACCTCGTGTTCGCTCAACCAGAAGCCTTCGGTGATCGGGGTGCTCTTCTGATCCTCCGGGCCGCGGCCCATGGTCAGCAGCTCTGCTGGCGGGCACCAGCGGAAGGGGGTGGCCATGCCGTTGACCCAGCGTGCGCCGGGCTCGGTGTTTGACTGCGGTGCCCCGGGGGAGAGGACCTGCAACGCGGCAGCGGCGGGTGCTTCGGCAATGCTGAATGCGCCTTGGAGGCTGTGCGTGGTCCAGCTGACTTGGCCCGCGGGCAGCACCCTTTTCACCTCGCGGAAACAGAGGTCGATGTCTCTGCCGCGGCTCTGTGGGAGGACCTTCAGGAGAGCTTCGGTGAACGGGCTGTTGCGGCGGCCATTGCCATCGGGCGTCGTCCAGCCGGGACTGGTGGCGAAGGCGAGGTAGAAGCCGGGGCCGTATCCCGGCGGCAGGGTTTGCAACAATGTCCGTGGATCGTCGCGGGGATCGCCGGGATCGTTTGTTGAGGCTTCCGTTGCAGGCTGGAACTGAGCGGCGAAGGGGTTGTCGCGGCAGCAGTCGAGTATGAGGATCTTGTGCACGGCGCCCGCCTCCTCGAGGGCGGTCATGACGGTGTCGCGCAGTCTCAATGCGTGATTTTTAAGCACTGTGAGACCCGTGAGCTGCGGAGTGTCCGTGGGGAGCAGATAGTTGTCGGCGCCGACCTGCACCCCGTGTCCGGAGTAGTAGAAGAGAGCGCCCTCTGCTCCGCGCGCCTCGAGTGCGAAACGCTGCAGGAGCGCACGGAAGGGTTCTTTTGGGAGGTTGGTATGGGCCTCCCCGCCCACGATCTGGTAACCCAGCGAGGCGAGTGCGCGTGCGGTGTCGGCGGCATCGGCCGCGGGGCTTTGCAGTTGGAGCTGGGGTGGCAGCTGGCTGTAGGAGCCGTTGCCGATGACGAGGGCGATGCGCTTCTGCGCATGGGCGGTTGCGCAGCAGGCGGCAACGCTCAGCCAGAGGGCGGTCCGCAACAGTGCCCTGCGGCGGTGACGCGCGGTGTTCACAGGCGGCGGAAGACCTGCACGCGGCGGTTTCGCGCGCGAAGGGACTCGTCGAGGTTGGGGGCGGCCGGGTCGGTCGAGCCCATGCCGAGGACCAGCAGGCGTTCGGGCGCAACGCCGAGTGCGCACAGGGCGTCCTTCACAGCGAGGGCGCGGCGCTGGGAGAGGGCTGCGTTGTGGGTGTCGGATCCGAGGTCGCAGGTGTGGCCCTCAATCACGAAGCGTTCCGAGGCCGCCGTTTCCATGGCGCGAGCCACTTCCGCCAACTGCACCTGGGTGATGCCCGGGAGCAGCAGCGCGCTGTCGCGCTCGAAGTGGATGTTCTGGAAGGACGCCCCGGTTTGCGCATCCACCGTGGCTTCCGCGGACATGCCCTTGCGCACCAGTGCCGTCGGCGCCGCGAGGGACTTGGTCCGCAGCCAGCGGGTGACCAGCGTTTCTGAAGGCACCACAGACGGGACCACAGAAGGCACCACGGAAGGGTCCTCGCCACAGAAGACTGCGGTGCTTGATTGGAAGAGGACGGGGAGAAGCAGGAGGCCGCGCTTGGTGTTCATGCATGGTGGGGCAACGGCCCTCCCCCCTTGATCGCACTCCCACGCGCCGAGGTTGTGCCGGGCTGTCCTTCCGGTGGATCAGGGCTGATCACCCGATGCCGGGCCGCGGGACGGAAGCCCTGCGTGCGGCGGCCGAAGCGGTGAGGGCGACCGTGGCCTCGGATCCTCCGTCGCCGGGCGCTGGATGCACGGCGTGGAATCCTCCGGCTAGGAGCGCGGCGCGCCTTTGCGGGGAGCAGTCGGCGGAATGGAGTTCGGTGTCGTGTGTGGCACAGGCAGACGCGAGTGCGGCGAACGCGTCGCGAGTCCACTGTTCTCCGCGCCGTTGCGTCGCGAAACAATCGTGGAGGACAAGGTCCGGGCGGGGCAGCGGCTGTGAAGTCTCGGAGATTGCGACGGGAAAATCGCCCTGCACGAGCCGCCACTGGAGGCCGGGGAGTTTGCGGGACTGCCATGCACCGTCGCGGAGCAGGGCGGGTGGACCGGCATGGCGCAGGTAGGTGAAATGTCCGTGATGGAGCAGGGCGAGTCGGAGCAGGTCGGGATCGTCTTCGAAGCTGATGAGGTGAAGCGGGCGCAGCGGTCCGGCCGCGGCAGCCTCTTCGTAGCAGGCCACGGCGGCCATGGCGTTGCCTGCGGTGCCCATCGTTACGTCCCAGAGGACGACTGGTTCGTTGGCGGAATCCGGGGTGCGGAGGAGCTCCAAGAGCCTGTCCCTAATGTTGCTAATGCTGCCGATGAAGGGCAGACGGGACGTCCCGGTCGGCGGCGCGGGTGGGTGCATGACTGCGCCAGATGGCCGGTGGACGATGCTGAGGCCCGGGCTGGTGCTGGTGCTGCTGGGCTGCGCCCCATGGACCTCGTACGCGCCGAGCACGCGGGGCGGGCCGCTGGGGCGGGGCGTGGAGGGTTTGCCGTCGGTGGGATGATCGAGGTCCGGCGCGTGGAGGTAAGCGCGGCGTTCGTGGTAGAGGCGGAGGAAAGAGCCGTCGAGGATGCTGGCGCGGATGTCGCGCATGAGGCTTTGGTAAAAGTGCAGGTTGTGCGCTCCGAGCAACTGCCAGCCGAGGGTTTCCTTGCTCTTGGTGAGGTGGTGGAGGTAGGCGCGCGAGTAGCGTCTGCAGGTCGGGCAACCGCACGCCGGATCGAGCGCCTCTTCGGCGAAGCGGTACACGCCGCGCCGCATCTGGAGAAAGCCGCGGGAGGTGAACGCGCCGCCGCGCTGCGCGAGTTGCGTGGGCATGATGCAGTCGAACATGTCCATGCCGCGGTGGACGGCCTCGAGGATGTCGAGCGGTGTGCCCACGCCCATGAGGTAGCGGGGCCGGGTGGCGGGGAGCAGCGGGGCGGTGAACTCGCACATGGACTCGCGCGCTTCGCGTCCCTCGCCGACAGCAAGGCCGCCGATGGCAAAGCCGTCGAAGGGGAGGGCGGTGAGACCTTCCGCGCTGAGTTGGCGCAGGTCTTTGAAGAGTGCGCCCTGAACGATGCCAAAGAGCGCCTGGGGTGAGTCGCCGCGGGCCTCAAGACTGCGGACGGCCCAGCGTTGGGTGAGTTCCAAAGCGGCCCGCGCGGTGGCGTGGTCCGCGGTGGAGGGGATGCACTGGTCGAGCGCCATCATGATGTCGCTGCCGATGGAACGCTGCATGCCGATGCTCACCTCCGGACTCAGCAGCACATCGCGTCCGGTGTACGGGTTCTTGAAAAGCGCCCCCTCCTCCAGCATCGCGCGCTCTTTTGGCAGCGAGAAGATCTGGAAGCCGCCCGAGTCCGTGAGCACCGAGCGCTCCCATGTCATGAACTTGTGGATGCCGCCGAGCCGCTCGAAGACCTCGGGCCCGGGCCGGAGGAGGAGGTGGTAGGTGTTGGCGAGGAGCACCTGCGCGCCGCATTCCTCCAGCGTCTGGGTGAGCTGCGCCTTCACGGTCGCGCGCGTGCCGACCGGCATGAAGGTGGGCGTGCGCACCTCGCCATGCAGCGTCCGGAATGCGCCTGCGCGGGCTCGCGATCCGGGGGCTTCGGCGGCGAGTTGAAAGGGGAGGCGCGGTGTTTGCATGGGGTGGGCGCGCGATCGAAAACGGATGGCGCGGCGGCGCGTGGTGGGTTCTCAGGCCTTGCGCACGAAGCAGGCTTTCAAGCCGATGGCGCTGCCCTCGATCTTGCAGGAGATTTCATGGTCGCCATCGACCAGTCGGATGTTCTTCGCCTTGGTCCCGCCCTTGATCACCTCGGAGGAGCCCTTGAGTTTGAGATCTTTGATGAGCGTGACGGAGTCGCCGTCGACCAGCACGGTGCCGTGAGCGTCGCGAACCACGCGTGGCCCTTCGGCCGCCTCGGGCTTTTCCCACTCGTGGCCGCAGGTGACGCATTCCCAGCGGCCTGAGTGCTCGAGAACTTCGGCCATGGAGCATTCGGGGCATTCAGGCTGTGTCATGGGCAGCACCGTAGCGCCGGGTGTGTGCCGGGCACAAACCGATCCTGCTGTGCATTCCGGAAAGACGCTGCAGCCCGTGGTTGCCGGGTGCGTGCGGTTCATTGTGTCATAAAGGCTGAAAGGGATTGGCTGGGTCAGCCAATGTCTGACCCCATGGGGAAAGATGGGCGCCATGAAGACGCAATATCATCTCGACTACCCGACCATCCTCGCGGGCCGTTCCGAAGTCGTGCATCTGGCGCTCCAGTTCCAAGCGGAGAAGCAGCCTTCCACACGCAGCGGAGCGTTCGCATTCGGCCTTGTGCTGGACCGCAGCGGATCGATGGGAGGCGCGCCTTTGCAGTGCGCGAAGGAGGCCGCGAAGGTGGTCTTGAGAAACATGGGAGCGGAGGACTGGTTCAGCCTCGTGGTGTTTGAGAACAGCGCGCAGACCATTATTCCGCTGCAAATTCCTTCCCAGCGGGCGGCGCTCGATGGCCGGATCGATGCGATTGAAGCGCGTGGCTCGACCAACCTCACGGGAGGCTGGATGCTCGGCCGCGACGAGCTTTCCAAGGCGCCCGCAGGGCTTCCCCGCAAACTTCTCGTTCTCACGGACGGGCACTTGAACCACGGGATCACCGAGCCGGAGCAGGTGCGCCAGATCGTGGCGGACGGGATGGAGCGCCACCAGATTCGGACGAGCTGCCTTGGGTTTGGGGACGGATACAACGAGGATCTTCTCGAGCAACTTGCCAACCAAGGTGGTGGAGCGCTGCACGATGTGACTTCGCCGGAGAAGTTCCCGGAGGTGTTTCGTCAGGAGCTCGAGTCGCTTCTGTGCCTGAGCGCGCAGAATCTCCGGGTCCGCCTGCGCCGGTTGCACTACTGCAGCGGTGTGGCGGTGTTGAGCCAGTACCCGGTGGTGGCGCAGCCCGATGGGGGCGTGGAGATCATGGTGGGGGATCTGGTGAGCGCGGAGGAACGCGTGCTGGTGCTCGCGCTCGAGGTGCTGCCCATCCCCACCATGGGCGACGGCACACCCGCGGCCAGCGTGGACGGCGAGGCGCTGCTCGAACTCGAGCTTGTCTACGATGAGATCACCCCGACGGGAGTGGTGTCCCGCACCGAGGCGCACACGGTGCGGGTCGCGGCCACGCAGGATCCGGCGCAGGTGAAGGTCAACGAGCAGGCCATTGAGTGGGTGGCCACCCAGGAGACTGGGCGCTTCATCTCCGAGGCGATTCATCTGCGCGACCGCGATGACCTCGGAGAGATGCAACGCCGCATCGAGGCGCTCAAGAGCAAGCTCGCCCATTACGGGTGCGATGAGAAGATCAAGAAAGCGCTCGCGCACCTCGCCGCCTTCGAATATTCCGCCCGCGAATGGTCCGCGCGGGGGCGCAAGGAGATGAAGCTGGCGTCGATGCGTGCAGCCAAGCAGAGCTCCTTTTACAGGCCGCCCACACAGGAGCCGACAGACCCGACCCAACCACCGCCACCCGCGGCGATCTGAGGATCTCACACCAAGGCACAAAGGGTGGGAGGTGAGGCGCTTTGTATGTTGGGGTATTTCTTTGTGCCTTGGTGCCTTTGTGTGAGTTCCCGCCCGCTCGATCGGGGATGGCGTCGGTGGGGCCGCCGGAACTGAGGATCTCACACCAAGGCACCAAGGGAGGGAGGCGTGGCGCTTTGTATGTTTGGGTGTTTCTTTGTGCCTTGGTGCCTTTGTGTGAGTTTCCTCCCGCTCGCGCGGGGATGGCGGCGGCGGGGCCGCCGGAACTGCAGATCTCACACCAAGGCACAAAGGCACCAAGGGGGGAGGTGAGGCGCTTTGTATGTTTGGGTATTTCTTTGTGCCTTTGTGTGAGTTTCCTCCCGCTCGCGCGGGGATGGCGTCGGCGGGGCCGCCGGAACTGAGGATCTCACACCAAGGCACAAAGGCACCAAGGGAGGGAGGCGTGGCGCTTTGTATGTTGGGGTATTTCTTTGTGCCTTTGTGCCTTTGTGTGAGTTCCCGCCCGCTCGATCGGGGATGGCGTCGGTGGGGCCGCAGGAGCTGCGGATTTCATACCAAGGCACAAAGGCACCAAGGGTGGGAGGTGCGGCGCTTTGTATGTTTGGGTATTTCTTTGTGCCTTGGTGCCTTTGTGTGAGTTTCCTCCCGCTCGATCGGGGATGGCGTCGGTGGGGCCGCCGGAACTGCGGATCTCACACCAAGGCACAAAGGCACCAAGGGAGGGAGGCGTGGCGCTTTGTATGTTTGGGTATTTCTTTGTGCCTTGGTGCCTTTGTGTGAGTTTCCGCCCGCTCGATCGGGGATGGCGTCGGCGGGGCCGCCGGAACTGCGGATTTCACACCAAGGCACAAAGGCACCAAGGGTGGGAGGTGAGGCGCTTTGTATGTTTGGGTATTTCTTTGTGCCCTGGTGCCTTTGTGTGAGTTTCCTCCCGCTCGATCGGGGATGGCGTCGGTGGGGCCGCCGGAACTGCGGATCTCACACCAAGGCACAAAGGCACCAAGGGGGGAGGTGAGGCGCTTTGTATGTCGGGGCATTTCTTTGTGCCTTGGTGCCTTTGTGTGAGTTTCCTCCCGCTCGCGCGGGGATGGCGTCGGTGGGGCCGCCGGAACTGCGGGTCTCACACCAAGGCACAAAGGCACCAAGGGAGGGAGGTGAGGCGCTTTGTATGTTTGGGTATTTCTTTGTGCCTTGGTGCCTTTGTGTGAGTTTCCTCCCGCTCGATCGGGGATGACGTCGGTGGGGCCGCCGGAGCTGCGGATTTCACACCAAGGCACAAAGGCACTAAGGGTGGGAGGAGGGCTGAGCGCGGCGGGAAGGTGCGGGCGCAGGGGGGGCTGAGACGATGCTTTCTCGCGGGTGGGGGTGGGAGTAAGAGTAAAAGTAAGAGTAAAAGTAAGAGTAAGAGTAAGAGTAAGAGTAAGAGTAAGAGTAAGACGAGATGGAGGGCAACCGTGTCGAGGGAACAGGCGGGAGCTCTGTTGGGGGCGGTACGCGGAAAGTCGCGGCTGCAGCCGTGGCGGGGTGTTGTTCACACCCCGCACGCACTGCAGCCGCGACCGCCTTCCGGTTCTCTTCCCTGCTTCTTTTATCTTCCTCCTACCACTTACTCGTACTCCTACTTCTGCTCCTACTCCTACTTCTACTTCTACTTCTACTTCTACTTCGAGTCCGAGTCCGAGTCCGAGTCCGAGTTCCACTCCCCCCAGCGGCGCTACCCCCGCGCCCTCACTCCTTCATGAAGGGGAGGATATCCGTATGATGTCCCACCATTTTCCATGCGTCGCCTTCCTTGCGGAACACGTTGGTGGCGCGGATGGCGATTTCGCGGCTTTCACCCTTCGCGTTCTTGTTCTCGCCCTTCTCATAATTACTGACGACGGCCATGACCTGTTCAGGGCCCATGGTGACGTGCATGTCGGAGGCTTCGATCTTGCCGCCGAGTTTCATAGCCGCCTGCTTCTCCAGCTCCGAGCGCACCTGCGTCCACCCCACCTGGAACCCGCCCGCGGGCCCCATGTACGTGGCCTCCGTCGAGTGCGACCACACCTCTTCCATCGCCCCCAATTCACCGGTGAAGAGTTGATTGAGCGCCTCATAGAACTTCCCCGCGGCCGCCAGCACTTCGGCCTCGGCACCGCCTGCATTTTCCTCTGTGCCGTCCTTTTCCACCGCCTGTGTACAGGGAACGAGCGGCAGGCACGCCATGCCCGCAGCAATTCCCAAAACCCCTGCAAACCCCAACATCCGCGACGTCCAGCGCATTCTCTGATTCATGTCCCTCCCTCGCACGCTGGGTCCTGTCGGTCTACCGGGGCTTAAACCCCACGCGGGGTTTTGACGTCATGCCGGGAGTGTGTTTCCTGCCTGGGATCCCTCACCAACGGAGACGATTGAGACGGGGAAAATCAGCCTGCATGGTTGTCCTTCTCGCGCCCGCTGACGGGGCGCGTCGCGATTGGAATCGCGATCCGGTGGTTCCCTTCATCCGCGTTGCGGACTGCGGTCACCGACCGGCTAATTTCTCTCATGCCTCCGGCATGCTGACGGCGTGGTGAACCGATCGGGGCAGGCAAAATTTCCATCGGGGAACACCTTCGCGCGCCGATGCACGAGAGTGACGGAAGGAGGGTTGGCCCACGGACTACACGGACTACACGGAAAGTATGAGGGGAATGTGGAGAGGGAGTGTTTCATGTTCCGTGCATTCAGTGCGTTCCGTGGGCCATTGGGAACGCCTGCAAGCTCAGGCAAAATCTCCATCGGAGACCATTCCGTGGGCTCTTGTGCGTGGAGCCATTGGGTCCGGGTGGGGGTCTTGTTGAGGTGAGGCTCGGTGATCGTGCGGGGTCGATGGGTGGCAGAGGCGAACCAAAGGCCTAAGAGACTTGCGTCTGGGGTGTCTTCTCAATACGCAACCTGTCTGTTCCTCTTCGATGAGCACCACCCCCAAGCGCTCCGCGCGATCGATTTTTCACGGATGGGTCGCAGGCCTCTGTCCGCTGCTTTTGGCGGCGGCGCAGGTTTGTGCGGTTGAGAAGCCCGTGAGTTTTGTGAACGAGGTGGTGCCTGTGCTGACGAAGCAGGGGTGCAACGGCGGCACATGCCACGGAAAGTCCGCCGGACAAAACAACTTCAAGCTCTCGCTCTTCGGCTTCGAGCCGGATGAGGACTACGAGCGCCTTGTGCTGGAGCAGCGCGGACGCCGGGTGTCGCCCGCGGCACCTGATGAAAGCCTGTTGCTGACCAAGGGCGCGGCGATCGTTCCGCATGGGGGCGGGAAACGATTGGAGCCCGGCACACCGGCTTACGAGACACTCCGGCGCTGGATCGCGGAGGGATTGGCGGATGACTTTGCAGATGCGAAGCGGCCGCGTCTCACGGGGATCACGATCGAGCCTGCGACGCGGCTGATGAAGGCGGGCGAGACGCAGAAGCTGTCGGTGCGGGCGCGGTTTTCCGACGGGGAGACGCGCGATGTGACGCATCTCGCCACGCTGGAGCCCAACACGAAGGGCATGGCGGTGATCGACGAGCATTCAGGATCCGTGACGATGGGGACCCTGCCGGGCACCGTTGCGGTGATGGCGCGTTATCAGGACAAGGTGTCGGTGTTCCGCGCCACCTTGCCTCTGGGTGCGCCAGTGGGTGCGCTGCCTCCGGAACGCAGTTTCATCGACCGGGCGATCTTTGCGCGCCTGCGGGAGGTGGGGGTTCCGCCTTCGGGTCTGTGTGATGATCCGACGTTTTTGCGGCGCACCACGCTCGTGCTCGCGGGACGGTTGCCCCATGTGGAGGAGGTGCGCCGGTTTCTTGCGGATGCAGATCCGAACAAGCGCGCGGCGTGGATCGACATGCTTTTGGAGAGTGGGGAATACGCGGACACGTTTGCCAATTACTGGAGCACGCTGCTGCGGAACCGGCGCGGGGACTTGGACGGGACGCGCGATCCATCGCACATGCGGGGCAACTTCGCCTTTCATGGATGGCTGCGCGAGAGTTTGTACCGGAACAAGCCGTACGACCGGATCGTGCGCGAGGTGCTGACGGCGACTGGTGGATCGGCGGAGGCGCCGCCGGTGACATGGTACCGGCAGGTGCACAGCCAGATCATGCAGACGGAGGACTCTGCGCAGCTGTTCCTTGGAGTGCGAATCCAGTGCGCGCAGTGTCATCATCATCCTTACGAGCAGTGGAGTCAGCGGGACTATTATGCGCTGGGTGCGTTCTTTTCGCAGGTGGACCGGACCGCTTCGCCGAGTCGCATGGCGGAGTTCACGGTATCGCTCAAGCGCATGGCTCCGGAGGCGGTGCACAAGAAGACCGGGGAAAAGCTCAAGCCTGCGGCCATCGGAGCGACAGCCCCTGCATTGACCGCGGATGACGATGCGCGCGAGGCGCTGGCGGACTGGATGGCCGACCCGAAGAATCCCTTCTTTGCGAAGGCGCTCGTGAACCGGTACTGGAAGATTCTGTTCAACCGCGGGCTGGTGGATCCCGAGGACGACATGCGGGACACGAACCCGCCTTCGCATCCTGAGTTGCTCGAGCAACTCGCCGCGGAATTTGTGCGGAGCGGGTTCGACCTCAAGCACCTTGTGCGTGTGCTGGTGAACTCCAGCACGTTCCAGATGGATTCCGCGCCGAACGCGCACAACGGGCCGGACACGCAGTATTTCTCACGGTTCTACGCGCGCCGTCTTTCGGCGGAGCAGTTGTTGGACGCGGTGAATGCGGTGGCTGGCACGACGGACAACTGGGCCAACCAACCCGCCGGCACGCGCGCGGTGCAGCTGCCGGACAACTCTTACAACACGGGCGGGATTCTGCGGGAGTTCGGTCGGCCGGATTCGTCGACGGCCTGCACGTGCGAGCGTCAGGGAAATGCGAGCCTTGGTCAGAGCCTGCTGCTTGCGACGTCGGACCAAGTCCAGGGCAAGCTGGCGAATCCCTCTGGCACCGCGAGCCGGTTTGCAAAGGACGCCCAGCGTTCGGATGCGGACAAGCTTGAGGAGCTGTATCTTGGCGCCTTTGCACGCAAGCCCACGGAGCAGGAAGTGCGGATTGCGCGCGCGCATCTTGCCAAGGCTGCAGCCGCATCCGCTCGGGTTCCCGCGGCCACCCTGCAGCGTGCGTGGGAGGATCTGGTGTGGGCGGTGGTGAGCAGCGGTGAGTTTCTGGTGAATCACTGACCGCTGCGGATGATGGCGAATCCCCGAGTCTTGTTGGGTGCGGCGCTTGTGCTCCTGTGGGGCGGGGCTGTGCTGGCGCAGTTTCCCGAGCCGCGTCTCACCTCCCTGTCGTCCCCGGGTGGGCGTGCAGGGGAGAGTGTGACGCTGACGGTGGCCGGAGTGGATCTCGAGGAACCAGCGCTGCGGTTCTCGCATCCTGAAATCACCGCGGTGCGTGACGAGAAGGATCCGAAGAAGTTCACTGTCACGGTTGCCGCCGGAGTGCCCGCGGGTCTGCACGATGTGCGTGTGCTCGGGATCCATGGGGTGACAAATCCGCGCCGGTTCGAGGTGGGGAAGCTGCCGGAGGTGGAGGCATCGGCGAAGGCGGGGTCGCGTGCGGAGGCGCAGGAGCTCCAGCCGCCCTGTGTGGTGCGCGGTGCGGCGATCAAGCAGCAAACGAGTTGGTTCAAGGTGCCGGTGGTTGCGGGGCGTGTGCTGCGGATTGAATGCCACGCCGCTGAACTGGACTCGCGCATGGATCCGCTCCTGGTGCTTGCCGACAGCGCGGGGCATGAATTGGTCCGCACCCGCGGCAGGTCGCTGGAATGGACCGCGAAAGCCGATCAGCCCTTGTTTGTGGCGGTGCGCGATTTCATTGGGAACGGCGGGGTGGAGCATTTCTACCGCCTGCATGTGGGCGGGCCTTCGGATCTGCCTTTGGTGGCTGCGGAGTCACCGCTGGTGTTGTGGAAGGGCGCGGGGGATGTCGTGAAGGAGGGCGAGCCGAATGATCTCGAGCATGCGGCGAGGCTCACGGCGCCGTTCGAGGTGGAGGGCCGTTTTTTCCCGGCGCGCGATGTGGATGCGTTCCGGTTTGAAGCCAAGAAGGGCGAGGCTTGGTGGGTGGAATGCGTGTCGAACCGGTTTGGGCAGCCGACCCTTCCGCGGGTGGTGATCGAGCGCAGTTCTCAGACCAAGGAGGGCGGCGAGGTGTTCACCGATGTGGTGGAGATCAAGCCTGCGCCATGGTTTCCGGGCGATCCGGATTTTGACGGGCAGCATTTCGATCCCGTCGGGCTGTTCGAGCCGAAGGCGGATGGGAGTTTCAGGATTGCGATTCGAGACTTGCACCACCATGGGGATGCGGATTCGGGCGGGCGTTATGTGCTGTCGGTGCGGAAGGCGGCGCCGGACTTTGCATTGGTGTGCGCGCCGCTGCCGCCCGTGGTGAACAAGGCATTCAAGACGTTCACTGGTCCTGCGGTCGCTGTGCGTGGGGTCAACCTCCGGCCGGGGCAGGTGCTGCCTTTGCGGGTGATGGCGGTGCGGCGCGACGGGTTCCAGGGCGAGATCCGGTTGCGCGCGGAGGGGCTTCCGGCCGGAGTGACGGCTGAGGAGTGTCTGATCGGTGCGCGGCAATCGGAGGGGACGCTGCTGCTGCGTGCTGCTGCGGATGCGGCGCCGTGGTGTGGTGCGGTGCGCGTGCACGGCGAGGGGCGGATCGGGGAGACAGATGTGCGGCACGAGGCGCATCCCTCCACGCCGCTTTGGGAAAGCACAGGGAGCGAGTTTGTGGAGCCTGCGCGGTCGCGTTTTTGTGCGGAGACGGCGGTGGCGGTGGTGGCGGATGCGAGTTTCCCCGTGGTCTTGAAGGCTCGGACGACCGAGGTGGAGGCTACGGTCGCAGACAAGGTCCGGATTGGGTTGAAGCTGGAGCGCAGTGGGGAGGGAGGCGCTGCAGTGAAGGTGAAGCCGCAGGGTTTTGACGGGCTCGACAAGGCGAAGGAGTTCGAGGTGCCGGTGAGCGCGGAGGGCGGGGAATACGAGCTGGACCTTGCGCCGTTGAAGCTTGGGCCGGGGAGTTACACGGTGTGGTTCCGCGGAGAGGAGAAGGTGAAGCGCGAGGTGAAGGGGAAGCCTGCGGATGTGCCGCTCGTGCTGTGCTCGAATCCGGTGGTGCTGCGGTTGAAGGAGGCGGTGAAGAAGTGATCTCCGGGTTTTCGATGCGGTGGATGGGTGGGGCGTGGATGGCGGCTGCGTTGTTTGCGCGGCCTTCGCTTGAGGCGGCACCCCTGTCGTTTGCGACCGACATCCAGCCGCTGCTGGAACGCAGCTGTCTGCCCTGTCACAACGCGACGAAGTCCGAGGGCGGACTCATCCTTGAGAATCCCAAGGCGATGCTGGACGGGGGCGAGTCAGGTGCAGCGCTGAAGTTGAATCACGGCGCGGAAAGCCTGCTGTACCAGACAGCGGCGCGTGAGAAGAAGCCGTACATGCCGCCGGAAGCCAACAAGGCAAAGGCGCCCGCGCTCAATTCGAACGAGCTCGAGATCCTCCGGCGCTGGATCGACGAGGGTGCCTCGGGAAATCCGAAGCCGCGTCAGCCGGTGGTTTGGAAGCCGATGCCGGCGGGTGTGCAGGCGGTCAGCGCGGTGGCGGTTTCTGCGGACGGACAATTTGGGGCGGCCGCGCGTGGCAGCATGGTGGCGGTTTACGATTTGGTTTTGCGGCAGGAGGTGGCGCGTTTTGCGGCGCATCCGGACATTGTGGGGGCGCTGGCTTTCAGTACGGATGCGGGGTTGCTGGCATCCGGGAGCCGTGGGGAGATCAAGGTTTGGAGGAAGAAGACGACGTCATTGCCTGCGCTTCCCGGTGCCGGTGCCGGAGCGGGTGGTGGGGCATCGACGGTGTCGGCGGGAACCACCGGTGGTGGAGCGGAGCCGGTGTTGGTGGCGAGTGCGGACGGTGCGTGGAAGGCGGAGCTGACCCCGGGCAAACCGATCCGTATTGTGAAGGCTGCGGGCGGATCGGAGGTGGCGAAGCTGAGCGCCGACCGTGGTTTGTTGAATGCGCTCGCGGAGGCGGAGCTGGGGCTGGCCGGTGTTCGGTTTGAAGTGGCGTTTCTTGAAGCGGAAATCAAGACGGTGGAGGAGCGGATCACGAAGGTATCCGCGGATCTGGAAAAGTCGGAAAAGGAGCTGGCCGCAGTGGAGCCGAAGCGCGCGGAACATGAGAAGGCGCTGGCCGATGCGGAGTCCAAGCGCGGCCAGGTGATGATGGCGCGCGAGTCGAGTGAAGAAGCGGAAGCTGCCGCTGTGGTCGCTCTTGAGAAAGCGGGTCGCGACAAGGCTGCGGCCGATGAGAGTTTGAAGGCTGCGGCGCTCGCGTTGAAGAATGCCACGCCCGAGGCGAAGGCAGCTGCAGCGGAATCCGAGTCGGTGGCGAAGGCGGCATTGGCGAAGGCCGATGAACAGCAGAAGGCCGCCACGGCTGGGGTGAAGACGGCGAAGGATGCGCGGGCTGCAAAGCAGAAGGAGTACGAGGAGACGATCAAGTCGGTGGGGACCGCGGCCACGACGCTTTCCAACAGCAAGACGCTGGAGCGCAACACGGCGAACTCGCGGGAGGTGCTGGCTCGGAGCCGCGAGGAGCGCGCGCAGCGGACGGCGGCGTTGGAGAGCGCGCGGGAGTCTGTGCGCAAAGCGGAGGAGGCGCAGAAGGCTGCGGCGCTCGCGAGTTCCTCGTGTACGCTGCCGGACGCGGAGGCTGCGGTTTTCAGCGGGGATGGTACGGCGGTCTGGAGCCGGCATGTGGACGGCACGCTGCGTGCGTGGGCGGTTGCGTCCGGGTTGCCGCTTTCGTCGACGGATCTGCACCCGCGTTGGGATCTGGCGCGCACCATCGGCGATGCGTCGAAGGTGGACTCGCCGATCGCGGGCCGGGTGAATGCCCTTGTGTTTTCGCCGAATGGAAAGTGGCTGGCGTCGGGCAGCGGTGATCCTTCGCGGAGCGGGGAGTTGAAGTTGTGGGATCCGGGGAGCGGAGCGCTGGTGCGTGACTTTCCCAAAGCGCACCGGGATGCGGTGCTGGCGCTGGACGTCACCCCGGATGGGCGGCTGCTGGCGAGCGGCTCGGCGGACCGAGCGGTGCGGCTTTGGGAGGTGGGGACAGGCAAGATGTATCGGAATCTCGAGGCGCACTCGAGTCATGTGCTTTCGGTGAGCGTGCGCGGGGATGGGCGGCGTGTGGCAAGTGCGGGAGCCGACAACACCGTGAAGACATGGGATGTCGAGCGCTCGGACGTGGTGGGGACGTTTTCGAATTTCACGAAGGAGGTGAACTTCGTGCGCTACCTCGGGCGCAGCGCGGACATGCTGGTGGCGAGCGCGATGCCGGCGGTGCGCATCCTGCAGGACACCGGGAGCAGCGAGTTGAAGGGGAGCAAGATCCTGTTTGCGGGGGCCGAGGCGCGCGGAGAGACGCCGGGGTTCGACAGGTTTGTGACGGCGGCCGGAGCGTCTGCGGATGGGCGTGTGCAGATGGTGGGCGATGCGGCGGGTCAGGTGCGTTTGCTGGGGCCGGACGGGAAGATCCTTGCGCAGTGGGGGCCGTGAGAAGGGCTCTCCGCGTCTGCGCGAAAATGCAAAGAGCCCGTGCCGTCGGACCGTGCGTCTGAGCTGTTTCAAAAAGTCACTCCATATGAACCCCCACCGATCCCGGCTTCTTACAGCGCTCAATCTGTGTCCCATCGTCCCTTTGTGGAGGGCGGCTGCCTTTGTCTTGTTGCTGTTTGGGCGTGTTGCGGTTGCCGCTGCGCCGGGTGGATTCGCGACCTCCGATACCATTCCGAAAACCGTCACCGAGCTTTGGGCGGGCTTTGAGGAGTTCGACAAGGCCACGCCCATGGAGGGCGAGGTTTTGAAGGAGTGGGAGGCGGACGGTGTGGTCTGCCGGCTGGTCCGGTATCAGGTCGGTGTTTTCAAGGGGGCGCCGTCGCGGGTAGCCGCGTTTTATGCGTTTCCGAAAGGGGGCAGCAAATTGCCTGCGGTGCTGGAGATGCACGGGGGCGGGCAGTCGGCCTCCAGCGACGCCGTGATGCAATGGGCCCGTCGCGGTTATGCGGCGATGTCGCTGAACTGGGGCGGGAACCGGCTGAATTTTGGACGGAGCAATGTGACTTTGAAGTGGGGCGGCACCGGGATGAATTCTGGACGGAGCAATGTGACTTACGAAGGGCCGCAGACAGACTGGGGCAATCTCGACGCCACCCATCCGCCGCAGCGCGATAAAATCAACCATTTCGCGGGGCCGTTGCTGCCGAATGAGTACACGCTGGATGCGGTGGAATCGCCCCGCAACAGCAACTGGTTTGTGGTTCTCACCGCCGCCCGGCGGGCGATTACCTTTTTGCAGCAGCAACCGGAGGTGGATCCGGCGCGGATCGGTGCGACGGGACATTCGATGGGCGGAAAGCTGACGACGAATCTGGCGGGGATCGACAAGCGGATCAAAGCTGCGGTGCCCTCCTGTGGCGGATCCGGGGATCTTTTGGAGAGCCAGGCGGATCTGCCCGGCGGGCTGAAGAGCAAAGTGGATCCGCTCAAGCTGGCGTGTATTTCCGACAACGCCTACATCCCGCTGATCACGTGCCCGACGCTTTGGTTGTCGCCGACGAACGACTTCCACGCGCACATCGACAACATGGCATGGAACTGGCGGAACGTGGCCGACGAGCGGCTCCGGCTGAGCATTGCGCCGCACCTCAACCATCGGCACACGGAGGAGCATGTCATCACGCAGCACCTGTGGTTTGAGGAGCATCTCAAGGGAGCGCTCAAGCTGCCGCAAACTCCGCAGCTTCGGCTCCTGCTCAAACAGAGCGACGGAGTGCCCCGGCTCAGCCTTGTGCCGGATGAGGCGGATCGGGTCCGGCGCGTGGACATTTATTACTCGGTGGACCCGCATGCATTGACCCGGTTTTGGCGCGATGCGGGTGCGGTGAGGGTGGGTAAGCAATGGGAGGGATCGTGTCCCGTGATGGATCTGGGGGAGCCGCTCTTTGCTTATGCCAATGTGGTGTATGACACGCCGGAACCCTATCGCAGTGAACCGGGAAGCAGTGCGACGTTTGCACTCAGCTCGCGGGTGCTGTCGGCGGGGGCGGCGCAATTGCAGGCGGCGGGCGTCAAGTCGACGGACAAACCCGAGCGGCTTATCGATGACGGCGCGCGTGGCTGGCACGACTGGTACCAGATCAACTGGGGCCACCCACCGCTTTGGAACGCTTACACCCGCAAGATCAAGGATGCCAAATGGCGCGGCCCGGACGGCGCGCGGCTGGTGTTCGAGATCCGCAGCCAAACGGACAACGCGCTGGTGGTGACATTCCTCTGCAACGAATGGGGAGCGGTGGCTCCCGGCAAACCTCCGGTGGATTACTCCGTGTTGAAGCCCTTGAAAGGCTCGCCCGACTGGCAGGTGGTGTCCGTGGGCCTGGAGGAACTCGCGGCCACGGATCCGAAATTCACCGCGCCTCTGGCAAACTGGCAGTCGGCCTGCGAGCTGAGCATTAGTCCGAGCGGCGCGGTCGCCAAAGATGGGCAGAAGCTCAAGCTGGACGGGAAGGCTTGGCAGGGGCCTCGGGAGATCCGGAACCTGCGCTGGGAGGGTGGCGAATACGTGCGCGCGGGAGCGAAGGCAGGTGGGGTCGATTCGGCCGAGCACGAGAAGGCGTTCAACGACGCGATCAAGAAGTCGTTGGAACAGGAGAAGCAGGATCGGAAGAAATGATGCCGATCAGTTCCTGCGAGTCGGAGAAATGAACCAGCGCCTCTTTACTCAAACGATGAAGGTGAATGCTTTAGTGTGCTTCCTCGCCGCGGTCTTGTGGATTGGTGTGGGAATGCCAAGTCGCGCGGGGGAAACAGCCGCCGAGGTCGTCGCACTGTGGAAGGACGGTAAGATGCCGGGGCATGTAGCGGCGGGTTCGGAGAAGGAACTGCCGGCGAGGGGCGACAACGTGGTGCGGATCACGGATATCAGCGAGCCGACGATCACGGTGTTCAGGGCGCGTGGAGTTGGAAAGGCGACCCCGGCGGTGATCATCTGCCCGGGGGGCGGCTACAACCTTCTGGCTTACAACAAGGAGGGAAGCGAGGTGGTGGCGTGGCTCAACTCCATTGGGATCACCGGGATCGTCCTCAAATACCGGGTGCCGGGGAATCAGGACGGAGCGTTCCAAGATTTGCAGCGCGCGGTGCGGATGGTCCGTCACAATGCTTCTGCATGGAACATTGCCGCGGACCGTGTGGGGGTGATGGGTTTTTCCGCCGGCGGTCATCTGTGCGCGCGGTTGAGCACCAATGCGGACCAGGCCAGTTATTTGAGTTTAGATGGTGTGGATGAGGAAAAGCTTCGGCCGGATTTTGCCCTTCTGATTTACCCCGCGTATCTCTCGCGGGTGGCGGGAAAGCTGGCTGCGGATTTGCCTGTCAGCGGCCGGACGCCGCCGACGTTCATCGTGCACACGGAGGATGATCGATCCTTGGTGGCCGGGAGCAAAGTGTATCACGCGGCGTTGGAAGCAGCGCAGGTTGCGAACGAGTTCTTCCTCTGTGCCACAGGCGGTCATGGGTACGGCCTGCGGTCCGACAAGGAGGTGGGTGTCTGGCCGGAGAAATGCCGGCAGTGGTTGATGAGGGTGGGAGTGCTTTGAGAAGATGATAAAGACAGGCAAAAGTTCATCGCATCATCGTCCTTCTCGCGCCCCAGCCCGGGGCGCGTCGGGTGGGGAACGGGCACCGGTGGTTCCCTCCATCCGCTTTGCGGATTGCGTTCACCGACCGGCTCATTGCTTTCATGCCTCCGGCATGCGGACGGTGAGAGCGACTGATTCGTGGCCGAGCTAACCCATCGAGGCATGGCCGATGCCCTGCTCTGAGGACCATTCTGGAGTGTCCCGCTGTTGCTGATTCTCCTTGGGGTCCGGCGCGAGCGGCGTGGGACTGAGGTTGAGAAGGGAGGGGCGCGCTCTGGCGGGCCAGTACGTGGGGGGGCGCGTCAAGCTGATCGGGGGAAACCCTGGCAGTGATGGTGCGCTTGTCAGAGGGCTGTGGCGCGGCCTTGGGGGGGGATTGGCAGGCGGATCGATCGCCGGATGAAACTGGGGCCGAGTATTCCCGGCGTTGCGCGTGGGGCGATGGACGCGCTAACACTCCGGCGAGTCACGATGCGCTTGCGGCCGGTGTGAAGCGAGGCGGACGCGTCGGATCAATCGAGAGCTATAACGAAACTAAAGATGGAATCCTCTAAAAGCAGCGCGGTGAAGTCGGTGAGGCTTGCTTACGGCAGTGCAGGTTATGAGTTGCCATTGGATATTCCGGGGCTGGTTCCGGAGGTGTTTCTGCCGGCCAATCCTAGGGCGCTTGATAACGCGGAGGCTGTATTCAAGGGGGCTGTGTGCCATCCGATCGGATCGCGCCCGCTCGTGGAGGTTGCGGCGCTGGCGGTTGCGAATGCGCGTGCTGAAGGGCGCGAGCCGAGGGTGGTGATTGCGGTGGCGGACCACACGCGGCCCGTTCCCGATCATCTTCTGGTTCCGTGGATCGCGGCGGAGTTGGGACTGCCGGACGCTTGCGTGACGATCCTGATTGGCACGGGGACGCACAGGGGTTCCACGCGTGAGGAGTTGGGGAGGATGCTTGGGGAGGCGGCGGACCGCTTCTCCGTGGTGAATCACGACTGCCAGGACATGGAGAATCTGGTTCTGGTCGGGCGGTCGTCGTGCGGAGGGGAGTGCTGGATGAACAGACGTTGGGTGGAGGCCGATCTGCGGATCGCCACGGGTTTCATTGAGCCCCATTTTTACGCGGGTTTTTCTGGAGGCTCGAAGGCCGTGGTGCCCGGGATCGCGGGACTGGAAACCGTGCGTCATTTTCACCGGGCCTCGTTGATTGCGCATCCGCATGCGACGTGGGCGCGGATTTTTGACAATCCCCTGCAGGCGCTCACGCGTGAGATGGCATTGCTCGCGCCTCCGCACTTCATCGTCAACGTGACGCTCAACCACGCCAAGGCGATCACGGGGGTTTTTGCCGGGGACATGGAGTCGGCGCACAACGCGGGTTGCGCAGCCGCATTGGAGGAGGCGACGGTGCAGGTGCCGCGGCGCTATCCGCTGGTGATCACCACGAACTCAGGTTTCCCGCTGGATCAGAACTTTTACCAGACGGTGAAGGGGATATCGGCTGCGGCGCGCATTGTGGAGCCGGGTGGAGTGATTCTAGCGCTGAGCCGCTGCAACAACGGGCTGCCCTTGGAGGGCGAGTTTGCGGAGATCCTTTCCGAGCCATGCGGAAACGACGCACTGCACGCGAAGATCCTCGCGACGAAGGTGACCCGGCACGATCAGTGGCAGGTTCAGACGCTTCTGCAATGTTTGGAGAAAGCGCGTGTGGTTCTGTACTCGGAGTTGTCCGTGGAAGATCGCCGCCGCAATCGGACGGAGCACACGGCAGATCCAGTGGCCGTGATCCGGGAGATCATCGCGTCGATGGGCGGGGGGCCGGTTTCGACGGCGATTCTTCCTGAGGGGCCGCTTTCGATTGCGTGTCCGCCTGCCTGAGGGGTTGGGGGTTTTGCACACGAGAGCGTTCAGCAAAGGTGAGGGTGGAGATGGATATTCCTGTGAATGACCTCTACACGCTTTCGGTCGGTCGGCTCGACCTGAAGGAGAATGACTTTCACTGGAAGGGCGCGGCGAAGAAGATCCAAGGCGAGACTGTCGCCGAAGCCGTTCTCAAACTACTGCCGGTGAAAAACTGAGCCCGCCCACTTCAATGCAAACCAACGGAACACTGATGAAACGCACCCTCACGACTGGCTTCCCGCTATGGCGCCCAGCATCACCTGCTGGCTCGCTTCGCCTGGCTCTCGCCGCCCTGCTCATTGCGCCGCTCGCGTTCCTGCATGCGGCCGACTCGACAACGATTGCGGTGGATTCATCGGCGATGGTTTTCTCGCCGGGAAACTGGACCGGTGATGAGGGGCGCGGCGGAAAGGTTTTTCGCCAGACATGGAATTCGGGCGCCTACTTCTGGGCGACATGGGAGACGAGTAATTCCACGCCGACGGCGAAGATTCTTTTGGACACTGCGACTTATCCGCCGGACTTCAAGCCGCCGTTCATCGCGTACAGCATTGATGGCGTCTGGAAATCCAAGATTCCGTGTGCGGCTGAGATTGTGATCGAGGACATCAAGGGCGCAGGGCGGCATGAGCTGCGTGTCATTCTGCATCAATCTCAGCAAAGGGAGCGCTGGGGGAGCGAAGGGAAGAGCGGGGTGAACGTGCTCCGGGTCACCGGATTGCAGTTGGATGCGGAGAGCAAACCCATTCCCGGGGTGCCGGAATCGAAATGGGCGATGATCATTGGGGACAGCATCACCGAGGGCGTGGGTGCCACGGAGTTGGCGGCTTATTCTCATCTGGTGGGGCAGGCGCTCCAAACCCAGGGCTACGGATACTGTGTCAGCGCGTGCGGCTGGAGTGGTTGGATTAACCGGGGTGACAATCCGCCCGGCGATGTTCCCGGGTATTACGTGATCACCAATTCCAGCGGCGGCGCGGGAGGGCGATATGATGATGCGGCGAGCCGCTGGAACAAGATCGACGGGAACCGGCATTCGCTGCTGGATGCCGCGGGGCATCTCAGCGGGCAGGGGGGTGTTGGTCAGGAGCCGTCGCTGATCCTGATCAATTACGGGACGAACGATGCGCTGCATCAATCCAATCCGAGCGACACCCGGGCGAGCATCGTGCAGAGCTTGGGAGCGCTGCGACGGAGTGCGCCCGACGCGCAGATTATTCTGATCGTTCCATTTGGGCAGTACTACGCGAAGGAGTTGAAGGAAGCCGTGGCTGTTCATCGGACGAATCATCCCACCGACACGAAGCTCGCGATGATCGATCTGGGGCGGACAGTGGCAGCGACGCTCGCGGCGAAGAACGGGCTGATGGGCGGCCTGCATCCGAACGACCGTGGGCACGCGGTCTTTGCAGCGGAGATCATTCCGCAAGTGATGGCGATCCTGCATGCAGCTGCGAAGTAAGCCATGAACCGGCGCAGTCTGCTCTTTATTGGCGTTCGGCTGGTCGCGCTTTTGGCATGCCCGTGGTCTTGATCCCTGTGGACAGGGAGGGGGCGGCGCGCGAGTGGTTCGTGTGGAAGCTGGAGCCAGGGGACAAGCCACAGGCCAAAGTGCTTGGACAGTAGACGGTGGATTTGTCCCTGCCGAGGTGCGGTGTTCCGGATCCACGGTGAGCGTGAGTGCTGCATCCGTGGGGCTGCCTGGTGCTGTGCGTCTCGGCTGGAAGTCGGATTCGAACTGCAATCTTGTGAACAGCGCCGGACTGCCGGCGCTGCCCTTCACTGCGCCGGTCGAGGCTGGGACTGAGGGAGTCCGCTGACGTGTCGCGGTTGTCTTTGCGGAAGCGGATGTGAGCGGATGGTTGCGCGTCCGGCCGTGGATGGGCAGAGTGACGGTCGAGTTGTCCCTCGCATCCACCCCATGCGCTCTTTCGCTGCTGTCGGCCTCGTCGTTGTCCTGTCCCGCCTTGTCGGAGCGGCGTTTGGGTTGGAGTGGACGCCAATGGAACCCCTGCCGGATTCGATGGGATTTGCGGGTGCGTTTGCTGGAGCGAGCGGAGGGGCGCTTGTGGTGGCGGGTGGGGCCAATTTTCCCAAGGGGATGCCATGGCAGGGCGGGGTGAAGGTGTGGCACGACCGTGCATGGGTGCTGGCGGAGCCGGGCTCCCAATGGCGTGAGGCGGGGCGACTCGCGCGGCCTCTTGCTTACGGGGTTTGTGTGGGCGGAGAGGGGGCGATGGTGTGTGCAGGAGGGAGCGATGCGGCGGGACATCATGCAGACGTGTTTCGGTTGAAATGGAACGGGTCGGCGCTTGAGCAGGAGCCGCTCGCGCCGCTTCCTCTGCCGCTTGCGATGGCGGCGGGCGCGCTGGTGGGCGGGACATTTTATGTGGCCTGTGGGAGCGAGAGGCCGGGCGAGCAATCGGCGCTCGGGCGCGTGTTCACCCTGCGTCTTGCTGATGCGCGTTCAGCATGGCGCGAGATCGAGCCGCTGCCAGGTGTGCCGCGGATTCTGCCGGTGGCTGCAGTGTGGGAAGGCGAGTTTCTTGTTTTTGGCGGGGCGGCGTTGGAGTCCGGCCCGGACGGGAAGATGGAGCGGAGGTATCTGCGGGATGCATGGGCATACCGTGCGGATCGAGGCTGGAAGCGGCTTGCGGATCTTCCATCGCCGGTGGCTGCGGCTCCCTCGCCGGCGCCGTTGATGGACGGAGCGCTGTGGATTCTGGGCGGGGACGATGGGTCGCGGGTGGGCTTCACACCGATGGAGAAGCATCCTGGATTTGCCGGCCGGATGCTCGCGTATGAGCCGCAGGGAGACCGTTGGAGGGACGAGGGTGTGGCGCCCGTGGTGCGCGCGACGGTCGGGTGTGTCGAGTGGCGGGGAGGGTTTGTGTTGCCGAGTGGGGAGGTGCGTCCCGGGGTGCGTTCGCCCGAGGTTTGGAGGATTCGATGAGTGCGTCGGCGGAAACCAGTGGTGTCGGGCGGTGGTTGAGGTGGCCGTGGATGGTGGTGTTGTTGCTGGCGCCAGTGGCGCTGCTCAACTACCTCGACCGGCAGATGCTCGCGGCGATGAAAACCTCTGTGATGGCGGATCTGCCGGACATCGGGACGGAGGCGAACTGGGGGCGGATGCTGGGGCAGTTCAAGTGGGTGTATGCGTTCCTGAGTCCGGTGGGAGGGTATCTGGCGGATCGGTTTGGGAAGCGGGTGACGATCTGCGGGAGTTTGTGTGCATGGTCTTTGGTGACATGGTGGACGGCCCATGTGGGGACGTACGCGGAGCTGCTCACGGCGCGCTCGCTGATGGGTCTGAGCGAGGCGTTCTACATTCCGGCGGCGCTGGCGTTGATTGCGGATTATCACACGGGCGGGACGCGTTCGCGGGCGGTGGGTGTGCATCAGATGGGGATTTACTGCGGGGTGATTGTCGGTGGATTCAGCGGCTATGTGGCGGACGCGCCGGGGCTGGGATGGCGGTGGGCGTTTGAAGTGTGCGGGATTGCGGGTGTGGTGTATGCGCTGCCTTTGCTCCTGCTGCTGCGGGATGTGCCGTCATCCGGGGCAGAGCGCGCCTCGATTGCGCCGTGGGAGGCGGTGCGGGAGCTTGTGGTGAATCGTGCGTTCCTGCTGCTGGTGGCGTGCTTCACGCTTCCCGCGCTGGCAGCGTGGATCGTGCGGGACTGGATGCCTGCGATCCTGAAGGCGGAGTTCCAGATTGGGCAGGGAAAGGCGGGCGTTTCTGCGACGCTTTACTGGCAGGGGGCCGCGATTGTGGGGGCGGTGGTGGGCGGCTGGCTTGCGGACCGCTGGATGAAGCGGACCCCGCGCGGGCGGACTTTCGTGAGTGCGTTGGGGATGGCGCTGCTGATTCCCGCGATGTTCGGGGTGGGGTTTGCGCCACAGACTGGGATGCTGTGGGTGGCGGTGGCGTTCCTTGCTTTGTTCGGTTTGGGCTGGGGTTTTTTTGACAGCAACAACATGCCGATTCTCTGCCAGGTGGCGCGGCCCGAGCTGCGGGGAACGGGTTACGGTCTGATGAATCTCGTGGGCATCAGCGCGGGGGGGCTGGCCGACTGGGGGTTTGGCGTACTGCGCGATCGTGAGGTGCCGTTGCTGTGGATTTTCGGCGTGTTCGCGGGTGGGGCGGCGTTGTCTGTCGTGCTGGTGTTGCTGATCCGGCCGCGGCATGATTGCGGATCCTCCACCCCATGAATCTTGCGAATACCGTCCGCCTTCACAGCATCGTTGCCGCGACCCACACGCCGTTCCATGCGGATGGATCGTTGAACCTTGGCGGGGTGGAACGGCAGGCGGCGCATCTGTGGGCGGCGGGGGTGCGCACGGTGTTCATCGGTGGCACGACGGGGGAGAGTGCATCGCTGACGCTGGATGAGCGGATGGAGCTGGCGGTGCGCTGGTGCGAGGTGGCGCGGGAGGTTGCGGGAATGCGCGTGGTGGTGCATGCGGGCGCGAACTGCATTGCGGATGCGCGGGCCCTCGCGGCGCATGCGGAGAAGGTGGGTGCTGTGGCGGTCTCGGCTCTGGCGCCGTCCTATTTCAAGCCCCGCACGGTGGATCTGTTGGTGGACTGCTGCGCGGAAATCGCGGCGGCGGCACCCGGCCTTCCCTTCTATTATTACGACATTCCTGCGCTGACCGGAGTTGTGCTGCCGCCGCGGGAGTTTTTGGAGAAGGCGTCCGGACGGATTCCGAATCTTGCGGGGTTGAAGTTCACGAACCCGGATTTGATGGCGTACCTGCAGTGTCTGCGAGCCGGGGACTGGGATATCCCGTGGGGTCTGGACGAGTGGATGCTGGGGGCGCTCGCAACGGGCGCACGCGGGGCGGTGGGGAGCAGCTTCAACTTTGCGGCGCCGCTGTATCTGGGGCTGATGGCGGCGTTTGAGCGGGGGGATCTCGCGGCGGCGAGGGAGGCGCAGTATCGGAGCACGCAGCTGATCGCGCTGCTGGCGCGGCACGGATACATGGGCGCCGCGAAGGCGACGATGGCGATGTTGGGAGTGGACGTGGGGCCCGCGCGTCTTCCGAATGCATCGCTCAGCGCGGAGCAGGCGCGGATCCTGCGCGGGGAGCTGGAGGCGCTCGGGTTCTTCGGCTGGATCGCCTGAGTGGGCGGGTGCCGATCCCTGCCGGGTGGCGGGCTCAGCTCACGGTGATGCGCGCGCCCGGGATGGCGACGACCATGCCGGTGCGGATCTTGCGGCCGCGGCGGATCTCCGGGACATCGTCGACGCGGACGGATCCGCTGGCGATGAGGGCTTTGGCGCCGCCGCCGCTTTCTGCGAGGCCGAGGAGTTTGAGGAGTTGCTGGAGTTCGATGAATTCCTGTTCCAGAGAGAAGGAGAGTTCTTCCATGAGGTGCGTGGTTACTGCTGGAGGAAGACGAAGACGCCGCGTTTGTTGGCGACGACGATGTCGGGTTTGCCGTCTTTGTTGAGGTCGCCGGGTGTGACCTCGGTGCCGACGCCGCTGTCGTTGTCGATGAGGTGGGGGATGAACTGAGCGCCGCCCTTGCCGTCGCGCTTGATCTGGAACCAGTAGAGGACGGGATCTGCGCCGGGTTCGGCATCACCGTTGGGGCCGTGGGCCCAGCGGCGTTTGCCGGTGACGACGTCGAGGATGCCGTCGCCGTCGATGTCGACGAGGGCCATGGAGTGGAGCTGGCTGAACTTCACGCCGTGCGGATTTTCCTCCGGGGTGCTGCCCATGATTTTGTGTTCGGTGAAGGAGCCGTCGGTGTTTTGTTCGAACCAGCCGAAGCCGTAACCATGGGCATCGTAGCTGGTGATGACGTCGTTGCGGCCGTCGGCGTTGACGTCGTAGACGAGCATATGGGAGCCGCCGCGGGCGCCTTTGGGGCCGAAGGGGGTTTGGTGGAAGGTCCAGTTGGAGTCTTCGTTGGTGTTGGTGGGTTGTTCGAACCAGCCGTCCTTGGTGAGGATGTCGTTGCGGCCGTCGCCGTTGATGTCGCCGAAGCCGTAGCCGTGGGTATAGCGGAAGTACTTCTTCGCATTTTCAGCGGAGGCCGGGGTGATGGGGCGGTAACGCGCGGGGCCGAAGGGGTTTGCCCAGTCGATTTCGGCGTAACCGAGCTGTCCGCCGCTGTGGCAGATGAGTTCGGGTTTGCCGTCGCGGTTCATGTCGCCGAGAGCTGGGGATTCGTTGTCGGTGACGCCGAAGATGGAGTGGCGTTTCCAGGGGCCGTCCTGGTTTTTGGGGTTCTCGAAGACCCATGTTTCCTTGCCGGGCCACGAGAAGACGAGGATGTCGGTCCAGCCGTCGTTGTTGAAGTCGTAGGTGTAGGTGAGGAAATAGTCGCTGTAGCCTTTGGCGGGGTCGTAGGGCTTTTCGGCGGGTTTGGTGAATTCGACGCGGGTTTTGAAATCCGGGCCCTTCCAGATGTAGGGGCCGGCGCAGATGTCGACATTGCCGTCGTGGTCGAAGTCGGCGAAGTGCGCGCCTTCAGCGAAGAACTCCTCGCTGAGGGTGATTTTCTTGAAGGTGGGATCGGCGGCGGTGGCGGTGAAGGCGAGCGCGGCGAGGGGGAGGAGCGGGAGGAACGGTTTCATGGCGGTGAATGGTTTTGGGGATGAGTATGAGCGCTGGGAGGGTGTTGGGCGCTTGGGGAGTGGCTTGTGTCGAGGGATCAGTGATTCTGTTTGCGGGCTTCGAGGAAGGCTTTTGCGGCATCGAGGGTGATGCGCTTGCCGGTGACAGGGAAGCCGAGATCATCGCCGTTGGGGGTGAAGCCGTTGCCGTCGATATCGACGAGGATGGGGTTGTGGTAGGCGAAGGGCTTGAGCTTGGACTGGTCGCTGGAGCCGTAGCAGGTCTTGAGGCTGTCGTTGTCGCCGCTGACGGCGACGATGAGGTGGGCGTCGGCCGTGAGTTTCACGGGGATGGTGTGTTGGAATCGGAGCACGCCCTCCTTGAAGAGCTGCGGATGAGAGGCGCGGGTGAAGTTGAGCTCGGGCGGGGTGCGTCCGTTGACGAGGACTTGGACGCGGTCGATGGCGATCCAGTCGGTGCATTGGACGCTGACGTGGAGGGTGACGAGGCCCTTGGATGGGCGGGCGGTGCCGCCGGGTTCAATGCCGTCGGCGGTGCGGGCTTGGAGGAAGGGGCCGGTGGTGAGGTAGGAGCGGCCGGCCTTGGCGGCGCGGATATTTTCGCGCCAGTCGATTTGAGCGGGGTTGTCGGAGGCGGAGGGGAGGTACATGCGCCAGCCGCCGACGCCGTTGCCGAAGACGGCGTGTGCATCGCAGACGGCGACGGCGGCGGTGCGGCGGCCTTGGTTGAGCATTTGGAGCCAGAGGAATTCGCGGCTCCATGTGAGCTGCTCGGTGCCTTCCTTGCTGCGGCCGATGGAGAAGGGGAGGCCGGAGAGGAGGCGGGAGGGGTCGCTATTCTGGGTTTCGTAACCGTCGATGAGGGAGACGAGGCCCGCGAAGCCGCGTTCCTGCTGGCCTGTGGAGCGGTCCTCAAAGAAGTTCGCGAAGAGGTCCGGGTGGTTGATCTGGATCCAGCGGTCGGCTTCGACCTTCTGCCATTCGCGCAGGGTGAGAGCGGTGATGCGCGGGTCGGGATCCCATGTGGGTGCACCGTTGTTCTGGGTGAAGGGGACGGGTTCGAAAGGGAAGGCGTTGAGGTGCGCTTTCTGGCCTGTGAGTTCCATGCCGCTGACGGTTTGGAGGAAGGGGGCGAGGCCGAGTCGGTTGATCTCCGGGCGCCAGTCGAAGAGGCGGTTGTGTTCGGTGGTGGGGGCGAACTCGACGTGTTCTGCGGCGAGATTGATGAGGCGGTCCGGGGTGCCGCAGATGTTGTCCCCGCTGGGAGTGGAGTGGTTGTGGTAATCGGCGCTGACCCAGCCGCGGGTGTCGACGAGGCGCTTGAGCGTGCCCGTGAATGGGACGTTTGCACCCGGGGCGATTTCGACTTCGCGTTCGAGGTGGTTGTATTCGATGCCGCGGGTGACGACGACCCGGTAGCGGCCGGCGGGGAGGCCGACGGTGAACTGGCCGTTTTCGCTGTGGTACTGGTCGCGGCAGCCGTGTGCGCGCTGGTCTGGGCCGAGGCGGACGGGTTCGGTGCCGTCGAGCGCGAGGAACTGGGCCTTGCAGGGGATGGGCGCGCCGGCTTCGTCGCGGATGTCGAGTGTGATCCGGCTTGCGGGGTCGAGGTGGAAGTCGGCTCTGGTGGCGCTCCCGGAGGAGATCTGGATTTCGGATTCAGCGTTCGGTCTGCCGGGGGCGGTGACGGTGGCGCGGTAGCGGCCGGGAGGCAGGGCGAAGTCGAAGCGACCGGAGGCGTCCGGTGTGGCGATGGCGGAGAGACGGCCGTTGGAGTCTGGCAGGGTGGCTCCGGTCTTGGGCGGCGTGTGGTGAGGGACGTCGATCTTGAAGAGCGGGCGCAGCCAGAGGGATGCGTCGGCAACGGGTGCGCCATCGGGCCCTGTGATGGAGCCTGTGAGGCTGGAGGTGATTCCTTGTTGGGAAGCGACTGCGCCCACGGCTGCGGCGGGCGAGGTGCCGACGGCGAGGAAGCGGGTGAAGGTGAGGGAGGCGCCGGGCGGGATTTCGAGTGGTGGAAGTGAGAGGGCGTTGGAGGGATCCTCGAGCGGGCCGACGGCGTAGCCGCAGTGGTCGGCGGGGTCGACGGAGTTGGCCCAGAGGATGCCGCCGGGAGCGAAGCCTGTTTGGAGGAAGTTGGTCCAGCGATCCTGCGCGGGGATTTTGCGGGGTTTGGAGGTGGCGTTGGTGAGAGTGGTGGTGATGCGGAGGCCGGGCCATCCGTCCTGGAGTCGGTAGACGTGTCGGCGCGCGATGCCGTCTCCAGCTTCGGCGGTGGTGACACATTCGACGGCGGCTTCGGGGCGGCCGTTATCCCGCGGTTCTGTGAGGATCCGCACCCAGGAGACGCGGCCCTGCTGCTGGGCGGGGCAGAAGATGGTGATCTGGTCGTTGTGAGCTCCGCGCAGAGAGAGGTCGTAGAGACAGCCCGGGGTGATGCCGTCCGGTCCGTAGAAGGTGGACATGTTGGCGCGGCGGTTGGGGAGATTGGCGCTGATGACGGCTTCGACGAGGTCGTTGCGCAGGACGAAATCGCCGATGATGCCGTCGGCCTCGCGTCCCAGGGGCAGGAGCGAGACGGTGTCGGCGGTGACTTCGAAGGCTTCGGGCTTTGCGGAAGCTGCGAGGGGCGAGAGAAGCAGTGCGGCAACAAGGGCCGGTCTGCACAGTGCGCGTGCGGATTTCATGGCGGGAAGGGGTGGAGGCGGAGTGGGCAGGGGGACCACCCGCAGGGGAGGCGGAAAGTTAGGCGGAAGCGGGGGCTGTGCGCAAACTTTCCGGAGCGAACCGAGAGCGCCATGCACGGGGAGGAAGGTGGAAGCGGGCGAGGAACTGGCGGTTGAAGTTGGAGAGGTTCTGAAAGCCCGCCCTGTGGCAGATGTCGGTGATGGGGAGATCGGTTTCCTGAAGGAGCCTGCAGGCTTCGCCGAGCCGCATGTCGATGAGCACGCTGGAGAAGGTGCGCCCCGTGACGCGATGGAAGAATCTGCTGAAGGCTGCAGGGCTGAGGCCTGCATTGCGCGCGATGGCGGGTTGCGCGATAGGCTCGTGGAAGTGTGCGGCGAGGTGCCTGTAGACACGGTCGATGCGGGTTTCCGTGTCGGAATGAGGCTGCGTGGGGGAAGCGGGATGGGGGGATCCGGTGGAGAGGATGGATGCGGGGCGGGCGGCGGCGAGGAGGGAAAGGATTTCGAGGAGGAGCAGGAGGCGGCCGGGGCCTTGTGTGGAGAGCAGTGAGCCGAGGATGTCCGATACTTTATTGCGGGTTTTTCCAGTGAAGACGAGGCCGTGGCCGGCACGTGCGAGGAGGCGGTTTACGGGGTGGAGTTCCGGCAGGTTCCAGAAGGGGTCGCCGCCGAGTTTGGGGTCGAACTGGAGGACGATGGCTTCGGCGCGGCGGCAGCCCGGGGGGTTGAGCCAGACGTGGGGGAGGAGAGCGCCGACGAGGACGAGGTCGCCGGGCTTGAATGGGCCTGCATGGGAGCCGATGAATCGGTGGCCATGGCTGTGGGTGATGAGGGTGAGTTCGACTTCTGGGTGGTAGTGGTAGGGAGCGTTGAAGCGGGAGCCGACGACGGAACGGCAGACGAAGGAGTGGGTCTGGTCTGGGTGAACTTTTTCGAAGGCGGGTCTGCGTGGGGCGTCCTTGTTCACGCCGAGGATAGTCAATAAAGTATCAAAAAAGGTCAATGCGGGCGGGGACATTCGGGCCGGGCGGATGCAGGGTGGGGTGAATGAAGGAATACCGTCCGCTTCACGATCTTCCGCCGCTGGCCGGGCTGGCGGGTTTTGCCGATGCAATGAAGCCGGGGCTCTCGGTGGGGGAGTGCGTGGGGCGGTTGAAGCGGTATCATTACGGGCTGCGGCGGATGCACGAGGTGCTGCTGGCGCGGCTGGCGGCGGAGCCTGTGTACGAGTTGAAGATGGCGTTTTCGCTGCATGCACACTGGTGTGCGGAGCATGTGGCTGTGCTGCGCCAGCGGGTTGGGGAGATGCGGGAGCCGCCGTTGGGCTTGGATCTGGTGCCGGATGCGCAGCTGGGGATGTTCTTTGACGAGGTGCTGGCGGCGCCGACGACGGGAGAGTTGTTGATGGGGTTGTACGAGTACGCTGTGCCCGCGTTGATTGCGGGGATGCGGCGTCACATGGCGGAGACGAATCCGCTGGCGGATGCGCCGTCGGTGCGGCTGTGCAAGTTTGCGCTTCTTGAGCTCGGGGAGATGGAGGCTTACGGGGCGGTGGCGGTGGTGAGGATGGTGGATGACGCGGCACGGGCGGCGGCGGCTGGATGGCTGGCGGTGCTCGAGGGGGCGCTGCGCGGAGCGGGTGGGCTGGATGGAACGGCGGAACGGGGGCCGGTGGTTGAGCGGTTTTATTCGGGGAAGGCGTTTGAGTATGACGGTGTGCCGCGGAGGGACGCGCGGTTTCCGGATCCGTACAACATGGGGGTGAACGCGGAGGCGTTCTTGTACGATGCGGAGCGCCCTGCGGATGCGAAGGTGCTGATGATGTACTTCAAGCGGCTGCGGGAGATCGACGTGCCGGAGATGATGGCGTCGATTGTTTCGGAGACGAAGGGGAAGCCGTGGGGGTATTACCGGGACATGACGCGGCAGCTATGGGACGAGGCGCGGCATGCGATGATGGGGGAGGTGGGGTTTGTGAGTCTTGGGGTGGACTGGACGAGGGCGATGGTGAACTTCACGTGGTCGCTGGGGCTGAATACGCAGCTGAGCGCGAAGGAGCGGCACGGGGTGCTGTATTTCATCGAGCAGGGGTTGATGCCCAAGACGGGGAAACGCTTTGAATGGGAGGTGGCGCAGGCGGCTGGGAGTGCGCTATCGACGTTGTTTCAGGACTACGACTGGGCGGACGAGGTGCTCCACGCGCGGGTGGGGCGGGACTGGTACGTCTCGCAGTTTGAGAATCCCAAGGAGGCGGTGGAATGGGGGGACCGATGCTGGTCGAAGGTGGTGGTGGGATGGCGGGACTGGCGGGAGCAGGGGCTGACCACGCACCGGAACTGGTGGCCGGACGTGTACGGCGAATACTGCGTGGCGCAGGGGAGGGAGCCGGATGCGGCGGTTCTTGGATACGCGGAGAGCTACGAGGCGCGGCGCGCGGATTTGAAGACGTTGCCGGCGTCCGCGTGAGGAGCCGGGGGGCGGCTTAGGGATTGGAGGCTGGGGCGGGGGGGAGGCCTGGAGGGCGGTCGGAGATTTTGGGGACGATCATTTCTGTGGGTATGGCGTCTGGGGTGGTGGGAGCTTGTCGGATGCCGCCGACGATCTGGAGTTCGCCGGAGGGGAGGCGGCGCAGGTAGGGTCTGGACTTTGAGGAGGTGTAGTTGGTTTGGCCGAGGAACTCGCCGTTTGGGCTGATTTTGGAGAGGAGATAGGCGCGCGGGGTTGTGAACTGGAGGACGAAGAGGTTGTTTGCGGCGTCGACCTGCATTTGTGGGGGTTGATCGTGGATCAGCTGTCCGAGACGGTAGGTGCAGAAGACGAAGCCGCTGCGTGGGTCCTCGACACGGGCGTAGGTGTACTGGTGTTCGCCCATGCGGCTGGTGAGAATGGAAAGGGAGTGGGTGTCGCCTGCGTTGGGCTGGCCGGGAGGGACGCCGACGTTCTGGCGCCACATGACCTGGCCGTCGAAGATGTCGAGGAAGGCGGGCTTGGAGCCGAAGTAGCGGTCCAATTCCTTGAAATAGATGACGCCCTTGACGCGGTAGCGGCCCAGTTCGTTGATGGGGAAGAGGGTGTTGAGATTGACTGTTCGCTTCAAGGAAGCGCCCGCTTTGATCTCGAGGGGTTCGAGTTTGTAGAAGGGGTTGCGGGGGCCGACGGCGAGGCTGCCTGACTGCTCGTTGATCTCGAACCCGAACCACTGGGAGGAGCCGTCTTCGAGCACGATATCGCGTCCGGAGAGGTTGGTGATTCCGATGGTGGCGAGTATGGGTTCGTAGCGCAGGAAGCCTGTGCGATTGAAGTGCAGGTCGACGGAGATCTGGCCGCTAGCGTCCACCAACGCGGCGCAGCTGAGGACGAGGGTGAGGAGGATGCGGTGGAGTGTGGTCATTTATCAGCGGCCGGCGGAGTGCGGGAGATGGTGCGGAAGCCGATGAATTCCTGAGCGTCGTCTGCTTTGCGGTCGGCGATCTGCTTGTCGAGGCGCGCGGCGTTTTTGTCTGCCTGGAAGTTGCCGCCCTTGAGGAGGGGTGCGCTGGCGTCCTGGGGCCATGCGACCCATTCGCTGACGTTGCCAGCAAGGCCGATGACGCCGAAGGGGCTGCTGTCGGATTTCATGCGGTTCACATCGCCCCAGAAGTTGAAGCCGTCGACCGTTGCCTTTGCTGCCGGGTCGCGAGCGTTGTAGTCCGCGTTGGTGTTGGCATTGTCCTCCTCCCATTCGTTGCCCCACGGGTAGATGTAACCTTCGGCGCCGCGGCCTGCGATTTCCCATTCTTCAGCGGTTGGAAGTTCGCGCCCCTTCCACTTGGCGTAGGCGTAGGCGTCCCACCAAGTGACCATGAGCATGGGGGAGTTGAGGGATGAGGGGACGCCGTGGACGGGGAGTTTTCTGGCGGCGCGTTTGTAGTAGAGGCTCCAGTCCTTTGGTTCGTGACTGAGGCTGCGCGGTTGGCGCGGGTGGTTGAGGTCGGCGTCGGCCGTGGGGTTTTTTTCGAGGTAATCGAGGAACTTTGCGTACTGGCCGATGGTGACCTCGTATTTGTCGATCCAGAAGGGGTTGCCGAGTTTGTGCTTTTGCTTGTCGCCGATGATGTAGGTGCCGGCGGGGATTTCGATTTGGTCTCCGTCCAGTTGCTCGTCTCCGCCCTTGAAGACGAAGAACTTCAATCCGGCGCCAATGGTGGCGAGGGACATGGCGGCCACCGTTCCAATGCTGATCAGGAAGGAGCGACGTTGTTGCTTCGCCAGTTTAGCCTGGTGTTCGATGGTGGAGGTCTCCTGAGCGCTCATCTCCGCCGCGTTCTTGGGGACGATCTTGGGTTCGCGGGCTTTGAGTGCCTGTATGAGGGCCGCCCATGCGGGGATGCCGGCTGCGCCGGGCTTGCTGATGCGTCCGAGCAGGGCGCGCAACCCGGCGGCAGCGCTCGCGGCAGGTTCGAGGATGCCCGAGATGATCTGGCCGAGGAGTTGGATTTCCTGGGCGGGCGTGCGTTTGTCCTCCGCGATGTCCGTGGCGAGGTTTGCGAGGCGGGGTTGACCATCGGAGCCGAGCAGGACGCTGCCAGCGGCGAGGGGCGCATGGACGATGTTGTGGTCTTGAAGATAGGCCATGCCTTCCGCCACCGAGCGGAGGACCTTGAGGGCTGCGGCCTCGCTCAGGCGCCGGCCGGAGCGTGCGCATTCCGCCAGCGTCTGGTGTTCGATGAACTCGTGCGCGCAGAAGTGCTGGCCATCGACCTCGCCGGCTTCGTAAACGGCAAGCACCGCCGGATGCTGGACGTTGGCTTTCGCGCGGGCTTGGGCGATGAAGCGTGCCTTTTGGGCGGAATCCTCGGCCAGCTTTGCATCGAGGATGCAAAGCGCGACGGGCCTGTTGATGGAGATCTGGATCGCTTTGTAAACATGTCCCCAGCGTTCGGGCGCGAGCAGGGTGTTGATTTGGAATCCGCCGAACGTGGAGTTGATGCGCTCCGTGCCGTCGGTGGAGAGCTGTGGTAGAGGGGCGGCTGGCTTTGCGGCTGGCTTTGCGGCTGCGACTGCGGCGGGCTTTGCTGCGGGAGTTGCGGCTGCGACTGCGACGGGTTTTGCTGCGGGAGCTGCGGCTGAGGCTGCAACGGGCTTTGCTGCGGGAGCTGCGGCTGCGACTGCAACGGGCTTTGCTGCGGGAGCTGCGGCTGCGACTGCAACGGGCTTTGCTGCGGGAGCGGCGGCTGCGACTGCAACGGGCTTTGCTGCGGGAGCGGCGGCTGCGACTGCAACGGGCTTTGCTGCGGGAGTTGCGGCTGCGACTGCGACGGGCTTTGCAGCGGGGGCTGCGGCTGCGATTGCGACGGGCTTTGCAGCGGGGGCTGCGGCTGCGACTGCAACGGGCGTTGCTGTGGGAGTTGCGGCTGCGACTGCAACGGGCGTTGCTGCGGGAGCTGCGGCTGCGACTGCAACGGGCTTTGCAGCGGGGGCTGCGGCTGCGACTGCAACGGGCGTTGCTGTGGGAGTTGCGGCTGCGACTGCAACGGGCGTTGCTGTGGGAGTTGCGGCTGCGACTGCGACGGGCTTTGCAGCGGGGGCTGCGGCTGCGACTGCAACGGGCGTTGCTGTGGGAGTTGCGGCTGCGACTGCGACGGGCGTTGCTGCGGGAGTTGCGGCTGCGACAGGCTCAGGACTTTGTGCTTGAGGCGTGGCAGAGCTGAAGATGCCAGGGATTTGACGTTCGATGGCCTGCTGAAAATCCTCGAATTGGAATGGCTTTGTCAGGAGTGGGCGGCCAGCGAGGGAGGTGCCGTGTTCGCTGAGGTCGTATCCGCTAATGAAAAGGACCTGTGTTTGGGGATGCGTGGTCTGGACGGTGTTTGCGAGGGTGAAGCCGTCCATGGGATCCATGACGACGTCGGTGATGAGAAGGTCCACACCTGCATGGTTCTCAATGGACTGGAGTGCGGCCGGGCCGCTAGGTACGGCGAGAATCTGGTGTCCCGGGAGTTCTTGTGAGAGGAAGGCGTGGAGGGCCTCGAGCCATGCGGCTTCGTCATCAGCGATGAGGATTTTCATTGGGGGCGATGGAGGGTTGGCGAGTGCCGGGCATTGAGAAACCCGGGGGGGTGTGGCGGGCTGGCAGGGAGGTTCTGGGCGTGGCGTTTATAGTGGACGCTTGCGAGGGAGCCAACGGATTTTGGGACTGTGGGCGTGGCGGCCTGTGGGGCAGAGGCCATGGGTAAGGGAGCTCTGGATGTTAGGGGGGGTGCGAGGTGGTGTCAAAGGGCGCTCTGGCTCTTGTCGGGAGGGAGTGGAGTTGGCAAGCGGTCCGGTCTGGTCCTAAGGTCGAGGGGTGCGGACGGTCTTTCTGTGAGGAGAACTGTCCGATTCATGAAAATTCCCTCTGTGTGTCTTTGTGTGGTGAGCTTGTTCGCGGCAGCGGGCAGGGCGGGGGACGTGGGGACGGCGGCTTTGAAGCTGGATCTTGGGGGGGCGCTGCGGATGAGTCTGGCGAAGAATTTCAGCATCGAGTCGCAGCGGTATGTGCCGCGGATTGCGCTGCAGAGTCTGCGCGCGGAGTTGGGGGCGTTTGATCCGACGATCAGCTTCTCTGCGCGGCGCCAGGAGAAAACGCAGGGGGATCTTTTCGAGTCTGGCCGGCATGAACGGTTCCGGTTGGTGACGCAGGGGGATGTGTTTGGTGGGGGGCTGAGCGGGCGTCTGCCATGGGGGATGACGTACGACTTTGGACTGAAAACGACCGGGGCGTTCCGGCCCTCGGAGGGGGTGGCGGACTCTTTCACCTCCAGTGCGGATCTGATTTTCCGCCAGCCGTTGTTGAAGGGGGCGGGGTTGGACGCGAATCTAGCGCAGGTACGGATTGCGCGGTTGAACCTGCAGGTATCGCAGTGGGATTTGAGGCAGAAGGTGATCGATACGCTGACGCAGACGGTGTTTGTGTATAACGAGCTTTATCTTGCGCATGAGAATCTGCGGGTGGCGGTGCGGTCGAGGGGGCTTGCGAGGCAGCTGCTGGCGGACAACATCCGGCGTGCGGAGGTGGGGGTGATGTCGCCGCTGAACATCACGACGGCGCGAGCGGAGGCAGCTGCGCGGGAGGAGTTTGTGCTGCTGGCGGAGCGACAGGTGAAGGACAACGAGAATTTTCTCAAGCAGCTCGTGACCAATGATGTGGAGCGGATCCTGCGGATGCGTGTGGAGATTTCGCCGCCGGTGGCGCCGCGGTTTGAGGCGGATGTGAAGGGGGGGATTCGTGTGGGATTGGAGCTGCGGCCGGACTTCCGGAGTGCGCTTCTGGTGATTGAGCGCAGGAAGATCAACTTGGTGTATGCGAAGAACCAGGCGTTGCCGCGGCTGGACCTTGAGGCGAGCGTCGGCCTGCTCGGGGTGGATGGGAGTTATCGTGGGAGCGTGGATCGGACGTTGCGGCGTGATCAGACGGATTGGAGTGCGGGGGTGGTATTCAGCGTTCCGATTCCGAACCGGGAGGCGCTTGCGGGCGCGGAGTCTGCGAGGCTCGAATCGACGCGTGCGTTGGTGGAGCTCAAGCGTCTGGAGCAGCAGGTGGTGGTGGAGGTGGACAATGCGTCCGGACAGGTGACGACGGCGCGGGAGCGGATCACTTCGACTGGGGAGGCGCGGAAGCTGGCGCTGGAGAGTCTGGAGGCGGGCGAGGAGCGGTTGCGGGCGGGCACGGGTACGACGTTTGAGGTGCTCGAGTTGCAGAAGCGCCTGGCGGAGGCGGAGGCTGCGGAATTGCGGGCGCGTTCCGATTACAACAAGGCGGTGGCCGGATATTATCGGGAGACGGGGACCTCGCTGAAGATGTACGGGGTGGAGGTGGAGTGAGGCGCGAGGGTGCCGGATGGCACTGCGGCTCTGTCCCTGTGTTTCCTGTCTCCGGGGTTCAGCGGGAGGCGACGAACTTGCCGGGGTTGAGGATGCCCATGGGATCGAGGGCGTCCTTGATCTGCTGATGGACCGTGCGGCTGGTGGTGGAGGTGGCTTGGGGCCACCAGCGTTTCTTTGCGAGGCCGACGCCGTGTTCACCAGTGATGACGCCGCCCCATGCGAGGACTTGGGCGAAGAGTTCGTCGAGGGCTTTTTCGACACGAGCATGGACGTCGGGATCCTCGTGATAGCGAGCGGCCATGATGTTGACGTGGATGTTGCCATCGCCTGCATGTCCGAAACACGCGACCGGGTAGCCGTGCTTGCGGCGCAGGCCGGCTGCGAAGCGGGCCAGTTTGACGAGGCAACCGCGGGGCACCACGATGTCCTCGTTGAGTTTGGTGAGGCCGGTGGACTTGAGGGATTCGGAGAACTTGCGGCGCAGTTGCCAGAGGGCATTGCAGTCGTCCTCGCTGAGGGCGGTGCGGAGGTGGAGTGAGCCGAGGTCCCCGCCCTTGAGCAGGCGGGCGAGGGAGCGGCTTTCGGAGCGGACGGAGGCCGACTGTCCGTCGAGTTCGACGAGGAGGTGGCCCTCGCCGGCGGGGACGATGGCGCGGCCGAGGTGTTTGCGCGCGGCTTCAAGGGTGAAGCTGTCGGCGATTTCCAGTGCGGCTGGGAGGAATCCGGCGCGGAAGATTTCCTGAGCCGCCTTGGCTGCTTGGGCGAAGGTGCGGAAGCTTGCGGAGAGGACGGCGCGTGCGGGTGGAAGCGGGAGGAGGCGGAGAGTGGCTTCGGTGACGACGCCGAGAAGGCCTTCGGAGCCGACGAAGAGGCCGCAGAGATCGAAGCCGGTCTTGTTCTTGTGGGTGCGGCTGCCGGCGCGGAGTACTTCGCCATTGGCGAGGACGACCTCAAGGCCGAGGACGTACTGGCGGGTGACGCCGTATTTGAGGCAGCGAGGGCCTCCGGCGTTGGTGGCGATGTTGCCGCCGAGGCTGCAATCTTTGAGGCTGGCCGGATCGGGAGGATAGAAGAGGCCTTTTTTGCGTGCGGCTTCTTGGAGGTGGGCGGTGATGACGCCGGGTTCGACGACGGCCACGCCATCCGCGAAGTGGATTTCCTTGATGCGGTTCATCCGCGCGAGGGAGAGCACGATGCCTCCGCGGGAGGGTACGCAGCCACCGACGTAGCCGAAGCCTGCGCCACGGGCTGTGACGGGGATGTTGTGCTTGGACGCGAAGGCGAGCAGGGAGCTGGCTTGGGCGGTGGATTGAGCAAAGACCACGACCTCCGGGGGGTGGCTTGCAAACCACTTGTCCCCACTGTGCAAGGCGAGGACGGAGGGGTCGTCGCTCACCGCCTCGGTGCCGAGCAGTTTTTTGAGCGCGGAGGCGGGAGACTTCATCGGCTGATGCCTTGGTGTGCTTTCCTAGTCCCTGCCGAAGAGGCGGCCGAGTTTCTCACCGAAACGGCGGAAGGCGCCTGCCGGGGTCGGTGTAGCTGCGGCCTGCTGTGGACGCGGTTTTGGCGTGGCCGCAGGTGGCGGGACTGTGGGAGATGGAACGGGGCGTACGTCCGCCACCGGGGCCTTTGGAGCCGGAGGCATTGCGGCGGGTTTGGGGGCGGGGGTGGCGCCGACGCTGCGCGTTGGTTCGGGCTTTTTGGGTGGCGGCGTGGATTCTGCAACTTCCGGGGTCGGCGGGGGAGTGGGCTGTGAGGTGGGTGCTGGCGGGGCTGCGGAGGGTGTAGGCGCCGGACTCGGGGCCGGGATGGGAGCGGGAGCGGGAGTAGGAGTGGGCTCCGGGGTTGGAGCGGGCGGCTCTGGGGTGGGCGGAGGGGTGGCGGATGCGATGCGTGCGGGCGGGCGGGAGGATCCGTCGAAGCCTTTCTGTCCGAGGACGCGGCCGTCTGCGATGGAAAGGCGGAGGGAGCCGAGAGCGTTGCCGGAGGCGTCCAAAGCGGAGACTTCCCAGAGTGGGGAGCCGTCCTTGTGGAGGGAAAACTGGACGGACTGGACGGAGATGTTGTGGGATTTGGCGAAGTCGGCGAGGGACTTGGCTGCGGTGTCGGTATCGAGTTTGAGAGCGTCGGCGCCGATGACGTCTGCTTCGGTGAGTTTGTCGACGAATTGGGACCGGTCGCGGGAGGCGACGAGTTCGCCGCCGACAATGACGTATTCGTGGAGACCAGAAGCGGCGGCCTTGTCGAGGACGATGAAGTGCCAGCGGGTGAGAGGGGTTGTCGAACTGGTGCCCTGGTTGGAAACCGCGCGAGCCTCCACGCGTGCAAGCAGCTTGGCCTGGCTGGGGGGGAGTTGCTTGAGAGCGGCGAGGGCGGTGTCGGCGCCGTCCGCGGCAGCGCAGCAGAGGAGAAGGGATGGCAGGAGAAGAATTTTCATTTGGGGAAGCGACCGGGGTGGTAACTCTTAGACGAGGCGGTGCCGGATTTCCAAGGGGAATGCGGGGAAGGGGGGCAGTTAAAAAGCCTCGACGGTCGCGGAAGAGAGCGCGCATTTTGGCCTGATGATCATCAAGCCGAAAGTCCGTGGGTTCATTTGCGTGACTGCGCACCCGCAGGGATGTGCAGCGCACGTGCAGCAGCAGATTGATTATGTGCGCTCGAAGGGGGCGGTGAAGGGGTTGCCCGGGCGGGTGCTGGTGATCGGTGCATCCACGGGCTACGGGCTGGCGAGCCGCATTGTGCCTGCGTTTGCGGGGGGGTCCGCGACGCTCGGGGTGTTTTTTGAGCGTGCGGGTGAGGCGGATCGGTGCGGGTCGGCGGGTTGGTACAATTCCGCGGCGTTTGAGCGTGCGGCGCACGGGGCCGGGCTGTATGCGCGGAGTATCAATGGAGATGCCTATTCGGATGCGGTGAAGCAGGAGGTGATTGCGGCGATCAAGGCGGATCTCGGTCAGGTGGATGCGGTGGTGTACAGTCTTGCGTCGCCGCGGCGCGCGCATCCGAAGACGGGTGCGGTGCACAAGTCGACGTTGAAGCCCATTGGGGCGGCGTTCACGGCGAAGACGGTCGACACGGACCGGGGCTTGGTGAGCGAGGTGACGCTGGAGGCGGCTTCGGAGCAGGAGGTTGCCGACACGGTGGCGGTGATGGGGGGTGAGGACTGGGAGATGTGGATGGATGCGCTGAGTGCGGCGGGGGTGCTTGCGCCCGGGGCTCAGACGGTGGCCTACAGCTACATTGGGCCGGACCTGACTTGGGCGATCTATCGTCAGGGGACGATTGGCAGGGCGAAGGAGGACTTGGAATCGGCGGCGCAGCGGTTGACGGCGAAGCTGGCGCCCACGGGTGGGCGGGCCTTGGTGTCGGTGAACAAGGCGTTGGTGACGCAGGCCAGTTCGGCGATTCCGGTGGTGCCGTTGTACATTTCGCTTTTGTACAAGGTTATGAAGGGGCTGGGGACGCACGAGGGGTGCATCGAGCAGATTTATCGGCTGCTTGCGGAGCGGCTTGCGCCCGGGGTTGATCCACAGCTGGACGGGGCGGGGCGGGTTCGCCTGGATGACTGGGAGATGCGGGAGGAGGTGCAGGGTGCGGTGGCGAAGCTTTGGCCGGAGGTGGCGACTGAGAACCTCGGCGCGCTTTCAGATATCAAGGGATATCAGGAGGAGTTTCTCCGCCTCTTTGGGTTTGGTCTGGCTGGGGTCGATTACGAGGCGGAGTCGGACCCGGTGGTGTCGATGCCTTCCGCTGCACATTAGCGGGAGGGGCTGGCCGGTGCGGGGGCGGTTCAGGCCCAGCTGGATGCGGGCCCCTGTCCGGCGTCCGGCTTGGAGTTGTTGCGGCTCAGCTGTTGCAGCTTGGCCGTGGCCTGACGGTTCTGCTCGAGGGCGGTCCGCAACTCGGCAGAGAGGCGGGCCGCATGCTCGCTGCATGATTGGATGGAGGCCGGGATCGCGCGGAGGCGGTCGGAAAAAGGCTTGAGACGCTCTGGGGGGATCCGAGCGACTTTGGACTCGAGTGCGGTGAGGGTTTCCGCGACGTGTCCTGCGAGAATGGCGAGGGGCTCAGTTTCTGCCTGAGCGATGAGGGCGAGCTGCTCTGCGAGCTGTCTTTCGAGGAGGGCGAGGAGGGTCTCGAAGTCCCTGACCTCAGGGGAGGGACGTGGCGCCGGTGTCAGCACGCCACGGCGAGCTGACCTTGTGGGCGAGGGGGGGCGCTCTGCTGGAGCATCTGGGACCAGGCGTCCCGGATGGGGCTTAGCAACTCAATGACCACCTCGATGGAACTGCGGTCCTTGGTCTGGTTCGCCTTGCGCAGTTCATCCTTCATGAAGTCGTACAGTCGATACATCGTCATGCCGAATTCGCCGCCGACCTCAAGATTGAGTGTGGCTTGGAGTTCGGTGAGGACGGCCTGAGTCTTTTGAAGGTTGTTGTGAACCGCCTCGTGACGACGGATGAGGTCGGTTTCGAGGAATCCGTCGAGGGAGCTCTGCATGAAGCGCAAGGCTCCATCGAAGAGCATCAGAACGAGTTGACCTGGGGAGGCGCTGCGGGCCGCAGCCTCACGATAAACCTTCGCCTGTTGGTGGGCGAGCATGAGCCGGGAGTGCTAGGAGGGAGTGAGCTGGATGTTTCGCGCTTTACTCGCCCTTGGCGCGGCTCGCGCCAAGAACCAGAAGCTCCGCCAGGGCGTTGAGGCGCTCCATGGGCGGGTAGGCTGGATCTGAGGCGAGGAAGCGGCCGTGGGCCACTGCTTCGCTGCGGTTTTCCGGGGTGTTGTTCGCGAGCACGGCGCGCAGGCGCTGTGCGAGTGGGGTGCGGAAGGTGTCGTTGGTGGTCTCAGCGACGGCGATCGGAGTGGGGGCAGCGTTCAGCGGCTTGGTCGGAAGAGCGACTGGCGTGATGAGTTCGTTTTGAGGGCGGATTTCCATAAAATTGAAAGGTTGTTACCCTTTGAGAAATCGGACGCTCTGGCCGGAACTTTAGGTTTTTTTGTGACGCTTTTTCGGAGGCGGGGGCCTCGGCTGTGTCAGGAATCGGCAAGCAGGGCGCTGACAGCATCGAGAAAGGCCGCTGGGGCGAAGGGCTTGCGAATGAAGGCGAATGCGTTTTTGGGGCGGACGCCTTGAAGGGCGTCGTCGGAATAGCCCGAGGTGAAAAGGATGCGGGCGTGGGGGTAGAGCGTTTCCGTCTGGCGGACGAGTTCTGCGCCGCAGATTTTTGGCATCTCGAGATCAGTGATGATCAGGCGGACGCTTGTATCGATGTGCTCGGCAAGGAGTTGGAGGGCTTGCTCGCCGTCGGTGGCTTCGAGGACGTGATAACCGCTGCGCTTCAAGACGGTGACTTCCCAGCGCCGTACCATCTGGTCGTCCTCGACGAGGAGGATGGTGGCTGGTGCCGGGGGCGTGAGGGGCGTGTGGCTTTTTTCTGCGGGTATCATTACGGCGGTCATCAGCCTCAGTGGGCGGGGGCGTCCCGGAGAGGCGGTGTTCTGGGGGGGAGTCAATCAAGGCGGCGCCTGAGGAGTTCGTCGAGCGGAAAATCAGGGGTTGTGGGTGCGGATCGGCAAAAAGGGCGGGGATGCGGCAAAAAGTGCCGTTGTGGGTGGGTGGAGGCGGGGGGAGGAGGTGGGGCTGGCTGGGGGATCGGGGAATTTGAAGCTTTGGCACAGGCGATGCTGAGGGAGGTTGTAATGTTCCACGGAATCTATACCGGAGCCGCCTCGATGAGCGCGCTGCAGCGCTGGCAGGAGGCCATCTCCAAGAACCTCGCCTCGAGCGGGGTGTCCGGCTTCAAGCGTACGGAGTTCGCCTTCGAGGGTTTCTTAAGCGGTTCGGCCGATCCGCAGGCCGGAGGAAGGGCTTCCCGTCCGACGCCGGCGCAGGAGCCGAATTCGATGGTGAAGACTGATTTTTCCCCGGGGGAGTCGAAGCACACGGGGAATCGGACGGATTTTGCGGCACGTTCGCAGGGCTATTTTCAGCTGCGGCGTCCTGATGGGTCGCTGGTTTACACGAGGAACGGCGAGTTTCACGTGAATCCGGGCAATGTGCTGGTGTCCAAGGAGGGGTATGAGGTGCAGGGGGATGCTGGTCCCGTGGAACTGGACCCGGAGTTGGGGCCGATTTCGATCACGCAGGACGGGACGATGTCGCAGGGGAACAACCAGTTGGGGCGGATGGCGCTTTATGATTTTGGGAACGGGGATGGGCTGGAGTCTGCCGGGAGTGGGTATTTTATTCCGCGCGGCGGGGTGCCGCCGGCCGTTGAGGAGCAGTCGGTGATCGATCAGGGTTCCTTGGAGATGGCCAACGTGTCGCCTCTTGCGGAGATGGTGAGCATGATTTCGGTTTCGCGGGCGTACGAGGCGTCCGCGAAGGTGATCAGTTCGCAAGATGAGCTGATGCGGTCGGCGATCCAGAGTCTTGGGTCGCCGAGTTAATCCTGCGGCCCTTCCGTTTTCCTTATTTAACCAACCCCTAGCTGACACAGAATTATGCTTCTCTCTCTTAACTCAGGCGCTTCCGGCATGGAGGCCCAGCAGATGAACCTCAACACGATTGCCAACAACTTGGCGAACGTGAACACGACGGGGTTCAAGCGCAGCAAGATCGAGTTTCAGGACATGCTTTACGAGAAGCCGCGCACGGCGGGTGCGGAGGTGGGTGGTGGCACAGTGGTGCCTACCGGCGTGGAAATTGGCAACGGCAGCCGGGTGGTATCCACGGCGAAGATCTTCACCCAGGGGCAGCTCACCCAGACGGGAGAGAAGCTGGATCTTGCGATCAACGGCGACGGGTTTTTTGAGATCCAGCGTGCGGACGGCACGAGCGCTTATTCGCGCGACGGAGCGTTCAAGCTGGCCAATGACGGACGTGTGGTGACGAGCGACGGTTTGCCGGTGCTCAGCGGGATGCAGCCGATCCCAGGCAATGCCTTGGGCGTGTCGGTGTCGTCCACCGGGGAGGTGACTGTGGAGACGCCGGACGGCTTTCAAAAATTCCGTCTGCAGCTCATTCGATTCAACAACCCGAGCGGATTGCGCAGCTTGGGCGGTAACATTTACGAGGAGACGCCGGCGAGCGGCACCCCGACGACTGGGAGCCCTTCGGAGGCGGGGTTTGGGAGCATGGTGCAGGGGTATCTTGAGACCTCGAACGTGAACGTGGCGGAGGAGATGGTGAACATGATCCTTGCGCAGCGTGCGTACGAGGTGAACTCGAAGGCGATTCAGACCTCGGATCAGATGCTCGAACAGGTGAACCAGCTCAAACGGTGATGAAATCAGCCGTCGCCCTCAGTCTGAGCCTGCTGCTCGGAGGTGCCGCATTTGCCGGCGACCTCGGCGGTTTGCTCGCGCCCTTGGAGCGTCCGCGCTCCGCGGGGGGGCAGGCGGGGGGGGCTGGGGCGGCGCCCTTGCGTGGGGGGGCGGCGCGGGTGGCGGCGGCGTTTATCGAAGAAAAGGACGTGCTGTCGGCGTTGGAGCGGGAATTGACCAACCAGCTGAGTCTGACCGGGGAGTTGCGGCTCAGTTTTGGGCGGGCGTGGGCGCCGATTCCGCTGGCGGATGGGGCGCGGTGGACGTTGCGGCTGACGCAGGTGCCTGCCGGCGGGCTTTCTCCGTCGTCGCTGGTGCGTTTTGAGATTGAGGCGGAGGGGAAGGTGTTGGGGGACTGGCAGATGTCGCTTCGTGCGCAGCTTTGGCGGCCGGTGTGGGTGACGGGGCGCCGTTTGGATCGCGGGCAGACGATGGATTCTTCGTTGTGCGTGCAGCAGACGGTGGATGTGCTGCGTGAGAAGCAGGCTGTCGTGCCCGTGGAGACGGATCTGGCCAATTACGAGCTGGCGCAGACGATTAGTCAGGATCGGCCGCTGACATGGCGCGATCTGGTGGCGAAGCCGCTGGTGCGCAAGGGGCAGATCGTGGATGTGACCGTGAAGGACGGGGCTTTGAATATTGCGATGAAAGGGATGGCGATGGCGAGCGGCGGCGTGGGGGAGTCGATTCTTGTGAGGAACTTGGACAGCCGGAAGGATTTTCCCGCGAAGGTGCTTCGTTCAAATACGGTTCAAGTCGCCTTTTAATTTACCGATGAAAAAGATGATGCGCATCACGGCTCTCCTTGTACTTGGGACTCTCCTTCCCGGGGTGTTGAGGGCCGACTCGCTGTGGACGAAGCCGACCAACAACGAACGCGGGATGTTTGCTGATCCGCGCGCGAAGAACGTGGGTGATCTCGTGACGATTGTGGTTCAGGAGAGTGCGGTTTCCACGCAGAGCCAGACGACCACGACTTTCAAGACGAGCACCTCAGCTGGGACGGGGGACGTCGGATTGAACTTGGTGAACAATTTTCTGACTGCCAAGTCCGCCAAGATTGCGGGTGTCTCGCCGTTCGCGCGGGATGCGGCTGGTAATTTGACCAACAGCATTCCGAACACCGGAACGAACGGGTTCAAGGGGGGTGGTACAATCACCAACACGACGACGGTGACGAGTCGTGCGGCGGTGACGGTGACGGATGTGCTGCCCAACGGGAACATGGTGATCGAGGGCACGCGGGTAGTCACTTCCGGGAAGGAGACCCTGTATGGCTACCTGCGCGGGATCATCCGCGCGGCGGATGTGCTCAGGGATAACACCGTGCTTTCCGGCAGCATTGCAGATGCCCGCGTGGAGTTTGTGCCGGAGGGCAGCCTGACCGAGTCGCAGCGCCGGGGATGGCTGCTGCGGATTAGCGACAAACTGCGTGCGTACTAAAGCCTCCTGATCTCGTGAAGACCCTGCGTATCATTCTCCCGCTTCTGAGCCTTGTCCTCTGCGCCCGCGCGCAGGTGGGGGAGGTGCCCTCGCTGACGCTCACCAGCACGGGGGGGTCGCGGATCAAGGATCTGACGATGGTGGAAGGGGCCCGGGACAACCAGTTGACGGCGTATGGCTTGGTGACGGGTCTCGCCAACTCGGGCGACAGTAAGATCACGCAGACTTTGCAGAGTATCGCGAACGTGTTGCAGAAGCAGGGAGTGAACGTGCCGTCGGACACGATCAAGAGCGGTAACGTGGCGGCGGTGATGATCACGGCGGACATCGGGCCGTTTGCGCGGCCTGGAACGCGGTTGGATGTGACGGTGGCTTCGATCGGCGATGCGAAGAGTCTGCAGGGGGGTGTGCTTCTTCAAACGCCGCTGATTGGTGCGGACGGGACGGTCTATGCGGTGGCGCAGGGGGCGGTGGCGATTGGTGGCTTTCTTGGAGGAACCGGCGGTCCCGGTGGGGCGACGGTGCAGAAGAATCATCCGACGGTGGGGATGATCAGCAATGGGGCGCTCGTGGAACGCGAGATTCCGGCGAAGGTGGTGCAGAACGGGGCGATCAGCTTGCTTTTGCGCGAGCCGGATTTCACGACGGCAGCTCGGATGGCGGAGGCGGTGAACCAGCTTTTCCCGGGATCCTCTGTGGCGCGGGATGCGGCGACGATCAACGTGCTGGTGCCGAAGGAGTACCTGCCCTACGAGGTGAATTTCATTGCCACGGTGGGGGCCATTGAGGTGGCGCCGGACCGTGTGGCGCGTGTGGTGATCAACGAGCGGACTGGCACGATCATCGCCACGGCGAACGTGCGGGTGGCGACGACGGCGATCAGCCACGGGTCGCTGACGATCTCGATTGCGTCGAACTTGAACGTGAGCCAGCCCAACGCGCTGGCTGGGGGCAACACGGTGGTGACTCCGAGCACGACGACCGATGTGCGTGAGCAGAAGGGTGGGTTCAAGGTGGTGGAGGATGCGCCCAGCATTGAACGGGTGGCTGCGGCGCTCAACGCGCTTGGGGTTTCCACCCGCGACATGATGGCGATTTTCCAGTCGATGAAACGCGCCGGCGCATTGCAGGCGGAACTGGTGCTCAACTGATGAACCTCCCTCCTCTAGGCGCTGCTAGCGCATCGATGCTGCCCCCTGCCGAGCCTGGCCGCAAGGAGCTGGAAGCGGGTGGCTTGGCTGAATCTTGCCGCCAGTTTGAAGCGATTCTCTGGCGGCAGGTGGTGGACAAGGCGATGACGCCGATGCTTTCGCAGTCCGAGGGTGCGCAGGGAGCGGATAAGACGGGGGTGTACAATTATTTTGTGAGCGACCACCTCGCGCAGGCGGTTGCAGGTGCTCCGCGCAGTTTCGCGCAGATTCTTGAACAGCAGCTCACCCCTCGTGCTCGGGGCAACCACACGCCATGAGCCAGGAAATGGAAACGCTGCTGGGAGCCCTTCGGAAGGAGCTTCAGGAGTACGCCGGCTTGATGCAGGTGTTCGATGAGCAGCAGCGTTCCATCATGGGTCGCGACCCGGCGCAGTTCCTTTCCCAGAACGCTGTGGTGGATGAGCAGCTCCAGAAGATTGCCGAATGCCGGCAAGCGAGGGAGCGGTTGGTGCGTGAACTGGCTGCGAGGCTTGGCCGACCGGCGGACAGCCCTCTTGGAGGGCTTCTTCCGTCGCTGCCTGCGGCGTTCCAGCCGCTGCTGAGGGCGTTGATGGACGAGATCAACGATCTGATTGGGCGTGCGCATCGGCGGACGCAGCAGAACCGGATGCTGCTCTCGCAGTCCCTCGATCTTGCGCGGCAGCGGCTGAGCGCGGTGGATCCGCATGCGCTGCCCGGCACTTATTCTTCCCACGGGGCCCTGCAAGGGGTGCCCGGTCGCAGTTCCATCCCCGCCCAAGTGGCATAAACTATGTCTGGACTTTACTTCCAACTCCAAGCCGGCGCTCGCGCGCTGGAAACGCACGGCAAAGCGGTTGAGATCGCGGGCAAGAATCTTGCCAACATCAACAACCCGGCCTACGCGCGGCAGCGTGTGATTCAGGGGCAGGTGGGGCATTACTACACCGGCGTGGGCTACGAGGGCATGGGCGTGCAGGCCGTGGCCATCCGGCAGAGCCGCGACCCGCTCCTCGACCGGCAGGTGATGAGGGAGTCGTCGCGCACCGAGGCATTGACGGCGGAGCAGGCGATGCTGCAGCGGGGCGAGACGTCGATCGGGCATTCGATCGACCGTTCGCAGTCATCCGGGTTCATCGATGACAACGCGCAGAGCAGTGCGGGTGGGATCAACGCGGCGATGAGCGACTTTTTCAATGCGTTCGAGAGCCTTGCGGCGAAGCCCACGGACGTGGGGATCAAGCAGCAGTTGATTGCCCGGGCGGATCTCCTGTCGCAGCGCATCAACGATGCGGATACGAACCTCGCTCAGGTGCAGACGGATTGCACGGAGCAGATCAACCAGGATCTGGGTAAGGCGAACGTGATCCTCCAGCGGATTGCTGATCTGAACCTGCAGATTGGCCGGGTGGAGAACGGGCTGCCGGCGGGCGCGGTGGATTTGCGCGACGAACGGCAGTCGCAGTTGGAAGATCTTGCGAAGATCATGGATTTTGAAGTGAGGGCGAAGCCCGACAGCGAGGGGCAGATCCAGCTGGTGGGGCGCGATTCAAACAATGCAGAGGTGCTGTTGGTGGACGGTGCCACGAAGAGCGGGGACGTGGAGTTCAGCGTAACGAATGGCTTCACGTACGCCGGGACTGCGATGAACTTCCACGGAGGCAGTATCGTTGGGACTTACAACGCCAGCACGGGGGGGATTCAGGACGCGCGGGATGGGTTGAGCGCCTTGGCCACGCAGCTGCGGACTTCGGTGAATGCGGCGTACGATCCGAGTGGGACGGTGCAGTTTTTCAACACCTCGTCCGGGTTGCTATCCTTGAACACCGCCATCAGCGTGGCGACGTTGCGGGCGGGTTCGGGAGCGTTTGCCGGGACGAACGACCGCGCGCTCGCGGTGGGGTCCGTTTCTACGAGTGTTTTTTCGACCACGAACAGCGGTTATATTGATGGCACGCTCTCCGGGCATCTTGCGGGTGTGGTGAGCCGGCTGGGGAGCACGCTGGCGCTGACTGGGACGAAGGTGGAGGACCAGACGATCAGCGAGCAGATGGTGCGCGAGCAGCGGGATGCGACGAGCGGTGTTTCGCAGGACGAGGAGCTGGCGGACATGCTGAAGTACCAGCGTGCGTTCCAGGCATCCGCCCGGTACGTGAACGTGGTTGACGAGCTGCTGGATCTGGTGGTGAACCGGCTCGGAGTCTAAGGGCGCGCAGGCCCGTGAAATTGATCACCGCAGACTAATTTTCTTCCGAACCCAAACTGTTTTCAGCTTATGCGAGTTCCCTTCAGCGCCTTTAACAACACCCTGCTTCCGCGGCTGCAAAACCTCTCGGAGGCGCAGAACAAGGCGATGAGCCAGCTGGCGAGCGGCCAGCGTGTGACACGGGCCAGCGACGATCCGCTGGCGGTGAACCGCGGGCTGCAACTGGAGACGCGCAAGAACCGCGAGCAGCAATACTACCAGAACGGGGGGCACGCGAAGGACGTGTGTGACGCGACGTTTTCGCAGCTTCAGCACCTCACCGACATCTCCAGCCGCGTGAGCGAGCTCTCCTCGCAGGCCAGTGGCACCTCTTCAGCCGCGGAACTCAAAACCTACGCGACGGAAATCAACGAGTTGATCGAGAATGCGGTGGATTCGGCGAATGGCCAGTTTCAAGGGGACTATCTTTTTGCCGGGAGCAACACTGGGAACGCTCCATTTACGGTCACTCGTAGCACTCTCACGGGCAAGGTCAGCGCGGCGAGTTACGTAGGAGGCCCGGCTACGCCGACGAGTCCGCCTGCCACGGTGGACACCACGGCGAATTCTACGACTGTTGCTGTGCCTGTTGGTTCTGCAGCGGGTCTCGCGGCGGGGATGAAGGTGACGGTCGGTGCGTTCTCTTCAACCATCGTGGCCGTGGATACGACCAACAACACCATCACGCTGGCCGATGCGCCCACCACCACGCAGGCCGGGGCCGCCGCGGTTTTCAGCGGCGATGAGGGCGCAGGGATCAGAGTCTCGGCATCGGAGATGGTGCATCCGGGGACTTCGGGGGATGAGAACGCGGCGCTTGCGACCTTCATCAACAATCTGGTGGCCTTGCGGGATGGGATGACCGCCGGGAACAGTGCGGCGGTGGTGGCTGCGCGCACGGCGCTCAACACGTCGGAGGACGGCCTGATGTCCAGCATCACCCGCTTGGGAACGATTCAGTACCGGCTGGATTTTGCGAGAACGCAGGCGACGAACACTTTTGCAGCGTTGGACAAGGAGTTCGGACAGCAGGTGGACATTGACTTCGCGCAGGTGACTTTGAATTTGAACAGGACGCAGACGGCGTATCAGGCTGCCCTGCAGAGTGCGGCGCGCATCGCGAGCCAGTCGCTGCTGGATTACTTGCGTTGAGCACCGCTGGCATGAGTGTTTCCGGCGGCGGGGCGATTCGGTTTGAGCTTCCTGCAGGTCTGGTCGGATTTGCGGAACTCAAGCAGTTCGAGTTGGGTGCTGACTCCGGAGCGGAACCCTTCCTTCTCCTGCGGTCGATGGAGCCCGAGCAGATCGAGTTTGTGGCGATCCGGCCCGAGGGGATTGTGCCTGACTACCGGGTGGAACTTTCGGACGAGGACGCTGCGGAGCTGGGGTTGTCGGCGGATGGGCCTGAGGCGCTGGTGTTGGTGATCGCTACGATCCGTTCCTGGGAGCCGCAACGGGTGACGGCGAACCTCGTGGCTCCGATTGTGGTGAATCGTGGGCGCGGGTTGGGCAAGCAGGTGGTGCTGACTAATTACCAGAAGTACTCGACCGCGTACCCGTTGATTGACGAGGGCGCGGAGGAGGCGGTTGCACCATGCTGACGCTTTCCCGCAAGCTGAACGAGACGATCCGGATTGGGGATCACATCGAGATCCGGATCAAGCGGATCGATGGGGATGTGGTGAGGATTGGGATCGAGGCGCCGCGGGAGGTGCCGATTTTGCGCGGGGAGGTTTACGAGGAGATCAAGGCGAGCAATCTGGAGGCGTTGAGCGCGGGGCGTGCGAGGCAGGGCGGGCTCGACTTGAGCAGGCTGCGGTTGAAGCGTCCGCTCGTGGCTCCTGAATCGCCTCAATCGCCAGGATCGACGGCGCAGTGATCCCGGGGCAGCCTGTCGGATCAGGAGCTCTGGGTGGTGTGGAGCCTTGGTGCTGCCGGGGTGTGTTCGATGGTGCCTGTGGCGCTGTAGGTGCCCGAGGGGTTGGGCATGTGGGCGTGCCAGTCTTCTGGCAGGACCGTCTTGCCGGGGCGCATGGCGGGCTCGAGCTGACAGCGGAGGAGGAGTTGGACTGCCTCCGGGTCGAAGGCTTTGCCGGACTGGGCGATGAGTTCTTCGGTGACCTTGTCGTGAGGGAGGTCGGAGGCCACGTAGTGGACGACCGCGGCGAGGCAGCGGGCGGTCCATGGGATGGCGGTGCCGACGAGGCCATCCGGGTAGCCTGAGCCGTCGAAGCGTTCGTGGTGGGCGCGGACGGTTTCGCCTACGGCCTGAAGGTGGTCGACGAAGGAGGCGAGGGTCTGGCTGTAGATGGGGTGGTCGAGCAGGATCTGGCGGCTGTCGGGCGGGAAGCTTCTGGGGTTCTGCTGGTCGCCGGCTGCGAGTTCGCGGACCATGCCGGTGAGGCCGATGTCGTGCAGCCATGCGCTGACGATGAGGACGTGCTTTTGTTCGGCGGTGAACATGCCGACATCGGCCATGCGTTGGCAGAGACGGACGACGGCTTTGGTCTGTGCGCCGAGTTGGGGGTGGAAGATGCTGAGGATCCTGTGGCAGAGCTCAAGGGAGCGGTCGAAGTTATGCTGGAGTGCGGTGCGGGAGCGCTCGAGTTGGTTGCTTTGGCGTTCGAGTTCCTGGACTTGGAGTGCGAGGCGTTTGTTGGCCTCCGCGAGCTCGAGGTTCAGCGCTTGGGTCTGCTTCTCCAGCATCGCCTTGGCATGCACCAGTTCGTAGCGCTGGATGGCGTTTTGAACGGTGGCCAGCATTTCCGCCCGGACCCACGGCTTGGTCACAAAGCGGAAGAGTTCCCCGCGGTTGACTGCGTCGACGAAGCTTTCGAGGGAGCGCACGCCGGTGATGAGAATGCGCGTGGCTTGGGGTTGCAGGACGGCGATCTGGCTTAGGAGCTCGGAGCCGAACATGGAGGGCATCTGCTGGTCGGAGATGACCACGGCGAAATCGCGCTGGCGTGCAAGGCTGAGGGCCTGCTCGGGTTCGGTGGTGGTGACGACGTCGAAGCCCACGTTGGTCAGCATGACCTGCAGGATCTTCAGGATCATCGGGTCGTCATCGACGACCAGAAGCGTGTGTCGCGTCGCACTCATGACTGGCCAAGGTGGAGGCGGGGCAGCAGGAGTGTCACCACGGGTGCGCCTTCCGGCGGGGTTTCAAGAAGAGCAAGGGTGGCGCCGAAGGCTGCAGCTGCTTCTCGCGCCCTGTCCATCCAGGGAGGAGGGGTGCTGGCTGTGAAGGTGAGGGCGTGCGGTGCACCTTCCGGCACGCAGCGGAGCAGAAGGGCGATGTAATCGTCCGGCGCGCCGAGGGGGAGTTCGCTGGCATGCCGGAGTTCAACGGCGATGCGGGCGCCCTTCGGCAGGGGGAACGAACGCAGTGCTCTGGCGGCGTGGAGGGTGAGCATTTCGAGGTCCGCCTCGCGCAGGGGGACTTGGATGGGTTCGGGGAGGAGGGAGGTGAATTCCGCCGGGACTTTCGGGATCATCAGACGGATGAGGTCCATCTGCTGGGCGAGCGCGGCTTCGAGGTCGTAGATGCAGGATTCCTCGTCTTGGCTCTGGGGAAGATTGACGTGGGAGGTGCGCTCCAGCAGGGAGCGGATGGCCTCGATGTTTTCGCCGAGATCGTTGATGAGCGCGGCTGCCGGGTGGGAGGCGTCGAGCTGATCCTTGCAGCCCTCCATCTGGAAATGGACGCGGGTGAGGAGGTTGTTGATTTTGTGAAGCAGGCCGAGGGTGAGCTCAGGAGCGAGTTCCTGCCGGAAGGGGAACGTCTGGGCTGGGCTCTGGGGGTTGCTCACAGGAGGGCGGAGTGGGGTTTCCGTCGCTTACTTTCCCGTGGGCGGGGTCTCTGAAACTTTGAGGCCCACCGGGGTCGGTTTGGGAATCGCGCCGTAGAGGTGGTAGGCGGTGAATCCTGCGAAGCGGCGTGGGCTTTGGAGGACCATCTCTGCCGCGTGCGCGGATTCGTTGGAGCGTTCGTTGGGGTTGGTGGCCTGATCAGCGGCGTAGAGTCGGGCGGCGCGGCTGACGTCGATGTTGCCGGCGTCCATGACGGTCTCAGCGGACCACAAGATCTCCATGTTCTGGAGTTCGACCAGTTTGCTGCGCACGCCGATGGTCAGAGGGCGGTAGGGGCGGTAGGAAGAAATTTCCGTGAAGAGCACGCCGTCTGCGTTGTAGTGGGAGCGCAGGTAGGTGAGGAGTTCGGGCGGCGTGGGCTCCGTGCTTGATAGGTGTTCGCGGCGGATAATCTTTGCCAGTTCGGGCCGCGTGATGGCTACGACCTCAAAGCGGAGTTTTTTGCCTAACTCCATGAGGAAAATTTCGTCGATGTCGCGGAGCGTTTCCCCGACGACCTGATCGAATTCAAGGGGGAGCATGGCGACGCGGCGGGGAAGCTTGGCCTCCGGCCTGGCGTAGTTCCTTGAGTAGCTTAAAGGCCTCGATGGGAGAAGGTTGCGTCCGAGTTGCGTCTGTTCGCAGGCGGTCATTCCGATGGCGAGTGCGAGGAGGAGGGGCTTGCGGAGCAGGTGCATGGGAAAGGAATAAACCCCTTGGAAAGCAGGAATCGGGCAGGGAGCCATGGCAATTTTCAGTTAAAGGAGGAGGGGCTTCTTGCCGATAAAGGAAGGAATGCCTCCGGTTTCTTCACGGCAATCGCTGTTTCTTTGTCTGGCTCTGACTTGCGTCGGAGTCGGTGCCTCCTTTGCTGGTTCTGAAAACGCGGAGGACGGGGGCGCGAAGGCCAAGGAGACAGCGGCTCCGGTTACGAAGGCCAAGGAGGCAGCGGCTCCGGTTACGAAGGCCAAGGAGGCAGCGGCTCCGGTTGCGAAGGCCAAGGAGGCAGCGGCCCCGGTTGCGAAGGCCAAGGAGACAGCGGCCCCGGTTGCGAAGGCCAAGGAGGCAGCGGCTCCGGTTGCGAAGGCCAAGGAGACAGCGGTCCCGGTTGCGAAGGCCAAGGAGGTTGATCTTAAGCGGGCGTCCGTGACTGTGGTTCAGGCGCCGGTCGAGGGCATGACGGTCGCTGAGTCCAAGGAGGTGGCGGACGTGCTTCGTGGAGAGAGGTGGTACGACTCACTGGGACGTCGGGTGGGCCTTTCCTGGCGCGTGGAGCGTATGGTGGCGGAGGTTGTTCCGATGCGTTTGGCGGCTGATGTTCCTTATCCTCGGCGTCCCCCGCTGCTTCCGCGGATTGTGATGGAACAGGGAGGGAGGTCTGGGTCCGCTGGGACGGACGGAGGGAGTGGGGGTGCCGGGGGAGGTGGCTCGGAGACATTGACGAGCACTGCGGTGGAATTTTTCCGGGAGCCTGCCCGGCGAGTTGGTGGGGATTCTGGCATGGAAAATGTTACGGATACCGTATTCCGTTCTGCCCAACCTCCTCCTGCTCAAAGCCGTGCAAATTTCCGCCAAGAATAGCTCTTTCCTTCCTGTCGTTGCCCTTTTTCTGGGGGGGCTGAGCTTTGGGATGCCGGAGCAAGCCAGGGCGGTGCCCGGTCTTGAGGAGCCCACATTGCAGGGGCAGGAGGCGGAGGCGAAGGCTGTCGTGCCGCCAGTGGCTGCTGCCGTGAAGACGGCGCCTGAGGTTCTCCGGGATCTGGATTCTGCGTTGAAGCAGAAGAGGGCGGAGGACGCGGCCACGAAATCGGAGCAGGAAGTGCTCAGGGAATGGGCCGCTGCTGCGATCAAGGAGGGGGATTATGCGAAGGCGGAGGCTTACTTTCTGAAGATCCTCAGCTATCCGGATCCGAAGGAGGCCAAGAGGCAGAGTCTGCTGGATTTGGGGAGGATGCTGGAGGAGAAGGTGAAGAATCCGGCCAAGGCAGTGGCGGTGTATGAGCAGGTGATGTCGTATTGGCAGAACGATCCGGAGGCTGCGGACGTGAATCTGAGGTTGGGCCGGTTGTATCGTCAGATGGGTGCGTACAAGCTCGCGCTGGCCAAATTTTACAACGTTCTGTACGCGTCGCTGCGGGTGAAGGACGCGCCTGATTACAAGAAGGTGACCTTGGATGCGCAGTTGGAGATTGCGCGGACCCACCAGCTCAGCGGCAACTGGCAGGAGGCCGGCAAATTTTACTCCCGCCTGAAGCTTCTGGAGTTGCCGCCGGAGGAGAAGGCGGAGGTGTACTTTCGTTCGGTGGAGGCGCTGCACATTGAGAAGGACCGTGTGCAGACGGTGGCAGCGGCGAAGGAGTTTCTGACGCTCTTTGCCAATGCGCGTCAGGCCCCCGAGTGCCAGTACCTGCTGATCCAGAATCTGAAGGCGCTCGACCGCAAGGAGGATGCGGTGGTGGAGACGGTGAAGCTGTTGAAGGCGGAGCAGAGCGTGGCGAAGGAGCACCCGGAGAGCTGGGCGTACTGGCAGCAGCGCACGGGAAATGAGCTGGGCAATGAGCTCTATGCGTCAGGCAGCTTCACGAATGCGCTCACGGTGTACCAGACCCTTGCGGAGTTGAGCGATGTGGCGGATTGGCGGCTGCCTGCTGTGTACCAGATCGGTTTGTGTTTTGAGCGCCTCCGTCACCCGGAACGTGCGCGCACCGCTTATGCCTTTATTCTGGAGCATTCGGGCGGAACCAAGCCCGACGAGGCGAAGGCGGGTGAGCCCAAGGCGGCTGGTGGTGTGGGCGATCTGGGGCTGAATATCGGGACCCTGCGGGAAATGGCGCAGTGGCGGATGAAGCATCTGGACTGGGCCCAGCGTACGGATGCGACGGTGGCGCCTTTGTTGAGCAAGAAGGCCGCCGGGGATGGGGCCGTCCGCAAGGCCGCGCCTGCGGCCGCAAACTAAGGGCAGAAGGCGGGGGGAGAGTGAATCCCTGTTGAAATCCCTGTGGTCGTCCTTCAGGACGGTTGCAGGGCGGTTCTGAAAGTGTGGGCGATCTGTTCCGCGCCTTGGATTTCAGCGAGCCCTGAGGGGATGCGGACGGAGGTTTTTCCGGCGCCGTTGAGGATCCAGCCTTCGATGAGAGGGGCGCTGTTGGAGCCTGAGTTGCGGAGGAAGAGAGAGCCTGCGAGGCGGCCTTCGATGTGGACTTCGAGGGTGGTGGCCTGCCCGGGGAAGTTGATGAGGCGCGTGCTGGCGAATGCATCCGTTGCGGCGTTTGCGAGCAAACCCTGGAGGATGCGTTCGATATGGGAGACGAAGAAGAGAGGGGTGCGCAACATGACGTTCTTTGATCGACTCTGCACCAAGGGGCTGTCAAAGTCCCGCAGGTTTTTTTCTGTCCGCGCCATGGCTTTGGAACGCATTCTGATTGTGGATGATGAGATGGTGATCCGGCGTTCTCTGGAGACCTACTGTCGCAACAAGCGTTACGCGGTTTCTGCAGTGGGAACGATTGCGGAGGCGGAGAAGCAACTGGGGAGGGATGTCTTCGATCTGATGTTCCTAGACATGAAGCTTCCCGATGGGGACGGGCAGGCGTTGCTGGAGAAGCTGGCGGATGCGCCTTCGCGGCCGGTGGTGGTGATGATCACGGGTAACAGCAGCGTGCAGTCTGTGGTGGCCTGCATGAGGGCTGGCGCGTTCGATTACGTGGCCAAGCCTTTCTCGATGAGCCAGATCGAGCTGGTTCTCAAAAAAGCCGCGGAATTTCAGCGGGTGGTCAAGGTGGCGGACTTCCTCATTCAAGAAACCGTGGGTGGCCGCGAACTCATCGGCCACAGCCCATGCATGGGGCGGCTGCGGGAATTGATCCAGCGGGTGGCGAGGACGGATGCAACGGTGCTGATCAGCGGGGAGAACGGGACGGGGAAGGAGTTGGTGGCGAACGAGATTTTCCTGAACAGCCGGCGGAACAAGAAGCCCTTCATCAGGGTCAATTGTGCGGCGATCTCCGAGACGCTCATCGAGAGCGAATTTTTCGGGCATGAAAGGGGCTCCTTCACCGGGGCGACGGAGAGGAGGGACGGGCGTTTCGAGCTGGCGGATGGGGGGACGATCCTACTGGACGAGGTTTCGGAGATTCCGCTGGCGCTTCAGGCCAAGCTTTTGCGGGTGTTGCAGGAGCGGGAGTTCGAGAGGGTGGGTGGAAACAAGACCATCCAGGTCGATGTGCGGGTTCTTGCGACGACGAACCGCGACCTGCCGAAGGCGGTGGCGAACGGGGAATTCCGGGAGGATCTCTACTATCGGCTCAACGTTTTCCCGCTGCATGTTCCGGCCTTGCGTGAGCGGGTGGAGGATGTGGAAGAGTTGGCGCGTTGTTTCTTGGGGCGCTTCGGACGCAAGCATGGCTCCGAACCGACAGGCTTTTCACCGGCGGCGCTCGCGGCGCTGAAGGCGCATCGCTGGCCGGGCAACGTGCGTGAACTCCAGAACGTGGTGGAGCGCGCTTCCATTCTGGGGGAGAAGGGCTGCCCCATTGGTTCGGAGTTGCTCGGTCTCGACGGGCCCATCCAAGCCGTGGTCCGACCAGCGCCAGCGGTGGTTGTGGATCCCGTGCCGGTGCCCGCCCCCCCGCAGGCGCAGCCTCGGCCGGAGGGGGTTGCTCCGGTGGGTGGGGCGACAGGCCCTGTGCTTCCCTTGCACGAGGTGGAACGGCTTTCGATCTTCGCCGCGCTGGAGAGCACCGGGGGAAATCGGACGCAGGCGGCGGCTCTGCTCCAGATCAGCATCCGCACCTTGCGCAACAAGCTGACGGAGTACAGGGGTGCCGCGGGCGGGGCTGTCGGCGCGGAGGAGGGGGCCGACGGGGCTGAGGGTGCGGTTTAGAGAGGAGCCCCGGTCAGGCGCTTAAACTGGGCGGTGCGTTCGGTGCGGAGCTGTTGTTCCAAACGCCGCTGGAGGACGGCCCGCTGATCGAGAAGCGTCAGGCGTTCCGCGCGCAGAGTGTCGGTTTCCGAGCGCAGCCGCGCGAGTTCTGCGGCGGCTCGTTGGATGGCGTTGCTGGCAGCTGCGGTGCGAGGTTCCGGGAGGCTTTTGGAAACCAGCTGATCCAGCTCCGCAAGCCATGCCAGGGTGCATCGGCAGCGGTTGGAGAGCCGTGCGTTTTCTGAGAGTGCACCGTCGTTGGCAGCGAGGCTCTGCACGTATTGTTCTGCGAGCTCCACGGTCGGCAGAAGCACCGCCACGGTGAATCCCGGGCGGCGAATGATGTCCCGCGGGTCCTGTGTGTTGGTCGGTGGAGGTGTGGTGGAGGACGGGGGTGGCTGGGGTCCTGCGGTGCGGCCGCTGGAGGATGGACCGTTTGGCAGAAGGGGGTTGGGCTCCGCGGGATCGGGGGCAGGGCCGGCCCTGAACGCTTCGTTGGCGGAGGGGTCAAGTTCCGGAAGCGGGGGGTCCTCCGAGGTGGGGGAGTTTTTAACTGGCAGCCATTGCGGCGGCTGCGCTCCGAGAAAGCGGCTGGGATCTCGGAATAGGGTGGGCACGTTGGGTGCCGTCAGCTTGCGGCGGTTTTCCACGGCGTGCCGCATCATGTCGCGGGAGACTTGGAGGGTATCGCCTGGATTGAGGCTGGCAGTGGAGAGGAGGGGGAGCAGTTGGATGGCGATGCCAGCGAAGGGATTGCGGATTCGTGCGGAGGGATTCTGGGTGGAATAGGTTTGAACCGCGGCGAGGCCGCCGCCGGAGAGCAGGTCGCTGAGGCTGAACCAGAGTGGCGGGACGTTGGACGCGGCTCCGATCCCTGTGGCGGGATGGTAGGTGCGTTCTGGCAGCGTCTCGAGCAGGGCGTAGAAGTTGAGGCGCCCTTCGCGGGAGCCCTCTTGGAAGAGGTGGAAGAAGAGGTCGTCCAAGCGCCCTGCGTAGGGGCGCATCAGGCAGCCATCTGCGACGAGGTCGGCGGCAACAGGCGCCTGCAGCAATCGATCCGTGCGGGCCATAACCCGCTTGGAGTCTTCCCGGGATTGGAACTGATCCGCGAGTTTCTGAAGGGCGGCCGCTTCCGGTTCTTTGAGCGGGATGAGAAGGGTGGGGAGTTGGCGGTCGAAGGCGACGGGGAGTCCGTCCATGCCGATGAGTTGGTCGAAGGCTGCAAAGTTCCCGCCCGCGAGGTTGTGACCGTCGAAGCTGCGGGTGTCTGCGAGAGGCAGGGAGGTGACGAGTCCCTGCGCGAGGGTGGCGGCCGGTTCGTTGCGTGCGTCGAGGAGTGAGGCGAGATCTGGGGTGGGCGCTGCGGTGGGAGGTAGCAGGCGGCCGTGTTCAGCAAGAAGGATGATGGAAAGGGCGAGGCGGTCGGCCTGAGCGCGGATGTCCGTGGGAGCGGTCTCGATGAGGGAGCGCGCGACGAGGGGTGCGGTCTGTGCGCCTGAGGGCGAGGCCGACAGGAGCAGGGTTGCGAGAGAGAGCGCGAACTGCAGTGTGTGGAGGAGGCGGCCGAGCGTGGAGCCCGGTGGCATCCTAATAATCACACTCCAACTCGATGCGCTCTCCGCAGGGACACTGGACGATGATGCGCTTGATCTGGCCATCCTCGCGGATGAGTTCGACGGTGGATTGTGCGCCGCCGTGGGATTCTGCGTGGCGGACACCGGAGTTCGTGTTCTGAGGTTCCATGCCCACGAAGCCGTGGGTGTGCGCCTTCAGGGCTGCGCCGTTGGTGGCGGGATGGCTTGGGCGGCCTTGGAGGAAGTCCTGCATAGGGCGAAATGACGAAATGACGGAAGAGCGAATGTGGCGGAACGGGGGGCGTCAGGGGACGGTGCTGCTTGCCGGAACGGCGGGCCGCGGGGCGTCCTGCTGAATGGAGAGGCTGACTGCGATGCGCTGGTTGGCCTCGCTGCCCGGTTCCTCGCTGGGGAGGGGGACGGTGTCGCCGAAGCCGGAGACGCGGTTGATTTTGCGAGGGCTGACGGCGAAGAATTCGAGTCCGCGTCGCGTGGAATTGGCACGGTCGGCGCTGAGTTCCCAGCGGCCGTAGCCGGGTTTCTCCGCGACCATGCCCTTGGCGGTGTGGCCTTCGATGTAGACTTGGAAGTTATAGCGTTCGACGAGCCAGGCGAGGGTTTGGACGACGAAGTTGCCCCACTCGGTGAATTCTGAGGAACTGGGCTTGAAGACGGCTTTCTTGGTGCGGTCGTAGATAGTGATTTTGAGGCCGTCTGAGGTGACGTCGACTTGGACGGGGCGGTCCTCCTCATCCTCCTTAACATTGAGGAGGCTGTAGAATTCGCGTGCGAGCGCCTTGAGGTAGTTCTGGTTTTCCGAGGCTGTGGGGTCGAGGCGGTCGGAGGATCTGGAGGAGCCGGCCATCTGTTCCTGAAGGACACCCGGCGCGCGGTCGTCGAGGGCCTTGTACGGATCCTTGAAGTAGCGGGAGGTGGCGACGCGGACCTGCTCGTTCTGGGCGCAGATCCAAAGGACCATGAAGAGCGCCATCATGGAGGTGACGAAATCGGCGTAGGCAACCTTCCATGCCCCGCCGTGATGTTCGGCTTTCTTGGCCATTATCCTTTGGCGGTGCCGAGGCCTTTGACCATCTCCTCGAGTTGATCTGCGGTGGGTTGAATGTCGTGCGAGAGGGTGCGGCGTGCGACTTCGACGGCCATGAGGGGCGCCATGCCGCCGGCGAAGCTGGCAACGCCGCGGACGATGACCATGAAGTAGAGCATCTCAGAGCCGTTGTTTGTTTTGATGCGCGCGGCGAGCGGGTTGATGAAGCCGTAGGCGCCGAGCACGCCGAGGAAGGTGCCTGTGAGTGCGGCGGCCACCTTTTCGCCGACGGCTTCAGGGCCTTCGGCGATGGCGCCCATGGTGTTGATGATGCCGAGCACCGCGGCCACGATGCCGATGCCGGGAAGGGAGTCGCCCACGAGGTTGAGAAGGTGGACGGGATGTCCGGCGTGCTCGTCCTTGGCGTCGTACTCGGCAAGGAGGAGGCTTTCCAACTGGTCCGGCTTGATGCGTCCGTCGACGATGGGTTTGAGACTGTCGCAGAGGAATTGGACGCGCTCTTTGTTGCTGAGGAAGGAGGGGTATTTGGTGAACACGGTGCTGGTGGCCGGGGTCAGCAGGTGGTCTTCAATGGCGATCAGGCCGCCGCGGCGTGCGGTGGTGAAGAGTTCGAAGAGGAGCTTGAGGAGGTCGGTGGCGTCGTTCTTTGTGAAGGCGGACCCCTTGAGAGCCACAGTGATTTTGTGGACGAGGCTTGTCAGGGCGCTGGCTGGAGCCGCGATGACAAGGAGACCGAGGGAGATGCCGCCGATGGTGACGAACTCAGAGACATGCCCCAGTACAATGGGGTTGCCTCCGGCGATCATGAACCCTCCGAGGGTGGCGGCCGTTACGATGATGTAGCCAATGATCAGTAGCATGAGAAAAAGGGGTGGAGGGGGTGGAAAAAGGGGTGGTTATCTATTAGTTGCGGACTTGATATAGGATCGGAGGCTTAGAACCGCCTGCGCATGGATCTGGCAGATACGCGATTCTGTGACGCCGAAAACTACTGCGATTTCAGCAAGGCGGAGGTCTTCAAAATAGTACATCGAAAGGACCTTGCGTTGCATGTCGGGTAGGGATTGCAGGCGCTGAACTATCAGTTGACGCAGCTCTTTGTCGAGGAGCTGATCGGAGGGGGTGGGCTGGGATTTGTCAGCGATGGACTCGTGGAGGCTTCCCTCGTGCCCCTCCTCCTCGTGCAACTCATCTAACTCTATATAGCAGATGGGTTTCACCTCTTCGAGAAGCGCCCTGTATTGCTCAAGGCTGATGCCGAGTTCGTCGGAAATCTCCCTCTCCGTGGCGGGGCGTCCGAGCTGCTGCTCGAGCTGGCCGATCACGTCGCTGAGCTGCTTCGCCTTGCCTCGGAGGGCCCGGCTCATCCAGTCCATCCGCCGCAGCTCGTCCAGCACGGCACCCCGGATGCGGTTGCTGGCGAAATTGGGAAAGCTCACCCCGTGGGCCGGATCGAATTTTCGCGCGGCCTGAATGAGCCCGCCGAGGCCCACGCTGTAGAGATCGTCGACGTCGATGTGCGGGGGCAGGCTCGAGCGGATCCGGTCGACGATGTTGCGGACGAGTGGCAGGTGGGCCCGCAGGTTCTCCTCCTCCGCCCAGGGTTGGGCCGAGGCACGGTAGGCGCGGCTCGCATTCGTCGTCGCGAGCGGCGCGGGGACCGGTTCCTTTGGTGAGGAGAATGGCATGGGGTGGGTCGTTCGTTACCGGCTGGGAGGAGTCGCTGCAGCGACTCTGGCCTTTTCGGCATGGGCGTTGCGCACGCAGCGCGCCATGACGGTCCAGAACACCTTCATTACATAGGCGCCCACGAGGCAACCGACGCCTGAGTTTAATAGGATCCTGCTAGGCTCCTGCCCGGTCAGAACGCCCAGCGCAATAGTCAGTGCGAAGCCGACGGAGCCGCCTAGTAGAACAAAATAACGCATAATCGGTATCGATTTGGGATGCATCATAGCAGTAGGCGAGCCATGAAGGATGAAAATGTTTGCTATCCAGACGGGGCCTGAGGAATTCCATCCCCCTCGCTGATCGGGGCCGTTTGGCGCACTTTTCTCGAGGCGCAGGCCAAGGGCGGGAGTGGTGAAAGAGGGCGGGATGGGCAAATTTTGCCGCAACAGGCGCGTCTCTGCTCTCAGACGGCCGGACGTCGACCCAAAAATGCGCCGCGTTCCCTTTCGGGTGGGGGCCAGAAGCGGGGAGGCTAATCGCCTCCGGCAGCCGTTTTCCGGGGGTGAAGTGCCGGGGGCCCCATGAACCCCGCGGATTGCGTGCGGGTGTTCAGGCCACGAGCCCTTTTATTACGCCGGTGCTGTCCCCGTGCCGCTCGTGCTTTTTGGGGTCCAGTCCGATGCCGTGCAGCAGGGAGAGCCACACGTTGCAAAGTGGCGTGTCCTTCGGGAGCACGAGATGCTGGCCGAGTGGGAGGTTCGCACCGCCGCCGGTGAGGAGGGTGGGGCAGTTGTCGAGGTAATGAATTGTGCGGATGTTGCTCCCGTAGGCGAGGCAGGTGTGGTCGAAGAGGCTGCGTCCATCCGTCTCCTTCGTGGCCTTCAGCTTGTCGATGAGTCCGGCGAGCAGTTCGCTCTGGATGGCGTCCCTCTTCTGCGAGGCTTCCATGCGCGGGCCGGCTGAGTAATGGCTCATGTCGTGCGGCGCGACCTTGATGTCGAGGCTTTGCAAAAGGGTGCCGACCGGCTGGCGGTACGTCAGCACGCGGGTGGTGTCCGTTTGCAGTGCGGCGACGAGGATGTCGTACATGACGCGAATCTCCTCCCTGCCCGCGAGACCCTCCTTGGGTTCGGTGACGGGCGGCTTCACCTTCGGCACGCTGAGCCACTGTTCGTCCTTGCCGAGGCGCACCTCGATGTCGCGGATGCTTTGAAAATACTCGTCGAGCTTGTCGGTGTCGGTTTTGGAGAGACCACGCTGCAGGTCGCCCGCATCGGCGAGCACGGCATCGAGAACGCTGCGTTGCTGCGCGAGCATGGCCTGGCGTTCGCTCAGTGGCGTGGTGTCATTGGAAAACAGCCGGTGAAACGCCTGCACCGGGTTCTCCAATCCCGCGAGCGGTTTGCCGCGCATATCCCACGCAAGCGACAGACCGGGGCCGTGGCCCGAATTCACCACATCCGGCGAGTTGAGCTGAATGGACCCGAAGCGCGTGTCTTTTCCCAAGTGCGCCGCAGCGACCTGATCCGCGCTGATGCTGTTGTGGAAGCTCTGCCCCGGCTCCGCGTAACGATTGGCGCCCGTCAGCCAGAAGGTGCTGCCCCAGTGCGCTTCGTTGGCGAACTTGTTCGAGCACCCCTGCACGAGGGTGATGTCCTTGTGATGACGCGCCAGCGGCTTGAGTCCCTCCGGCAGATCCCACGCGGCGCCCGTCTTTGTTGGGTCGGGAAACCACGTTTCATTGGTCACGCCCCAGCCGAAGTTCAGAAACACCATGCGCTTCGGCGGCGTGGCCGCTTTGGCCGCAGCAAAGGCGCGGAACCCGAGGGATTCCAGCATGGGCAGCGCAATGAGCGCGCTTGTGCTGCGCAGGAAATGACGGCGGGTCAGGGGCGAATTCATGGGTCTGGTGGTCATTGCCAAGGGATGGTGATTCTCGATTTCACAGGGCTCGCGTCGCGATACTGCGCGACATCATCGGTCGTCGCGACGCCTGCGATGGCGAGCGCCGCGGCGAAGAGCTGGGCGCGAGCGGCGGCTCCGGAACCGCCGTGCGTTGTTCTGTGTTTCATAAGGGTTGCGATCAAAGACGGAGTTGGAGATGGGCCTCGTGCTTGCGCGCCCCGCCGGCACTCGAACCCGGAGTCTTCGCCCCGGTCACGCGGGCGGTGATGAGCACATAGAGCCCGCGCTGGATTGTCGCCTGCTTGCGACTGGTGAAAAGCCTGCCGAGAAGCGGGATCCGGCCGAGCACCGGCACCCGGTCCTCCACGGTCTGCGTGTCCTTGCGCGGAGGCATGCAGAGCACCACGCTTTCACCCGAATGCACCGACACGAAGGTGTTGAGTTTGCGGGTTGAAAAGATCGGCTGCTGGACGGCTTGGTCGCCCGTGCCGTAATTCACGAAGCCTTCAAATTCCACAACCTCCGGCTCGAGATGCAGGTTCAGGATTCCTTTTTGGCGGAGCGTGGGTGTCACCGCGAGCGTTACCCCGGTATTCTTCGTCAAAAACTTCTGCGGCTGCTTTTTTCCAGTGTCGCGCGCCGCCTCGGAGACCGCCGCGTAACGAAACTCGCGCCCGATGGATACGGAGGCGCGCTGTCCGGAACGGGCGGTGACCACTGGTGCGGCGAGCACATCGGTGCCCTTGCGTTTTTGTAGTGTCTCGACTGTGGCTCGCGCTTGTGCGCCGCTGAGGACGCCCATCATCCCGCTCTTTCCTGCGCTGGAAATCGGCAGTCCGGGCAGTGGGGGCGGCGCATCTTTGATTCCGTCTCTTTGGCTTGCGAGTTGCCCTTGGTTGATTTCGATGAACTTGGCCTCGATCTCCACCGCGGCATGCGCGCTCCATACGGCGCCAGAGAGGAGCAACGCGTGCGCGAGCGCTCGGATGCTGATTGAGATAGCACGCCTGAGGAAGTGGTGTTGGGGAGACATGGGGGGTGTTTGTTTCGGGGTGGGGAGGCTTCCAGTCAGTCTTCGGCGTGGTGCTTATTTTGTGTGGAATGCTCTGCTGGCCACAAGGACCTGCATGAACTCGCGCATGGCGAAATCCTTTGCCGCGGCGCGTTGCACCATGGTGGCGGCGAGGTCCTCGTCGGTGAACCCAAACGGACGGCCCAGCGCGTACGCGATGAGTTGTTCGGAGAGACCGCGCGCGAACTTCTCCGGCTTCGCGGCGATGAGGTCGCGCAGTGCGAAGTAGTCCTTGAACACGGGTCCTTTGTGGAAGGCGGCGCCGGCGTCGATGGTCCATTTCTTAAAACCGTTCTTCGCGGGCCTGCCGCTCGCGTCGACCGCTTGAAAACTATCTTCAGTGCGCCATTTGCCGGCGGCGTTGAAGTTTTCGAGTCCGAATCCGATGGGGTCGATGGAGCGGTGGCAGCTCGCGCACTGCGGATCATTTTGGTGGGCGAGCATGCGCTCGCGCGTGGTGAGGGACTGCCCGTTGAGCCGCGTGATCTGCGGGACGTTCGGCGGTGCGGGCGGCGGTGGATCATTGAGCAGATGTTTCAAAACCCACTTCCCGCGTTCCACCGGGCTCGTGCGCTCGCCGTTGCTCCCCATCGCCATGATGGCTGCCATCCCAAGCAGACCCCCGCGTGGCGAATCCTTCGGGAGCGCCACTTTGCGGAACGCATCGCCGCTCACGTCCTCGAGGCCGTAGTAGGTTGCAAGAAGGCCGTTCACGACCACGTAGTCGCTCTTGAGCAGATCGCGCACGCTCCCATTGCCGCGCAGCAGATGCGCGAAGGTCTCGTACACTTCGCGACGCGCCGCGGCGCGCGCGCTTTCGTCGAAGTCCCGGAATTGCTTGGTGTCGAACTGGAAGAAGTCGAGCCGTTCCATGTCGAGCCATTGATGGACGAAGCCGCTGACAAATTCGTCCGCCTTCGCGCTCGTGAGCATGCGGTCGGCTTCCCGAGCGAGCACCTCCGGCTTCATCAACTCGCCGTTGCGTGCGAGTGCCAGCAGGGTATCGTCCGGCGGGGCGCTCCAGAGGAAGTACGCAAGGCGCGTGGCCAGTTCGGCAGCGGTGAGCGGCCGCGGCTTCTTCTCCTCGGAAGGTTCGCTGAGATAAAGAAAGCGCGGCGTGGCGAGGACCGCGCTGAGCGGCGTTCGGATCGCGGTGTCGAACTTGTCTCCCGCTTTGATCCGCGTCTCGAAGAGCGTTGTCAGCCTGTCGATGTAGGCCGGGGGCGGAGCGTTTTCGCGGAAGGCGCGCGTCGCGAACTTCTCGATGATGGCCCGTGCATGCTCGGTTTCCGGCGCCTTTGAGGCGTTGGCAAAAAGGACCGGCTCGACGGCGGACTTTCTGTCGGGGCTGTTCAACGGGCCTTCCCATTCGATCCAGTCGACCCAAAGCACGGGGTCGCGCTGCTGCGGATCCTTGATCTGCCGTGTGCGGCCAGGGAGGCTGATCGACTCCCTCTTGAGCGGGCGCTTTTCCATGAGGATGAATTTGCGCGGGCCCTTTGGCGTGATGCGGAAGGGAAGGGTGATGACCTCCGGTTGGTCGAGCGTGGCGGTGATCTGCTTGTTCGCGAGAAAAGTGCGGTCGTCCTTGTCGATGGGACTGGCTTCCACAAAGGAAAGGAACGCGCGCTCGGCCGGCATACCCGGTACGCGGCCGATCCGCACGCGCAGGATGTAGTCGCCGGTGGCGAGATCGGGCGGCAGGTCGGTGACGAGTTCGCTGGTCTCGTTGGTGGTGTTGTCAAAAAACATGCCGGTCTTCACCTCGGGCCGGTCGACGTATTTCTGGAACCACTCGTGGTTGCTTTCCCAAACGGTGTTCCGGAAGTCAGCGTGGTAGCGGGTGGGGAAGCCGAATTTGGGCAGGTCGTCTTCCACAGCGCCCGCGGCTTTCCATTCCTCGAACTTCGCGTGCTGCCCGTTCATGTAAGTGATCTGGCGCTGGAGTTCGTCGGTCTTCTTCTCGACCTCGATGTGTTCGACTTTCGCGATGGGAGCCTGCCGCGCGACTGGGCCTTCCCATTCCACCCAGTCGATCCACAGCGCCGGTTCCGGCCCGACCCCCGTGGCTTTCCGCGCGGCGTTGTAGATCTCGTTGTCCAACTTCACGTCGCGTTTCTCGCGGAGCACAAAGGTGCGCGGACTCGCGGCGGTGATGCTCACAGGCACCTCGATGATCTGCGGCGCATCCGTGATTCCGCTGACTTGGAACGTATGCAGAAGACCGAAGTCGTCCTTGTCCCTCCGGGTGCCGAGCGCGACGAAGTGCCGTTCCTTGGGCGTGCCCTTCACGGCACCGATCCGGAAACGCAGCACATACTCACCCGGTTGGGCGGTCTCCGCCTCGTGCTTGGTCTTGAGCCAGCCGGAAGGCTGGTCGGGCGGGAGCGTGATGACCTCCTCGGTGTGGACGTTGAAGGTGGTGAGGTAAGCGCCTGTCTTCGTGAGAGGATCGTTCAGGTAGCGTGCAAAGCTCGGCCCGTGCTCCTCGAAAACGCGCACACGAAACTTCGCTTCCTGTTCATCAGTGATTCCTTTGCCAAAGACGCTCGCCGGCTGGGTGCGGTCGCTGTCGAGGTACGCTTTCGCGACGCGGTGGCCTTCCTTGTAATAGCCGTTGTAAGTGCCGCCCACCATCGCGTTCGCGTGCAACTCCACCTCGCGGCGCTCCTTGATCGTCTTGTTTGCCGCAACCGCGGACGTACTTGGATCCACCGGCCCTTCGAGTTCGACAAAGTCCACCCAGATGCACGGACGCGGCCCCGTGCCGGTCTTGTCCCATGCTTCGCGAAACATCGCGTACTCTGCATTGCGGTTGTTCGGACGCTTGTCGCGGACCGCGAAGTTGCGGTCACCGCTGGCGGGAATCTCCACGGGGATCTCCATGAGCTGAGGATTCGCGAGCGTGCCGGTGACTTGATGAGAGCTGAGCACGTTGAAATCGGCGGCATCCGCCTTGCCGGTGCCGATCTCGATGAAGCGGCGCTCTTTGGGCGATTCCTCGGTCGCGGCGATGCGGATGCGCAGGGTGTAGCGGCCGGCCGGCCATTCCTTTGGCGCGGTGATACCCGTGTAGCGGCCGAGCGAGTAGAGCATCAGATAGACACCCGTCTCGCGCTGGGGCAGCTGCATGTAGTCTGCGTAATACTGGTGGTGATATTGGAACTCGCTGCGCGCGAACTGCGCCTCGTCCACGTCGCGAAACCCAAACTGCGTCGGCGCGGGGGCGCCCTTGAACTCCGCGAAGTGATTGGGAAAGAGATGCGGCTGCGTCTTGAGTTTCGGATCAAGGCGCGCCTTCGCCAAGGCATCCGCGTTCTCCGGGTTCGCAGCGGCTGCATCGACCGCTTCGCACCATTTTTGGAAACGCCCGTGCTTCTCCGCATAGCCTTCCGCGTAGATGGGCATGTATTTGTTCGCCCATTGTTCCGGGTCTTTGCGGAGTTTCCGCGGCTGCGTGGCGGTTGCTGCGACCGGCGCGTTTGCAGTCGCGCTTTCCACCTCGATCCAGTCGATCCACAGGGCGAACTCCGGTCCGATGCCGTTGCGCTTCTTTGCTTCATCAAAGACACGGCGCGCCGCGCCCTCGGACTGAAAGGTTCCCTTCTCCTGGAAGAAAAAGCTGTAGCCTTTTGCGGGCGAGAATTTCACGGGGATCTCCAGCACCTGCGGGCTCTCCATCGTTCCGGTGATCTGGTGGGTGCTGGCTACGGCGCGCACGCCGCTGTCGTGCTGGGGCCCGAATTCCACAAAGTGCCGCGCCGCCGGTGTGTCCGCTGTGGCCGCGATCCGGACGCGCACCACGTACTCGCCCGCAGGCCAGTCGCCTGGGAGCCGGAACGATTGGTAGGGATTCACCGTCACATCCTCGACCGTGAGGAATGCGCCTGTCTTTGTGGCGGGATGTTCCACGTAGGCCTTGTGATGCGGAACGTAATGTTCCCATTCGGAGCGCCCTTGGTGCCGGGCTTCCACGTCATCCACGAAGCCGTGATCTTTCGGCGACGGCGCACCTTTGATCCGTTGCGACTGCGAGTAGAAATACGCGTCGTCTCCTTTCTTCTCGGCCCGAATCTGCGCAGCCACATCCGCGTTGTCCGGTTGCTGTGCGGCTGCATCCACGGCAGCGATCCATTTTCCGTAGCGGGCATGCGCATCGGTGCGCTTTGCGAGGGATGCCGCGATCCTTGGGTTCTTGCTTTCCGCCTCGATATGCATGCGCCGCGGCTGCGCGCCGGACGTTGCGATGAACCGCGCGAAATGCTCGTCGAGCGCCAGCCGGCCGAGTGCGAGGTATTGCTCGAATTGGTCGGATGACATGAACAACGCCGAGCCCGCTGTATCGAACACGCCGGCGCCACCATCCGCCGGCAACTCGCGCACGCTGATGTCCACGCCGAGAAGATCGCGGATGGTGTTCTTGTATTCGCGGCGGTTCAGGCGCCGCATCGTGATATTCCCGCCTGAGTCTCCGAGGGTGCGTCGCGCCGTCATCAGCGTGTGCGAGAGCGCATCGAGGAACTCCGTCTTGGCGCCGCGCTCCGGCTGCTTCGCATCGTCCGGCGGCATCTCGCCTGAGTTGAGCTGGTTGAGAATTTTCTGCCAGCGGTCTGCGTTCTCCACCGAGTCGAGGGCGAACGAGATGTCGTCCAGCCGCAGCTTGCCCTTCTGCTTGTCCGCATTGTGGCACTCGACGCAGTAGTCTTTGAAGAACGCGCGATGCTTGTCGTCGAAGCGCGCCGTGGGCGCCTCGGCGGCGCGAAGATCGCAGAGCGCCAGCGATTGAAGGACTGCGAGAAGGATGCCGGTTCGTTTCATTGATGCGCGAGGGTGTTTAATAGCGCGTGCGTGCTTTCGCCTCCACGCGGAAATGTTGAAGGGAGTCGCGCAGCGCGGTCCGGGGTTGAACCCTGCATTGCCGGTGGCGGCCGCAAGGAGGGCAGGGAGGAGCGCTTTGATCACACGGACAATAAGCCCGTGCGGCTGGGATCTGGAGGGGGGGCGGAAGCCTGTTTGCCGACAGCATGAGGGCGAATGCGTGTAGCCCATGGCAACGCGCCCTCGTTTCATCAACCGAGATCCCATGAAGGCGGGGCGCGTGGGTTGGTGGACAGCCGCACGGTCAGATGCGTTCTTAAAAAAAGAACGAAAAACCGGGGGCTGCCTCCTTCCTCAAGAACGATGGAGCTGCACTTCGAAATACCGGTGCGGCTCCATCCAACTCCGACGTCATGCATCAGACTCGAAACTCCGAAAGGCAGATGGGGAAGGCCGTGGCTGCGGTATCTGTGGCGGAGGCGGCCGTTTATTTCCAGGGGGGTGCCTCAATCAATGTCCCACCCCCTGTGCGATCGTCGTGGGGAAAGGAGAGGATTCCTTGCCGGAGAAGATCTGCCCCGCCCCCTGACCGCTCCCCTCCAACGCTGCATGCCCACCCCATGAAATCCACCAGACGCACCGCGCCTCCCCCGAGCCAGTCTGAATTCGGTTTTTCCACCGCCTTGAAGCCCTCTCCGCGCCGCGGCAAAACGAAGTCCCGCCGTCTGGCTTCGCCCGCCATCGATGACGGGGCGGATGAGTTCGCATTTTCCAGCTTTGAATCCATGGATCTAGCGGACGAGTGGGCCATTCCTTCGGAGAGTCCGCTGCATGCCCCCGCATGGACCTTGGAGACCCGGCCCCTCCTCACGCCGGATCAAGAGCGCGAAGTCGCGGGTGCCATTCGGCAGTCGAAAGCCGCTTTTTGGAGTCATCTGCTTCAAACCCGCGTCGCGATCGAATGGCTTGCGAGCGTCGGCGCAAAACATTCGCCGATCGAGGCCACGCCGACTCTGCGTGCGTCCTTGGTCAAAAGCATTGCCGGGATTCGCGCGGCTTTTCTCCGATTCTCCGTCACACAGGGTTCCGAGGATAAGGCGGGATTTCTTGCGGCGCTGGAAGTCGTCCGCCAGCCGCTTCTCTCGTGCGAATTCGTGTATGCGCGACTGGATGACATGCTCTCCCATCTCCGCGTCCGCTTCGAATTCCTCGGGCAGATCCGGCGCCGGATTCGAGCGGGTGATCCTGCTGCAGTTCAGGATCTGCACGCCCTTGAAGACGAACTCTGGTTGAGCGAGACCGACATGGGGCCGTTTTTCACCACCCTTGCCGCTCTGGAAAAAACCTTTCTTCAGCATCGCGATCGGTTGGTGTTGTCCAATCTCCGGCTTGCGGTGAGTCAGGCGAGAAGGTTTGAGATTTCCGGAATGGCTCCCGAGGACTTGGTCCAAGAGTCCACCATCGCGCTGATCTGCGCCGCCGAAAGTTTCGAAGCGCACAAGGCGAGGTTCAGCACCCACGCCACCACCAAAATCCGCTCGTCTCTTCTCCGGGCTGTAGACAACCAGAACGGACTCGTCCGCCTGCCTGTCTACGTGTGCGAACAGCTTCGGAAGCTCCGGAAAGCCGCCTCGCTCCTCAGTGCCCGGCTTGGCCGCGAACCGCAGCCCAAGGATTTGGCGGCGCACTGCGGTCTCGAATCGGAACGGGTATGCGAGCTCTTCGAGCATGAGAGGAACGGTCGGGCTCTCCACATGCGGGCGCGCCCGGACCAAACGCTTTGCCTCAGCCAAGTGCCAGACGCTGTTTCAGGTTTCTCGGCATCCGACGAGGAGCGCGCTAGTTGGGCCGGCGTGCAGCTGCAGGCAGCCTTCTCGCACCTTACGCCGCAGCAGCGGGAGGTCGTGGAGCACCGTTTCGGCCTCAACGGCGCCGTCCACGGGGCACCGCAGGAAGTCGCCGCTCGTCTGCGGATGTCGGCTGCGGAACTGCGCCGGATCGAATCCGCGGCACTTGCAGTCATGGGTCGGTCCCTGTCCCAAGCGATGGTTTTCCCGGATGAGGTGGACGCGATGCACGGGATCGCGGCCTGAGAATATTCGTCACTGCAGCGCTGCGATCTGCATCTGGAGCACTTCGCGCTGGATCTGCTGCTGATGAAAAGACTCTTCCAGTTTTTGGAACGCCTTTGCATAGGTGCGTTTGGAGGCATCGGTCTTAATCAGAATCTCCCTGATCCGCGCCTTGAGTTGGTCTGAACGCCGCCTCAAGGCCTCCGGCATGCCGGCTTGAATTGCGCGCTGGTGCGTCTGATTCCCGAACGACTGGAACTCTTTTTCAATCTCCCGCCGCCATTGGAGAAGGCGCGCAATCAATTTGGGCCCGAACGAGTGCGCCCGGGACAGCCGCTCCTGGGTGATATCCGCCGCGGTCTCGATCCCGTGCGCCATTAGTGTCTCGATTCTTTGGCGCCCGATTCCACGGATCTCCGCCGTGTGGACTTCGGCATCGCGGAGGTAGTCCTCCAAAGCTGAGGCCTGCACCTTCTTCACCACCTCGGCATACACTTCGCGTTCCAGAAGCATGCGGTTCTGCAGGCTGCTCGCAAATGCGGAGGCCTCGCGGCGCGCAGTATCCAGATCGCGCTGGTGCTGTTGAACCAACTCCCGAAGTTTCCAGCCCATCCCCTGAATCTTTTTCTCAACCCGCTCCAGTTCCTGCCGCAAATCCGCCAGTTCCCGTCCATTCAGGAACCGCCGGAGCGTTTCGATCTTCTGCAGGCCTGCCGTAATCCAACCGAGACCGCCTCCCGGCTTCACGCCGGCAATCGCCCGGCCCTTTTCCAAGGCCTGTTCAGGCACCGGTCTGAACGCAGTGAGTTCCAGTTGGAAGGCGTCTGGAGGCCAGAGACCGACTCCGCTTGCCCCGTCGATGGAGGGGAAAAGATCCACTCCGGATCGCTGCGCCATTTCGCACCAAGGACAATGGGGGTTGCCCGGCCAGAACGAATGCGCCCGCGAGGCCGGACATTGCTTCAAGGTTTCCCCAAGCTGCGTGAGCGTCGCAATCCATTCCGCGGGCGAGGGACGCGCCCCGTTTTTCTCCGAGCCTTTCCGGAAGGCCCGCAGAAACAGCTCCTGAACTTCCTTTGGATAAGCTGAAAAGCGGAGAGCATGTGGCGGTGGTGAAAGCAGCGGTTTCGCGGGCGTGGGATCGTATGCAAAGGCGAAGCGGGCCACGGCCTCTTCCGGGCGCAGATCCACGCCCGGGAGCGGAACGCCCGCGTACGGGTAACGCCCGCCGAAGAGCAGGAGAAAGATCATTTGCGCCAAGCCGAAGCCGTCATGGTTCGCGGTCCTTTGGATTCCGCTGAGGCTCCGGGATTGAAGCTCCGCCGGGGTCCACATGGGGGTCCCCACTTCACACGGGAAAAACTCGGCGGCATCCGAGAGCTGGACGCTGTCGCAATCAATCAGTGTGACGGTGGCGTCCGCGCGCACCTTCAGATTCTGCTCGCTGACATCGCCGATCACGATGCCGGCCTGGTGGGCGCGGCCGAAGACGAAAGCGACGTTCCGCGCCGCGGCCACCAGAAACCCGAGGTCTGCGCGGGGAAACGTCTGCTGGCGGGCCTCGGGGTTGTACAGATCGTGGATGTCGCGCCCTTCAACAAACGGGAGGACCACCCCCGCCGGCTGCTTTTGTGCGGGCTTTGCAAACAGCAGGCTGACTGGCAGCGCCGCCACTCCTTGGAGCCGCTCTGCGAGGGCCCTCAGCGTCCTGAGCTTGCGCACCTTGGCATCTGGAACCGGACGCTGCGCGTAGATCTTTGCGCAGTAGGCCGGCGCGTCTTCGAGACGAAACACCTCCCCCTCACCACCTGCGCCAATCCGTGCGCCCAGCTTCCAACTCCTGCCTGTCTCATCGTAATAGCTCATCGGGCCGCACCAAAATCAGAAGGGTCTTGTCGTCATCCGACTCCGCGCAGACACGTTCCGATTCCAGAAACGCGGCGAGCTCCCGTTCCAGCGCACTCCCCGACTGCCGCACCGATTCAAACACGGGACCGAAGAAGCCGGGCTCCGGCAGTTGCTGCGCCAGTTGCAGGGCGATCCGTTCCACGCCATCCGTGAAGCCGGCGATCGCACGCACCTCCGGGCCCGTCACCACACACTGCAGCACCTCCGGCGCCGATCGCGAACCCGCAAAGACTGTCTGCGATGCGAACTCCCCGGCAGTCGGCCATGTCAGGCAGCCGAGACACGTGCCGTTGCTCCCCACCCAGCAGCCATCTCCCACCTGTCCAAAAAAACTCGCGCCCGGCAGCAATACGGCACCGAGCAGAGTCGCGTTGAATTCCCCCGCATCGCATCCGCGGGCCTCCGCGAGGCGTTGTGCCTCCTCGCGAACATGGCGAAGCACCTCCAACGCCTCCAAACGGAATCCCTCTTCAGACAAGGCCGCCGGGCCGGACTCGTGATCGGGCTGGGAGTCCGCATCAGCCGCGGGGCCAGCATCGGAGAGGGGCGCGGGGGAATCGTGCTGCTCCGTTTCCACGGGAGGTGCTTCCTGCGTCGGCTCCTTTTTCTTCTCGGAGAAGAGTGCCGTGAAATGCGCGAGCCATGTCTCCACCACCAGCGCGGCCCCTTCGGCGCCGTACTTTGCGGAGCCCGCTCCGTCCGCAATCGCGAGCAGGAGGACTTCGCCGACCGGGCCGGCGGTCCCGATCCCGCAGCGGTCCTGGCAACCCTCTCCCATCTGGGCATGAGAGGGGCCCGTCACGGTGACGGAACAAATCTGCCAGGGGTGCTCAGGCATCGATCTGGCTCCAGCCATTGGTGGAGGGGAGCTGGACGGTCTGTCCCGGGTTCAACGAGGATACCGATGTCAGCGTGCGCGTCAGCCAGAGAAACATCTCCCGGAACCGGAGGCCGCGCAGTTTTTGCGAGGGCCGCTTTGGGGGACAGAGTTGGTCGAGACGGACCTGGTTGGCGCCGCCGACTGCCACTCCAAAAAAGAGGAGCCGGCCCTTGGAATCGCCGTCGTGCACGATCCGGACCGCCTCCCGCCAGTAGGCAGAGTCCTCATCTGTCGGCTCGCCGTCGGTGATCAGGAACATCCACGGGCGGAAATACTGGAGGCCGGCGCGTTTGTATTCCTCCTTCCGGGCTTCCAAAACGGAAGCGGCTTTGACCACCGCCTCGCCCATCGGTGTTCCGCCGCCCGCCTCCAGCTTGGGAATCACGAGCTGCCTTGGGGAGGTGAAATCCGAAACCAGCTCCACGGATTCTCCGAAGGTCACCACGGAAATCTCCACCCGCTTGCTCGCCAGCGCCTCCGCGGCAAGGTCGTTGATCAGGCATTGAACAGCTTCGTTCAGCTCGGCAATGGCGTCTCCGCTCATCGAGCCGGAGATATCCAAGACGAGGGCGCAGGCGCAGCGGGGCTCGGGGTTGCTGGCAATCTGAATCGAAGCCAGCGAATTGGTGTAGGGGATTTGTTCGTTCATAAATGCACTCTGGGTTTTCTGTGGTTGCTGGACTCCGATTCTCCGGAGCCCGTTTTCTCAAAAAATACTCTGCTGCAGGGCCCGCGCTTCCTCCCCATCCTGCTTCACTCCCGGCTCCACCTCCGACACGTGCCGAGCCCCGCCCCGCCCGGAGCTGGGGTTGCCAAAAACCCAATCGGGCCGGATCACCCGCATCTCGACCAAGTCCTCGGAAGAAATCGCCTTCCCGGAAAATTCCCAGCACGGGAGCCATTCGTTCACCACGGTGGCGAGCGTGCGCAATTCGGTGACGATCCGGCATCGGTCGCAGCCGCATTCCGTCTCCAACAACCCCGGCTGATGGGAGCCGCCAGCCGCCCTCTTGGGCTGGACCATGTTGCGGAGCAGGGTGTCCAAATCTTCCGCCTCACCCTCGTCCCCTCCATCGCCGTCCTCGGCGTCTTCTGTTTCGCGGACGCGGTTCTGCAGGGCCTCGGCAGCATGGTCCTCGGTTTCTCCGCCGCGCAGGATCGTCTCCGGCAGTCGCGGAATCCAGATCCTGGCATTCCGGGCAATCCACCGCTCGTCGCCGAGAAGCCATACCGCACAGAAAAAGGGCGACAAGGAAGCGGACGCCACGGTGCGCAGCTTGATGTGCTGGGGCACGAGGAGCAGTGCGTTGCGCAGGGAGAGAATGACGGACGGATTCACCTTGGCCCCGCCTCCGAGAAACACGACGTCGAGGCTGGTGGTGTCCGGCTTGATGATCTCGGAAAGTCTCCGAATCCACTGCTCGCAATACGCGCCGTCTCCAAGGTTGATCGGGAGCACCGCGCGGGTTCTGCCTGCTGGTTTGTACTCTGTCATGGTTTTGAGGTGGGATTGTGGGGCGGATCGACTGTGGCACCTCTCGGCGGTGGGTGCCTGCGATCCATCTGGTCCTCTCTCCATTCTCGCACATGCGTTTTTGAGGGGTGTGAACCGAACGCACAGCGGAGCCTCACGCCAAGGTGCCAGAGCGCAAAGAAGACCCCTGATCTTGATAACGCTCCTCCCCCTCAACCCCTTTTCGGGCCTTGCGTGAGAACCGGTCAGGGGACGGTGACGGAGCGTGCGAGTTGGAGGCGGAGCGCCTCGTCGGCGGCTTGGAAGATGCGGGTGAGGTGCTCCTTCTGCGCCACCCTGTACTCGACGGTGCGTGCATGGGTCGTGGTGGGGTAGCTTTTGACCACCTTTTTCCAGACATCTTCGCCGGCGCGTTCACCGAGGTCGGAGGCGATCTGCTGGACCTTTTCGATGGAGGCCGCGCCGACGCCGCCGAGATTCGGCGTGGTGGGTTCGATGAAGTAAAAGCGGACGGCAAGGGAGCCCGCGGTGTCGATGTTGACCTCGGTGACGCGTGCCGCTCCGTCCACCACATACTCGTGGGTGCTCACAGAGATGATCGCGCGGACCGCGACGGTGTAAGCACCTCCGGGGAGCTTGGCTTGGAAGAGGGGGATTTGCGCCTGACTTACCGAGGCTGAGGCGAGCAGGAGCGCGATGGGCAGCAGGAGAAGGAGCCGGTGAAACATGGGGCGGCGGATGATTATTTGAGGAGGGAATCGAGCACACTCTTCGCCGCGTCGACTCCTGAGCGGATGGTTTTCACCGCACCGTCCTGAGCCTTTTCTACGATGGCGGCCTGTGCCGCTGCGGCGAGTCTTGGGGAGAGGTCGTCGGCGGGGTTTTGAACGGGCCCCTCAAGGCGCATGGGTGTCCAGACGTAGCCATCGCGGGCTTCAGTGAAGATTTTTTCCTGAGAACCCGGGAGCCACTGGAGGCTGGCGGGGGTGACGCCGACTTGGAAGAAGCCGTCGATCTTTTCGTCCTGCACCGAGAACCGGCCTTCGATGCGGATGAGGCCGGAGGATTCCGCGAGGAAGTTGCGGACCTCGAGGCGTCCGCCCTGCTTGGTGCATTCCGCAGAGGCTTTGCTGAGGGAGAGCTGCCGGTACTGTTGGAGGCGCGTGAAGAGGGCGATTTTATCGAGGACGGGAAGGGCCTCGATGCGAGCGTTGTGGAGTTGGAGTTTAGCGTCGATTTTGAGGGATTGGGCGTCGGGGCCGCGTGCGGTGAGTTCGCCGGTGAGGTTGCCATGGAGGCGTGCGCGCCAATCCTCAGGAAGAAACGGGGTGACAGAGACGCGGGTGAGTTCGCACTGGAGGTTGAGCCCGGCGGTGGGCGCGATTTCACCAGAGACACGGATGGAGCCGGGGCCGCCGGATTCGCCCGCGGGCGCAGCTGGGGATTCGAGTACGGCGGTTTGGAGGAAGACAGTGGGCTGGCGGTAGAGGACCTGCGCGGAGTTCAGCTGGAGGGGGGGGAGGCCCGGGGAGAGGAACCTGCCGCCGGCTGTCTTGAGACTCCATGCACCCTGCTCGCGAGGTGTGGCTGCAAGCTGGGATCCTGTGAGTGAACCCTGTGTCGGCCCATCGCCCCATGAGAAGTTGACCTCGCGGATGGTGGCGCCTCCGATCTCGACACGCGTTGGCATCCAGCCGCCGGGATTTTGGGAAGCGTGGGGAGTGGTGTCGGGCCGCGGAGAGACGGGGGCTGCGATGCGGGCGCCGTTGAGGTGGAGGTCGAGCCGCTGTGCGCTCACGTGGTCCACCTGCCAGATTCCCTCGAAGAACCTGCGGAGGCTTACCGACGCGCGTGGCTGCTGGAGTTCGAGAATGGAGAAGGAAGCCTCGCGAGCTCCCTCGGCTCGGAAGTGTTCGCAGAAAAAGTCGAGGCCCTCGGCCTTGAGCCCGACGAAGGTGGCATTGGCGTGGAGGGCGCGTCCCGCCTTGTCAGCCGCGAAGGAGCGGAACTGCTCGCTGCGGAGGTAGGCTTCCACCCTTGCTCTGGCGATGATGAGGCCGATGACGGTGAGGACGAGGAGGGCGCCGGCGCCAAGAGCGAGAGCGGCGGCTGGGCGCACCGCGCCGGAGCGGGGATGGGAAGGGCCTTGCATTGCCGGGGTAGAAACACAGTGACAAATCTGGGTCGACAAAGGAAACCTTATCCTGTGCTGGAACTGCGTTCTCTCACCTTTCAGACCGGATCGGAACCGGATGCGCCGCGGTTGCTTGATGAGGTGAGCCTGAAGCTGCCCAAGCGGCATTTCGTGGCGGTGCTGGGGCCTTCGGGCTGCGGAAAAAGCACGCTGCTCAAAGTGGTGGCCGGCCTTGCGGAGGCGACCGAGGGGCAGATTTTGTGGGAGGGCCGCGACCTTGCGAGTCAGGGAGATTTTGAGCCGCAGGAGGTGGGTTATGTGCCGCAGTTTGGCATCGCCTACGATCTACTCACGGTGGAAGAGAGCCTGCGTTCGGCAATGCAGTTGCGCGTGGGGGAGGCGCCTCCGGAACGGCTCGCGAAAATCCTCGCAGACGTGGGGCTTGGGGAGATTGCGGATCGGCAGGTGCAGCGTCTTTCGGGCGGACAAAAGAGGCGCCTTGCGCTGGCGATGGAGCTTTCGAGCTCACCGAAGCTGCTGCTGTGTGACGAGGTGACCAGCGGGCTGGATCCCAAGTCCGAGGACGAGATCGTGCAGCTCATGCATGCGATCTCGCAGGGGGGCGACCGTCTGGTGCTCTCCGTCACGCACAGCCTCCGGCACATGGAGTTGTACGACCGCGTGCTGGTGCTTTTTCAGGGACGGGTGGTGTTCTATGGGCCCACGGACCTGATGCTGCACTATTTTGGACTGAAGCATCCCGAGGAGCTTTTCCCTCTGCTCGCACTGAGGCAGGCGGCGGACTGGCACCGGTCCTGGGACAAGCACCGGTCCGGCTACAACCAAGAACTGGAGCCGAAAGGGGAGCAGGGTGTTGCGGGCGAAGAGACGAAGGGCCGGAGCGCAGACGGGCCGGAGACGGGGCCCGGGGGAGTAGGAAAGAGGCCGGAACTCCCTTCCTTTGGACGGCAGGTGGCGGTGTTGCTCGCCCGCCGGATGCGGCTGTTTTCGCGGGACCGCGGACAGCTCCTGCTGCAGGCGGCGCTGCTCTTTGGGTTCCCGTTGTTAGTCGTCATTTTTGCGATGGACGGTCTGCCTGCGCTGCGCGCGCTGACGGACCCCGTGGGCGGAAATGTTTTCGACCAAGTCCGCAACGAGATGGCGCACCGGATGGAGAGTCTGCGCACGGGGAGCCTTGTTTCCGGACTAATCATGTTCCAAGTGGTGCTGCTGGCTTTGATGGGATCCAACAATGCGGCGCGTGAAATTGCGGGGGAACGGCTGATTCTTGAGAAAGAGAAATTCGCGGGGCTGCGGCCCGGGGCGTATGTCCTTTCGAAGGTGCTTTTCCTTGGGTTGATGGTGACGGCGCAGTCCGTGTGGATGGGGCTCTTTGTGGACCTGATCGTCGATTTTCCGGGCGGCCAGCTCGCGCAGATCCTGCTGCTGACGCTGGTCAATGCATCGCTCACGGCCGTGTGTCTGGGGCTTTCAGCGGTCATGAAAAGCGCGGAACAGGCGTCGCTCCTTTCAGTGTATCTGGTGGGATTTCAGCTGCCGCTCTCCGGGGCCGTGCTGGCCCTGCCGGCCGCGCTGGCCACCGTGACCCGCCCCTTCATCGCGTCCTACTGGGGCTGGGCGGGATTCATCCAGACTTTCCGCGACACGCGGTTCTTCGACGCCGTGCAGATGGTGAGTCGCAGTCCGACGGGCGCAGCCGATCCGGCCGGGCCGCTGGCCTCGTCCTCGATGGCGGTTTGGGTGTTGTGCGCCCATGTGGTCTTGGGCATCATCGTCGCTTATACGGGCGCCAAAAGTTCGCGCTGGGAATAGTCCGCGCGGACTCGCCCGACACCACCCCCGCCAGTCCCTGCAGCCGCCCCTCCCTCCATGCCGCGCCGTGCCAGCTCATCCGCAAGTCCCCTTTGGATCGGGATCGCCGTGGTTGGCTTTGCCGCGGTCCTCGGTGCGGGTCATTTTTTCCAACGTGGCGTTGCTGACCCGTTTCGGACAATGACCCCGCTGCCCGTTCAGGATTATCTGGAGAACTCCAACAGCCTGCGCGGGAACTCGTACAAACTCGACGGGACCATCGGCTCGCAGATTCATGCCGTGGATGGCGTGGGGCGCCTTTATTCCGTGGGCCTGCCGGGAGGAGAGATGCTTGCTGTGTTTGTTCCGCCGGATTTCAACCAGATCAACATCGAGCGCGGCCAACGGTACGTGTTCAAGCTGGAGGTGAATCCGAAGGGGCTCCTTCTGGCTCGAGATGTGAAGAAGGAGGCGCTGTGAAAAATCCGTTGCCGATGAAGCTGTGCACCCCCGCCGCCGCTTGGTTTCTCGCCGTCTCCGGTTCCTTGAACGCGCAGGTGGCGGACGCTCCAGCCCCCTCCGCCGCTCCCGCCCCGGCAGCTGCGCCGTCTGCTTCAGCCGCAGGGACGGCGCCCGCGGGCGCGCCGGCAAAGCCGCAGCAGGGTTTCCTCGGCAAGGACGTGCCGTCCTTCGATCCCGGGAGCGAGATCCTGTCGTGGGACGGGAAGAACTGGAACGTGACGAACAACCGGATTTTTCAGGCGCGTTTTGAGAAGTACCTGAATGCGCCGGAGGCGACCACGGCACAGGATCGTCAGTATCAGCAGGTGCTCGCGGAGATTTTGAATCGCCTGGCCCCCCGGGGTGCCACGCGGGAGAATCAGGATATGGCGTTCCAGTTGCTGGGGCAGGCTGCGCGCTACGACATGGATGCGCGGCTGTGCGACTCGATCGCGGATGCGGTGTACACGGTATGGGCGGCGCAGCGCCAGCAGCAGCGCATCGCGACGGCCAACACCGCGCTGGAGAAGGAGCGCCGCCAGCACGAGTGGAACGCGCGGATGTCCGGCCAGACGAACCGTCTCGACAGCACGAGCACGACCAGCGGCAAGGATGCGGCGGGTAACTCGGTGAAAACGGTGACCACGAAGACGGCGGAAATCACGCCCCACCTCACACGGCTTGGAGAGGTGATGGCGCGGATCAAGGCCAATGAGGCAAAGCGGGAGCTGTCGGAGGTGGCGGCGAAGATCGAGTTCCAAGCGTTGGTGGCGCAGTTCTTCTTTCAGCGGCGGTTCCAGCATGTGCTGATCTGCACGCGCTTCTACCGCGCCCTGTTCACGGACGGCGACTCCAAGCTGAGCCTTGGGAAGGATGCTCAGGATTTGTTTTCGCGTTCCTCTGGCATGGCGCCGACGATTAGCACGCTCGACAGCCTTGCGAACGAGGCTGTGCGGGATGTGCGCGAAGGGGTCGCCGCGTTTAACCTGCTGCTGGACAAGAACGAGCTCGAGGGGGCAACCAAGCGGCTCAGCGAGGCGTTCGCGTCCGGTGAGTTCATGCCGGAGATGCGCACCCTTCCACTCGCCAAAAAGAGACAGAGCCATGAGTTCAGCAAGCGCGCCAACCAATTGGTGTCGGCGCTGGATGTGAAGGATTACGCGCTGGCGGAGACTTTGGTGAATCAGCTCACCGAGGTGGCCAGGGATTTCGACGCCTCCAAGCCGATGGCCGCCATTGAGACGGCGAAGACGGTGGCCCGGATGCACCTTGCGAAGGCGCGCAATGCAGCGATCAGCGGAGAAAGGCAGGCGCTGGAGACGGAGCTGGCGGCCGCCACACAGCTGTGGCCGCGCAATCCCGAGCTGGCCGAGCTTTCCCAGAAAATCTTCGCGCAGGGCGATGTGCAGCAGCGGACGATCAGCGATTTCGAGCAGCTTTACGCGCAGAAGAATTTCCGGCGAATTGCGGAGAACAGCCCCCGCTTTCTCGCCGCGATGGTTCAGTATCCCGATCGCATGGCGCAACTCGAGAAGGTGCTCAAGGACATGCAGACCATCGAAGCCGCCGTCATGAGGGCGCAAGAGATGCAGCGTCAGGGCAACGCCGCCGGGGCATGGGAAAGTGTGGAAAAGGTGATCGGTCAGTTCCCCGAGGATACGAAGCTCAACCAGACGCGTGCGGAGCTCACCACGCAGGCGGCCGAATTCGTACGCACGGTGCGCCAGGCCGAGGAGCTTGAGAAACGCGGTCAGATCGGGTCCGGCCTCTCGCTTTTCCTGCGGGCGCAGAAGATGTATCCGATGAGCGATTTCGCGAAGGACGGCGTGGCCCGGCTCACGGAGAAGGCGTTCGAGCGCTGAGCGGCCTCGGCGCCCCGTTGTGGGCGAACCGGCCACGCGCCTTCTGGTTGGAGGAGCGGGCAATTGAACGAAAGTGGCTGGAGACTCCTTCCTGCGAAGCGAGGCGGGGGTCTGAGACACCATCGCTTTTCGCCCTGCTCCCGTCTCTCTCGCACGCGGGATGGTCGCGGGGCCCGTTAGGGTCGGATTTACCGGGAAAAATCCGTTAAATCCTAATAATCGCGGCAACTACCAGATGGATTCGAATAAGTCCTCCTCCGGACATCGATTTTGTCCCCTCCAATGAAGCTTTTCTTCTCTCTATTGATGCTTGTTCTCGTGGCGCCAGTCGGAACTCAGGGAGCGGAACAAAAGCCGTCCGCTGTGATGAGCGAGCGGCACCGGGCCCTCTTAAAAGAAAACTGCGAACGCTGTCATGGGCCCGAAAAACAAAAGGGCAAGTTCCGCGTGGATGACCTGTCATTCGCCCCGAATGACCTTCAAACGGCCGAGCGCTGGCAGAAAATACTCGATGCGCTCAACTCCGGTGAAATGCCGCCAGAGAAGGAGAAGCAGCCCGGAGCGAAGGAAAAAGCCGATTTCCTGGAGGATCTGGCGCAGGTGATGGTGAAAGCCCGGAGAAGCCTGAGCGATCAGCATGGGTTCATTGCCCTGCGCCGACTCAACCAGAGGGAATACAAGAACACGCTCCGGACTTTGCTTGGTGCCGATGTGGATGTGAGCGAATTGCCGTCGGACATCGATGCAGTGCGTTTCGACACGGTGGGGGCGGGTCTCTTCATGTCTGGCAATCAAGTGGAGCAGTATGAGTCGATTGCAATGAAGGCTCTGGAAGAAGCTTTTGCGCTCCATGCGGCTGCAGGCGTTCAGAAAAAATTCCGCTCTGAGGTGGAGGAGACCAACCCGAAGCTCAAGGAGTCGGTCGACGCCGAACTAGACAAACACGAGCGGGCCTCCCGCTGGGTGAAGGCCGTGGAGGAGGCTGCCAACAAGCCCGAGAACACAGAGATTGTGGCGGAATTACGGAAGAACTCCAAAGACGACAGAGTCTTTCGCCGGTCGTGGAAAATGATCCCGGGAGCGCCCGCCCCGGAGGACTTCGGGTTTACCACGAGTGAAAACAATACGGACCAAGCAAACCGCGCCTTCAGCCGGGGCCCTGCGGTCTTCGCGTATCAGATGCGTTATTTGGAGCAACCTGCTTTGGACACGGGCGCTTACCTGACCATCAGCGACCAGGATGGAGGACTTAACTCCGCCCTGTTTGTTAATATCCCCAACGATTTTCCCCCGGGTGACTATATGATCCGCGTTCGGGCGGGCGTGACTCCCCAGGCGACTCCGGAGCGCCGGTTTTTAGATTTCGGCTTCAAGGGACGGAGCCGTCCGGTGACGAGCACCCATGAAGTTACAGGCACGATAGATGCCCCGGAAGTGATCGAGATTCCCTTTCATCGTACGTTGGTGCAGCGGGATCAAAATGCTTACCGATTGTACGTCCGGGAGAAGGGGACGGCGGACAGCAACGAGCAAATCAAACTGAAGCTGGATAAGGGCAAGAAGCTGAATGGAGTGGGGCCGGATTTTGCGATTTGGGTGGATTGGATTGAAATCGAGCGGGTCTCCGAAGCCGCAACCCCGCCGGGAATCCGGGCCCTGAGCATCGCCCTCGATGACAAGGCGCCCGCTCCCAAAATTCCCGAGCTGCGGGAGGCGTTGGAACGTTTTGCGATTGAAGCATTCCGCGGAAGTAAACCCTCGGAACGTTACCTGGACCGGCTCGTTCATCTTTACGAAGGCGCCCGCGCCGATGGAGCCAGACACAGCGTGGCGCTCAAGGAAACACTTTCAGTGGTGCTCGCTTCGCCCAAGTTTCTTTACCGCGCCGAGCCATCGCCGACAGAGGAGCGCCGGAAACTTCAGGGAAATGAAATGGCCACACGGCTGTCTTATTTCCTTTGGGGCACGCCGCCAGATACAGCCCTTCGAGGGCTTGGAGAAAGTGGCGACCTGCTGCAGCCTCAGATACTGGCTCAAGAGACGGACAGGCTGCTCAATGACCCTCGTTCGATGGAGTTTGTGAAAGCCTTCAGCCGCCAGTGGCTGAATATGGACCGTCTCGATTTCTTCCAGTTTAGTGCCGAGCTTCATACCAAGTTCGATTTTGGAACGAAGTGGGCGGCCCGTCAGGAGGTCTACGAAACGCTGGCTCATCTCCTCCGGGAAAACGCCAGTATCCGGGATCTCCTGAAAGCGGACTACGTGGTGATCAACAGCCTGCTTGCGAACTATTACGGACTTGATGGAGTGCATGGGGACGCTTTCCGGAAAGTGCCTCTCCCGAAGGATTCACCCCGTGGCGGTTTGCTGGGGATGGCGGCTGTGCTGGCCATGGGCAGCAACGGTGAGCACACCAGTCCTGTGGAACGCGGGGCTTGGGTGCTCCGAAAGGTTCTCAACGACCCACCCCCTCCTGCTCCGGCTAATGTGCCGGCTCTGACTCGCCTGGCCGGCAAAGTGCTCACCACTCGCGAACGTGTTTCGGCTCATCAGGAGGACGCCCAATGCGCCAGCTGTCATCGTAAGATCGATCCCATTGGGTTCGGCCTCGAGAACTTCGATGCAGTCGGACTCTGGCGAACCGAGGACTCGTTTCAAGCGCGCGACAACGACGGGAAACCTCTGCCAAACGCAAAAAAGACGTGGACGATCGATCCGGCTGGGGCCTTTCACCGCGGGCCGTCCTTCCGCGATTTTAATGAAATGCGTGACGTGGTTGCGAGCCGTACCGAAGCGTTTGCCCGAGGGATTACCTCTTCACTCATCGAATACGGTCTTGGTCGCCCCTGCGGCTTTAGTGACGATGAGCTCGTCGAATCGATCGTCCAGCGTGCACAAAAGCGGAATTTCGGCCTGCGGGAATTCCTCCACGCCCTGGTCCAAAGCGAAGCCTTTCAAATCAAATAACCGCCAATGAACACCAACCTGTCCCGTCGTCATTTTCTCCGATCCGGCAGCTCGCTGATTGCTCTCCCATTCCTCGAGTCCCTCGGTTTTCGTCGGTTTGCCTCCGCCGCTCCGGCCGTGGCGAATCCGAAGCGTCTCCTTTTCATGGGGTTGGGCTGGGGGCTTACCACGGAAACCTGGTTCCCAGATCCCAAACAGCCGGGAGCCGATTATCAGATCCCCAAAGGGTTGGAGCCATTAGCTCGTCACAAGGCGGATTTCACTGTCCTGCAGGGTTTGACTCACCGGTTCGTCAATGCAGGCCACTGTGGCAGCACTTTCTGGCTTACGGGCGCCAACCAGTTTGCCGTCCCTGAAAAGAGCTTTCATAATACCATTTCAGCCGATCAGGTGGCGGCAGAGTACTTCGGATTAAAGACGCGCTTTACGTCGATGCAGCTGGATTGCGGTACTTACGCGGGTAATTCCGGCCACGGACAGGGGCTGTCCCTTGCGTGGGATGCGGGTGGCAAGCCGATCGCCGCTCAGAAAACTCCCGTGGAAGCTTTTCACCGTCTTTTTTCGGGCGAGAATATTTCTTTGGAGAAACGCAAAGCTCTCCTCAAGCGGAGGCACAGTGTCATGGACACCGTCCTTGAAGACGCTCATGACCTTCAGCGGGGACTTGGGAAAAACGACACTGCAAAACTGGAGGAATACTTTGATGGAATCCGAGACATCGAGACTCGTCTGAGTAAAGACGAGCAGTGGCTGGAAGTGCCGCGGCCTAGGGCTCCGATAGCGGAGCCCAAACCGGGTTTGGCGGGATATGAGGAGATCAAACTAATGTACGACATCATGATGGCCGCCTTGCAAACGGATAGCACCCGGGTGCTCGGGTACCGTCAGCCGGTGGACACGCTGCTCACGAGCCTCGATATCAAGGTGGCTCCACACGACATGAGTCATTACCACTCGACGATGGCGGAGAAGTTCGATGCCTCCCAACGACGCGACGTCGCCAACAGCGAATTGCTTGCGGGGTTGTTGGACAAACTGAAGGCGACCAAGGAAGCCGATGGGAGTTGTCTCTTGGATCACACGACCATCGCTTTTGGAACCAATACCCGAACCGAACATAACGGAGACAACTGTCCCACCTTGCTCGCAGGACACGGTGCCGGGTTGAAGATGGGCCAAAATCTGGTGCTGCCCAACGGCACGCCCTTGTGTAACGCTTGGCTGACTCTTCTCAAGGGAGCTGGCGTGCCAGTGGAACGGCATGGCGATAGCACGGGAGTCATCAAGGAACTCATCGCCTGAGTAGGGGGATCGGATTGGACGATGCACCATGTGGCCTCCCGGGAAGCGATCCGCGCCGGGGCATGGGGTCATGCCTCTGCGGGGGAGCCGAAAAGGACAAGAAATCCCGTTCAAACAGCGATCAGGCGGCAGCTGACAAGCGAAGGGCCCCTCCACTGAATGAAGCCTTTTTCCCCATCTCTCTTATGAAGAATATCCCTGTGTGCCCCCTGCTTATCTGCGCAATGCTATTGATGGATGGGGCTGCTTTTGCGGCGGGTGACGCGGCTCCGACTGCAACGCTCAAGGCGCTTCCCCCGCATCAATACAATCCGTTTGGTGCGCCGGGCGAGACCTCGCCCGAGCTGCTCGCGGCATTGAACAAAATGAGTGAGACGGGGATCATCACCGCGCGCCGGAACTCATTGCATCTCTTTCGTTGGTCCGGCGCGCCCCCCAAATTAACGCATCTCGGTCTGTGGGGTGTGAAAGTGACGGACGACTTAATGCCCCTCACGGCTCTGATGCCGGATCTGGAGTTTGTGAGCTTATATGAAACCAGTGTGGATGATGCCGGACTGGAGGTTTTGTTGAAGCTTCCGAAGCTGCGTTATCTGACGCTTGCGCCCATTGATCGGTATGAGAAGGAGGGGTTTGGGGCGCCGCAGTGGTCGTATCCAGAGATACCCAAAAACAATGATCGGCCGCGGGCGACAGGGAGGGTGTTGAGGGCGTTGAGCCAGTCGCAGACGCTGGAGAGTATTGATCTATGGGATGCGTTAGTGGAGTCGAAGGATCTGGCCGCTCTGTCCGAAACTCCGAAGTTGGGGTCTTTGGGGCTGCCGAATGTGATCGATGAGGAGGCGGTGAGACACCTTCAGGCGTGCAAGCGATTGGGAAATTTGACGATCGGGAACCGGGAGATTGCGGCTGTGGAAATTGAACGTCTTGCCGCGTGGAAGGGGCTTCGCAAACTTACGATTTTGCGCAGTCGCCTTTCCGGGGAGGTCCTCGAGGCTCTGTCTAAACTCGAGACGGTGCAGGATTTGAATCTCGTGGATTGCGGGTTAACGGACGACGGGTTGGCGCATCTCAAGGGCTCGTCCAGGCTGGCGAGTTTGAATTTGGGGCGGAATGAGATTCAGGGGCCTGGGCTGGTCCATGTGGCGAAGCTGAATTTGAAATCTCTGGAGGTGACCTTCAACAGTCTCACCGACGGGACGATCCAGCATCTGCGGCAGTTGGGAAGTTTGGATCAACTGAATATCTCCTATAACACTGGGATCACAGACTTGGGAATCCAGAGTGGGACGCTGCAGGGGATGACTCACCTAAGGAAACTGGAATTAAGGGGCTTGAAGAAGGTTACGGATGCCAGTTTTGACGATCTCGTGAAACTGGGGCATCTGACGAACATGGGAATTCGGGAAACGAAGACCAGCGTGGAGTGTGTGGGGCGGCTGAAGGCGGCGATGCCCAATACTGCGGTATTTAAGTAAACCGAGACGCTTTGCTTGCTGGGGAAAGAGCCTTCGAGGGCGACGCACGGAGTAAGGGGAGGAAAGTCTGTTAAACCTCAATGCGGCGATGAAAACTTGTCGGATCTGATGTGAGTTTCTGTGGAAACGGAATTTGCAGCTTAAAATCATCCCGTTTCAGTCTCACCCGTTGGGTGAGTCTCTTTCAGCGATCTTCAAAGTCGGTAACGACATGGCTGTTACCCTCAATTACCCAGACGCTGATAGGACTCAGCAGTAGCCTGAACCCGGAGAGTTCCCAATGGCCCACGGAACGCACTGAATGCACGGATCACGCAGCAGACTCTCAGCCCCCTCATTCCCCCCCTTCCGTCCGTGATTCCGTGGGCCGTCCATTCACGTTTGTAGGTTAAATGGATTCACGGAAAAGGCGTCCCAAAATCGCCTTTCTTGTAAGCTGCAAAACCGGAGCAACCGACCGACGTGCTTCTTCCAGCCTTTATCCGATGATCGCGGACATGCCTGGTCGTACATCACCACCTTCAAGTGAGGATGCGACAGCGGGCGCATGTCGGGTTCCGTCCGCTTCGCCGCAACGTGGATGAGCGACGACTCGAGCGTTGTGGAATGCCGCCAGTCGTGGTCGATGTGGCTGGGCTTGCGGGGCACGAAACCCAGTGGGATCGAGTATGGAGGTCAGGCGCGGATTTCCTTGGCGGATTTTTCGCTGAAGAGGGCGAGGAAGATCGGGATGAGTGCGGCGCTCATGACGGCTGGCACGAGCCAGATGGACTTCCAGTCGTGGAGGCTCTGGGCGTTGGTGTAGTGCTGAGCGACGACACCGGAGAGCCAGGAACCGACGAACATGCCGGCCCCGAGGGTGAAGACGGCGTGCAGGCCCTGCGCCGATGCGCGGAGGCCGTCGCCGGCGGCCTTGTCGACATACATGCGGCCCATCACGAAGATGAAGTCGTAGCACATGCCGTGAAGGAGGATGCCGCCGAGGACCATCCAGGTGGCCGAGGGCTGCTCATGGAAGTAGGCGAAGAGTGCGAAGCGGACGGCCCAGGCGGCCATGCCGAGAACCATGATGCGCTTGGCGCCGAGGAACGGCAGGAGCACGGGCAGCAGCAGGAGGAAACCGACTTCCGAGACCTGGCCGAGGGTCATCTTCGAGGCGAAGTTGGCGACCTTCATGTCGCTCAGGAACGCGCCGGTCCAGGTGAAGTAGAAGCTCAGCGGGATGCAGATCAGGAAGGAGCAGAACATGAACACCGCAAAGGAGCGGTCCTTGAAGAGCTTCAGGGCGTCGAGGCCGAGCAACTTGCTGGCAGAGACGGGACCGGCGTCGCCCTTGGGCGGGGTGTTCGGCAGGGTGAAGGCGTAGAGCGCGATTGCGACGGCGACGCCGCAGGCGAGTCGGAACATGCCGTTGTTGTCGGCGAGACCGGCGAAGTTGATGACGTTGGCGGCGGCGATCCAGCCGGCGGAGGCGGCGGCCATGACGATCGGGAACCATTTGGCGGGGTTCGGCGCGTGGGTGAGGGTGATCGTGTTGATGAGTCCGTGGCCCGCCATGTAGGTCAGCGTGTAAACGATGAGCGACGGGTAGAAGATGCCGAAGCTGGTCTGCTGCGAGATCCACCACAGCAGGGCGGCGCCGAGCAGGTGCAGGCCGCCGAGAAGTCGTTGGGCCGGGACGTAGCGGTCGGCGATGACGCCAATGAGAAAGGGCGAAACGAGTGCGCCGATGGCGGTGGTGCCGTAGGCGAGGCCGATCTGTGTGCCGGTGAAGTTCAGCTTACCGAGATACACGGCCATGGTGTTGTACCAGCAGCTCCATACGAAGTAATGGAGGAAGACCATCGTGGCCAATCGGAGGTAGAGAGCAGGGGTCATGGCGTTAGATAGAGGGGTGGGTTCGCGCATCGGGAGGGGTGGTTGGGGGGTGGTTTAGTTGTAAAGAGGTGAAAGGGCAAAGGTGGTTTTAACGACGCATGACGCATGGCGGAAAGTGGCCCCGAGGTAGACGAGGGGCGGAAGTTGCTGATGACGTTGAAACTGGCGATGGAAGTAGGCCGCGACTGGGTGGCCGCTTGGACGCGCAACCTGCTTCACGAACCACCGGTCTATGCGAGTGGGTAGGCGATCCGTTGTTCGTTGAGACACCGTGGCGCCGAGCAGTTTTGGCGGTGGCTGAACGAGCGCAGGAGGCAGCGGGATTGGCATGGGCCAGAACCTTCTTTGCGCCACCGCTCTGGAAAGCAGCCCGGCGGGCTCCGGGGGGAGTGTAAGGGAGCGAAGCGCCTTGATGTGAATATCGATGTCGAGAGTGGAGCCAATAGGAACAGCAACGATCTCCTCTCAACATCGTCACTCTCGCGCTACTGCCTGAGGCGCGTCGTGTGGTGGGAATGGATCGGGTGGCTGCCTGCGTTCGCGTTGCGGATTGCAGGCGGCGACCGGACAATAACTATCATCCCTCGGACATCGACGGGTTGCGGCGTTGCGGGTGCCTGATTCTGGGGCCGAACCTTCAACGGGCATGACCGATTCGCTGATGTATGCCGCCTCGCAATTGCAGTGACACGCGACCCGGGCTCAGCTGCTGAGCGTGGAGTTTGGCCCTCCTGCGCGATCCTGCACGATTGCGCCCCGTCACCGTACCCTCCTGTGCGCATGGAGGCTCTTGACTTGTCCGCGAGGGCGCCGACGACGTAAACATGTATAGCTGAGTGTCACCCCCCCCTATGCGTTTATTCGTTATATCGGTGCAGATTGCTGACGCCGATGTGCGAGTGTTGGAGCTGACAGAGGGCAGTTATGTGGTCGGTAGTGGAACTGCGGCAGATGTGGTGCTCCCGGTGGAGGGAATTGCGGAACGACATTTGGCTATATGGCTGATGGAAGGCGGGATTCAGTTGGAGGATCTGGCGGGAGGAGTGACGGTCAACGGCCATGCAATCACTGCGCGCGTCGAGGCGGAGTGTCCTGTTTCGGTAGGATTGCCCGGGGTGACGCTTCTGGTGGAGCCACTGTGTGTGTTGGAGGCGGATCCTGGCGTGGATAAGTCGGCCGATGTGACAATCCCGCCCGTGCGGAATTCCCTGCCTGGAGTTCCTGTCGATGTGTACGTCACGCTTCCCGTAGCCCGGCCCCCGACGGTGGCGGATCCGGACATTACGATTCCCGTGGGGATCCGCGGGTTGGTGGCCCAAAGGGCTCCTCATGCGGTGCAAAAAGGCGCCGGAGACAAGGCGCCGTTGACTGGGGAATACACGCTCATAAAGGAAATCGCGCGTGGTGGAATGGGACAGATATATTTCGGCGAAGATCCGCAGTTGAGAAGGCAGGTGGCGGTGAAGGTAAGTAGTCTGGCGCAGGGGGGATTAGATCCACGCTTCACCAAGGAGGCTGAAGTGCTTGCGCAACTGGCGCATCCGAACGTGGTGCCGATCCATGCCATCGGTGTGGATGAGCAGGGGCGGCCTTATTACTCGATGAAGCTGGTGCACGGGCGCACGCTGCAGGCGGTGCTCAATGATCTCAGGGGCGGGGAGGGATCCACGAGGCAGGAGTATCCGCGGGCCACATTACTCACGATTTTCCGGAAGGTGTGTGATGCGGTGATGTTTGCGCACGCGAAGCGGATCCTCCACCGGGACCTCAAGCCGGAGAACATCATGGTCGGCGAGTACGGCGAGGTGCTTGTCATGGACTGGGGACTGGCAAAGGTCCTTGGGGAGAAAGATGCGAATGGCGCGTCGAGTGGCCCCGTGGCCGACACGGGTAATTACGGGATGACGATGGAAGGGGATGTAATGGGGACGCCGCAGTACATGTCGCCTGAACAGGCGGAGGGGATGGTGGCGGAATTGGACGAGCGTTCGGATATCTATGCTTTGGGAGGGATCTTATTTGCCATCCTCACGCTCCGTCCCCCGATTGAAGGGAGGACGCTCGACGAGGTCCTCACCAAGGTGAAGAGGGGGGAGATCAGCTCGATGATTACTCGGCGTGGAGGCAGCGACCGGGTGGAAAAAGGAACGCCGGCGGCGATTGGCGGGGAGGTGCCCGAGGCTTTGCGGGCGGTGACGCTGAAAGCGATGAGCACCGACCGTAACCAGCGCTATGCGAGTGTGGCGGCTCTTGCGGCGGACATCGACGCGTACCAGAACGGTTTTGCGACGAGTGCGGAGGGTGCGGGCGCGCTCCGGCAGTTGGTGCTCTTCATCAATCGCAATAAGGGAGTCTCCGCGGCGGTGGCGTTGTTTCTCGTCGCGGCCGTTGCGTTCACGGTGAAGCTGGCAGCGAGTGAGCGGATCGCCCGGGCGAACGAAAAGCTGGCTCTCGCAGAGCGGGAAAAGTCGCGTCGTTCCGCTGCGATTGCGCAGATCTCCGTGGCGGAGGCGGCTGAATCTGTGTCGGACTCTGTGGCGTTGCAGCGGGCTCTTGCGGAGGTGCCGGAGGATTTGAGAACGCCGGACTGGGAGTACTTTCAGGGCCGGATCGACACACCCACGTTCTCGATCATCGCCCCGAAGGGCCGGTCGTGGGTGGGTTTGGAGGATTGGCCTTCCGACCCCGAGCGGATGGTGGTTCTCCGCAGCGACGGCGAGGTGTTTGCCGTGAACGTGACCACGGGTGTCCTTCAGCCGCTTTGGAAATCCAGTCCGCCGGGTGCGAAAGAGCACGGACCCCTTGGGGTGTCGTTCGATGGGAAGCTCGCTGCGATTGGTTATAAACTCAAGTCTGCCAGTAATACGTCTCAGGTGGATATCTGCAATCTCGGGGACGGTGCACGTGTGGCACAGATCAGCGGGCCAAGCTATCTCCGCAGGATTCTCATGAACGGCTCGATCTGCATCCTTATAGGCGAGTCGAAAGTTGAGGCCTGGGATCATCCATCGGCACGGCTGTTGTGGGAGGCGCCGGGATTCTTCCATGCAGATTTCAGCGGTGATCAAAAAAGTGTTTTGCTGGCGGGCGATCATTCTCGTGGCGTCGAGAAGCGCGACGCTTTATCGGGAAAGGTGCTTTCTGAGGGAGTCAAAGGAGCGCCGGATTTTCATCCCAATTTTCCCCATAACGGGATCGGCTCGCCGGGATGGAACAGATTTTATTCTCCGGAGTTCGGCTGGACCAGGCTGCGCGCGGTGGTTCCATGGACTGGTAAAGTCCAGTTCGAGGTGGCGCCGACTTACGGCAATTACGCATGCACCCTCATCCCGCCGGGGGATTTTATTGCGGTATTGGGTCGCACCTCTGCCGAGGGCGCCGTGTTGGAGATCCGAGGTGCCTCATCGGGGATGTTATCCCGCAGCCTTCCCGTATTAGAGCCTCTGCCGCATCAACGATCCTCCGCATCGCTGCGGGCGAAAGAGGGTGCGGTGGTCCTCCGATCACCGAGGGCGCTTCGAATCTGGCGCCTGGCGAGCGCTGGATCCGGTTTATGGATGGATTTTAGCTCCTTCTTGGCCGGAGTGCGCTGTGGAGATACCAGCCAGCTTGTGACTTGGGTAAGAAGGGATGACGTCGTGGCGATGCAGCTCTGCGATGGAGCCGAAAAAGATCGGGTGAAGCGAGTCCGTCAGGAGATGGGCGAGTGGAAGGTGAAAAACGTGATCCCCGGCTTTTACATCAGCCCAGACGGCGCACGGTTGATTGTAGGGATGAGTGGAATGTATGGCGCGTATCGCGTGGGCTCCTCCGGTTTGGAAGAGATCTGGCCGCCAAAGCAAATCGCAGGACTCCCCGCCAGTTCATACACACTCGCCCCCTTTGTCATTCACCCGGTGGAAGACCGCGTCTGGACGGGGAGCGCCGTGTATGAATTTTCCACCGGGCGGAAGTTGGTGGCTGTGACAGATCGCGAGGGATTGAATGTCTCTTATGCGCCGGTTTGGGTGGGCGTGAACCGTGTCGCTGAAATTGCGGTTAAGGATGATCAAAGAGAGGTGGAATCCGGGGGAGCGTCGGGAGAGAAAGTGCAGATCGCGCTCTGGGACGCGGAAGCCGGACGGTTGGTGGCGAAGACAACGGCGCCGGACGCGAACTGGCTTGGTGTGTCGCCCGATGGCCTGCATTTAGCAGAAGCGGGCGCGGACAAGTGCGTTCGGATTCGGAGCAGCCGCACGCTGGAGGTGGAGCGGGAGTTCCGGGCGCATGAGGATTCGGTCACTGGAATTGCATGGCATCCGACCCTGCCCCTGCTCGTGACAGCGTCCAAGGATGGGTGCATTCGGATCTGGAATCGCGAGAGCTTTCGAAGGGTCGAGGAGTTGATCGCGGACCCTACGGTCTATGCGATTCGCGCCGAGATTTCCCCGAACGGTTTGGAATTAAACGAGCTGCGTAGAAACGGGATTCGAGTGCACAAACCGCAGAGCTTCCAAGGGCCCAAGCCGGGGGCTCAGTGAGGCGGGTTCGATCTGCGCGGAATATTGCGCCGCTTGCGAACCGATGCGCGCAACGATGAAGCACGGCGCAATACGGCGACGCGCTACTGCTGGAAGCTCAACCCTCTCCGGGTGTCACGGTAATGTGCGAGGCCCAATAAATAATCTCTGCGAGAGAATCGTCTGGGCATCCGGCTTTCGGAGCACACATGGCCGCTGTCTATGCGACTGCTTCAGGCCCGAGGATGAGCGCTGGAGTAGGCTGTTTTCAGACGCTCCACAGTGACGTGCGTGTAGATCTGGGTGGTCGAGAGGCTCGCGTGGCCCAAGAGCGCCTGAACGCTCCGAAGGTCTGCGCCGCGGTCGAGCAGGTGCGTCGCGAAACTGTGCCGGAGCTTGTGCGGGCTGATGTTCGAGGGGATGGAGGTGTGAACCAGGTAGCGCTTGAGAAGCAGCCACGCCGAGCGTGCATTGAGCCGGCGCCGCAGTTTGTTGATGAAAAGCGGCCCCTTGTGCACACCCGCCGCCTGACGGTAACGCTGGATTGCCTCAAGTGCCGGCGCACCGACGGGGAGAACGCGTTCCTTACGGCCTTTTCCAAAGACGCGGACGGATTCGCTGAAGGGATCGACGCTTTCGATGTCGAGACCCACGAGTTCGGCGAGACGGAGGCCGCTGCTGTAGAAGAGTTCGAGCACGGCGGCGTCGCGGACGGGCATCCACGAGGGAGCCTGTGGCTGCTTCTCCGCGCGCAGCGGAGCGGAGAGAAGCTCGTCGATCTGCGTGGCGTTGAGCACGACGGGCAGCTTCTTCTCAGGCTTGGGCAGGAGCACCTCCTTGAGGGGGTTCTCCTTGAGCCCGTGCCGCTGGCCCATGAATTTATAAAAGGTGCGCAGGGCGGCGAAGTGGAGCCGGATGGTGGGCCGGGCCAGTCCGCGCTTGGAGAGGGCGAAGAGATAGCGGCGAAAGTGGTCCGCGGTCAGATCGCGCCATGCGGGCAGGGTGCCCTGTCTTTGGAATTCCTCCAGCGCGTGCCGGTAATTGGCAACGGTGCGTGCGGAGGAATTCCGTTCCACCTCGAGCCATTGGTAGAAGCTCTCGGCGTGGCGGTCGCGTGTGGACGGTTTCACGGGAGAGGATGCACTCCCCGTCTTCTCCCTCCTTTCGGACGGGCGCGCTAGGCTTTTTTACCGTTCAGCGGCTGGAGTTCCGGGGGCTGGGCCGTGGCGCCGACTTCCCCGGTGCGCGTGGTGCCGCGGGAGAAGGAGAGGGTGGCGGAGCGCTGCTCGAGCCCGTCCGGAGACTGCGCGACGATGGGGACGGAGTGGGCGCCGTCCGGGAGGGTGAAGTGGTAGCGGAAGGTGCCATCGGCACGGAGCGGAACCTGCTTGCCCTCGATCCAGAGCGTGGCGTCGGGATGAGTGCCACCGTAGAAGATGATCTCTGCGTTGACGTGGAGGAAGAATCCGCGCTCGGTGTGCGTGCTGAAGGGTTGTGCGCTCCAGCTTGAGCCCCAGCTGGTCACGCCGCTGGAGAGTGCGGCGTCCGGTCCGAGGCTTTGGTAGAACTTCGCGGCCAGCTCGCTGGAGCTCTCGCTCTGAAGCTTTTCGATGAGCTGCCGGCGCAGCAATTGGTCGATCTCCGCGGACCCCATGCCGATGCGCTCCACGAGGCTGCTGCCAAGGAGCGCGGCGAGGAGTGCCCGCTGTTCCTCCGTCCAACCGGGGGTGAGGCCCGCGGTGAAGGCCAGTTCGCGTCCGGCGCCGGTGATTCGGGCGATGCTTTGCAGGAGCGTCTCTCCCTTGCGCATGTGCTCGGCGACGAGTTCCAGAAGGCGCTCGAAGCTGAGGTGTGCGGGCACCGTGGCGAACTCCGCCGCGTGTTCTCCGGCGAGGGCATCTGGCGGCGTCTTTGTGTCGGCCGAACGCGCTACGCAGCGCCACGCGCCGTCCTTGGCGAAGAAGCCGAGTTCGGTCGCGTATTCGGTGTCCGGATGCTGGACGGGCACGTACCAGTTCCGGGCCTCTGGTTTGACCTCGACGATGCTCTCCTCTTGGCCGCCGGCGAGAATGCGCAGGAAAAACTGGGCGACATTGAAGCGGTGGAGATGCGCGGGATAGGCTTCCCAGCGGAGATCCCAGTAGCTGAAGAGCCAGCGCGGATCGCGGGCGACGAGGTAGATGCAGTCCTGACCGTAGTTCTCCGGAAGGGAGCCCAGGTTCTCATAAGCTGGGGAGTGCTGTGCGGCGGTTGCTCCGTTGTGGTGCTCCGATGCCGCCGGGGCGGGCTGGGGGGCGGGAGGTGGCGGGGCGGCGAATTCGCGTGAAGATTTCAGCACGGGCTCTTTGGAGAGGGCGAAGGCGGCCTGCCGTCTGGGCACTCTCTTTGGAGCTTTTTTTGCTGAAGAAGCAGGTTGATCGCCGGATTGATTGCCCATAGTGAATGCAGGTTTTGCGTGAAGAACTGGACCTCGAAAAAGCCGCGGCGACGGTGGGAAATGCCGACCCCATGGGTCAAACCATTTCCTTTCCCTGAGCGGTCCCTGCGTAGGAACTCAGGGGGCTTGCTGATCCGAGTTGCCTGAAAATCCCCTGCCTTCCGATGGAATTATGCTGACCAAGCGCGTTATCCCCTGCCTCGACGTCCACGACGGAAAGGTCACCCGCGGAGTGCAGTTTGGCCGGGCCGAGGAGGGCGGCCTTCGCAATGTGGGCGATCCCGTGGAGCTTGCCGTGCGCTACAACGATCAGGGCGCTGACGAGATGGTGTTCTTCGACATCACCGCGAGTGCGCACGGACGCGCGACGATGGTGGACGTGATCCGGCGGACGGCCGAACGCTGTTTCATGCCGCTGACGGTAGGGGGAGGAATACGGACCACCGAGGACATGCATGCGATGCTGCACGCAGGCGCGGATAAGATCAGCATCAACTCAAGCGCTCTAGCCACTCCGGAGCTCATCACGGCGGGCGCGGAGCGTTTTGGAAGCCAGTGCATTGTCGTCTCCATCGACGCGAAGAAGGTGGGGCCGGACCGCTGGGAGGTTTTTAGTCACGGGGGTCGCAAGCCTACGGGATTGGATGCGGTGGAGTGGGCGCGGAAGGTGGATGAATTGGGGGCGGGTGAGATTGTTTTGAACTCCATCGACGCCGACGGGACGAAGGCCGGCTACGATCTGGTGATCACGCGGCGGGTGAGTGAGGAGGTGGGCGTGCCGGTGGTGGCCAGTGGCGGTGCAGGCAGTCTGGAACACATCGCTGAGGTGCTTCTGGAGGGCCGGGCGGATGCCGTCCTCGCTGCGAGCATCTTTCATTTCGGCCAGTACACCGTGGGTGATGTGAAGCGGCATCTCGCGGCGCGCGGACTGCCAGTGCGCCTTTGAAGGTAGCTCTCGTCGGGGCGGTAGTCTTGGCGCCCTGCGCTCAGTCTTCAGTCCGCTTGCGGATTCTGCTCCAGCGCGGCGATTGTCCGGACGGTGAGCGCGGCCTCGCGAACATTTCTTGTTCTAAAAAGACGGATGCCATGAAGCATCCCGTGGACGATCCCAGCCACTGCACGCGCCTGTTCCATGGGGCCGCTGTCCGCATCGGCGAGGACCGGCACGCCAAGGCGGCCATAGGATTTCAGCACGGAGCTAAGGATGGGGTTTTCCACGGACGCAAGGTCGATGCCTGAGTCGATCGCGAGGCTGTTCCCCGGCATCGCGGCGCCGTCTGCGAGTGCGAGCGAGAGAGTCCCGCATGAGTCTGCAGACTTGCCCTGACTGCGCGTGCTGACTAGCCATGCCGCTCCTGAACGGAGGCAGAGCGTGACGCAGTCGGGGTTGGGGAGGATGCCGAGGCCGTTGAGCAGGTGCGCACCCGCCGCGAGGGCTTCGTGCGCCACGTCGTGTCGCGGGGTGGCGATGCAAACGGGCAATGCCGCCTGCCACTCCGTGAGGAATTCGCCCACGGGTGAGGTGGCGAGGTCCGCGTGCAACTCGACGATATCAGCGCCGAGCGCCGCGTACTGCCGGGCCTGCGAGAGAGCCTCCCGGACGTCGCGGAACCGGACGGGGGCGATGATCAGCGGCCGCGGGCCGAGGTCCAGTGTGAGTCCGCGGCAGTGCAGCTTCATGCGGACCCTGCAGCCGTGGGTGCGAGTGGGACCATGCGCCGCTGGCGCTGAGTGAAGCGGGCGACCTCGGTGTAGCCTGCCTCCAGTGCGAGCGCGGTGGCGTCGCCGAAATGGGAGCCGAGCTCATCGACGGCGTGGGCGTCGGAGTTGATCAGCACGGGCACGCCGGCCGTGCGGGCGAGTTGGAGGAAGGGGACTGCCGGATAGGCCTCGCGGCACGGTTTGCGCAGGCCCGCGGTGTTGATTTCAAAAGCGAGGCCGGTATCGGCAAGCGCCTGGATGGATGGTTCGTAGAAACGGCGCAGGTCCCCGTCGGGTCGGTAGCCGAATTTCTTGGGCAGATCCGGATGGCCGACGAAATCGAAGAGGCCGGAGCGGATGCAGCGCTGGTAGGTGAGCCAGTAGGACTGCCAGATTTCCTCTGCGTTGCCGGAGTGCCGTGCGAGGTGTTTGGGGTTGTCGACGTCCCAGCCTTCCGGAAGGTAGTGGACGCTCCCTATGAAGAAGTCCCACGGCGCCATGCCGGCGAGTTCTTCAATCCACTTTTCGCGTCCCGGGAGGTAATCGCACTCCAGGCCGAGACGGATGGGAAGTTGTGGGAAAAGAGCGCGGGCCTCGGCCACGGCGTCGAGGTAGCGGGGGAGATCTGCGAGGTCCATGCGCCAGTCGTCGAAGGGGGCTGGCATGGGGTTGTGATCAGCAAAGCCCAGTTCCTCGAGGCCGAGTTCGACGGCACGCCGGGCGAATTCCACGGGCCACCCGCTCGCGTGGTGGCAGAGCGGAGTGTGGACATGGAAGTCGGCGCGGCTCATGGGGATGCTCCGTGATAGGGGTTTGCTGGAGAGGCAGGCAAGCCTGTGCTCCGCGCAATTGTCACCGTTTTTCACTGGTCACTGCCCTCCGCTGGCCGCGAGAATTGAGATGAGCTCATGAAATTCATCGAGTCGGTCTTCCAGAAGCTGCGGCGGCATCCCAAACGGATCGTGTTTCCGGATGGGACGGAGCCACGGGTGCTGCGTGCGGCAGCGCGGTTCGTGCGGTTGCAGCTGGGTGCGCCGATCGTGCTGGGGGACAGGCGGGAGATCGAACGCGCGGCGCTGGAACACAAGGTGGACCTCGACCACGTGGGGATCATCGATCCCGAGCATGCCACGGACCTGCCGTTGATGCTTGAGCGGCTCGAGAAGCTCAGTCGTTACCGAAACCTTGGTGCAAGCGGGATCCGCGAGATCCTTGTGCGTCCCGGATACTTCGCTGCGATGATGTTGCAATACGGACAGGTGGATGGGTTGGTGACGGGCGCGGGCGGGGCGAAGAGCAGCACGCTGCGGCCGCTGATCCAGCTGGTGAAGCCGCTGCCGGGCGTCACGAGCATCTCAAGCTGCATGATGCTGGATCTTTCCAACAAGCGTTACGGCGAGCGCGGGGTGATGTTCTTCGCGGATTGCGCGGTGATCCCGCAGCCGACGGTGGAGCAGCTTGCCTCCATCGCTGTGCAGACTGGCGTGATCTGCCGGCAGATGACCGGGAACAAACCGCGGATTGCGATGCTGAGCTTTTCGACCAAGGGGAGCTCGTCCCTCGAGAGTCCTGCCAGGGTGGCTGCTGCTGCTGCGCTCGCCAACCAGCGGGTGAAGGATCTGGGAATTGAAATGGAGATCGACGGCGAGATGCAGGCGGACACCGCCCTGCTGCCCGATCTTGCCGGCGTGAAGGCCCCGAACAGCCTTGTCGCGGGGCGCGCCAACGTCCTGGTTTTTCCGGACCTCAACAGCGGCAACATCGGTGTGAAGTTGGTGCAGTACCTTGCGGGTGCGGAGTCCTACGGACAGTTGCTGCTCGGTCTCGCGAAGCCGTGTGCGGATCTGCCGCGCGGTGCTACGGAGGACGACATCCTCGGCGTGGCGGCAATCCTCGGGCTGCAGGCGATCGAGTACCGGAAGCTCTACCCGCTGGAGGAACACGTCTGACCGAAGTGCGCTGGCATGAACACGACCACCCCACGGATCTTCATCGCAGCAACGCAGCAGAACGACGGTAAGACGACGACTTCGCTGGGCCTGTTCGCGGCGTTGCGCAAGCGCTTCGGTCGGATCGGCTTCATCAAACCTGTCGGCCAGCGCTTCGTGGAGGTCGAGGGACAGCGGATCGATGAGGACAGCGTGCTCATCGACCAGACCTTCTCAGTGCAGACGCCCCTCGAGGCCATGAGCCCGATCGCGGTCGAACCCGATTTCACCCGTCGTTACATCGAGCATCAGGACGGCGAATTTCTTGTCCGTAGGATCCAGAACTCTTTCGACCGGACCGCATGGGAAAAGGATTTCGTGATCATCGAAGGGACGGGACACGCTGGCGTGGGCTCGGTTTTCGACCTGTCGAATGCGCGCGTGGCTCGGCTGCTGCAGAGCAAGGTGGTTCTCGTGGTGAAGGGCGGAATCGGCCGCGCGATCGACGAGGTGGCTCTGAACCGCAGCCTTTTTGAGAAGGAGGGGGTCGAGGTGGTGGGGGTGGTGATGAACAAGGTGCTTCCTGAGAAGTACGAACACGTGCGCGATTTTGTGGGGCGCGGCCTCGCGCGGCTTGGGCTCGAATTGATCGGAGCGATTCCGGACGAGCCTCTGCTGGCCAATGCAACGCTGGGGCAGGTTTGCAGGAACATCCGGGGCGACTTTCTCAACGGCCGGGCTTACGCGAGACGGCGGGTACAGAAGGTCATCATCGGCGCGATGAACAGCAGCCATGTGCTGCAGTACCTCACGCCGGGAACCCTGCTCATCACGCCGGGCGACCGGGAGGATGTGATCCTCGCGGCGATCTCGATGAGTGCGTTGAACGAGGGCGATGCGCAGTCGATTGCCGGACTCGTGCTATCGGGCGACCTGCTCCCGCAGGAACCTGTGCGACGGCTGCTGATGCATTCGGAGGTGCCGACCGTCACCACGAAGATGGACAGCTACACCGCTGCCAACACCATCCACTCGATGACGGTGAAGACCCTGCCCGGCGATACCGAACGCATCGCGAGGATTCAAACCCTCATCGACCAGCACGTCGACGTGGAGCGTCTCCTGCAGAAGATCTGAGGCATTCTGGGATCCGGTGGCGGCCTCGCGCCATGAACTGCTGCGCGGCTCTCAGCGTGCGCCTGTCGGATCCTTTCCGAAACCCGGCAGCCCCGCGGACCTTGCAACGGCCTGAGCTCGCGAGCGCACGTGCAGCTTGCCATAGATCCGCTCGATGTGCGTGCGGACGGTGGAGTAGCTGACACTGAGTTGATCCGCGATCTCCTTGTAAAGGTAGCCCTCGGAAAGCAGGCGCAGGATTTCGGTCTCCCGCTCGGAGAGGGAAGGGGAGGCCCCGGGGCCAGCAACCGCTTGGGCGGGTTTGTTGAATGCCTCCACGACACGTCGTGCGATCTGGCCACTCATCGGAGCCCCGCCGGAGTAGACGTCGCGCACGGCAGCGAGAAGTTGTGCGGTGCGGATGGGCTTCAGGAGATAGCCGCAGGCTCCCGCGCTGAGGCTGCTGAAGATGGCCTCGCCATCGTCGTAACTGGTCAGCATCACGATCTGAGGTTTGGGCTCCATGGTGGCGAGCCGAAGCACGCACTCCACGCCGCTCATGCCGGGAAGGTTGATGTCCATGAACACCACCTGCGGCTTCGATGCGGGAATTTTTTCCAGCGCCTCCAAGGCATTCGGATGCTGGCCCACGCAGACGATGTCCTCCGCGGTGCCGAGCATGGCGGCGAGGCTGCGCCGGATCCGCGCGTCGTCCTCCACAATGGCCACGGTGATGGTCATGCCTTGCTTCATCGGGACTTCAAAAGGGGGAGGGACAGCGCGATGCACGTTCCTCCGCCCGGCCCACTACTCCGTGCCAACGCGCCTCCGATGCCCGCGATGCGCTGCTGCATGTTACCCATTCCGTCGCCCTCGGCGGCTGTGCCGGCGATGCCGCAGCCGTTGTCCTCGACCCGGATCTCGAGTTGGAACGCCTCGGCCCGGATCCGCAGCCATGCCTCCGTTGCGCGTGCATGTTTCACCACGTTGTGCAGCGCCTCCTTCACGGTGAGAAAGAGATGGTGGCGCTGGGCCGAGGAAAGAGGCGCGTCCGGAAGGGTCGCGGGAATGTCGAGCCGGCACGGGATGTCCGCCGCGAGAAGGTACTTTTGCGCGTAGCTGCTCAGAAACGGCACAAACTTACCGAGCGAATCGTTGGAGGGATTCACGGCCCATACGATCTCGTCGACCTGACGGGTGAGCGACTGTGCGAGGTCGAAGATCTGGTCGAAATGGAGGCGGACCTTGGCGGCGTCATCGGCGTCGGTCTGTGCGAGGTCGCTAAGCAGAGCGAGGTGGGTGAGGTCGGCGCCGAGGTTGTCGTGGAGGTCGCGTGCGATGCGGCTGCGTTCGTGCTCCACGGCTCGTTCCCGCTCGAGTGCGTCCAGTCGCCGCTGCATGCGACGGCGCGTGATCTGCCTTGCGAGAAGACCGGCGGCGATTGCGGCCGCAGCGAAAATAAAAACCCAGAATCCGCGACGCTCATAAAATGGGGGAACCACGACGATCGGAGTCACGGTCTCGGCACTCTCCGGCGCACCCTCGATTGTGAGTGCTTGCAGCCTGAGTTGATAGTCGCCCGCCGGCAGATAGGGATACGAGATGCGTGCGGATCCACCCCAGCCGATGGAATAGGCCTCGCGCCATGTGATCACCACTTTCGCCGCGCCGGAGAGCGGCAGCGCCCCCCGTCCGGTGGTGAGCCAGCCCCCGAAGGCGTCTGCCCGGTCGTCGCGCATGATGACGAGCGGGGCTTTCCCGGCACGCGGCGCGATTTGTGCGATGCCGAGGCTTGTGCCGTGGCGTGCCCATCCCACCGGCGTTCCCGCGCTGGTGGTCATCAGCGAGCCCTCACTCGGGATGAGCGGTATGCGTTGGTGGGGCGCGGTGGGATCTCGGGGAATGAGTGTGACGGTAAGGTCGTCGAGCGCATACACGCCCATGGTCTGTTGCGGGCCGGCGCTGCTGAGCCAGACCTGGAGGCGGCTCGCGCCCTGCGGCACGTCGAGAGACTCCCGCCGCTCTGTAAATACCGATGTCGCTGGATTCCCCGTCCAGCCTGCGGACTCGCCGTGTGCGTCGAACTCCTCGCCCGAGATCGTGTTGTCAGAGGCGTCGTTGAACCGCACCGCAAAGCGCATGACCCCGATGGGATCCCGCCATGCGGGGTCGTGCCTCGCAAGCTGGTAGCGGAATCGGAGCGGCCGTGGGTCGCTGTTTGGGGTGGGGGCAAATGTGACGTCCAGCACACGGGTGCCAACGTTGAATCGGACTGCCGTGGAGGGATCGGATGGGAGTGCAATCGAGGAGCCGTCTACGGAGATCCCGACAACGGAGAAAGGCGCGTCTGTTGCGAAGACGACGTCGCTGCGGAGGAGCGCGACGATGAGTGCGGCCGAAAGCCAGTCCCGCTTCCTCATGGCGGGAGTAAGGCACGCAGACTGGAGGATGGGAGATGGCACGCGCATTTCTGAAGCGGCTGCAGCATAACGCCGTCCGGCGTTGCGCGTCGATTGGGAGTGCGCCAGTGGCAGCCCTGCGACGCTTGGCCCCCTGCATCCTGGTGGCGCGCGGGACCCATCAATGGAGGTAGGCGGCCTCGTTGCAGTACAGGAGTGCATGGACAAGGGATTCCCGCGGCGTCAGCGCCGCGCGGTCTTCGAGAAAGCCCTCTTTCAAGACTGCCGGGCGCGCTGTCGAGTTGGTTTTGGACTGCTCTTTTCCCAGCAGTTCCCTCGCGCGCATTCCGGCTTTGGCGGGAATGTCGCGCTGAGTCCGCTCGATCGCGGATGGTCTGTCCCGCTCAATTCCAAGGAACTCGTCAGCTTTGCGCAGGTCGACCTCGCCTGGCGTCCTCTGGATCACCACTTGGAACAGTGCCTGAACGCGGGCGCGTTGACCCCTTGCAACAACTGCGGAAATACATGGGCGGAACAGCGTGCGGGATAATGCAGAGGATGGTGCGACCACAACAACACAATGGCATGCTGCCCGTGCCCCTGACGTGTCGGTAAATCTACCGACAGGCGACGTGCCCTCGGGCCATGTATTGTCGTTGAATGAAGTTCACCCCCAATCAGTGGATGAGAGCCGGATGCGCTGTGGCCAGTTTGCTCCTCCTCAGTGTGCCTCGGGCGGGACATGCCCAGAACCCCGCACCCCTGCCAAAGGCGGTGGTCGTGCAGCAGATCCCCGGCAATCAGAAGAATGGCGAGCGGCCGTGGCCGGACCTGCCCGAGTCGGAGGTGGATAAGCTCCGGGCCGCGCTTCCGGACAAGCCGGCGGCTGCACCCGCGAAGCCTCGCAGGCTCCTGGTTTTTTACCGCACCGACGGATTTCCGCACGCTTCCATTCCGCATTGGAACAGGTGCATCCAGCTGCTCGGGGAGAAGACGGGTGCGTTCACGGCGACGCTCACCCAGAGCTACGACGACCTCACCCCGGAGAATTTGAAGCAATACGATGCGGTGTTTTTCAACAACACCTGCCGGATGCGGACGCCCGAGCCAGTGAAGGCGGCGCTGATGGATTTTGTGAAGAGCGGCAAGGGTTTCGCCGGAAACCACGGCGCCGGTGACAACTGGCATGACTGGCCGGAGGGCAGGGAAATGCTGGGCTGCGAGTTCGTCACGCATCCGTACGGGCGCATCCAGATCAAGGTGGATGACGCAAAGAACCCGCTTACGGCGGTGTTCGCGGGAAAGGCTTTTCCCTACCAGGACGAGATCTACGCGTTTACCGAGCCGTACAGCCGCGAGAAGTTGCGGGTGCTGCTGAGTATCGATTACTCAAGCTCTCCCGATGTGGCCAAGGCCGAGGAGCGGTTGAAAACACGCGGCGCCGCACCGGATGCAAAGGACAGCGAGAAGCGGGATCTGGCCGCCGTGCGCGCGGACCGGGATTATGCCCTCGCATGGATTCGTTCGTGGGGGAAAGGGCGGGTTTTTTATTGCGCGCTCGGTCATCGCGCCGAGGTGACGTTCGATCCTGCGATGGTGCAGTTCTACCTTGCCGGCATCCAGTATGCGCTTGGCGACCTCAAGGCCGATGACAGTGCCTCCGGTGCGGCGCCAGTGGTCGGTTCCGCGGCACAGACACCCTCCCCATCGGTGAAGAGCGCCGCTGGTATGGGCCGGAATCCCGCGGATTCCGAGCAGGCGAAGATCGTGCTCGAGCATGTGCGGTTCGATCCGGCGTTTGATGTCACCACATTCGCGGCTCCGCCGATGGTGAACTCGCCGGTGTTCGTCTCGGCCGCCCCGGATGGAGCGTTGTTCGTCTCGAGCGACCCGAATGGCAGCGTCGGCACCACATCGGGGCTCGGCAAGATCGTGCGCCTGCGGGACACGGACGGCGACGGCATCGCCGATGAGGTCGTGGACGTGGCGAAGGTGGACGCGCCGCGCGGGCTCGTCGCGCATGGCGACACGGTCTTTGTGCTGCATCCGCCGCACATCAGCGCGTTCATCGACAAGGACGGAGACGGCGTGGCCGACGAGCAGAAGGTGCTCGTGAAGAATGTCGGTTGGGGCTACGCGGACCGCCGCGCGGACCATGCCTCCAACGGCCTCGAGATCGGCGTCGACGGCTGGCTTTACGCGGCGATTGGGGATTTTGGTTTCAGGCAGGCCGAGGGCACGGACGGCCGCACCCTTCAATTGCGCGGTGGTGGTGTGGTACGCGTCCGGCTCGATGGAACGGGGTTGGAACTCTACAGCGCCGGGACGCGCAACATCCTCGAGGCCGCGATCAGCCCGCTTCTCGACGGCTTCGCCCGTGACAACACGAACGACGGCGGGGGGTGGAACACACGGTTCCATCATTTCAGCGGCCTCGAAGACCACGGGTATCCGCGTCTTTTTAAGAACTTCGAGGAGGAGACGGTGAAAGCGCTCGCGGATTATGGCGGTGGATCGGGCTGTGGCGCGGCATGGGTGTCCGAGCCGGGATGGCCGGAGGCGTGGAATCACCGTCCGTTCACCGTGGACTGGGGCCGCCAGTACGTTGCGGCCCATACCGTGAGCCAAAGCGGCGCGACGTTTGCCGAGACGACGCCACCCCTTAACCTCACGATGCTGAAACCCGAACTGAAGCCGGGCGACATCCGCAACAACGCGTTCCGCCCGTCCGACGTGGATATCGACGCGCGGGGGCGGCTTTATCTCGCGAGTTGGGTGAATGGCGGTTTCGGGGCCGGGGAGAAGTGCGGCGTCATTTTTCGGATGCATCCCCGGGGCCATGTCGCTCCGCCGTTGCCGGAGTTCGCAAAGGCCAATGCAGCGGAACTCGCGGGCCTGATGACGTCGCCGAGTCATCGCACGCGACTCGAGGCGCAGCGCGTGCTTCTGCGCCGGGGCGCCGATGATGCCGCCCTGCGAGCGCTGGAGCGGATCGCGGGCGACGTGAAGGTGCCGCTGGAGTCCCGCGTAGCGGCGGTCTTCACGCTGCGGCAGGCTGCTGGGCAGAACGCGTTCCCCTTTCTCGCACAGTTGGCAGCGGACGGAACTGTCTCCGCGTGGGCCATCCGTGCGCTCGCGGATGATGAGCGCTTGGCATCGCGTGTACCCGTGGAGCCGATCCTCGCAGGGCTGAGATCCGGCGATGCACGCGTCCGGCGCGAGGCCGTGTTCGCGATCGCGCGGCTCCATCAGCCCGCGCTGGGCAACTCGCTTGCACCGTTGCTGGATGACGCCGACCCGGTGGTGGCCCACACCGCCTTCCGGGCGCTGGCGAAGCTCCGTGCGGCCGACGCCTGCTTCGCGGTTCTCGATGACAGAACCGCCTCGCCCGCGAGACGCACCGGCGCAGTCCGCGCACTGCAGGCGCTGCACGAGACGGCGGTGGTCGACGGCCTCATCGCGCGCCTCGCGAGCGAGCCTGATGGCGCGCGGCGTCGCGATCTGCTTTCCGCACTCTGCAGGCTTTATCACACCGAGGGCGAATGGGCGGGCGACAGTTGGGGGACGCGGCCCGACGATCGCGGCCCCTATTACCAGCCAGAGCCGTGGAGCGAATCCCGCAAGATTGGGGACGCGATTTTGAAGATCATGTCCACGCTGCCCAGCGGGGATGCCACGTGGCTGGGAAGTGAGCTCGCGCGCAATCGTGCGAATCTCAGGGACGCCACCCGCCAGCTCCTTGTGCTCGCGGAAAAGGACCCGAGCGTGCTGCCGCCGCTCTACCGTCACCTTGCCGAAAGCGACGACATCCCACTGGCGGCGGTCCCGCTGCTGATCCGTTCTGCGACGGCGAAGGAGACCGACCCGGCGTTGCGCACAGATGCGATTGTGGCGTTGAGCAAGACGGACAGCCGGGAGGCCTTCGCAGCCCTGATCGCTGGGATGACGGAGAACTGTCACGACGGCATCCATCGCGCGCGCCGGGCCTACCATGCGGCGCCCCACCTTGAGAATCACTATGAGCTCTTCATTGCCACGGCGAACAGTGACCAGCCGGTGGCGCGCATCGCCGAGGAGGCGGTGATGCTGCTTGCGAGTCGCGTGCTAGGCGCGCCCGAAGCCCGTGCCGCGGCGCTTGCGGCGATTGAGGAGAACTGGATGCGTGGCCCGAAGCGCCAGGCGATGATGATTGTGGCGGCACGGGAGACCAAAGCGGCGCCGGCTGCACGTCTCATCGCCCCGTTGCTTGCGGGTGAGGACAAGAACCTCGCCTATCTCGCCGACACCTTCTTCAAGACCGCCCGCATTGATTCCAAGAAGGCGGTGGAATCGACTCCGCCCGACCAACTCGTGGGCGCTCTGCCGCAGGAGCGCGTCCTTGCTGAGGTGGTGAAGATCAAGGGCGACCCGCGTCTGGGTGAACAACTCTTCGTGCAGCAGGGCTGTGCGGCCTGTCACACGGTCAAGCCGGAGGAAAGACTCAAGGGGCCGTATCTCGGCACGATTGCAGCCACCTACAAGCGGCGCGAACTTGCCGAGGCGGTCCTCGAGCCCTCGAAATCGATCGCGCAGGGATTTGCGACCAACGTCTTCACTTTGCGCGACGGGGGTGTGCAGGCGGGGTTCGTCGTCCGCGAAGCCGCGACGGTGGTGACGTTCCGCAATGCCGCTGCGCAGGAGTTCGCGGTTCCCAAGCAGGAGGTTCTCCGTCGCGAGGTGCAGGAGGGCGTGTCGATGATGCCGCCCGGCCTTGTGGCAAATCTCGGTCTCGACGGCTTCGCGGCTCTGCTGAGCTACCTCGAGGAGGTCAACGGAAAGAACCCCAAGTAGGAAAGACAGGCCGCTGTCAGCTGCCAAAATCGCGATGGACCTGCACCGTCGCCGCTACTTATTGAGCGTCATCAGGAAGGCTTTGATGTCTGCGAGTTCCTGCGGGGTGAGGAGCAGGCCCATGGGCGGCATGGGCGAGACGCCCAGTACTTCGTAACCTTGTGCGAGAACTTTGTTGGGCTCCACCAAGCTCTGGAGAATGTAGGCCTCGTCCTTGCGGCCGGCGATGCCGTCGAGCGGCGGCCCGACCGTGCTGCCCTTGCCTCCAAGCATGTGGCAGTTCATGCAAGCAGCCACGGGATGCTTCCAGAACAGATTCTCTCCGCGGCCCGGGTCGCCGGTGAGATTGGCGGACTCGGGTTTGGCTTCCACAGTGAGTTCCGTGAACTTCACATCGTCGAAGTACCCTTCGCCCTTCGCCACGTGCAGGATGTTGATGCTCGCCTTGGTGGCCTTGCCGCTGTTGTAGACCACCTCCACCTCCGTCCAGTCACCGGCCTTGGTCACCTTCTCGGTCTCATAGCGGTTGATGTGGTCGTTCAGGCTGAGCTTTCCGCGGATGCCCTTGCCTTTGATCCACGCGGAAAGCCGGTAGAGGGTGTCGGGCTTGAGCTGCACGTCGGCGTAGATGCTGGTGTCCGCGGTGTCGTCGGTCACGCACCGCACCGAGCGGGTCCCGCTGTGAACAAACGCCTTGTCCGTCACGGACTCCCAGCGCGCACCGACGGTCGCGGGGTTTTTATTGTAATCACGCCGTGTCCATCCCTCGGGCAGTCCGTCGCTGTTGAGGGTCTCGAGGCCCGGGTTGGGCAGGAGATTCGGGCCCTCGCGGTAGGCGGAGCCCGCATCGTGTTTCTTCGCGAGAACGCGTGCAGCCTCGCTGAGCCACTCGTCCTTGCCCGCGCCCTTCGCCACTCCGCCGGCGCCCATGAGGCTGACGAGGTTCTGGATCTCCGGGGTCGTGGGGAATTCGCCAAGCTTCACCCGCGCGGCGAGGAGAGTCTGTGGGTTGGCATCGCTGACCACGCCGCTGCCAAAGAACAGTGCACGGCTGGCTTCGTCGGCGCCAAGCGCACGGATGGCGTTGCGGCGGAGACGCGCGTCCTTCGCCATGAGCGCCGCCTTGTGGGTCTGTGGATCCAGCTGCGAGAGGCCCTGCAGCGTCCAGAAGGCGTGGATGGCGCCGATACGGCCGTCGTTGGCGAGCACCATCGCTTTGAGCGCGGGCGCCGTTTCCGTGAGCTTCGCATCGACGAGCAGACGTTGCGCATTGAGCCGCCACACCTCTGTGTCGCTGTCGAGCGCGGCCACGAGTTTCGCAGGCTGACTGGTGCTGAGGGCCTCCGGGGTGCGCGCCGGTGTTGCGGCTGAAGAGATCCTGTAGATGCGGCCGCGGGTGTGATCGCGCAGCGGGTTCTCATGGGCGCCGCCCACGCCGGTGCTGGCCTTGTATCCGCCGCGTTCGGGACTGGGAGTGGGATTGTGCTGGATGATGAAGTTCTGCCAGTCAGCGATCCAGACGGCGCCATCCGGGCCGACTTCCGCGTGCACCGGGGATGCGAATTCGTCGGAGGATGCGAAGAGGTTCATGGCGTCGAAGGCCTTGAATCCAGCGCCCTCGGGCCGTACGTCCATCAGCGCGACGATCTTCATTGTGGGCTCGCAGACCATCGCCTGGCCTTGGAAGCGGGCGGGGAGTTTTGAGGAGTAGATGAAGTTGGACCCTGCCGCAGCCGTGTATCCGCCAAAGACGTCGACCTGCCGGATGTTCGGGGTGATGGGGTGCGCGGCGTCGACGCTGTTGATCTTCTTCGCGGTCATCGCGCGCATGCCCTTCGGCACGATGGAGGCCGGGATGCCGCCGAAGAAAAGCGGCGCTCCATTCGCCGTCCCGCCGAACTGATCGCCGGCTTCGTTGGTGGAGTGTCCCCAGGTGTTGTTGGTGAACTGGTGCAGGAACTCGAGGGCCGAGCCGTCCGGACGAAACCGGTAGGTCCCCATCCCGAACTCGCGCTCCACGCCGCCGACGGTGCCCTTGAATCCTGAGTAGCCGACGGAGCCGTAGAGCCAGTTGTCGAAGCCGTAATGGAGGTTGCTGGCCTGTGCGTGTGTGTCCCGGACGCCCCATCCCGTCAGGATCTCCTGCCGGACATCCGCCTTGTCGTCGCCGTCGGTGTCCTTGAGGAAAAGGAAGCGCGGGGGTTGAGAAACGATCACGCCGCCGCCCGTGAACACGAGGCCCGTGGGGATGTTGAGATGGTCCGCGAACACGGTGAACTTGTCGGCGCGTCCATCGCCGTCGGTGTCCTCGCAGATGGAGATGCGGTCGTTGCCGCGGCCGTCTTCCACGACGCCGTGTGGGTAGTCCGAGGTCTCGGCCACCCACAGCCTGCCGCGCGCGTCCCATGCGAACGCGATGGGTTTTCCAATCTGCGGCTCACTCGCAAAGAGATCGATGCGGAGATCCGCTGGAACCTGGATGCGCTCCATGGAACCCTTCGGCGTGAAGGGATGCTGGAATGTCAGCGGCTCGGGGCGCTTCTCGTAATTGGGCACGTTCGGGTTGTTCTCGCGACGCTCCGGCTCGCGTCCGGCGAGGAACTTCTCCCATGAGGCGCGGCGGGTCTCACCGGCTGTCCACAGGACGGCGTTGCGGAGGATCCGTTGGAAGGCGGGCTGGTTCCATGTGCGCTCATCATGGCCGCTCGCAATGTAGAAAACCCGGCCCCGGCCTTGGGTGCGCGTCCAGGCCCATGGTTCGGCTTGTCCCTCCTCGCGGCGTTCCATCAGCAATTCCCGCGCAGTGGTGTTGATCTGGTCATGGACGTACGTCTCGTCCCAGCTCTCGAATTCCTGCACGCCGTCGAACACAGGGTGCTTGGGGGCGAGGATGGTGGGCTTGAACACCCCGGTGCGGTGGGATTTGAACCGGCCCCCGACCATCGCGATGAAGTTGGGATCGTTGCCAAAGCAGGCGCTCGCACAGTGCACCGGCACAAATCCGTGCCCACTTTCCACAAAGGCGGTGAGTGCCGCGGACTGTTCCGTGCTGATCTTCCCGTGGTTCGCGTAGAGCATCACCACGTCGTAGTGACTCAGGACCTCCGCGTTCAGGCAGTCCGGCTTGGTGAAGTAATCAAAGTAAATCGCCTCCCGTCCGAACTCCCGCATCAGGATGGGCAGATACGCGCCGCTGTTGTGGTGCTCGCTCTCGTGTCCGAGGAACAAGACCCGCAGGGGCCCTTCGGCCGTCTGCGTAGCGCCCGCGGGAGCGGCAGCCTGTGCGGAACTTGTGGCCGCGGGGAGAAGGAGGGCCTGAAGAATGAGCAGGCTCAGCAGGCTTGGAACGATCAGCTTTTTCATGGCAGTAGGAGGGAAGGGGGGCGGGGTTGCGGGGAACTGGCGGTCGCGTTGTCGATGAAAGACAAAGCAGACCCTTTGGATATTACCCGCGACCGGCGCTTTCCATGCGGACAAGTTGTGTGGTAAATCGGACATATGCCATCTGCACGCGCCCGCGAAAAAAGCCGTCGTTCATCTCCGGAGCCGGCGGCTCTTCGGAAGCGGTTTCTGGAAGAGATCTCCGCGCAGACACCCCTCTATGGCCTCTTCAACCTGCTGCCGGACCACGCCTTCTTTGCCAAGGATCTTCAGTTTCGGATCGTCTGCGCGAGCCGGCAGTTCCATGAGCGGTTTGGATTTCCAGACGAGGCGTCCGTGCTGGGGCGGGACGATTTCGAGCTGTTTCCCTCCTATCTTGCCCAGAGTTTCCGGAGTGACGACGAGGAGGTGATGGCGACCGGGCAGCCCAAGCTCAACATCATGGAGTTGTTCTTCACCCAGCAGGGGATCCCGGACTGGTTCGTCACGCACAAACTCCCGCTGCGCGACCGGCGAGGCCGGGTGATGGGCCTCATGGGCGTCTCGCAGGCTTATGCGTCCGCAGCCCAGCCTGCCACGCCGCACGAGGCTGTCGGCCGTGCGGTGGCCCACATCAGCGCCCATTTCCGCGGCCGGATCTCGGTGGAGGACCTTTCGGAGCGGGTGCATCTGTCGCCGCGGCAGCTCCACCGGAAGTTCATCGAAGCCTTCGCCCTCAGCCCGCAGGCGTTCATCATGAAGGTGCGGATGCGTGCCGCGTGTGAGGCCTTGCGGGCGGAGGGTGCGCAGATCGGGCGGGTGGCGGAGGACTTGGGGTACTGCGACCAAAGCGCGTTCACGGAACATTTCCGCCGACACATGGGAACCACGCCGCTGCGTTACCAGAGGCAGTTCCGTCTCGGCGGCGGCTGAGGCGGCAGGCGAACTTGCGCAGAAGCCGCGAAGGCCCGCAGGGTTTACTTTTGCCGGTAATATTTCACGTCATCGATGGTGACCTTGTTGGAAACCAGAAGACGCAGGACCTGCTTGGATTCGTGGGCGATGCCGGGGGAGCTGAAACTTCCGATACGCTTTCCATCCACCTCGGCCGTCATGGTGTCGCCCACAATAGTCACCTTCAGCGAATGCCATTCATTCAAGCTGATATCATTGGGGAAAGTCTGGGACTTCGTCTTGATCAGGTCCTGATCCTCCTTTGAAAGGGTGCCGGCTTTGCGGGCGTCGTAATATTTCAAATTCATTCCGCCCGTCTTCATGTCCTGAAGGGTCACTTTCTTGACGCCGAAGGTCGCAGCGCACAAATGGCCGGCGTGCACCTCCTTGTAAGACAAGTCCGCGAAATTCAACATGAGGGTGTCCTTCTCCCCGTGGAATTTGAAGCGCATGACCGCCGTGCCGTCGACGAACGCAAAGGCGTGTCCGACATCCACCGCGTGATTCGCCTCCGGGTGGATGTAGATGTGAAGGGCCCCGTCGATCAGCGCGACCTGCTTGTTCCCTTTGGCGCTCCAGGAACTGCTCGTGTTCCATCCATTGCCGGGCTCGTCCTTCACCGACTGGGTCTCTTTGCGCTCGAACTCGTCGGAAAAAACCAAGGTGCCGGGAATCTCTTCGGCCATGAGCGGAAGTGCGAAGCAGAAGGTGAGGAGGCGGAGGAGGAGGTGGCGCATCATTGGGGTGGGAGGTTTCGAGCGGGTTTACAGGCGCTGGGTGTGCATGAACAGGTCTTTGTCCAAAGCGGGCTCGCGATCTTGGGCCTAAGTGCGAGCCTCAACTGCGGGTTCTCACACAAAGGGACAAAGGCACAAAGGGACCAAGGGTAATAGGAATTCGGAGCCTTGGTTATCAGAGAGGTTCCTTTGTGCCTTCGTGCCTTGGTGTGAGCTTGATTCAATCCATGGCCGCCTCGGTCACGACTGCCGCCCTTCGATGGCGCAAAGGAGGACGGCGGCTGCCATCCCGAGACGGCGGTCCAGAAGGCCCTGGGTATCCGCCGAGAAGTCGAGGGTGATCTTCAGGATAAACGGATTAAAATTCTGCGAGAAGGTGCAGACACGCGTCCCATGAATTTCGCCCTGATAGGTCTGGGGGATAAGATTGGTGAGGAAACGGCGCAGCAAGGCCATCAGCCAGTTGTCCTCCTGAATCAGGCCAATTTCCCGATCATCAGCATCCATGAACACCCACTCATCTTTCATGATGGATTTGAGCCCCTTCCGTTTCAGGGCGCCCACCTTGGCTCCTGTGGACGAGTCCACCACATCGTAGGCTAAGGAGAAATCGAGGATTCCTCGTGCGCTGATGGTGAGGACCTCCGTCTGCATATCCTCGCCAGTATAAAGCCGGATATCTTCCTTCAGTTTGAAGGCCTTCATTTTGGAATAAAAAACGAGCTCCTGATTGGGCCCGTAAATGTGAAAAGCCTCGCCGAAGAGTTTGAAAAACTTTCTGCGGATGAGGTATTTCTGGTGGCCGAACCGGGCGGAGGGAGCGGGTGTCGGCGGAACGGGCGCCGGAGGGGTGGATGGGATGAGTTGACCGAGCGCCTGCCATTCCGTTGCGCCCTCAACACAGCAAGGTGTTTCCGGACCAATCTGTCCTGAGGCGAGTTTCTGCGAGATTTGCTCAAGAGAAAACGGCCCGTTTGTCTGATTGTCGGAATATAGATAATAATTCATTGCATCTGTAGCGTTGACACTATGTTAGCGGTGCAAAACCCCGCAAAGCAAACTCCCTGCCACCAAAAGGAGTCGGGTAACCGCGTGATTCTCGTTAGTTTCGCCAGTAAGGGGTCCACGAACTGTGCGGAGATCCAGCAGGCCTCCCGCCGTGTGCGGTTCCGGATGGTCTCCCTCAGAAGGTGGATCAAACCTAAGATTGTAGGACGGACGGAGTCTCACTAGTGGTCTCGTTTCTTCCGCCCCTTACCGAGCCCACTTCCCATGAAAAAAACCCTCCTCTCCCTCTTCGTCGTGCAGCTTGCTGCAGGCTCTCTTTCTGCGCTTGATCCTCATGCCGAGGCGGTCGTTCGCATTGTGGAGGGCGCGAAAGGCAAGGTGGAGCGGACTGAGGATGGGAAGGGATTGAAAGTGGTGGATCTCGCCGTGCCGAACACGGGGCCGCACGACAAGCGGGAGTCCGATCCCTATGACGCAGCGTTTTTTGAGCACCTTGGGAACATCAGCTCCCTGGAGTCCCTCAACGTCATCTCCACAAAATTCAATGATGAGTGGATGCCTTATCTGGCGAAGCTCACGAACCTGAAGTCGCTCCGGTTCACGAACAACGGCAAGCTGACGGACACAGGGATGGAGCAGCTTGCGGGCATGAAAAACTTGGAGTCGTTCTCGTTTGTCGGCACGGCCATCACGGGGAAGGCCTACGGGAAATTCGACGGGTTTACGAAGCTGGTGAAAGTCAGCCATCGCGGGAGTTCGATTGATGACGCAGGGTTGAAGGAGTTGTGCGAGCATCTCCCGAATCTGGAAAGCATCAGCCTCGCACACGCCAAGTTCACCGACGAAGGCGGGGTTCACCTCGCAAAGCTCACAAAGCTGAAGGGCCTTGAAATTGGGACGCACAAAGCCACACCAAAAACCCTGGTGCATCTCGCCAAGCTGCCGCTGGAATATTTGCAGCTCGGCGAGGGATTTGAATCTTCGGAATGCATCCCGCTCGTCTGCGCCATCCCGTCTCTGACACGCATCACGTTCACAAATGCAAAGGCGCTTTCGGACGCTGATTTGAAGCAGCTTTCCGGCATGCCGAAGTTGGAGAGCCTTGAAATGAGCGGGGTCGAACTGACCGACGAGCGGGTGGAGCTCCTGAAGTCTTTCTCAAAACTCAAGACACTGCGGATCGTGAGCCGGCCGAAACCTTACTCCTCTGAGGTGCAGGCGAAGATCAAGACCCTGCTGCCGAAGACCGAGCTGAAGTTCGAATAATTCGGGCCCGCACCCAGCGCCCGTTCCCCTCCCATGCGCGCAGGAATGTCTGTTTTTCTGACGCTCTGCGGGTGTTTTACGCTGTACGCTGCGGAGGAGGTGCCGGGCGCTGCGAGGCAACTGATCGCAAAGCGTTGCGTCGAATGCCACGACGCGGAGACGAAAAAAGGCGGGTTCGATATTACGACACTCGCCCCCGACTTTGAGAATGCGGAGACCTTCGCGCGCTGGGTCAGAGTCCACGATCGGGTGAGCGCGGGTGAGATGCCGCCTCCGAAAAAAGAGCCACCCACGCCGGCGGAGCGTGCGGCCGCGCTCAAGGGACTGAACGAGGCGCTTGTGCGCGCCGATGGGAAACGCCAGCGCGAGCAGGGCCGCGTGCCTTTGCGGCGGATGAATCGCACGGAGTACGAGAATACGATGCGCGACCTCTTCTCCCTGCCCGGGCTGCTCGTGAAGGACCTGCTGCCCGAAGACGGGCGTTTCGACGGTTTCGACAAGGCGGCAGCGGCGCTCGACATGTCGGCCGTGCAGATGCGCAAGTACGTGGAGGCAGCGGATTATGTGCTCGATACCGCGATCGCGCATCAGGACAAGCCGATGATCTGGAAGCAGCGGAATCGGCGGATCGGCGGTCTCGCGCAGTTCGGTGAGTCGAGCTTCCCGATCTCCAAGGGGAAGGCGGACATGGAACTCATTGGGCGCATCCGCCCTCCGGGTGGAGGCAAAGGCATGGATTTCAACGAGCGCACTGCCATCACGCAGGAGATGGATTCGCTGGGGATCATCACGCACGCGCGTCCCTCCTACATTCCTGAGTTTGAGACATTCTCGCCTTATCACTCGGGCTATTACCGGCTCCGGATGGCCCTATGGAGTTTTGACTTCAACAAGGGCGCGATCCTTCCTGCGACTCGGATGCAGTCGTTTGCTTTCACGGCAAGCGGGCGTCTGGTTGCGTATCTCGATGCGCCATCGTTAAGTCCCAAGGAACATGAGCTGGTGGTCTGGTTGAACGCTTCTGACGAGCTCCAGCTCAACCCCGCGAATCTCTGGGGGAATTTCAACACGCCGTTCAATTACGAAGGCCCTGGGGTTGCCGTCGACTTCGTGGATATTGAAGGTCCGCTCAACGATTCATGGCCGCCCGCCAGCCATCAGCGGCTGTTCGGCAACCTTCCCATTGCCCAACTCCCAGCGAAAAGGGATGCATCCCCACCTGATACTTACCCCCGCCAACCGCCCGTGCCCGTGAGGCGTTCCGGTGCAAGACCGCATCATGTGGATGGCGCCGAGTTTCAAAAATGGCAGCGGGTCTGGACCGCCGCTGCGCCCCGGCCGAACGAAGACGCCGAGCGCCTCTTGAACGACTTCCTGCCCCGCGCCTTCCGTCGTCCCGTGCCACCAGAGGAGGTCGCCGTCTATGTGCAACTGGCACGTGATCGCATCGCGAGCGGCGACTTTTTTGAATCGGCGATGCGGACTGCTTATCGGACGGCTCTCTGCTCGCCCGACTTCCTCTATCTCCGGGAGCCGCAGGCGCACCCGAAGGATTCGACGCGCATCGACTCGTACGCCGTGGCATCGCGCCTGTCGTATTTCCTTTGGAGCTCGATGCCCGACGAAGAGCTGCTCGCGCTCGCGTCGAAGAACCAACTCGGGGGCGGCACACTGGCAAAGCAGCTGCAGCGCATGCTGGGCGATCCAAAGTCGGATCGCTTCGTCGAAGACTTCCTCGATCAATGGGTGGAGCTTCGCAAAATCGACTTCACGAGCCCCGACACCAAACTCTACCCGGAGTTCCGCCCTGATCTGCGCGACGCGATGGTGGCTGAGACGCGCGCATTTTTCCGCGAGATGCTGGTGAAGGATCTGAGCGTCTCACACTTGGTGGATTCAGACTTTCTCATGATCAACCAGCGGCTCGCCGAGCATTATGGGATTCACGGCGTGGAGGGCAGCGCGATCCGGCGTGTGCCCAAGCCGGAGGGCAGCCCCCGCGGCGGCCTGCTGACCCAAGCGGCGATATTGAAAGTCACCGCAAACGGCACGACGACGTCTCCGGTGCTGCGCGGCGCATGGGTGATGAACCGCATCATCGGTCGCCCGTTACCGCCCCCGCCGCCCGATATCCCCGCAGTGGACCCCGACATCCGCGGGCTTACGACCATCCGGGCGCAATTGGATAGTCACCGCAACACCGCCGTGTGCGCAGGCTGCCACGCGAAGATGGACCCGCCGGGATTTGCGCTCGAGAATTTCGATGTCATCGGAGCATGGCGGGATCAGTACCGGTTCGTTGGCGAAAAGGTGGAGGACCCGTCCGAGCGCAAGGGAGGGGATCCGGTCCGGTCGCAGTTCCTAGGAGTGGGAGTGCAGCAATGGCAGCATGTGCTGAACAATGTACGCCTTGGGCTGCCTGTGGATTCGAGCGGTCTCGTGGCCGATGGGCGTCCATTCAAGGATATCCACGACTTCAAACAGATCCTCCTCGCCGATCAGGAGGCTCTCGCGCGCAACCTCGCGCAGCGGCTGATTCTCTACGCCACGGGCGCCCCGGTGAGCTACGCGGACCGGGCCTCCGTCGATCTCATCCTCGAGCGCAGTCGTGAGAACGGCTACGGTTTGCGCTCCCTGCTCCGGGAAATCGTCATGAACCAAGTCTTTCAGAGGAAATAACCATGAACTTTGTCGCCTCCCCCGCAGCGCTCTCACGCCGGACATTTCTCCGAGGCGTCGGTGTCACCCTCGCACTTCCGATGCTCGAGGCCATGAGGCCCGCGTTTCTGCGAGGCGCAAATGCAGAGGCACCGAGGCGTCTCGTGACGATCCAGACAAATCAGGGAATCATGCCGCACCTGTTTTTCCCGGCAGGCGAAGGGCGGGGATACGAGGTGTCGCCCTACCTGAAGATTCTGCAGCCACAGCGCGATAATTTCACAGTCTTCTCGGGCCTGTCTCATCCCGGCGTCGATGGGGGCCATGCCAATGAGCTCTGCTTTCTGACCGGCGCTCCGCATCCCGCGGGTGCAGGGTTTCGCAATTCGGTCTCGGTCGATCAATTCGCCGCGGAGCGCGTGGGGAACGACACGCGTTTTCAGTCGCTCGTGCTCGCCGCCAGCAACGCGGGCGACCGCAGTATGTCCTTCAACCGCGCGGGCACTCTCATCCCGCCGGAGACAAGCGCGGCTCGGCTCTACCGCACACTCTTCGTCCAAGGAAGCGAAAAGGAAATCGCATCCCGCATCAACGACCTCCGGTCCGGTCGAAGCCTGCTCGACTCGGTGCGCGATCGGGCCACGCGGCTTGAGAATTCCGTCAGCGCAATGGATCGAACCCGGCTCGACCAGTTCTTCACCTCGATCCGCGAACTCGAACAACAGTTTGTCCAGACCGAGGCATGGGAGAACAAGCAGAAGCCAAAAGTCGCCATGATCGAGCCGAAGGAAAACAAGGATCCGGCTCAGCTCATGACGCGCCTGCGCAGCATGTACGATCTGATCAAGCTCGCCCTTGAAACCGATTCCACCCGCATCGTGAGCCTGTTTATCCAGCCGCTGGGGGTCCTTACCGAAATCAACGGGGTGTCGCACGAGACTCACTCTCTCACTCACCATGGCAATCGCCCTGAAATGATCGAAGAGCTTCAGAAAATCGAGGAGGCGCAATTCCACGCATTCCGAGAGTTTCTGGGGGGGCTTCAGAGTGCCGCGGACATGGGCGGTCCGCTTCTCGATCGTACCGCCGTGCTCTATGGCACGTGCATGGGGAACGCCAACGGGCACAGCAACCAGAACTGGCCGATGCTTCTCGCCGGCGGTGGGTTCAAGCACGGGCAGCACCTCGCCTTCCCTGCCGAGCGGAATGAACCCATCGGCAAACTCTTCGTCTCGCTGCTCCAACGTCTGGGCATTGAGGCTGACCAGTTCTCATCGGGTAAAGGATCCATCCGCGGCCTCGACCTTGCGTAATGGTTGCCCGTGCAGCCGCTCTTCAGGACGGCATGGTCTCCCTTTCTTGTAGCTTCGTGCCCTTGGTGTCTTGGTGTGAGAAACTGCGGCTGGAAGGGCGCACCAAGGAACCAAGAGGCGGGATCCATGAGGTTTGCCTCCGTGATTCGCACACGCTTCGCGCGCGGAGCGGCGGCACATGCCAGGGGCTGCTGAGTGAACAGTGAGCAAGCAAGACGAACTCCGCAGACCTCTCAGCTTGCCCGCAGCATCTCACGCAATGGTCTTTCTCTGGACAGCCTAGTATAGTGCGTCGTTATTAATGTAACGGTGTTCTTGTCTCGGGGGAGCGGAGCAACGAGAGTGGAAGGGTGCGCATTGCACAATCCCCTGAACCTTCGGTCGAAGATCTGCAGTGGCTGCGCAAGCACGCTTCCAGTGCCATTGCCCCCAAGCGTCTGGCGGAGCGGTGCCGGGTTGTTTTGCTCTCAGCCGAGGGCAATAACCACGAACAGATCGCGGCGGCGCTCGGGATCAGTCGGCAGAAAGCTTCGCGGTGGCGTGCGCGCTTTGTGAAGTTGGGCCGGGCGGGTCTGGA